>CAXRHZ010000029.1:0-53828 GCA_964230745.1 Maritimibacter sp. | reverse complement strand
CCCCCCCCCCCCCCCGCCCCCCCCCCCCCCCCCCCCCCCACGGCTCTCTAGGCGAGAGCCTTCTTCCACTCGCGGAAACGCCGCCTGTAGGCGTCTCGCGAGTGTTTGCGCGTATCGGTGGGATACGGCTCGATCTCGCGGAACGCGGCCCAGAGCCGCCATTCCGCGAGTTGCCAGTGGGCGGGGTCATAGAAATCCCAATCGCCGCCCCACTCGATAGCTACGCCCGCCTTTCGGGCGCACTCTTTGCCGATAAGGCCGATGATGTCCCACTCCGCCTCTCGCAAGTCCCAAAACCGCTGAGAACTCACCATATCCACGGCCAGCCCATGTTGGTGGGGGCTTTGCCCGGCGCGCGCCTTGGTGCGCCCCATACGATAAAGCCGCTCCTGATCCGCCGCGCTTCGGAGGAACTCGAACGGATAGAACGGGAACTTCCGCCTATCCAACTCCTCCTGAAAATTGCGGTAGAAGGCGATCAAATCCGGGTGGCACCCGTCATACTTCTGACCCATGCGCACGCGGTTGTGGTGATCGACCAGCTTGAACGCCTCGTGATCGATCAAACCCCGCGCAACGTCCTGCATATGTTTCGGAAGGCGGAACACCGGGGGCTTTTGGCCGGGGAGGGTGACAGGCGGGGCTTTAAGCCCCGCCCACCAGCGCCGAAGGAAGCGCTGTATCACCCGCGAGCGGTCAACCTTCATCGCCGCCCCCTTTCGGGTCCGGCTCCGGTGCCGGGTCCGGCTCCGGTTCCGGCGCAGGGGCCGGGTCCGGGTCAGGCTCCACAAGCCGCGCCGCCTCGCGGGTCTTGGCCGCCGCCAATTCCCCTTCGGCCTTCGCCAGCCGCTTCTCGAACACAATGTTGTTCATTTTGACGATCTGCATCATCTGGTCGAAGTCCGAGTTGCGCCGCACTCGCGGCTCAATGTTCGTGAACTTCGGCAGATCACGCGTCTGGACGGTGTGGGAGGGCGCATGCCCCTTCACGAAGCACGAAGCGCCGGGATCCGGCACTTGCGTGACCTCGCCCGTTTCCTCGTCCGTGTGCTCAATGGTCGGCCCGACGATCTGCACACGAGCCTTGTGCTCGGTCATGAACTCCACCTGAAACAGCCCGTGATCCGCCGCGAGCAACACGGCCTCGGGCATATGTTCGGTAGCCATCCAGACCTCGAATTGATCGTTCGTGTTGAACGTCAGTTTGACGGTGCGACCGCGCTTCGTGGTCAGAAGATCGAACTCCAGCACTTGACCGTGTTCGACATGGACGAACTGCGCGACCTGGCCAATAGCGTAGTGTTTCTTCATGGTCATTCCTCCTGCGTGATCCGGTCGGTATCGACCTGCGCCATGATGGTGTCGTAATCGTCCGTGGCCTCTTGCAGGCCCTTGCCGAACTGCGTGTTGCCGATGATGGTGAACAGCCCGCGCGCCATGATCTCGACGGGATCGGAGACGGTATCCACGAACGGCTTCTGATGCAGCGTGGTCGCGAGATACCAATCTTCATCCAGCGCCGGGTCCGCCGCCTCGTTCGCCCAAAGCTTCTGGCGATCCTCGTCCGTCGCGGGGTCAGTCGTCGGGCGGTAGTATTTGCCGCCGACATTCACGAGGTCGCGCCTCCACTCGTGGTTGAGAGGCGCATAGCCGAACGTGCCTTCCGGCGTGGAATGCAACACGTCCGAGTGATCGTTCGTCACGACCGCGACCTTTTCCGGGTCGAGGTAATCCGCCAGCGCCGAAGGGAAGTCAGCGACCGCGCCAGCGGCGAGATAGTAATCCTTCTGCCGCTCGAACAGCTGTTCCGGCACGACTTCGGCTGTGATCATGATCACGCCACCGGTGTTCATGCGCGGGGTCCGCATGCGGAGGTCAACCCACGTTTCACCGTTGGTGACGCTTTCGTCGAGGTTGCCGCTGTCCGTAGCGTAGCGCTGATTCTGCCCAAAGATCGTCGTTTTGCGGTCGAGCAAGATGGGCTGCGACATGGCGACCTCCGGAACACGGATGCCTTCCATGAGAAGATCGACGAGGAAATCATCGTCCACGCCCTGATACTTCGACCGCATCTTTGCGAACGCGGCTGTTTGCTTGGCAAGTTCGATGTTCGCCAACGAGACCACCAGCCCGTTGTTCTGCATCTCCGCGAACACGAGCGGATAGCCGGACGCGTCGGTTTCGATGCGAATATCACCATCGCCGGTGGCCGTGTTGGTCGCGAACGAGTTGTCATAGGTCCGGGACACGTCCGGCCATTCCCTCATAGAGAAGTCCGTTCCGTCCTGATTGCCGAGAGAGTTTGCCCGAACGCCGATGCCCTTCACAGGGAAAGCGTTGTCAATGATGTTGAGAGGCACCTCCCCGTCGATCATCGCCTGATCGAAGTCCGGCACAATGTGCGCCATGCTGGTGTGCTTCCAGAACGCGGTTGCCAGCGTGTCGTCGTCAAGGTCGCGCTGCGTGAGATGCGGCGACCGCGCCTCGCGGCGATGGTTGACAATCAGGTTATACGCTTCGAGCGGGAAAGCGTTGATTGCCTCGCCTTGAGCGTAATGGACGCCGAGCGTGGACCAGAATGGCGAGGCGCGGTCAAAATTGACCGTGTCGATGAACGGCACCACCGAGCCACCGTCCACTTCCGGCTCGCCCCTATAGGACCGGTTCAGTTGGTCCATGCCGTTGAACCGGGGCGAGGCGAGGTAAGGCACGAAGTGCGCATACACCGACACGTTGACCGCGTTCATAAGGCGTTCGGCCGTTTCCATAAGCTCGAACCGGACCCGCATTTCCCCGCGGCTCACGCGATCCTCGCGGAGCAACGGGACGTAGGCGATGGGGAGGATTTTTCCCGCCTGCCCGGACGTGAGCACACGCTTGTTATCCGGGCGCACGGTCGAGGGGAATGTTACCTCGCTCGTGCGGATGGTTTCTTGAAGGTTCATTTGCGCTTTCCCTTTCTGTTGAGCGACTTTTTGACGCGCCTAACGGCGCGCACGAGTTTGCGGCGTCGTCGCAAGCACTTGCGACACGCCATCAGCGCCATCCCGGCGCTTTTCCGCGATACATCCATGGGTCTGGAGGTTCGATCACGCGACCACCGCGCATGATCTCTCCCGCGCGATCGCGAGGCGGGCGCGCGGGCGGGGTTGCGGGACTATCTTGCCCCCGCAACGGAGCACCCTTCGGCACTACGTTCCGATAAATGTCCTGAAAGAGAACACCGAAGCCTCCGATGTCCTCAATAAAATCTCCGTAGCGATCTCCGAGCCTTTCGGCATCGGTGGCCGATGGTGACGGGTCTACATCATTCCCAAAGACCCGATACCCAGTATAGCCATCAGGATGAACATCAGAATAATAGTCGCTAGTGCTTTGACCACCGTTGCCTCCGGTCGTTTGGACTGTCGACGGGATGGAAAAACCCCAATCCCGATGCCACACGGGCAGGGCTTCACTTTGCCTGTCGTTCAACTCCTGCGCAAGAAGGGCCTTCTCCAGATACTCCCGTTCCGGGTCCGGTTGATTGGCGAACGCGGAATAAAGAGTCGCGCCAGCATTGGCGACAGCCTCTCCCAGATGCGTGTTCGCGGTGATCTGCGGCGCGCTATCAAGCGCGGCCTGCATCGTCGGAGACGTGAGGACCGGCGCTTGCGGCCCTTGGTAGGCGTGCCCGCCTCGAATTGCGGTAAGCGGATTGATGCCCGCCTTGCGGGCGTCCTCCGCCGCAATCTGAATAGCCGACTTTTGGTCGGCACGCTGGCCCTCGTAAATGGCAAGGGCCATCGCGTTGTTTTTGGCGGCGATCTCTTTATTCGCCTTGTTCGTGGCCCACACGCTATGGCGGTTGGACCTGTTGGTTTCGCGAACCGACTTGAGGTTGGTTTCATTCGCGTGGCGTTGCGCGGACGACGCCATCGCGCCGCCGATCACATTAGCCCCCGCCGCGAACAAGGGGGCCGCAGCTGCAAGGAAAGGCAGCACCATCAGCGCTGCCCCCGCTTGCGCTCGTTGGCCGAAAGAACGAGATCGGCCCCGAGGACGGTGAGCGAGATCACGCTTGCCTCAATATATCCGGCAAGCGTAGGATCGGTGATCGCGAACGCGGTAATGATACCGCCCGCGATGATGGAGCCGAGGCGACGGCTCAAAGGTTTCCAGACATTTTCCAGCATGCGCTTTCCTCTCACGTTTTAGGCGAGCAAGGCGCATAATGGAGATTATGTTAAGATACCGGGCGCTTTGCCTGCGCGCGCGCAACGCGGAACATCCGGGCGGTGTCCATGGTTGGTCTCAAGGCGTCCGGCGGCGATGCGCAGTGCATCGAAGCAAGGCGGCGTTATCGGGTCTTTTCCGGAGCGTTCGCTGATGAAACCGCTTACCGCCTTGTGCCGAAACCCGCACTCATCACGGAGTGAGAACCCATGTTAAGATTTGCAATCGGTGTCGGACTTGGTCTTCTGGCCGGCAAGGTCCTGACGCGGTCCCGGACGGGGCGTGAAGGCCATGTGCGTGTCGCCGGGACGTCCGAGATGCGTATTCCGCCGAGACAGTGGGACGCGGTGGACGAGATGGCCGACGAATCCTTCCCTGCCAGCGATCCGCCCGGCACCTACTGACCTTTTTCCGGACCCGCTAGTCGATCCAGTCTTCGACCAGGGTGAGGGAGGCGTGAAAGATCGGGCGTTTCTCTTCATCCCTGACGGTGACCGTGACCGGACATTCGAGTCGGTCGGGCAGGTTCTCCTGCGCGATCGGTGCGAGGACGGCGAGAGCCGCCTTTCGCGCCTCGTCCCGGTCGCACAGTTCGGTGCCGGTCGTATCCGGCGTGGCGTAACCGCCGTCGCTTATGTCGAAGAAAAACAGCGTCATGCGTTCGTTCGGGTCTCATTCCCGTTCGCCGTTTCGCCCAGGTGCAGGTAATCCGCTTCAAACCCCGCAAAGGCGCTCAGCGCGTCGAAATCGCGAACCGAGACGCGGCTGTCCTGCACGTTGATGAGCCCGAGGTGGCGCAGGCCGGCCACCACGCGCTGTGCGTGAACCGCGGAGATGCCGAGGATATCGCCCAGCTCCTCCTGCGTCAGCGGCATGAGGGAATCGTGGAGCTCGTCGACGGCCTGCAGGCGGGCGTGGATTTCGCAGAACAGGTGCGCCATCTGGTGGTCTGCCCGGCGGCGGCCCATGTTCACGAGCCATTCGCGCAGGATCGCTTCGTCCACCAGAGTCGACCAGAACAGCGCATGCCGGATGCGGGGATAGTTGTGGAGAAGGTCGTCGATGGTCTCGCGCGGGATCTTGACGAGCTGGCAATCGGTGAGCGTTCCGATGCTGTGATCCATGCGCCCGAGAATGGCGACGTGCAGGTCGCAGATATCGCCGGGCAGCATGAGCGCAACGATGGCACGGCCCCCGTCCGGCAGGATCTTGTACCGGCAAGCCATGCCGCGCATCACGAGATGGACGTATTCCGGGTCGGCGCCGTGGTGGATCACGTCTTCGCGCGGGGCGAGGTCGAAAGGATCGGATATCACCATTTCGAGCCGCGCCATGTCTTCAGCCCCGAGCGGTCCCGCGTTCTGAAGTTTCCGCGCAAATACGTTTTCCATCCACCCTACCCATTGGCGTGCCGTCCGTTCGCCGAAGTTATACCATGATCAACGTGTGCCGGAAAGGTGACGCTCAGCGTGCAGCCGCCGGACTCGCGCGGGATCCAGACCGCTTCGCCGCCCAGCTCCCTGGCAAGCGCGAGGATGATACCGGTCCCCTGCCCGTCGCCGGGCGTCTTGCGCAGGCCCACGCCGTCGTCCGAAACGCTCAGGTGGAACCGGGTCGCGCCTTCGAGCCTGGCCTCCACGTCGATGCGCCCGCCCCGGCCGTCCGGGAAAGCATGTTCGAGCGCATTGGTGACCGCCTCCATGAGGATGCGGGCCGAGTTCTCGGCGGCGTCGACGGGGAGGTGGCGCGGGATGTCATGGGTCACGGTGACCTTCACCCCCTGCCCTTCGCCAAGCTGTTGCCAATGGGGCCCGATCTGGTCGAGGAACGCACCGAATTTGCCGAGGTCTGCCTCCGCCAGGGCCGTCTGGAGGCTGGAGACGGATTGAATCTGGCCCAGCACCTGTTTGACGAGTTCGCGGGCCTCCGGCGATTCGCATTTGCGCAGTTGCTGCCGCGTGTAGGCCTGGATCAATTGGAATCCATTCGTCATGCGGTGTCGTATCTCTGCTACCTGAAGCGGTTCCTGCTGAAGGTTCGGCGCCATTGCAGCTCCTTTCGTCTCGAGTTGCTGGCAGGGTGCAGCAGCCGGCGCCGGGCCGTCGGCAACAATTGTTGCCGGATCGAATGTCTTTCGCACTTTGGGACGATTCCGCGCCGGATCGGCCCTGAATCCCATCCGAAAGGACAGGGTCAGGAGGCGCTGCGCCCGGATGTTTCGAACAGGCGCAGCGCGAGTCCGGCGACGAGGGAGGTGAGAATCAGGCCCCCCGCCACCCACATGAACCCGCCCGCGAGCGCCTGGTCGCCGAGCGCGCTCATCCCGTAGGGCGCGGTGGTGAGCTCGTGCCACGGGTGCCAGAGCCGGGTCGAGAAGATCAGCAGGACCGCGAGCAGCGTCATCTGCGCCCCGGTGCCGGCGGCGGCGAGCACGACCTGGAAGGGGGCCGTGGCGACCGCGGTGTTGAGCGCTGCCCAGAGGAGCGTGGCGGCGCCGAGGAGGCTCAGGTGCATGGCCCAGTAGGCGAGGTCGGACTGAAGCGTAAGCGCGTAGGGGCCGGGAACGTGCCAGAGCCAGAAGAGCCCGGCGAAGAGCGCGGCGGCGAGCGCGGGCGGCGGGGTCCGGCGCCCGACGAGCGGGGCGAGAAGCGGGGCCGCGACGAGGGTGAGCAGGAGGTGCTGCGCGACGCGGGCCGAAAACAGCGCCATCGAGGCCGCGCAGAGCGGCGACACGAACACGATCGCCACGAGCGCCCAGCCGGCGAGCGGCATCCGGCGTGACCCCGGCGCGGTCCGCCAGAGGATCGCGCCGAGCGCCACGGCAAGACCTGCGAGGAGGACCGGGTCGAGCGTCCAGCGCGTCCAGAGCTCGGCGGGAAGCGGGGGAACGCCGCAGAACGGCACATACTCGGTCATGTCAGCCTCCACAGCTTTGGAAAAGGAACAGGGCGGATGCGTTGGCGAGGATGGCGAGCGCGAAGATGAGGCCGCTCCAGAACGCGGCCCCCTTCAGCTCCGCCCCGGAAGGGGGTGCCAGCACGGACCACAGGCAGAGCGCGGCGCAGATCGCGGTCACGACGCCGCCGGCGACGAGAAGCGTCGGGTGGCCGATGAGCGCCCGCGCGGCGCAGGCGGCGGAGATGAGCGCGTAGATCGCGATGAAATGCACGGCCCAGACAAGGCCGGGGCGCGCGATGGCGAAGATCTGGCGGGTGAGCGGGCTCATCCCACACCTCCCATCGCGCCCGCGATGAAAAAGGCGCCGGACACCACGACCATCAGCCCGACCCCTTTCGCGAAGGTGGCGAGGTTGAAGTCCGGCATCGATTGCCCCGGCCCCATCCGGCGCGACACGCGGCGGGCCGCGTTGAACAGCGCCCAGTAGGCGAGGACGATGAGAAGGAAAGCCACGAAGCCCCCGATGGCCCAGAGCGTCGCGCCGAGCGCGCTTTCCCAAGGGTCGATGGGAAGGAGCGACAGGCCCAGAACGGCCACGGAGAGAAGCGCGGCGAGGGCCGTGACGAGCGACAGCACGGTCGCCCCGGCGAACCGGTCGGCCACCGCGGCGCGCCGGGTGAACTGCCCGAAGAGCGCGACGGCCAGCCCCAGCACCACCGCCGCGACGGCGGGCAGGAGCGCGGGCCGGGTGAGTGTCTCGGCCGCTTCGGGGCGGATGTTCCACAGGTAGAGCAGCCCGAAGATCAGCGAGGCGAAGAGAGCCATGAGCACCAGCATCGTCCCCACCAGCGCCACGTGCATGTGCGCGCGGCGGTCGACCAGGTTGACCGGCAGCTCATGCCCCATCCCGGCGTCGCGGGTCACGCCGCTGTCGGACGGCTCCCACGCCCACAGGGTGAAGGCGACGAGCGCGATGGCCGCGCCGACGGCACACAACCAGTAGGCCGAGGCGAGCGTAGCGCCGAACAGGATCGCGAGGCCGGCGGCGGCGATCATCGGGATCCAGGTCGGATGGGGGAGGCGCAGGATGTAAAGCGGCGCACCGCTGACCGGGTCGCTGCCCAGCGTCTCGCGTCGCCCGTCGCGGATGCCGCGCATCACGCCCTCGACCTCGTGTGCTTCCTGGTCGAGCAGGCGGGGCTGGTCCCACAGCGGTTCGCGGCTTTCCACCTGCGGGATAGCGTGGAAGTTGAAGCCCGGCGTGACCGGCGGATAGAGCCACTCCAGCGTCCCTGCCCCCCACGGATTGCGCGGCGCGGGCGGGCCGTGGCGGCGGCTGCGGAAGAAGTCGAAGACGAAGAGCGCGATGCCGGCGGCGAGGATGTAGCTCCCGATCGAACTGAGCATGTTGAGCCGGTCCCAGCCCAGCCCTTCGGCATAGGTGGCCACACGCCGGGGCATGCCGCGCATCCCGGTCAGGTGCATGAGCAGGAAGGTCGTGTTGAAGCCCACGAACATCAGCCCGAAGACCCAGCGCCCGAGCCGCTCCGACATCATCCGCCCGGTGAAATGCGGCGCCCAGTAGTAAAACGCGCCGATGAGGGGGAAAACCATGCCGCCGATCAGGACGTAGTGCAGGTGGGCGACGACGAAGTAACTGTCATGCGCCTGCCAGTTGAACGGCACGGAGGCCAGCATCACGCCGGTCAGGCCGCCCAAGACGAAGATCGACAGGAAACCGAGGATGAACAGCATCGGCGTGGTGAGTTTCGGTCTGCCCGAGGCGAGTGTCGCGATGAAGCAGAACACCTGTATCGCCGTGGGCACCGCCACCATCGTCGAGGCGGCCGAAAACAGCGAGAGCGACAGGATCGGCAGGCCCGTCGCGAACATGTGGTGCGCCCACAGGCCGAAGCTGATGAAGCCCATCGACACCACCGCGGCCACCGCGAAACCGTAGCCGAACAGGGGCTTGCCCACGAAGGTGGGGAGCATCGTCGCCACCATCCCGGCGGCGGGCAGGAAGATGATATAGACCTCCGGGTGGCCGAACAGCCAGAAGAGGTGCTGCCACAGGAGCGGATCGCCCCCCAGCATCGGATCGAAGAACGGCAGCCCGATGAGCCGCTCGGCTTCCAGCAGGATCGAACCGATGATGAGCGGCGGAAACCCGATCGCGATCATGAAGGCGGTGATGAGGATGTACCACGCGAAGATCGGCATCTTCGTGAGGCTCATCCCCGGCGCACGCGCGCAGAGCACCGCGACGATCAACTCGACCGCCGCCGTGACCGAGGCGATCTCGGCGAAGGTGATCCCGATCAGCCAGAAATCCGCCGAGAGGCCGGGTGTGTGGGCCTGCGTCGTGAGCGGCACGTACATGAACCACCCGCTGTCGGGGGCCGCGTCGAACAGGAAGGACGACAGCACGATGATGCCGCCGAAGAGGTAGCAGTAGTAGCCGAACTGCCCCAGACGCGGAAACACCAGGTCGCGCGCACCCAGCATGAGGGGGATGAGGTAGACCGCGAACCCCTCCAGGATCGGGATCGCGAAGAGGAACATCATCAGCGTCCCGTGCATCGTGAAGACCTGGTTGTAGGTCTCGAGATCGAGGAAGGTGTTGCCCGGCACGATGAGCTGCGTGCGCACCATGAGCGCGAGCACGCCCGCGATCAGGAAGAAGACGAAGCCGGTATAGATGAACCGCCGCCCGACGACCCGGTGACTGACCGAGGACAGCTTGCGGATGCCCGGGGGCGTGTCCCAGACGCCCTCGAACGACTTGTCCTCGCCCTTGCGCGCGCCGGAATAGGCGGTCGGTGTGTCCGTCACGCTCATGTCAGGCTCTCCAGCCAGGCGACGAGGGCGCGCAGGTCGGGGCCCGACAACTGGTTGTAGGACGGCATCTCGGCCCCCGGTTTCATGTCACCCACATCCGCGATCCAGCCGGCGAGGTTGCCGGTGTTCATCTCCCACATCCCCGCGCCCAGGGCGGCGCGCTGGCCCAGGCGCGTGAGGTCGGGGCCGATCCGCGCGTCGGAAATGCCCGCGACCCGGTGGCAGGCGATGCATCCGGACGTCTCGAAGACCTCTTTGCCGCGCCGTTCCTGCGGCGTGACGGCGTCGCGCGCATCGCCTTCAAGGTCGGCGAGGAAGGCCTCGTATTCCTCGGGCGGAATGACGACCGCCTCGAAGGCCATGAGGGGATGGGCCAACCCGCAGAACTCGGCGCACTGGCCGCGAAAGCGCCCCTCGCGCGTGGCGGTCACGGTGAGGGTGTTCACCCGGCCCGGGATCATGTCCATCTTGCCCGCGATGGAGGGGATCCAGAAGGAATGGATCACGTCGGAGCTTTTCAGCCGGATTTCCACCGGCTCGCCCAGGGGCAGCACCACCTCGTTCGCGTCGCGGATGGCGCGGCCCTCGGGATCGTAGACCACGTTCCACCAGAATTTCTTGCCGGTCACCTCGATCACGTGGGCCGGGGGGCGGGGTCCGGCCACGCTTTGCAGGACGAAGGTCGAGAAGACGAAGAGCGCGCCGATCACCACCACGGGAAAGACAACGCCGCCCCCGACGATCCACCATGTGCGCCCGCCGCCGCGCCCGCGCCAGGCCAGCGCGATGAACACCATCACGAGGAGGAATATCGCGACGCCCGCCGCCGACATGATGACGGTGAGCCAAAGCGTCTCGCCCGCGCCGTGGCCCGCGATGTTCGACGTGTCCTGACTGCCGAAGATGCCGAGGGTGGAGTCCATGTCAGTCGCGCCCCAGCGTGTAGAGATAGGCGGCCATGTGCTCGGCCTGTGCTTCGCTCACGCCCATGTCGGGCATGGCCGTTTCCGGGGAATGGCGGGGCGGGTTTTCCAGCCATCTCACGAGGTCGCCGGGCCGGTTCGGCAGGACCCCTGCGATATAGGCCTGGTCGCGAAGTCCGGCGAGGTCCGGGCCGACGCTGCCGTGGGCGCGAGGGATGCCGGGGATCGTGTGGCAGGCGCCGCAGCCATATTCCGCGATGAGCGTCTTGCCGAGGTGCGGGTCGCCGTCCGCCACCTCGAGCGCGAGCCGCGTCCAGTCGGGATCGGGTTCGGTTCGGACGGGAAGCAGCGGATCGAGCGCCTCGCGCACGGTAGAGACCGCGTGCGTCATGGCGGCCGTGACCGGGTCCGCGTCGGGCCGGGCGAGCGCCCAGACGGCCACGGCGACGCAGAGCGCCAGACCGGCGAGCGTCGCCCCGACGGCGCCTGCGCGGCGGACCGTTCTTCGCGTCGCGCTCACCGCCACTTACTCCGCTGAGGGCAGGTCGTACTCGCCTGCGGGCTCTGCTCCTTCGCCCGCCGGGTTCGACACGCGCGCGTAGTATTCGGACACGGCGCGCATGTCCTCTTCGGTCATCTTGTTCGCGATGGTCGACATCACGTCCATCGAGTCGTTGTCACGCGTGCCCTCTTTCCAGAGTTCCAGCTGAAGCTCCATGTAGCCCGCGTATTGCCCGGCGAGATACGGCACGGAGGGCGGAAGGCCGGTGCCCTGCGGCCCGTGGCAGTTGACGCAGGCGGGGATGCCCTTTTCGGCCGAGCCCACCGCGGCGAGTTGACCGCCCCACTGCAGGAGCGTGCCCTCCAGGTCGCCGTGCGCCCGGTCAAGATCTCCCGCTGCCATGGCCGCGTAATAGGCCGACACCGCCTCGCGTTCGCGCTCGGTAAGCCGTTGCGCGATACCCGACATGACGCGGTTGGGCCGGTCGCCGCTCGCGTAGTCCTGAAGCTGCTTGTACATGTACCAGCCCGGCTGCCCGTCGAGGCGCGGGAAGGCGCCGGAGCCATCGCCCTGCCCGTCGACGCCGTGACAGGTGATGCAGGCCATGCCGGAGCCGCCGTTCTCGGAGCTGCCCATCGCGACGAGCCTCCCGAGTTCGAGCAGGTCGTCGTCCGGCTCCTCTTCGATCGTGGCGTTGAACAGGACGCTGTCGACGCCGAGGCGGCGCTCAAGCTCGTTCATCTCGGGGGCTTCGGCGCCGCTGTCCTGCGCCTGAACCACCGCGACCGAGCCGAGGCCGGCGGACGCGATGGCGAGAATGGCGGTTCTGGCGAGTTTCATGTCGGGCCTCCTTCAGGCGTCCATCAGCGGGCGCGGGTTCTGCAGGTAATCGTTCTTCATGTGATCGAGCGTCCAGTAGGCCAGCCCCATCAGCGGCCCGGTCGGGTTGTAGCCGAGGTTCTGGGGAAACAGGCACGCGCCAAAGACGAAGACGTTGTGGTGATCCCACATCTGGCCGTAGCGATTGACGACGCTGGTGGCTGGATCGGAGCCGATGACCGCGCCGCCCGTGTTGTGGGTCGTCTGGTAGGGCACGACGGAATAGCTCTCGCCCTCAGCGGCCCGGTTGACCGTGCTGACCGCGCGGACATGGTCCATGTTGCGCGCGATCTCCTCGGCCTTGGACAGAACGTAGGCGCTCATCTTCCGGTCGTTTTCCGGGAAGTCGAAGGTCATCCGCAGGAGCGGCTGGCCGTAGGCGTCCTTGTAGGTCGGATCGAGGTCGAGGTAGTTGCCCGGCACGGCGACCGAGCTTCCGTGACAGACGATCCCGACATGGTGGAGGTAGTTCTCGCGCACCGCCTGTTTCCACTCGGCACCCCAGGACGGGGTGTCGGGCGGTGTCGGCTGGTAGTTGATCGGGCGCCCGTTGGTCTGGTTGGCGCTGATATACCCCCCGCCGACAAAGCCCAGGTCGGTATGATCGAAATTGTCGCCGTTGAAATCGTCGATCGTCATGCCGAGCGCGCCCGCCCCCATGAAGGGGTTGGACCAGACGTTGTCGTCGAAGAATACGCCGGCGGCCGCGATGGTCTGGTAGGCGTAGTTGCGCCCCACCGTCCCCTCGCCCGTCTGAGGATCGTAGGGCGTGCCCAGGCCGCTCACCAGCATGAGGTGGACGTTCCAGAGCGCGTAGGCGTTGAGGCAGACGGTATCGGCGGGCTGGAACACCTCGCGCCCGTCCTCGTCGATGTATGTCACGCCGGTCGCGGTCTTGCCGTCCGACGATTTCTCGACCCGAAGGACCTGCGAGTTCATCCGAAGCTCGAAGTTCTCGTGGTCCTTCACCACGTCGTAGATGCAGATGATTGGGTCGGCCTTGGCGAAGTAGCCGCAGCCGAAGCGTTCGCAGAACCCGCAATAGGTGCAGGGGTGGAGTTGCGCGCCATAAGCGTTCTCGTAGGCCCGCGTCACGTTGGCCGAGGGCATGTGAAAGGGGTTGTAGCCCATCTGCTCGGCCGTATCGCGGAAGACCTGGAGCGGGGGCGATGCCTTCATCGGCGGGTTCGGGTAGTCCGCCGAGCGCGGCCCCTCGAACGGGTTGCCGCCCTCCTGCGTCTCGCCGTTCAGGTTCCCCGCGACGCCCGAGGTGCCGCAGACCCGGTCGAAGAAATCCAGGTGCGGCTCGAGCTCGTCATAGGTCATGCCCCAATCCTGGATGTTCATGCCGTCGAGGATGCCTTCGCCGTAGCGCTCGGTATAATGGCTGCGCATTTCGAGGTCCGAGGGCAGCGGGCGCCAAAGCTGGCCGTTCCAGTGAATGCCGGCACCGCCCAGCCCCTTGCCGGGCAGGAACGAACCCAGCCGGCGCATGGGAAGCGCGGTCTGGTCGGAATTGTTGCGAAACGACAGCGTCTTGATCGGCGTGTCGATCATGTGCTCCTTGCGGCGCGCGTATTTCAGCTCGTCGTGCTCTTCGGGCGCGCCGAAGTTCGACGCGTCGTGACGCCAGTCGCCGCGCTCGATCACCACGCAGCGCTGGCCCGCGTCGGCCAGTTCCTTGGCGGCGGCCAGCCCGGTCCAGCCGGCACCCACGATCACGACATCGGTTTTCGGAAGTTCGGTGACCAAGGCTCAGCCCTCCTCTTGCGTTGCGTTCGCGGCGCGGGCCGTGAGCGGCCGGGCCGTGTTCGCCGACTGGCGTGTGCCCGGCGCGTGGGCGATGCCGCGCGGCGGCGCGGGGAACGGGGCGTTCTTGTCCACGTGGTCGGTGTAGTAGGCATGGGCGCCGGGGAAGCCGACCATTTCCCACCCGGCATAGCCCTTGTTGCCGCCGTAGATCGGATCGGAGAAATATCCCTCCTTCACGAGCGCCCAGATCTCGTCGAACAAGGTCTGCACCGGCACGTCGCCAAGGTCGAAGCTCTCGCCCTCCGACAGCCGCTTGACGAATTCCTCGCGCTCACCCGCGTCGAGATCGACGAGCCGGGTATCGCCGCTTTCGAGCCGTGCGATGCCGGTCCGGATCAGGGAGGCGGGTGTATGGGGGGCCTGCCAGCCCTGTTCGGGCGTGCCGTCGCCGAAGGGGCCCTCAAGAAAAAGGCCGGCACCCTGTCCATAGGGTCCGGCCAACTGAAGGTCGATGAAGTCGACGACTCCCGCCTGCGATGCGCTTGGAAAGTCGTCCTCGGGGATCAGCACATCCGCCATCGAGGCAAGGAAACGCGCCTCGTTCCCGTCGAGGAAGCTCCAGGGCTGTGTGTCGAGTTCAGCGTAACGGTTCTGGGCCAATGCGGCGCCCGGCGTCAGGGCCGCAAGCCCCGAGGCACCCAGTTGCATGAGCACGGCCCTGCGCGAAAATCCCGCCATGAGGTCCCCCAATCCAGTGAGTTAACAGTGACTCAAGTGCGACCCCCCGCCGTCAGGTTCCAACTTTTCTTCAGTCGTCCTTCCGTTCGGGCCGGTCGGCGGAGCCTTCGGCCTCGAATATCGCGTCCACGTCGTCGATGATCTCGTCCTCCGCCACGACGATGAGCCGGTTGCCCTCGGCGAGCTCGGTGTCCTCGTATCCCAGGCGCTCGCGGTCGTCGCCCGCGACGCCCATGACGCGGCACCGGTCGGGGAGGTCGAGATCCCCGATCTTCTTGCCCGCGAGCCTTGGGCCGATGGTGTAGCCGCGCACGGTGAGACCGTCGCGGAACCGCAGTTCGAGGGCGGCGTCGGAATGGTCCTCGATCATCCTGAGAAGCGACCGGGCGAGCGTCTGGTGCGGAGTGACGAGGTCTTCGAGCCCCAGTTCCTCGCAGACGGCGACCAGTTCCGAGCGCACGATTTGCGGCACGACCCGTTCGAAGCCTACCGACCGGCCGACAACGGCGGCCATGATGTTCACGTCGTCGGTGTTGGTGAGCAGGATCAGGGCGTCGGCATGATCCCCGAATGCCTCGCGCTGGATGGTCGGAAGCGATCCGTCCCCGTGCAGCAGGCCGACGTCGAGGTCCTCGGCCACCTCGTCGAGCTTATCCCGGTCTGTGTCGATGAGCACCACCTGGTGCCCGGTGTCGATCAGTTGCTCCGCGGTGGCGACCCCGAAGCGCGATGCGCCGACGATGACGATCCTCATGGCTGTCTCCTTATCTCCAGGTGGCGGGGGAAAGCGCGGCGATGACCGCGAGGAATTCGAGGCGTCCCAGGAACATCGCCGCCGTGAGCACCATCTTTAGGTGCGGGGCGAGGTCGGGGCCGGTCACGCCGGAGGACAGCCCCACCGTGGACAGCGCCGAGACGATGTCGAACAGCGCGCCCAGGGGTGCCTCGCCTGACATCAGGAACACGATCCACGCGACGAGCGCGGTCATGCCGTAGCAGGCGACCACGGCCACGAGCGAGACGATCCGTTCGGGCCGCACCGGCTGTCCTTCTTCCTTGAGATGCGTGACGGCGCGTGGCGGGGTCCGCATCCGCAGGAGCGTGAGGCCGATCATCCGGCCGACGCTCAGCGCCCGGTCGATCTTGATCCCCCCGGCGGTGGAGCCGACCCCGCCGCCCACGATCATCGCGGTGAGCAGGAAGGCGACCACGCCGGGGACATCCGTCACGACGGCGACAGAGAAGCCCGCGGTGGTGAGCGCGCTGGTGAAATTCAGCAGGACGTCGGCAAGCGCCTCGAGCGGCATTTCGGCGCTGATGAAGAACAGCGCCGTGAGCACGACGAGGCCGGCGGTGAAGCCCGCCAGCACGCCGCGCGCATTCGTGCCGGTCAGCGCGGCCTTCAGCCCCTTGCGCTGCCACAGGACGTAGAACATCAGCGAGACGGTGGTGGACAGGCAGATCAGCATCGTCACCACCTGGGCGAGCCTCCCGTAGCTCGCCAGACTGTCGGCACGCGGGGTGAAGCCCCCCGTGGAGACGGCGGTAAGTCCGATCGCCACCGGCTCGCGCCATCCCGGAAGAAGCGGGACGAGGACCGCAACCGCAAGTGCCGTCAACGCGCCGTAGACGATCATGAGCTGCCGGGCCTGCTGGCGTGTCGAACTCAGGAGGTCGCGGTGGTCGATGCCGACCCGCCCCATCGCCATTGCCGTGGAGCCGGGGCCGACGATCAGCGCGACCCCCGCCACGGCGATGGCGAAGCCGCCCGACCACTGGAGCCAGCCGCGCAGCAGGTGGCCCGCGAACGGCCAGTCCGGCGTACCGGTCGCGACCGTCAGCCCGGTGGACGTGATGGCCGAGACGGATTCGAACACCGCGTCCCACCCATTCAGGCCAAGGACCATGAAGGCGGGAATCGGGATGACCGCACCGATGGCGAACAGGCCCACGAGCGTCGTGACCGCCTCGATCCCGCGCAGGTCGTCGGGCACCCAGTGCCGCATCGCGACGAGGCCCAGGGCGGCGCACAGGACGCTCGGCACGGCGAGCACGACGACGAGTTCCCATTGCCGTTCCGCGAGGGCGGCGAGCAAGGGCACACCGGTGACGACCGCGAGCACGAGACCGTAGGAGGCAAGTGCCCGCAGGATGCGGTCGGGCCGGGCTTTCCACTCGACACTCGCTTGACCTCGTCCGGTTGCCACGGCGCTACGTCTGTTTCCGGCAGAACATGAGCCGCCAACGTCCCGGCGCGACAGGTGTTCCGCAGCCGTCCCTGCCCGCGTGCCGCACGGACCGGAATGTGCCGCGCCAAGGCACCTGACCCCGCGCGCCCGCGCGAGCGCGGGTTAACGAGGATTTGGCCAAGGCAGTTCCCGGAAAAGAATCCCGTAATCGTCGAAACACCGGGTCCGCGTGGCGCGTTCGGCGGCAAGACTTCGCAACGAGCCAGCGTGGCGGTTTCCCACCCGGGGTTGCTGTCTCCCCGCGCCCGGCATTTCAGGAGGAGTACGTGTTTTGGAGAACGCACAGTTCAGTTTGAGCTGGATCGACTACGCGATCGTGGCGGTCTATTTCATCGGTATCATCGCGCACGGGGTTTACGTCTCGCGCAAACTCGAAGGGGGGTCCGAAAGCTATTTCCTCGCCGGGCGATCTCTTCCCTGGTATCTCATCGGCTTCTCGCTCTTCGCCTCCAACATGTCGGGGTCGAGCTTCGTCGGCCTCATGGGCGGGGCCTATGGCAACGGCGTCGCGATCTTCAACTACGAATGGACCGCGACGCTCGTCCTGATCCTGTTCGCGATCTTCATCCTGCCATCCTTCCTGCGGGCGAAGATTTCCACTGTCCCGATGTTCCTCGAGGAACGCTACGACGTCCGGTCCCGCCGGGCGTTTTCCTTGTTCACGATCCTCGCGATCATGTTCATCGACACGGCGGGCGCGCTCTATGCCGGCGGGCTCGTGATCTCGAGCGTCACCGGCTACCTCAACCTCTGGACGGCGGTCGCCGTGCTCGCGCTCGTCGCGGGCATCTACACCATCCTCGGCGGCCTTTCGGCGGTGGTTGTGACCGACACCGTGCAGGCGATCCTCCTCATCGTCGCGGCGGCGGCCCTGTTCTGGCTCGGCCTGAACGAAATCGGCGGCTGGCAGGAACTCTTCGTCGACGTGCCGGAGGAGAAACAGCATCTCATCCTGCCTGCGGACAACGACTTCCTGCCGTGGACGGGGCTCTGGGGCGTTGTGCTCCTGGGCTTCTACTACTGGACGATCAACCAGTTCGTCGTGCAGCGCACACTGGGCGCCAAGGACCTCAAGGAAGGCCAGATCGGCGCGCTCTTCGCGGGTCTGCTCAAGCTGCCCAACCTGTTTCTCATGATCCTGCCGGGCATCATCGCGCTCAAGCTCTATCCCGAGCTCGAGACGCCCGACCTCGCCTTCCCGACGCTCGCGTTCGAGCTCATGCCGATCGGCATCCGTGGCCTCATCATGGCCGCGCTCATCGCCGCGATCATGTCGTCGCTCGACTCGGCCCTGAACTCGGCCTCCACGCTCGTGGTCAAGGACTTCCTCGAGCCGATCTGGAAGGTCAAAGAGGAGCGGCAGGTGTGGTTCGGCCGGGTCGTCACCGGCATCGTCATGGTCTTCGGTGCCGTCTATGCGCCGTCGATCGCGAGTTTCGAGAGCCTGTTCGAGTACTTCCAGTCCTCCCTGTCCTACATCATCCCCACCATCGTCGTGGTCTACATCCTCGGCCTGTTCGTGCCGTGGCTGAACGGCACCGGGGCGTTCTGGGCCATCGTCGTGGGCCTCGTCATCGGCATCCCGCTGTTCATTCTCAAGGAGGTGACGGGCATCTGGGAAAGCTGGGGCCTGCCCGAGATCCACTATACCGTCATGTCGTCGATCATGATGTTCATTGGCATCGCGGTTCACTTCGGGCTGTCCGCGATGACCCGGCAGGACGTGAGCGAGGATACCAAGAACCTCGTCTGGTCGGCCTCGGAGTCCAAGAAGGTCTTTACCGAGTGGGAAAAACCGCTCTGGAAGGACCGCACCCTCTGGTCCGGGGTCCTCATCATCGGCACGATCGGGTTCGTGATCTGGTTCGCCTGACCCGATGGAGGAGCTGGAGCGCATCCTCGAGACCGTGAGCGCCACGGTCGCGACCTGGCCCGACTGGATCGGGCCGGTCGTCGTTCTGGCGCTGGCACTCGCCGGGGCGCTCCTGCTCCATGTCGCGGTGTTCTTCACCCTGCGGCACGTCTCGGACACGAACAGCGGGATTCTCGGCTCGCTCGTGCGCCGGGCGCGCAGGCCCACGCGGCTCGCCTTCCTCATCGCCGCGCTGGCGATCACGGTGCCACGGCTCGACCTGCCCTATCGGTGGCAGGGATGGCTCGGCCACCTTTTCCTGATCCTGTTGATCGTGCTGATCGGCTGGACCGCCATCCTGCTCACCCGCCATTTCAGTGATCGCGCCGTCCGCAAGCACCGGATGGACACAGACGACAACCTCGCCGCGCGCAAGTTCGTGACGCAGGTGCGGGTGCTGAGGCGGGCGGCGATCATTCTGCTGGTCATCGTCACGGCCTCCGCCGTCCTGCTCACCTTCGAGGCGGTGCAGGAATACGGGGTCAGCCTCTTCGCCTCTGCGGGCGCCGCCGGGCTGATCCTCGGCCTCGCCGCGCGTCCCGTGCTGGCCAACCTGATCGCCGGCATCCAGATCGCGATCACGCAGCCGATACGGCTGGAGGACGTGGTGATCGTCGACGGCGAATGGGGCTGGATCGAGGACATCTACGCCACATACGTGGTGGTCCGCATCTGGGACTGGCGGCGCATGGTGGTGCCGCTGAGCTACTTCATCGAGCAGCCGTTCCAGAACTGGACCCGCGAGAGCGCGTCGATCATCGGCTCGGTCTACTGGTATCTCGATTACACCGTGCCCGTCACCGAGGTGCGCGCGAAGCTCGAAGAGATCATCCGCGACTCGCCCCACTGGGACGGAAAGGTCGTGAACCTCCAGGTCACGGATACCGACAAGGACACAATCGCGTTGCGCGGGCTTATGAGCGCGCGCACTTCGCCGCAGGCCTGGGATCTGCGCTGCGAGATCCGCGAAAAGATCGTCGCGTGGTTGCAGGAGACCTACCCCGAGGCACTGCCGCGCCTGCGGGGCGAACTGGCCATGACCTCGGCGCAACCGACGGGAGAGACCGGATGACCCCCACGAACCGAAAGCTCGTTCTGTTGGGGGGTGCGCATGTCCACCTGCCCGACCACCTGCGCCGGATCGACGAACGCGGCTGGCGCGTGAGCCATGTCCACGACCGCGACACCGTGCGCCGGGACAGGCTGTGTGCCGACCTCGGGGCCGCGCCGCTGGACGACCTCGGCGCGCTTGGAGAACTGGACGTGGCGGGCGCTGTCGTGTGCAGCGAAACCGCCCATCACGACCACGACATTCCGGCGGCGCTCACCGCTTGGCTCCCGGTCTTTTCCGAAAAGCCTCTCGCGGGCAGCGCCGAGGCGGCACGGGCCATCGCGGCACAGGCACAGGACGCGGACCTCACGCTTCAGACCGGGTATTTCTTCCGCACCATCCCGGCGCTCAACCGGGCGCGCGACTGGATCGCGGCCGGTCGTCTCGGGAGGATCAGCGCGGCGCGCATGATGTTCTGTCACGACGGCGGCTATGCCGACTGGCTCGACCTCGACTGCTGGATGACCGATCCCGCCCTCGCCCGCTACGACGGCTTCGTGGATGAGGCGGTCCATGTCATCGACGCGCTGCAATGGATGCTGGGGCCGATCGAAAAGGCGCAGGCCGTCACGGGCAACGCCCTGAGCTGGCCGGTGGACGACCACGGCGCGGCGACCCTGCGGTTCCGCTCCGGCGCCGTCGGGGTGGTAGAGGCGGGCTGGACCGATACCCGGATGCGGCTGGAACTCGACCTGGTCGGCGACGACGGCGCGATCAGCCTGCGCGATGGCACCCTGACCCTCACCCAGCGCGGCGCGGACGTCCCGGACGAAACGCTCACCCTCGACCCGCTCGACGCGGGCACCGGCATCCTGCCCTTTCTCGACGCGCTCGAAGGCCGCGACGCACCGGCGCTCGTCCCGCCACGCGAGGCCGCATCGGTCAACGACATTCTCGACGCAATGGGGCTCCGCCTCGCAACCCAAGACACGAACTGAAGGACATACGCCATGGACTACGGATTGAAAGGCAAGACCGCACTCATCACCGGGGGCTCTTCCGGGATCGGCAAGGCGACGGCCCAGGTTCTCCTGGACGAAGGCGCGCAGGTCATCCTCGTCGGCCACAAGGGTGACGAGGTCAGCCGCGCCGCTGACGAACTCGGCGACGGGGCCAAGGGGCTACAGGCTGACCTACGCGAACCCGACCAGGTCAAGGGGCTGGCGGCCACCACCGAGGAACGGTTCACCATGCCCGACATCGTGATCTGCGCCGCGGGCGTCACGGGCGCCAAGGGCCATCCGCTCGAGATGACCGAAGCGGACTGGGACGAAGCATGGCAGACGGATTTCATGTCCGTGGTTCGCACATTGCGCGCCTTCGTGCCGCGGATGGAGAAGCGCGGCTGGGGCCGGGTCGTGATCCTGTGCTCGGAAAACGCGGTGCAGCCCTATTCGGACGAGGTCGTCTACAACGTCGCCAAAGCGGGCCTGCTCAATTTCGCCAAGGGCCTGAGCGGCGAAGCGGCGAAAAACGGCGTGCTCGTGAATTGCGTTTCGCCCGCCTTCATCGAGACCCCCATGACCGACGGCATGATGGACCAGAAGGCCGAGGCCGACGGCACGAGCCGGGATGAAGCGGTGAAGGATTTCCTTGAGACAGAGCGGCCTTACATCGCGCTGGAACGGCGCGGGCGGCCCGAGGAGGTTGCGGCGACCATCGCCTTTCTCTGCTCGGAGCAGGCCAGTTTCGTCGTCGGTGCGAATTACCGGGTGGATGGCGGCTCGGTCGCCGCCATCTCCACGTGATGCGCGTCTCAACTCCCCACGATCATGCCGCCGTTGGGATGGAGCGTCTGGCCGGTGAAGTAGCTCCCGTCCTCGCACGCGAGGAAGAGATAGGAGGTCGCCACTTCCCACGGCTGGCCGGGACGGCCCATCGGGGCGTGCGACCCGAAATCCTCGACCATCTCGTCGGGCATGCTGCCGGGGATGAACGGGGTCCAGATCGGCCCTGGCGCGACCGCGTTGACCCGGATCTTGCGGTCGAGGAGCTGCGTCGCGATGGAGCGCGAGAAGGCCGAAACCGCGCCACGCGTGGCGGTGTAGTCGACCAGCTTGTCGTTGCCCTTGAAGGCGTTGACGCTCGCCGTGTTCACGATGGCGCCGCCGTCCGGAATGTGGTCCAGCGCCGCCTGGGTCACGAAGAAATAGTTCATCACGTTACTGTCGAAGGTGCGGCGCAGCTGTTCCTCGGAAATGTCGCGCAGGTCGAAATCCACGAACTGCTGCGAGGCGTTGTTGACGAGCACGTCGATGCGCCCGAAGCGGTCGGCGATCTCGTTCACCGCGTCCCGGGCGCTGTCGCGTTTGCCCAGGTCGGCCTTGACGAGGTGACAGGCGCGCCCCTCGCCCTCGACGATGCGCTTGGTGTCCTCCGCGTCGCGGTCCTCGTCGAGATAGACGATCCCCACGTCCGCGCCCTCGCGGGCGAAGAGCGCGGCGACGGCCCGCCCGATGCCGCTGTCGCCGCCGGTGACGAGCGCGATCTTGTCCTTCAGCCGGCCGCTGCCCGGATAACGGGGGCGCCAGTCAGGCGCCGGGTCCATCTCGTGTTCGGCTGCCGGCATGCTGTCCTGGTGCTGCGGCGGGATCTTTGCGTGCTTGGTCATGTCGTCCTCCGTGGGTTTCCGTATGAGGTCATGAAGGGAACGCGGGCGCAGCGGGGCCGTTCCTGCCGGGCAAGCAATCAGCGTATCCCCGCCCAGCGGCGGCCCTGCAAACGCCGGTCCCCGCGCCCGCGCCAACGCGCAACGGGGGAACAATGGCATGCCGGCTCCGTTGACCACCAAGGAAAGGACGGGCTCCCATGGTGACCACACTTCCACATCGTCCGAACCTGCTCGTCATCGGGGCCGGGGTCGCGGGCGGTATGGTCGCCCACAGGGCCGCCCGTGCCGGGCTTCGCGTGACGATCCTGTGCGACGGGCCGTCGGTGACCCGCGAAGACCTCGTCGACAGGTTCCGCACCGCGCCCCGCCAGACCATGATGTCGCCCTACCCGCCCGTGCCGCATGCCCCGCAGCCACAGGTGGCGCGCACGGACGATTACCTGATTCAGAAAGGGCCGGTCGCCTATGACCAGCAATACGTGCGCGCGGTCGGCGGCACGACCTGGCACTGGGCGGCGGCGACATGGCGCTACCTTCCCAACGACATGAAGCTGAAGTCACGGTACGGTGTCGGGCGCGACTGGCCGCTCGACTACTGGGATCTCGAGCCGTGGTATGCCGAGGCCGAGGCCGAGATGGGCGTTGCTGGACCCGAGGATGCGCCGTTCGATGCGCCCCGCTCGTCGCCCTACCCGATGCCCGCCGCGCCCCTGTCTTACATGGACCGGGTGTTCCACGACAAGCTTACGGCCTTGGGGTACGCCCATGTCAGCGCCCCGCAGGCGCGCAACAACCAGCAGGTCTACGACGACCGCCCACCCTGTTGCGGCAATGCCAACTGCATGCCGATCTGTCCCATCGGCGCGCAGTATTCCGGCAACATCGCGGTGGAGAAGGCCGAGGCCGCCGGGGCGGAGCTCGTGACGAATGCTGTGGTCCATCGGCTCGAGGTGGGGGAGGACGGTCAAATCCTCGCCGCCCGCTACCTCAGCCCGAGCCGCGAGGAGTTCCGGATCGAGGCCGACCGGTTCGTCCTTGCCGCGAACGGAATCGAGGGGCCCAAGATCCTGCTCATGTCGACGCAGGAGAACGCACCGGAGGGGGTCGCCAACTCCTCGGACATGGTCGGGCGCAACCTGATGGACCACCCCGGCACGTCCTCCTCATTCGACAGCGAAATGCCGCTCTGGCCCGGCCGGGGGCCGAACGTGATTTCCGCGATCACCAGCCTGCGCGACGGCGATTTCCGCAGCGAATATGCCGCGCGCAAGATGATGATCCTGAACATGAATCCCGTGGAAGGCATCGCCAAGGCCGCGATCGACGAGGGGCTGACGGGCGAGGCGCTGCGCCATGCCGTCCGCGACCGCACGGCGCGGCGACAGGTCATCACCTGTTTCCACGAACAGCTCCCGGACCCGGCCAACCGCATCCGCCCCTCGACCGAAGGAAAGACCGACCGGCTGGGCCTGCCGCGCCCGGAAATCCATTACGACGTCGACGACTATGTCGGGCGGGCCGCCGAGGATACCCGGCGGCGGGTGGAGCGCATCGCCGAGGCGATGGGTGCCGCGCCGGGAAGCGTCGAGCACAACGAGGGCTACCTCCCCAACAACCACATCACCGGGGCCACGATCATGGGCGACGACCCGCGCGACAGCGTGGTGAATGCGGATTGCCGGGCGCATGACCATCCGAACCTCTGGATCAGTTCGTCCTCGACATTCCCCTCGGTGTCGAGTGTGAACGTGACCCTGACCATCGCGGCGCTGGCCCTGCGCCTTGGCGAGCATATCGCGGCGGAGGCGCGCCCATGACCCGCGCGGCCCACCTCGTTGCTGTTGCCCTGGCGACGCTCCCCGCGCCGGTCCTGGCGCAGTCCAGCGACGTGTTGCTCAACTGCTCCGCCTGCCATGCGATCGCGCCGGACCGTCCTGCGGCCGCGCGGGCGTTTCCCGACCTCAACGGTCAGCCGGTCCGGTATCTTGAACGCCAGCTCGAGGCGTTTCGCACGGGCGACCGGCAGCACCGCCAGATGGAACTCACCGCACATGCACTCGGCGCGGGACACGGCGCGATGGCGCGCATGTATGCCGACGCGCCGCGCCCGGACTTCACACGAGACGCGCAGGGGGCCACGCCGGAGCTCGTGATGCAGGGAGACTGGGAGCGCGGTCTGCCGCCCTGCGCGAGTTGCCACTCTCTCGACCCCGATCAGGACCGCGCCCGGACCTCGCCGCGCCTTCATGGCCAGCCGGAGACCTACCTCGCCGACCAGCTGCACGCCTATGCCGACGGCTCCCGCACCTCGGACCCGATGGGCCGCATGCGGGCGTTTGCCGGCCGACTCGGCGCCGAAGAAATCGCGGACCTCGCGGCGTATTACGCTGCATGGGAGATTTCGGAGGATAACGATGAGTGAAGCCGTTTCCCTCAGCCGCCGGATGTTTCTCGGCGGCGCCTCCGCCGCGGCGCTCCTGCCCGCGCCGCTCGCGGCCCAGGCCGCCGGGCCGAACCCGCTGGAATTCGCCGCGGCCTGTCGCGCCCTCTCGGGCTTCGACACCGTGCCGGAGGCGCTTGTCACCGGAGCGTGGGAGGTCATGTCGCGCGAGCAGCGCGCCGACGTGGTCGACGGACGTGCCGGGGACGATCTGAAGAAAAGCTTGCTGAAGAGACTCTACACGGGGATGGCCACGCTGCCCGAGGGGCCGCCCGAGCGTTTCGCCTACAGCGAAGCCCTCATGTTCGCGGCTGTCGAAGAGAGCCTTAACGTGCCCAGCTATTGCGGCGGCGTCCCCGGCTACTGGTCCGAAAAACCCGACGACGCGCGAACCGGCCCGCGATGACCGGTGACGACGACGCCCCTTCGGGGATCAAGAACAACGACACCGAGCCGGAGACCGTTCACGCTGAGGCGGAGGAAGAATCCGTCACGCAGGCGACGCGGCTCTCGGCACGCCTGATCTACGAGGTCATCCGACGCGACGGGGACGAGGAACTCTCCCGCCCCGCCATGTCGCTGGTGTGGTCGGGGCTTGCAGCCGGCGTGCTCATCAGCTTCTCGGTCATCGCGCAGGCCACGCTTCGCGTGCGGCTCCCGGATGCCGGCTGGACCCTGCTCGTCGAGGGGCTCGGCTACTCGGTCGGCTTTCTCGTGGTCATCCTCGGCCGGATGCAGCTTTTTACCGAGAACACGATCACAACGGTCCTCCCGGTCATCGCGCGACGGACGATGTGGTGCCTGCAGCGCACGGCGCGGCTTTGGGCGATCGTCCTGTGTGCGAACATCCTGGGGGCGTTCGTCGCGTCGGGCTTCCTCACGCTCGAAGGCGTCCTGTCGCCCGAACTCTATGACAGCCTGCTCGCCGTGTCGCACCATGCGGTCGAAGGCGAGGCGCTGACCAATTTCCTTCGGTCGATGCCTGCGGGTGTGCTGGTCGCGGCGATCGTCTGGATCATGCCCTCGGCGGGCGGCAACTCGTTCTTCGTGATCCTTACGCTCACCTGGGTTATGGCGGTCGGGGGCTTCGCCCATATCGTGGCCGGAACGGTGGAATTCGGCCTGCTGGTCTGGAGCGGGGAAATGGCGCTCGTCACGGGCACGCTCGATTTCATACTGCCGGTGCTGGCGGGCAATATCGCCGGGGGCACGGCGGTCTTTGCCCTGATGGCCTGGGGCCAGGTTCAGCGCGAGGTCGAACAGGGGCCGGACGTGTGACGTGGAACATCGAACGCGGTCACCCGATTGGTCCCGTAACCAGCCAGACAGGAGGCCACCATGGCGCGATCCGATACGCGCGGCGATGAGGCCGCACGAAACACCAGCGAACCGCGAGACGGCAGCGCAAAAGTCGCGCGGCTGCGCGATCATATCGACAGCGGCAAGGGCGCCGACAAGGTGGCCGCCCGCGACCCGGCCGCGGCCCCTCTCGGGACCGATGCCGAGGCAGCAGGGCACCCGCCGACCGCCGCCGAAGCCGACCGGGCCCTGCACGCCGAGCGCGCGCGAGACAGCGAAACCCACCCGCAGTCCGGGTCCGGGACCAAGTCCGGGTCGCGCAGCGGCATGGCCCTGGGCCTTGGCGTCGCGGTCGTGCTCCTCCTCGGGTTGCTGGCGTGGAGCTTTGCCACCTGAAGCTGGAACGCGTCGGACGATCCCGCGTTGGACTCCCGGATCAGCGACCAACTCGGAGGAAGGCATGAGCGAAGGCGACTTCGATCAGGGACATCGTTCGCACCGGTGGTCCGACAGGCGGGCGCGTCATGGGCGATGATCGCGCGCAGGGGGACCGGCCCCTCGTTCTCATCACCGGCGCGGCCGGAAGTCTCGGCACCGCGCTGACGCGGAAGCTCGACGACCGGTACGAGGTCGTTGGCCTCGACCTGCAGGCGTCCGAGGGGATCGTGGGTTTCGACATCACGGATGGTCAGTCCGTGCGCGATGCGCTTGCCGAAATCCGGGACCGGCACGGCGACAGGATTGCGGCGGTCATCCACCTCGCCGCCTATTTCGACTTTTCCGGCGAAGACAGCCCGCTTTACCGCAAGGTGAACGAGGAGGGCACGGCCAACCTGCTGCGCGTGCTCAGGGAGTTCCGGGTGGAGCGCTTCATCTACTCCGGCACGATGCTCGTCCACCGCCCGTCCTCGCCCGGCATTCCGATCACGGAGGATACGCCCGTCGAGCCGAGCTGGGCCTATCCCGAGTCCAAGGCGCGGACGGAAGAGGTGATCCGGGACACGCACGGGGACATCCCGCTCGCCCTGCTGCACCTCGCGGGGCTGTATGACGAGACCACGGCCGTCCCGACGCTGGCCGAACAGATCCGCCGGATCTACGAGCGCGACCCCAAATCGCATGCCTATTCTGGCGACCTCTCGACCGGGCAGTCGTTCCTGCACAAGGAGGACATGCTCGATGCCTTCGCGCGCACCGTGGACAGGCGCAAAGACCTTCCCGACGAGGCGACGATCCTGATCGGCGAGCGCGAGGCGATGGGATACGACGCCCTGCAGCGCCGGATCGCGCAGCTCATTCACGGCACCGAGGACTGGGAGACGCTGACGGTGCCGAAACCCCTCGCCGCCGCGGGGGCCTGGGCGCAGGCCAAGGCAGAGCCGGTGGTGCCGGACGATTTCGACCAGGGCGAAGAGCCATTCATCAAGCCCTTCATGGTGCGCATGGCCGATGACCACTACGAGCTCGACATCACCCGCGCGAAGGAGCTGCTCGGCTGGACGCCCCGCCATTCCCTGCGCGAAGAGCTGCCCGCGATGATCGCCGCGCTCAAGTCCGACCCCGCCGGGTGGTACGAGGCCAACGGGCTGACCAAGCCGCACTGGCTGCAATCCGCGGAAGAACGCGACGATCCCGAGGCGTTGCGCGCGCGGCGCGAGACCGAGTTCCGGTCCGCCCATGCGCGGAGCATCTGGGCCCAGTTCCTCAATATCGGGCTGGGGGCGTGGATGATCTGCTCCCCCGTCATCATGGGCTACACCGAACAGGTCGGCATGATGGTCAGCGACATGGCCGCGGGTCTTGCCGTGATGATCGGCAGTATCCTGGCCCTGTCGTGGCGCGCGGCGCTCGTCCGGTGGGGTGTGGCGGCCGTGGCGGCATGGATCATGGCCGCGCCGCTGGTATTCTGGACAGAAAGCGCGGCGGCCTACCTGAACGGCACGCTGGCAGGGGCGGCGATCTTCGCGCTTGCGGTCTGCGTGCGCCCCGCCCCCGGTATCGGCACGATGGCGGCCACAACCGGCCCGACGGTGCCGCCCGGCTGGGACTATTCACCCTCCGACTGGACCCAGCGGATGCCGGTCATCGCGCTCGCGTTCATCGGGCTGTTCGTGTCGCGCTATCTCGCGGCCTACCAGATGGGCCATGTGGAGGGTGTGTGGGAGCCCTTCTTTGCCGGGAGTCCGGCCGACCCGCAGAACGGGACCGAGGAAATCATAACCTCCGACGTGTCGCGCGCCTGGCCGGTGCCGGATGCAGGTCTCGGGGCGCTCACCTACCTCCTGGAAATCCTGATCGGGTTCATCGGCTCGGCGCGACGCTGGCGCACGATGCCGTGGCTCGTCCTGATCTTCGGCATCATGATCGTCCCGCTCGGGGTGATCTCGATCACCTTCATCATCATCCAGCCGATCCTCCTGGGCACGTGGTGTACCCTGTGCCTCATCACGGCGGCCGCGATGCTGCTCCAGATCCCCTATGCCGTGGACGAGTTGATCGCGACCTGCCAGTTCCTCGCCCGGCGCAAGCGGGCCGGGGCGCCCATCCTGCGCGTCTTTCTCACCGGCGATACCGACGAGGGGCCGGATGACCGGCGCGACGAGGATTTCGAGAGGCGCCCCGGGGCCATCCTGGGCGAGATGCTGGGCGGCGGCGTAAACCTGACATGGGGCCTGGCCGTCAGCGTCCTGATCGGCGTCTGGCTGATGTTCACCCGTCTCACGCTCGGGACCGAAGGGGCACTGGCGAATGCGGATCACCTGATCGGCGCTCTCGCCGTCACCGTCGCGGTCAGCGCGATGGCCGAGAGCATCCGCGCCGCAAGGTTCCTGAACATCTGCCTCGGCGCGGCGCTGGTCATCTGCGCGCTCGTGATGGACGCCACGTGGGTTCAGACCGGCTTCGACGTCGTCGCCGGGCTCGCCCTGATCGTGGCCAGCCTGCCGCGCGGACCCGTGCGCCACGGTTACGGCAACTGGTCCCGCGTCGTCGTCTGAACGCTGCAACGAAGGAAAGACCCGAACCATGCGCGAACCAAGGACACACGCCCTGAGCGACGTGCTCGAAACGCTGGAGGCCTCGGTGGACGGCGACGAGGTTTCCGTCGATCACATCGTCGACATGCTCGGCCGGTCGTCCTTCGCGGGCCTGATGCTCGCGTTCTCGCTGGTTTCGACCTCGCCCGCCAGTGCCATCCCCGGCGTGACCGCGCTCGTCGCGCTTCTCGTCTTCATTCTCGTCGCGCAGATGCTGGCGGGCCGGGAGAGCGTCTGGCTCCCCCGGTTCATCACGAAACGCACGCTGTCCCGGGCAAAACTCTGCAAGGGAATCTCGTGGCTGCAAAAGCCGGTGGGCTTCGTGGAGCGTTTCCTGTCGCCCCGGCTGACGTGGCTGTTTCACCGGCCCTGGCGCTGGGTGCCCCTGTTGCTCGTAATGGCGTTGACCCTGTTCATGCCGGTCATGGAAATCATCCCGACCTCCGGGTCCATCGCCTCGGCCGTGATCGCGCTGTTCGCGGCGAGCCTGCTCACCCGCGACGGTGTGCTGACGCTGATCTCGCTCGCCCTGCTCCTCGCGGTGCCGGTCGTCGTCTTCGTGGGCCTGTGACCCCGGGTCAGAAGGCCAGCGTCGGCACGTCCACGATCGTCGCCCCGCCGTCGACGGTGAGGATCGCGCCGGTGATCATCCGGGCCTCCTCGGCACAGAGGAAGGCCGCGGCAGCCGCGACATCGGCCCCCTCGGCCGGGCGCCTGAGCGGCACGTCGCGGGTCACGAGCGCATAGGCTTCGTCCACGGTGGACAGGCCCTTGCGCTCCATCAGTTCGCCCATCTCCATGTCGGCCATCTCGGTCCGGACCCAGCCCGGACAGATCGCGTTGCAGCGCACGCCCTGTGGCCCGAAATCGCGCGCGATCGACTTGGTCAGGCCGATCAGCCCGTGTTTCATCGTGACGTAGCCGCAGGCCTCCGGCCCGGCGGCGAGCCCCGCGATGGAGGCCATCATGAGGACGTTGCCCTGCCGTTCGACCAGCGCCGGGATAGCGGCGCGTGCAGCCGCGTAGGCGGTCGTGAGGTTGGCCTGAACCGCGTTGCTCCAGTCCTCCTCGCCCGTTTCGGTGATCGTGCCGAAACCGAAACCGCCCGCGTTGCAGACCATCACGTCGAGCCCGCCGAACCGCTCCTGCGCGAGTGCCACGAGTTTCGCCATGTGGGCGCTGTCGGAAGCGTCCCCGGCCACGGCGATCCCGCCGGTGCGCGCCGCGACCGCCTCGATCGGCTCCGCGCGGCGTCCGGTCAGGATCACGTTGCCGCCCTCGGCGGTGAAACGCTCGGCAATCGCCGCACCGATGCCCGTGCCGGCGCCGGTGATGATGGCGGTCTTGTCTGTATATCGGCTCATGTGGTCGCCTCCCGTGTCGAAAGATAGTCCTGCGCCAGCGCGCGCGTCGTCGCGACGAACCGGGCATTGCGTTCGGTCGCGCCGTCCTCGTCCAGCCGGTCGGCGATCCAGCCGACATAGGTGGTCGCGCGCAGGGTGAGGAACAGGTCGAGCGCCCCGGTGTCGAGCGGGCGCACCGTCCGGTAGCCTTCGATCAGCGCGGCCTTCAGCGCCGGATATTCCGGCTCGGCCATATTCTTGAGGAGCGCGGTCGCGATCTCGAACAGTCGGAATCCGAAGCCCGCGTCGTCGAAGTCGATCATCTGGATGCGCGGGCCGTCCACCATGATGTTCTCGCGCACGAGGTCGGCATGGATCAGGCCGTAGTCGAGATCGCCCGCACGCGCTGCGAGGTCGCGGGAGGCAACATCGCGCAGGCGCAAAAACAGCTCGCGGTCGGCCTCCCCCAGCGTCGGGTTGTCCCAGAACCGGCCCCAGACGGGTGCTTCGCCCAGAAGCCCCGCGTGATCCCAGGCGCAGCGGGTGAAACCGGCGGGCGGGGTCCAGGCGTCCATCGCATCGTGGAACCGGGCCATTTCGCGCCCGATCGCGGTGAAGAGCGCAGGCCCGTCCGCGACCGTGAGCGGCGTGCCAGACTTGCCTACCGTATCGCCCTCCAGCCAGCTCAGCACGTCGATCTGAAGGCCGTCGACCACGTGGACGAAGGCGCCCGAGGTCGAGGCGAGGGGCTCCGGCACATGCAGCCCGGCCCGGCCCGCCGCGGCCATCATCTCAAGCTCCGAGACCAGTTCCGCATCGGTGCGGTAGCCCGCGCGGTGCAGGCGAAGCGCATAGGTGCGGCCCGCGTGACGCACCTGGTGGACCACGTTCTCCCGCGCGGCGAACAGCGCGTGGCCGGCCCCCTCCATGCCCCACAGGGCAAGCGCCTTATCCACGGTCCCGCTCATGACAGCGGCGTGTCCCGCAGCACCTTGTCGAGGCCGTCGAACAGCATGTCGGCATTGTCGATGGAGAACACGAGCGGCGGCCGGATCTTGAGCGCGTTCTTGTGGCGCCCCAGCTTGGAGAGGATGAAGCCCTCCTGCCGCATCGCGTTGATGACCCGGTCGGTGAAGGCGCTGGCCGGCTCTTTCGTTTCGCGGTCCGTCACCATCTCGGCCCCGAAGATCAGGCCGGAGCCGCGCACGTCCCCGATCACCTCGTAGCGGTCCATCAGGTCGCGCAGGCGGTCCTGTGCATGCGCGCCCACGACACGGGCATTCTCGACGAGATCCCGTTCCTGGATCTCGCGCAGGACGGCGAGCGCGGCGGCGGCGCTGACGGGATTGCCGCCGAAGGTGTTGAAGTAACGGTAGCCGGAGCGGAATGCGGCCATCGTGTCGGCGCTGGTCACGAGCCCGCCGACCGGGTGGCCGTTCCCCATCGGCTTGCCGATGGTCATGATGTCGGGGACAACGCCCATCTTCTCATGCGCCCATAGGTGCGTGCCGGTGCGCCCGAACCCCGACTGCACCTCGTCGCAGATGAGAAAGCCGCCCGCCTCGCGCACCACCCGGGCCACCGGGGCGAGCCAGCCGTCGGGGTTGTTCGGGAACCCCTCGTTCAGAAAGTAGGGGCAGATGACCAGCGCGGCGAACCCGGTGCCGTCGGCCTCGTGCGCCGCGATCTGCTCGGCCACCGCGGCCGCGAAGATCGTGCCGTCGGGGTCCGGGTTGCGGTAGCTGTCGGGCGCGTCGACGAACCTGAAATACCGGTCCAGCCCGAAACCGACGCTCGGCACGTTGGATTTGCTGAGCTGGCTCACCAGCGCCGTGTTGCCGTGATAGGTGGCATCGGTCGCGATCACGCCGCGCTTGCCCGTGACCGCCTCGGCCATGCGCAGCGCCACGTCGTTCGCCTCGGACCCGGTGCAGGTCATCAGGACGGTGTCGAGGCTGTCGTCCAGCGTCGCCGTGAGCGCCTCGGCATAGTCGAGGATGCCGTCGTGGAGATAGCGGGTATGGGTGTTCAGGGTTGCGGCCTGCGTCGCGATGGCCTCGACCACGCGGGGGTTGCAGTGCCCCACCACCGGCACGTTGTTGTAGCAGTCGAGGTAGCGGCGCCCGTCGGCGTCCCAGAGCCAGACCCCCTCGCCCTTCACGAGGTGGACGGGGTCGTCGTAGAAGGTCGAGACATTCGGGCCGAGCAGGCGTTTCCTGTCGGCAATCAGCGCGTCCTTTGTGCGGGTCATCTGGTCGTCTCCATCGTTTTCGGCCGGCGCGGTGTCGCGGGGGCCGGTCAGGTCGGGTCGAATCCGGCGGGCAACGTGCCGCCGAGGGACCGGGTCACGGCGGCAGAGCCCCGCCGCAGTTCGTCGATGATCCGGTCGCGAAGCTCGTCCGTCAGCCGCCCCTGTGGCACCGGGACGGCGAGCGTGCCGATCGCAACCCCGTCCGGTCCGAAAAACGGCATCCCGTGGGACTGGATTTCGCTCGTGAAATACTGGTCCGAAAAGCTGTAGCCGCGCGCGCGTGTCTGGCGCACGAGATGCAGGAGGTCGGATTTCGCGATCACCGTGTTGGGGGCAAAGGATTTGCGGTCGTGCGCAAGCGCGTAGTCCGTTGCCTCCTCCGGGCCGAAAGCCAGCATCGCGAGCCCCGAGGCGGTCGCATGGAGCGGCAGCATCTCGGCCTCGTCGAAGATCACGCGCGTGCCGTGAACCTTGGGGTCGGAGGCGTAGACGGTGGACATCATGTCCCCCTGCATGAGCGCCACGTGAACAAGTTCGCCAAGGCGCTGCGCCATGTCGTCGACGATGGGCCGGACGATGCCGCGCAGCGGAAAGCAGGTCTCGCGCACCCCGGCGAGGCGCAGGATGGCCGGGCCCAGACGGTACTGGCGCGTATCGGGGTTCTGTTCGAGATACCCGTTGGCCTCCAACTCCGCGAGGTGGCGGCGCACTGTCGCCTTGTCGCGCCCCGTGAGCCGCACGAAGCTCGCCAGCCCGATCTCGGCCCGGTCGGACGAGAAATGGTCGAGCAGTGTCAGAGCCTTGGTGATCGTTCCCAACTGGAGGTCCGTTCGCGTCTTGGGGTGCAGGGTCAACTATGTGTTGACACCCGGTCGTTGCAGGGTCAATATTTTTCTGACTACATAGTGTCAAATAATGAACCTACCGAAGCGGGAGCGGTGACGGCCCCTTCGGAAAAAACCAGGACCAACAAGGAGACCTCCATGACATCGACTATCGTGAAAGCCGGCATCGCGGCGCTGACAACGGCGGTCCTGCCCGTCGCGGCGCTCGCCGAATACCCGGAGCAGCCCGTGGAATTCGTCGTGCCGTTCCCGCCGGGCGACCTCGAGGACGTATTCACCCGCCTGATCGCCGACCAGTTCCAGGAAACCTACGGCGTGCCGGCGGCGGTCGTGAACAAGCCGGGCGGCGGCGGCGGCCCGTTCCCCGGTGCAGCGGAAGTCGCGATGGCCGACCCGGACGGCTACACCATCGGCTCCTTCGTGATCGACATTCCCGTGGTCGGCCCCCTGGTCGGCATCCCGGCGCTCGATCCGAACCCGTTCGAGCCGATCGGGTCGTTCCTCACCTATCCCTTCGTGATCGTGTCCTCCGCAAGCCAGCCCTATGACGACATCGAGGGCCTTGCAGAACACGCCCGTGAGAACGATGTGGCCCTCGGCCATTTCGGCAACTTCCTGATCCCGACGCAGGTGACGCTGGCCCATGCCAAGCTCAATGACTTCGCATATGCCTCCGACACCGCGTTCGACATGCTCGACTGCAACACGCTCGCCTCGGGCGATGCCGATGTCATCAACACCAACCTGCAGTCGGTCCTGCCCTGCATCGACGACGTGAACATCCTTGCCACAATCGGTGACTCGCGCATCCCGCTCACCCCGGACGTGCCGACGATCAAGGAACTGACGCCGGAACTGTCGGCGAGCCTGTGGAACGGGCTGTTCGTCCACAAGGATACGCCCGCCGATGTGCGCGAGAAGATCGCGGAGGTCGCGAAGACGGTGATCGAATCGGACGCTGCGCAGGAGATCGCGGCCGAAACCGGCGCGGTCATCTACTGGCGCGGGGCCGATGAAACCGCGGCCCAGATCGAGGCGGACGCCAAGACGCTGGGCGAGATCGAGGCGCTTCTCGCCGAGTGAACGGGGCGACAACGCCGGATACCGCAAGAACCCCGCGCCCCGGCGCGGGGTTTTCCTTTGTCGAGGACGGGGCCTCGGGCCTCGGGGCGCGGGGACCGCGTAACCGGGTGCAAGAGGGGTTGTTTCCGACCAAATAGTCGGATACGCACCCGATATCCGACCAAACAGTCGGAAACGTCACATCCAGACTGCACGGAGCGAGCCATGTCCGCGACAAGAACGCCCGGCCACCGCCAGAGCGGCTGGTTCATGATCCTGATTCTCGGCCTTCTGACCGGGTTCGACGCGCTGGCGATCGACATGTACCTCCCGGCGATCAGCGTGATTGCCGGCGACCTCGGCGTCATGCCGGCCGACGTTCAAAGCTCGCTGTCCGTCTTTCTCGTCGGGCTGGCGCTGGGTCAGTTCCTCATGGGTCCCATCGCGGACAGGTTCGGGCGCCGGGCGACGCTGATCGGAGGTGTCGCGCTGTTTCTCGCGGCCACCTTCGCCATCGTGCAGGTCACGGGGCTGACCGGATTTCTCACTGCCCGGTTCCTTCAGGGTCTGGGCGGTGCGGCGGGCGTCGTGATCCCGCGCATGGTGGTGTCGGAGATGTTCGACCGCCGCCGGGCCGCCCGTGTCTTTGCCACGCTGATGCAGATCATGATGATCGCGCCGGTCGCAGCCCCGCCCCTGGGAGGACTGCTGCTCGACGCGCTCGGCTGGCGGTCGATCTTCTGGACCATCGGAATCGTCGGGACCCTGTCGCTGCTCGGCGCGATCCGGGCCGTTCCCGAGACCCTGCCCCCCGCGAAACGCCGCCCGCTGCGGCTGGGATCGACCGCGGCCGGTTACCTCGCCCTCCTGCGCGACCCGGTCTTTGCGCTGGCCACCCTGGCGGGGTCGCTCATCATATCGGGCCTGTTCGTCTATATCGGCGCTTCGGCCTTTCTCTTCATCGAGCATTTTGGCCTGTCGCCGCAGGCCTACAGCCTGATCTTTGCCGGGGCGAGCCTCAGCCTCGTTCTCGCGGGGCGCATCAACAACATGCTGCTCGACCGGGTGGGCGAGGAACGGCTCCTCACCTTCGGGCTCACGGCCTATGTCGCGAGCGTGTCGGCCCTTGTCCTGCTGTTCGCCGTCGCACCCGCCGCGCTGGTTCCGGGAGCGCTCCTGATCGTGGCGAGCATGTCGTCGCTGAGCTTTGCCGTCGGCAACATCACGGCCATCGCGCTCGACCGGCCAGGGGAGCAATCCGGCCTCGCCTCCTCGCTGTTCGGGACCGCGCAATACGCCTTCGCCGGGGTCATCGGCACCGTGGCCGCCGCGCTCCAGCACGACAATGCGCTCGTCCCGCCGGTGGCGATGATGGCCTGCGGCCTGTCCGCGCTCATAGCCTGGCGCCTGTCGCGGGCGCTGTCGCGCAGCGGGCACGGCGCTCTGCGGGGTGCGTCCTGACGGCCGGGCTGCTAACGTCGGCCCGACCCGCAGCAAGACACGAGGACACAGCCGATGGCCAGACCCCGCACGATCGACCGAGACGGCATCCTCGACGCGGTCGACACCCTGTTGGTCGAGAACCGGGGCAAATCGCTCACCATCGACAAGGTCGCGCAGCGAGCGGGGGTCAGCAAGGGCGGGCTGATCTATATCTACCCGGACCGCGAAACGCTGATCGAAGCCGCGCTCGCCCGCGAGATCGCAAGATTTCGCACCGCCACCGAACGCCACCTGCCGCGCGGCACCCTGTCGGGGTCGACGGCGGAGGACCTGCTCAGGGCCTTTGCGACAGAGAGCCTGAACGAGGACGATGCCTCGCTCGGCAAGCTCGCATACCTCGTCGTGGCCCTGCTCGACACGCCCGAGCGACTCGCGCCGTTCCGTGCCTTTTACGACGACCTGCTCGCAGTTCTGATGCAGTCGGGGACGCGCCCCGAGGTGTCGATGCGCTTCTTCGCGATCGAGGGGCTGTCGTTCCTGCGTGCCTTCCAGGTGGCCAGGATTCCCCAAGACCTGTGGGAAAAGGTCATCGGCGACGCGGGCGGCCCGCCTTCCGCCTGAGCGCTCAGCCGTGGCGCACGACCGGGTCCAGCACGGGCAGCGGCCCGCCGAAGACGCGCTCGACCGCCCTACCCGCCGCCAGCAGCCCGGCCTCGCCGCGCGGTTTCCCGATGAGCTGGAGGCCCACGGGAATGCCGTCTTCGTTTCGCCCGACCGGCACCGACATGGCGGGCAATCCGAGCGCGGTGGCGAGGAAGGCACAGTCCAGCCAGTCCATGTAGAAACCCAGCTTCTGCCCGCCGACCTGGCGCACCCATTCCTCTTCGACCGGATGGGGCATGCAGCCAACCACCGGGCAGGCCAGCACGTCGACCCCGGCAAAGACCGCCTGCACGGCATCGTAGAGCCGCGCGCGGATGAGGTGCGAATCGACGATGTCGTCGATGGTGAGGGCGAGCCCGGCCTGAACGTTCTCTTCCAGCGTCGCCTTGAACCCCGCCCGGATCTCCGGGTCGATGTCGCGCATCATCGTCGCCCAGAGCATCCCGCGCTGAACATAATAGGCCCGCCGCATGCCGGTGAGGTCCGGCGCGACCTCCTCGACAGCCGCGCCCGCCTCGGCCATCCGGTTCATCGCCGCGCCGAGATGGGCGCGCACGTCGGGGTCCACGGCGCTCTCGCCCGACATGTCGGGCATGTAGCCGATGCGGAGGCCGGCGGGCTCGCCCCGCTCGGCCGCGTCCAGGTAGGGCGTCGGATGCGCCGGGTAGGACAACGGATAGCGCGGGTCGAAGCCGGTCATCGTGTCGAGGAAGAGCGCGCAGTCGGTGACGGAGCGGGCCATCGGCCCCTGAACGCCCTCGGTGATGTAGCCCGCCTGCGCCGGGCCGCCCGCGACCACACCGGGGCTGGGTCGCAGGCCGACCACGCCGCAATAGGCGGCGGGCGTGCGCAGGCTGCCGCCGTGATCGGACCCGTGGCTGAGCCAGGCCTGTCCCACGGCGAGCTGCGCTGCGGCACCGCCCGAGGATCCCGCCGGGTTGAGCCGGGTGTCATGGGGATTGCGCGTCGCGCCGAAGATGGCGTTGAACGTGTTCGCCCCCGCGCCGAATTCCGGCGTGTTCGTCTTGCCGATGACCACGCCCCCGCGCGCCTCGATCAGCTCGACCAGCGGCTCGGATGCCTCCGGGACATAGTCGGCTAGGCCCGGCGTGCCCCAGGTGCTGCGCACCCCCGCCACCGCGCTCAGATCCTTGATCCCGACGGGCAGGCCGTGCAGCGCGCCGCGCGCCTCGGCGGACGGTGCGAGCCGGGCGGCCCGGTCCCGTGCCCTGTCGTAGCAGGTCGTGGGCATCGCGTTGATCGCCGGATCCGTCTGGGCATGGCGCGTCTCGGCAGCCGCGATCAGCTCCTCCGGCGACACGGCGCCGCGACGCAGGAGGTCGACCACCTCCACCGCGCTCAGGGCGCAGAGGTCGGGGCCGGAATAGGATGGCTTTTCGGTGGTCATCTCGATCTCTCCCGCATCATAGCCCCAGCGCACGCCGCAGCATGTTGAGCGCGACGAGGATCAGGAACACGCCGAACACCCGTTTCAGCCGATCGGGCCGCGTCGCATGGGCGAGCTTGGCGCCCAGGGGCGCGGTGAGCAACGTCATCGACACCACGACGAGGAAGGTCGGCAGGTTGATCGCCCCGACACTGTAGGGCGGATGGACTGCGATGGGCACGAAGGCGAACCCGATCACCGAAGGCACCGCGATCAACAGGCCGAAGCCTGCTGCCGTCGCCACCGCCCGGTGGATCGCCACCCCGTGCAGCGTCATGAACGGCACACCGAAGGAGCCTCCGCCGATTCCCATGAGCACGGACAGGAACCCGATCACCGGCGAGGCGATGCCCCGCACGACGCCGCCCGGCATCGCGGGCGCGACCTGCCACCGTGCCCGCCCGAAAGTCATGTAGAGCCCGACGACGAGCGCGAGGGCGCCGAAGATCCCCTGAAGCGTGCCCGAGCGCAACTGCGCCGCGACGAACACGGCGAGGGCCGCCCCGATGAGGATGCCCGGCGCCCAGCTTTTCAGGATCGGCCAGTCGACGGCCTCCCGCTTGTTGTGGGCATGGAGCGACCGGGCCGAGGTGACGACGATGGTCGCGAGCGACGTGGCGATGCAGACCTGCATCAGCTCGTCGCTTTCAAAACCCAGGATCGTGAAGCCGTAGTAGAACGCAGGGACGAGCACGATGCCGCCCCCTACGCCCAGAAGGCCCGCGAGCACGCCGGCGAAAGCGCCGATCACCAGGAGGAAGATCAGCAGTTGCAGCAGGATCATCGGATCTGCGGTCATGCGCGCGAGTCTTTCATTTTCGGGGCCGGCCCGCCACCCGGCGGCCCGGCCCCCGGTCTCAGGAGAAGAAGTTCTGGCGACGGACCATGAAGCCCGTGTCATAGAACTCCTTGTAATTGGTCGATTGCTGCACGTAGCCGTAATACGCATCGACGAAGCGGCGGTGGAAATCGCTGGTTTCCTTGACCTCTTCGATCACCTCGGCACAGGCGGTCTCGATGCCCTCCCAGACGTCGTCGGGGAATTGCCCGATGGTCAGGTTGGGGTCCGCGCGCAGCTTCTCGTAGGCCGCGAGGTTGGCGTGGAACGTGTCGGCGGAGGATTTGTTGGCCTCGGCTTCGGTAATCGTCTCGACCATGAGCCGCTGGCTGTCCGTCAGCGCCTCCCAGGCCGCCATGCCGATGCCAAACTCGATGCCGCCGTAAACCTCGACCGCCGAGGGTGCGTACATGTAGCTCGCCACGTTCTGAAGGCCGAAGGCGAGGTCGTTGGAGGGGCCGACCCATTCCGCGCCGTCCAGCGTGCCCGCCTGAAGCGCGGCAAAGATGTCGCCCGGCGGAATCGAGGTCGGGTTCACACCCAGCTTGCGCAGCACTTCGCCATAAAGACCCGCGGCACGGAAGTTCAGGCCCTGCAGGTCGTCGAGCGAGGTGATCTCGTTCTTGAACCACCCGGCGGTCTGAAGGCCGGAGCCGCCGCCGATGAAGATCTTGAGCCCGCGCGGGTTGGTGAACTCGTCGAGGAGCTCCTGCCCGCCGCCAAAATACATCCAGGCGTGCATTTCGTCATAGGTCAGCCCGAATGGGGCCGCCGTGAAGAAGGCGTGGGCGATGTCACGGCCCGAGAACCACGTGCCGGAGCCGTGGTAGGCCTCGGCCGTGCCGCCCTCGACGGCTTCCTGCGTGGCGAAGGGGGCGACAAGCTCCCCGGCGCCAAAGACCTCGACGGTGATCGCGCCCTCGGAAATCTGCGTGATCCGGTCGGCCCAGCGTTGCGCCGAGACGCCCGGTCCGGGCAGGCCCCGCGGGACCGAGGTAACGAGTTTCCAGTTATGCTGCGCCTGGGCGCGGGCGATGGTGGGCGCCGCAAGGGTCGCGGGCGCGGCCGCTGCGGCGGTGATGAAGGCTCTTCTTTTCATTCTGTTTTCATCCCTGTTGGTTGGACCGTTCAGTGGTAGATCGCGTCGGGCAGCCACGTCGCGAGGTCGGGGACCAGGATGACGATGGCCAGGGCGACCATCTGCAAGAGGATGAACGGCACGATCCCCTTGTAGATGTCGATGGTCTGCACGCTCGCCGGGGCGACGCGCCGGAAATAGAACAGCGCATAGCCGAATGGCGGCGTGAGAAAGCTGATCTGAAGGTTCAGGCTGATGAGAATGGCGAACCACACCGGGTCCACGCCGGCGGCCATCAGCGGGGGGCCGGCGATCGGAACGACGATGAAGATGATCTCGACGTATTCGATGATGAAGCCGAGCACGAAGACGATCGCCATGACCACCAGCACGGCGGTCATGTTGCCGCCCGGCAGGCCGTGCAGGAAATCCTCGACCATCGCTTCGCCGTGGAGACCGCGGAACACGAGCGAGAGCATGGTGGCCCCGAGCACGATGAGGGTGAGCATCGCAACCATGCTCGCCGTGTCGATGGCCACCTTGAACATCCCGCCACGCCGCAGCTCCTGCGCGAGGGCGGTGAGCGTGCCCAGGCACAGGACGACGAGCGCCACGGTGCCGAACCCGGCGGCGAGCGGAGAGGCCTGCGCGCCGCCGAAGAACTTGACCACGACCAGCGCGATGGCGGCCGGAAGCACCGCGAGCATCAGCGCCCGCCGCCAGAGCGGCACGCCGTCGCGGTCCATCGCGGTCATGACGAGCGCCCCGGCCGCGCCGAGTGCGGCGCTCTCCGTCGCCGTGGCGATCCCGCCGAGGATCGAGCCCAGCACGATGACGATGAGCAGGAGCGGCAGGATCAGCGAATAGAACACCTCGCCCATCTCCGGGCGCGTCTTGTTCCCGTCGGCGTCGAGGTTTCGGACCGGCGGGCAGCTTTCCGGCCGGCGCAGGGAGGTGACGAAGATATAGGCGATGTAGAGCGCGACCAGCAGCAGCCCGGGAACGAAGGCGCCCGCGAAAAGGTCGCCGACCGACACCGGCTCTACCGCCCATTCGCCGGCCGAGCGCCGCCCGGCCTGATACGCGGAGGAGACTTGGTCGGTCAGCAGGATCAGCAGGATGGAGGGGGGGATGATCTGTCCGAGCGAGCCCGAGGCGCAGATCACGCCGGAGGCGAGCGATTTGGAATACCCGGCTTGCAGCATCGCGGGCATCGCGATCAGCCCCAGCATGAAGATGGTCGCGCCGATCACGCCGGTCGAGGCCGCCAGAAGCGCGCCCACGATCACCACGGCATAGGCCATGCCGCCCTCACGGTCCCCGAACAGCGCTCCCGCCGTCAGCATCATGCGCTTGGCAATGTTGGAACGCTCCAGAAGCCCGCCCATGAGCACGAACAGCGGCACCGACAGGAATACGCTGTTCGTCAGGATACCGAAGGCACGCGAAGGGAAGGCCGCGAGAAAGCCCAGGTCGAACGCCCCAAGCGCCGCACCCAGAAAGGCCACCAGCGTCGGCACGCCGATCAGGACGAAGGAGACCGGCGCCCCCGACAGGATACCGCCCAGAAGCAGGACCCCGAGAAGTGCGAGAAGCGCGCCGCTCATGTGTCGTCACCTTTCCGGTAAAGGCTGGGCCGCAATCCCACGATCAGCGACACGATCGCCAGCGTGACAAAGACGAGGGCCGTCACCGTCTTGAGAATGAAGAACCCCGGCAGACCGCCGAGCGTCGGCGAGCTTTCCAGCACCCGCCACGAGGTGCGCACCATCGGCACGGCGTTCCACGCCGCCCATGTCATCGCCGGAAACAGCAGGCCCAGAAGCGCGAAACGGTCGACGATCTGGCGCATCAGCGGCGGAAACCGCTGGCTGAACACGTCCACCCGCACGCTCTCGTTGCGCAGGATGACGCCCACGAGGGGCAGCGAGACGATGAAGAAGAACAGGTAGGTGAGCAGGTCGGTCGCCCAGGGCGCACCGATGGAAAAGACGTAGCGCAGCGCGACGACCACGATCTGCGAGACGAGGAGCGCGATGACCGCGAAGGCGGCGATCCCGCGCAGCACACCTGCGAAGCTGATCCTTGGCCTGGGGGTGGTGCGCGGCGTCGTCATCTCATCTCCCCAGGGCCAGGCCGTCCTTGCGCGGGTCGCTGCCCCCGGTGAGCAGGCCGGTCGCCGCGTCCCTGCGGATCGCCTGCGCCCCGCCCATGCCGACCGGCGCGCGCTCGACGGCATGGCCCATCTCGGCCAGTTCGGTCGCCACAGCGTCGTCGAACGTGCTCTCCAGCGTGAGCTTGCCGGTCGAGATGTCGAAGAAACTGCGCGGCGCGTCGATCGCGGCCTGGATGTCCATGCCGTAATCGACCAGGTTCGACACGAGATGCGCGTGTCCGGTCGCCTGGTAGGCGCCGCCCATCACGCCGAAGGGCATCACGTAGCCGCCCGGCACTTCGAGCAGGCCCGGGATCAGCGTGTGCAGCGGACGCTTGCCACCGACGAGCTCGTTCACGTGCCCCTGTTCCAGAGTGAACCCGGCCCCCCGGTTGTGCAGCGGGATCGAGAACCGCTCCGAGGCGAAGCCGGACCCGAAGGGCCAGAAGAGCGAATAGATCAGCGAGACGCAAAGCCCGTCAGCGTCCACCACGGTGATATAGATCGTGTCGCGGTGCAGGGCCTCCTTGCGCGGCTCGACCAGCGTGCCCGCACGGCGCGGGTCTATCTGCGCCGCGAGCGCGTCGATCGCCGCCTCCGACAGCATCCCGTCGAGGTCGAGCGCCCCGTCCCCCGGGTCACCGATGAACAGGTTGCGCGCGCCATAGGCCAGCCGCGTCGCCTCGGCCTCGAGATGGACGCGCGCGGCCCCGTTGGGATCGAGGCTCGCGATGTCGAACCGTTCGAGCAGTCCCGACAGCAGGAGCGCGGTCGCCCCCTGCCCGTTCGGCGGCAGTTCCACGAGGTCGTGACCGCGATAGGGCCGCCGGATCGGCGTGACCGGCGTGGCCTGCGTCGCGGCAAAGTCCTCGGCGGTGTGATACCCGCCTTCGGCCTTGAGCGTCGCGAGCATGTCCTCCATCACCGGCCCTTCGTAAAAGGCCGAGGCCCCCTCGCGCGCGATGAGGCGCAGCGCCTCCGCCTGTCCGGGCGCCGCGAGGATTTCTCCCTCGCGGTAGCTGCGACCATCCTTGAGGAAATGGGTCCGCCCCGCGCCCTTGAGCCGGTCGGCGAACATGCTGCCGTCCAGGGCGGTCCGGCGATGCACGGGAACGCCCGTCTCGGCATGGTGGATCGCCGGGGCCAGCACGGTGGCGAGGTCGAGCCGCCCCTCCCCCGCGATCAGCCGGTCGAAGGCGTCGACGGCCCCCGGAACGGTCACGGCGTGAACCGAGTCCGGGCTCACGATCTCCATGCCCTGCCCCCGCAGGTCGCCCGCGTGCAAGGCGGCGGGCGCCCGGCCCGACCCGTTCAGCCCCCGGCTCTCGCCGGTCGCGGTGTCGTGGATCAGGGCGAACACATCGCCACCCAGTCCGGTCATCGCCGGTTCGCAGAACCCCAGCACGACCGCCCCGGCCACCGCCGCATCCACGGCGTTGCCGCCCTTGGCCAGCATGTCGAGCGCGACCTGCGCCCCGAGCGGATGGGACGTGGCGCACATCGCCTCCGTTGCGAACATCTGGGCCCGGCCGGGCCCCTGGTAGGCATGGCTCATCGGGACCGGTCCTTGACCTTGGGCGCATCGCTGCGCGCGGCGGTATCGTCGAAGAATTTCTGAAGCGAGATGAGCGCCTGCGCGATGTGTTCGCGCATCAGGGTGCTCGCCCGCTCGGCATCGCCCTCCAGCACCGCCTCGGCGATCCCCGCGTGTTGCCGGTGGGGCCGGTCGAGGTCGGCATTGTAGCTTTCCATCGTGAAGAGCGCGGCGCTGTAGGGCGTGATTTTGAGCCGGGTTTCCTCGGCCACGGTCTTGAGCATCCAGTTACGCGCCCCGTCGTGCAGCAGGCCGTGAAACTCGAAGTCCATTTCCAGCGCGGCAGAACGGTCGGTGCGGGCGCTGATATCCTCAGACGTCGCGATGAGGGCACGCAGGCGCAGCCGCTCCGCCTCGTTCATCCGCACGGCGGCGCGTGCGGCGCAAAGCGCCTCGATCTCGCCCATCGCCTCGAACGCCTCGTCCAGCTCTGCCCGGTCGAAGCTGCGCACGACGGCCGAACGGCGCGGCCGGATCTCGATCAGGCCCGAGGCGCCGAGCTGCCGGATCGCTTCGCGCACCGGGGTCCGGGACACGCCGAACCGCTCGGCGAGGGAGTGTTCGTCAAGGCGATCTCCCGGTTTCAGTTCCCCGTTCAGGACGAGGTCGGCAATCTTCTGGCGCAGCGTATGGGGCATCTCATCTCCTGTTGAGAATACGCTAGAACGCGAAACTGCATTCTGTAAAGAAAAATTGCATACAATTTTTAAATCTACCACACGATCACGGTAAATCATTGTAATAGCTTGCGAATTGTTCTCCCATGGCCGGGCGAAAAGCCGAAAAGCCCGCCGGGATCAACCGGCGGGCCCGTCGCCCCGGCCTGGCTCCACGTCAGCGCAGCGTGGCGAAAAGCGTCGTCGGTGCGCGGAATTCCCAACCGAAGAATTCGTAGGGCTGGTCGGGGTCGAGGCTGATCTCCTCGAAGGTCTCCAGAAGGATGCGGATCGCCAGCTCCATTTGCGCGAGGGCGAGCCATTTGCCAGCGCAGAAATGCGCCCCGAAACCGAATGAAGCGAGCCCCGTCTCGGTCCGGTCGATGTCGAAACGGTCCGGGTCCGCGAACACCGCCTCGTCCCGGTTCGCCGAGGCGAGCACCGCCGACACCGTGTGTCCGGCCGGTATCATGACGCCCCCGATCTCGATGTCGCGCGTCGTGGCCCGGATTTGCGTCCCGATCGGAGCGACCCAGCGCACCCCTTCGGAAACGGCACGGCGCAACGTGTCCCCGAGATCGCCCCGCACCCGTGCCATCTGGTCCGGGTTCTCCATCAGCCCGATCATCGTGTTGCACGCGCCGTGTCCCGGCTCCTGCATCCCGCCCAAAAGCGTGACGAGCACAGAGGGCATGATGAAGTCGCGGCTGCGTCGTTCCCCCTCCGGCATCCCGTGATACATCATGTGGGACAGGGGCGAACTGTCCGGTTCCGTCTCGATCCGGTCGAAGATCGGCGCCATTGCCGCGTCGATCCTGGCCTTGGTCTCGTCGCAGATCCGCTTGCGTTCCGGGTCGCCGGAGAAGTTGATCGCGCCGAGCGCGAGGCCGTGGAACCAGTCGCGCAGCGTGGCGACGTCGACATCCATAACGCCGAAACTGCGGGCGAGCGTGAGCACCGAGATCGGCTCGAAATAGGCATCCACGAGATCCACGGGTTTGGACGTGTCCATCGCCTCGATACAATCGCGCGCGATGGGGCGCACGAGGTCGTCGATATACCCCGCCACCTTCTTTGGCATGTAATGCGGCGCGACGCCCTGCCGGAGTTCCTGGTGGACCGCGCCGTCGGCATGGATGATGGCGGGCTTGCCGAAATGCTGCACGACCGGGGCATTGTCATCCTCGGCGATGAACAGGTCCGGGTTGGTCGTGACATGGCGCACATCGTCCCACCGCGTCACAAGCCAGCTGTTTAGCGCGGGAGAGAAGGCGACGGGGCTTTCCCGTCGCAACCGCGCATAGATCGTGTAGGGATCGCGCTCTATGTCCTCGACCGTGAAATCGACGGTGTTGTCAGCCATGCCGACGCTCCCCGTCGAACGGGTGCGAGGCGGCAAAACGTGCAGGCGCAAGAGCCTCACATTCGGCCAGAGCTGGTCGAGCACACAACATTATCAATCTCCCTGTCTGTCGTTCCCTTCAGAAAACGCTAGCCAAAGGCCCTTTGGCTGTATTGTTATTTTCCAATGTCCATTTGACACTTTTCGGGAAGCGCTTGGCACAATCCACCGTCAAAGCATCGGTCGTCTCCGGCCTGAACGCATTCATCCGCGATCTCGGGTTCGATCCGGCCCGGATCGTGCCCGACGCCCTGCGCGAAATCGCGGCAGGCACCGTGCCCGCGTTCTCGCTCCACGAATACATGGAATTGCTCAATGCCTGTGCCGAGGCGACGATGACCCCGAACTTCGGACTGCGGTTCGGCGCGCGCTACCGGCGGCGCGACCTCGGCCTGATCGCCTACCTCTTTACCTACAATCATCGGCTGGCCGACTCGATGTCGGGCTTCGAGACGTACTTTTCGACGCTTCAGACCAACTCGCACTACGCCCACTACACGACCGGGGACACGGCCGTGATCGAATACCTCGCGCCGGGGTCGGACCCGGTATTCAAGGCACAGGACGCCGAGTTTTCGATGATGGTGCAGCTCAGGTGCTTTCAATTCTCGCTCGGGTCGAACTGGACGCCCACGCGGATGGAATTCGAGCACCCGTGCCTGTCGTCGCCCGACCTCACGGCACGCGTGCTGTCCTGCGACGTCGGATACGGCCGCGACATGAACCGTATCGTCTTTCCCAAGTCGAACCTGTTCTCCGAGAACCCGCAGGCCGACTCCCGGATCGCCACACTGCTGCAAGACGCCCTGGATGCCGAGCGGGCCGAGGCAGAGCGGACGCCGGATCTCTTGGCCTCCGTCCGGCAAACGGTGCGTGAGCATTTGCGCAAGGACCGTTCCGTGACCGCCGACGCCGTCGCCCGGCGGCTCGGTCTGTCGGTGTCGCAACTCGACTATCGCCTGCGCGCGAACGGGGTCTCGTACCGGGAGGAGCTCAACGCCATCCGGGGCCGGGAGGCCGAAACCCTGTTGATCGAAACCGACCTCCCCATCGGCACCATCGCCTCTCGGCTGGGTTATTCCGAGGTCAGCGCGTTCAGCCGCTGGTTCCGCTCCCGGACCGGCCAGTCGGCGAGCCGTTTCCGGCGCGAAGGGCGCGTGCCGGCACCCCGGGAGTAAGGGCGGGCACGCGCCGCGTCGGCGTCGGTCAGTCGACGACGAACACCTCGAGATCGACGAACCCGTCCGCCATACGCGACGTGAAGCGGCAGACGAATTGCGCGTCATTGAGCCAGGCATAGGTTTCGGACCCCGTCTCGAACCGGGGCACGGCCTTGCCGGAAAACGTGTCGTCCAGTCCGGGGACCGGCACGCAGGACCCGGCGTTCACGATGGTCGCGAAACTGCCGTCGTCGAGCTTGAGAACGTAATGCGCCTCGACCTCGGCGCTCCCGTCGTCCGAGAGCCACGCCCAGTCGAAACCGCCCGGCACGACCGCGCCGTTGATCGCGGGTCCGCTGATCTTGCCCCCCGTGATCGGCACCACCGCCCGAACGCGGTCACCGATGGGTCCGACCATCAGCGGTTCTGCGATGGTGACATGCAGCGTGGCGACGTGGCGTGTCGTCGGATTGTCCGTCATCATCCTCTCCTTCAGCGAAAGTCGGGGGCCAGCGGCGCGGTGCCGAAGGCGCGGTCGCAGGCGGCGGCGAAGGCGAGCGTGGTGCGGTCGCCATATAGGTCGCCGATCATCTGCACCCCGGCGGGCAAACCGTTGACCAGCTCTGGGAGCGGGCGCACGGTCGAGGGCAGATGCGACAGCGTCGCCGCCCCGGGCCAGAGCAGGTTTTCCATGTAGGGCCGCTCCTCCCCCGACACGGTGAGGGTGCGCCGTAGCTGTGGCAGGGGGCCGTGACCATCCTCCACCTGATGCGGGAAAGCCGTGTTCATCGCGACGGGGGCGAGCACGACATCGGCCTCCTCGAACACCGCGCGCCAACGGGCGATGTGCGCCGCCTGCCGTTCCTGCAACACGCTCATCTCGGCCACGCTCGCCCGCATGGTCGCGGCGATGGTGGAGGCGAACGGATGGTCGGGCAACTCCCGCGCGGCCTGCTCGAACCCCGCGACCTCCTCGTCGGGGAGGCCCGCGCCGATCACCGCGAAGAGGATGCGGAAATACAGGTCATCCGCCGGGTCCACCGGCGCGATCGGCCCGGAGAGGCGGGTGACGACCGCGCCCTCCTTCTCAAGCATGTCGGCGAAATTCGACAGCGCCGCGCGGTAGGCATCGTCCAGCGGGAAACCGTCGAGCCACAGGACCACCCGCGCGCCCCGGATCGAGTCGAGGCGCGACGGGGTCAGCGCAAGCTCATAGCCCGCGTGCCCGCCCGCGAGAATGTCCATCGCCAGCGCAAGGTCACGCGCGCTGCGCGCCAAGGGGCCGCAGACCGAAAGCGGCGCGGGCGTCAGCGCCCCCGGCCCCGGCGGCACATGCCCGCGCGACGACACGATACCGTAGGTCGGCTTGTGGCCGTAGACCCCGCAATAGTGCGCCGGCACCCGGATCGAACCGCCAATGTCGCTGCCCAGCTCCAGCGGCGTGAGACCGGCGGCCAGCGCTGTCGCCGAGCCACCGGACGACCCCCCGGCGCTGCGCGCGCCGTCCCACGGATTGCGCGTGACACCGTGGATCGGGTTGTAGCTCTGGTGGTCCGACGCGGCGAGCGGCACGTTCGTCTTGCCGAAGATCACCGCCCCCGCGCCCCTGAGCCGGGCGACCGTGTCGGCATCCCGCTCGGGCCGGTAGTCGGCCAGGTCCGGGATGCCCGCCGTGGTGGTGAACCCCTCGGCCTCGTAGCAGTCCTTGACCGTCATCGCGAGGCCCGCGAGCGGTCCGGTGATCTCGCCCCGGTCGACTGCCTGCGCCGTGGCGCGGGCCGCCGCCTCGTTGGTCTCGACGACCGCATTGACGCTCTCGGCCGCCCCCGGCAGACGGGCGAGCGTGTGGTCGAGAAGCTCCTCGGCCCCGATCTTGCGCAGCGCGAGTGCCTCCAGCGTCTCGGTCGCGGTCCACTGGTGCGGATCTGTCGTGGGGATACGTTTCATCGTGTTACCTTGCCTGTCTTGCGGAATTGAAAATCACGGAGGAGCGGCCAGATCCCGCGCGGCGCCATGAGGAGGACGGCCACGGCAAGCGCGCCCATGACGATCCAGTAGGTGCCGCCGGAAAAGCCTGCGCTGGTCATCGCCTCGCGGATCGAGATGAACAGGACCGTGCCGATGATCGGTCCGGTCAGCGTGCCCAGCCCGCCGATGATCGAGACGAACATCATCACGATCAGCCAGTTCATCTGGAACGCGTCGCCCGCCGAGATGTAGAGCGTCGTGATGTAGTAAAGCGACCCGCCCGCCGCGCAGCCGATGGCGGCGATCACGAAGACCATGAGGTGCATCCGGCGCACGTCCACGCCGCAGGCCGCCGCCGCATCCGCGTTGTCGCGCATTCCGAGCAGGGCGAGGCCCACGGTGGATTTCAGAAACAGCCGCAGTCCCACGATGATCGCGACAAAGCCGAAGGCGGCGATGAAGAACACGATCCGCTCCGGGTTCGTGGTCATCGACGCGCCACCGGGGCGCAGCACGATCCCCGCAGATCCGCCGAGGAACTCGAAGCGCATGAACACGGCGGCGAGGATCTCCGCCACCACCCACATGCCGACCGCGAAATAGGCGTTCTTGAGGTGAAAGACGACGAGACCCAAGGGCACCGCGAGCAGGCCCACGATCAGGGGCGTCGCCCCCAGCCAGACCCACAGGGGGATCTGCGTGGAATTCGCACCGAGGAACAGCAGGTAGCCTCCCAGCCCGAAGAAGGCCTGTTGGCCCAGCGAGACCTGCCCGCCGAAACCTGCAAGCAGGTTCCACATCTGGGCGAGGATCAGCACGACCATCACCTCGGTCAGCAGAAAGAGCATGCCCGGCTCGAAGACGAGCGCCCCGGCAAGCGCGGCGGCGAAACCACCGGCCAGCAAAAGGATGTTGGTTCGGCGCTCCATCACGAAAGCCTCCCGGAAATGGCGCGATAGACGAGGATCGCGAAGAAGGTCAGGTGGACGTAGAGAAGGCCCGCGTTGCTGTCGAAGCGGCTGCTCACGATCTGAACGACGCCCAGCAGCACACCGGCGGCAAAGGCGCCGCGCGTGGACCCCAGCCCGCCCAGCACGACCACCTCGAAGGCGACGAGCAGGTAGGAGACCCCGGAATAGGGCGACACGCTCGCCCGCATGGCGAGCAGCACGCCCGCTAGCGCGGCGAAACCGGCGGCCAACGCCGCGACCTTCACGTGGACGGTCTTGACCCGCACGCCCATGAGCGCCGCGATATCGGGCCGGTCCGACAGCGCCCGCACCTCGCGCCCGAAGGCGGTGCGCCGGATCAGGAGCGACAGGCCGACAAAGACCGCGACGGCCAGAAGCAGGGTGACGAGCGGCAGGGCACCCAGCGACAGGTCCCCGATCTGAAAGCTCTTCTGGGCGATCCCGCCCACGTCGAGCCCGCGCAGGTCGGCGCCCGCCGTCTCGACCAGCAGGTTACGCAGGATCACCGCGATACCGAAGGTCACGAGCATCGGGACCATCGGGTCGCGAAATGTCATCGCCCGCTCGACGAACGCGGCCTGTAGCAGCCCGCCGATGAGCGCGCAGGCGGCGAACGCCCCCACGAGCACCAGCGCGATGGGCAGGCCGGGCACCACCGCCACCAGCCCGACGGCGACGAAGGCGCCGATGGTGATGAGTTCGCCATGCGACAGGTTCACGACCCGCAGGATACCGAAGGTCAGGGCCAGCCCGGCCCCGATCACCCCGTAAAGCCCGCCGAGCGTGGTCCCCTGGAACAGGAGTTCTATCGTTGTCTGGATCATGCGGTCAGTCCGAAATAGGCGTCTTTGAGCGTGGCGGCACTGGCCGATGCGGCCTCCGCCTCGTAGGTCACGCGCCCCTGGAACATGCAGGCGACGCGGTCGGCGATCTTTGCCGCGCGGGTGACGTCCTGGTCCACGACGACAAGTGCGGTGCCCTCGGCCCGAACCCGTTCGAGCGCGGCATAGACCTCGCCCGTCACCATCGGAGATAGGCCGAGCGAGATTTCGTCACACAGCAGAACGCGGGGATTGGCGGCAAGCGCCCGGCCGATGGCGGCCATCTGCTGCTGCCCACCCGACAGCGCGGCGGGCGACAGGCGTCGCTTCTCGCGCAGGATGGGAAACAGCTCGTAGATCGTGTCGAGCGACCAGATGCCCTTTCGGGACGACTGCCCGATCAGCATGTTCTCCTCGATCGTCAGGCTGTCGAACAGGAGCCGCCCCTCGGGAACGAGCGCGAGGCCCGCGTCCGCGGCGGCCCGTGGATTGCCGGCGGGCAGCTGCTCGCCCCCGATCCGGATCGTGCCGCGCGTCGGGGCCATCAGCCCGCAGAGTACCCGCATCAGCGTCGTCTTGCCCGCGCCGTTGGCGCCCACCAGCGCGAGGGTTTCGTGTTCGGCGAGGCTGAAGGAAAGCCCGTCCAGCGCGCGCAATTCGCCGTAATGGGCGGCGACGGTTTGGACCTCAAGCAACGGCATCGTCGGGCACCCCCATGTAGATCGCCTGCAGATCGGGGTCCGCCCAGACCTCCTCGAACGGGCCGTCGAGGATCTTGGCCCCCTTGTCCATGACCACCAGCCGCTCGCAGACACCGCGCAGCGCAAAGGGAATGTGTTCCACCCACATGACCGCGCGCCCCTCTCGCAACGTGCGCACGAGCTCCATGATCTGTTCGATTTCCGGCTCGGTCAGGCCCGCGCCCACCTCGTCGAGAAGCAGCACCTTGGGCCGCGCGGCCACCGCTTTCGCGAGTTCGAGCCGCTTGCGGCTGAGCAGGCCGAGATGCTCGGCATCCGTGCCGGCATGGTCAGCCAGCCCGCACATCTCGAGCACCTCTTCGACCCAGCGCGCGGCCTCGGCCCCGTGAAGCCCGGCGCCGAACACGGCCGGCAGGCGCAGGTTCTCGGACACCGTGAGACGTCCGAAGGTCTGCGGGATCTGCGCGGCCCGCGCGATCCCGGCCGTCACACGCTTGTGCACGGCGGCCCGCGTCAGATCCCGGCCCTGCATGACGAGGCGGCCCTCGTCCGCCTTCAAAGATCCGACAAGCAACCCCAACAGCGTGCTCTTGCCCGCGCCGTTGGGGCCGATGACGCCGACGCTTTCCCCGATATCGAGGTCAAGGTCGACCGACGACACTGCGGGCACACCGTTGAAGGACTTTGACAGTCCGGTGGCCCGCAGCGACGCGTTCCCCTTTTCACGCAACATTACAGGGACAGGGGAACGACTTCTTCTTCCACCGGCACCTGCGGCATCAGTTCGTTGTCCACGATCTTCAGCTCGTAGGGATATTTACCCCCGGCGCTCTTGCGCCACTGGCCGGCCACGAGGCCGGTGATGGCGGTGCTCTTGACCGGGCTGTTGGCGAAATCGACCGGCCCGACGATCGTGTCGGCAGTCAGCGTCGCGATCCCCTCGCGCAGGCTGTCGGGGTCCAGCGGGTCGGCGGCATTCGCCAGCGCGGCGAGACCGACCTCCCACATGGCATGACCGTAGCCGAGCGGCTGCGTCCACTGCTGCCCGGTGTCCTCTTCCCACGCGGCCGCGAGCTGCTTGGCGCTCTGGCCCGTGACCGAGCTTTCGAACGGGAAGTTCGGGGTCCACCAGACCTCGGTCCCCAGCCCGTCGCCCCGGTCGCCGAGCGCGTTGACCGAGGACGGGAACAGGAAGGCCGCCGCCATCGCACAGGCCTTGGGCGACAGGCCCGACTGCGCGACCTGGTTCCAGAACGGAACGAAGTGGTTGGCATACATGAAGCCGGAAAGGATATCGGTCTCTGCGTCCCGGAACTGCGCGACCTGGTTCGAGAAGTCGTTGCTGGTGATCTGGAACGGCCCCGCCGCGACCTCGTTGTAGCCAGTCTGGCCAAGGAGCGCGGGCAGGCCCATCTGCGGATGCATGAGCCCCTGCCCCGCCGGGTTGTCGAGGAACAGCGTGCCCACCTTCTTGTTCGTGTCGAGCGCGTTGAAGATGCTGACGAAGGTGTTCAGTACCGCGTCGGATCCAGCGAAGAAGTGGAAGGTGTAGGGGAAACCCTTGTCCGGCGTGCCGCCACGCGGGAACAGCCACGCCTGCCACGGCACCATCGACGAGATGGTGGGCACCTTGCGGGTGTCGGCCAGTTCGCCGATCGCCATCGCCGCGTCCCCGTCCGGGGTCAGGATCAGGTTGCAGCGCTCACGCAACACCAGCTCGCTCGCGAGTGTCGAGGAATGCTGAAGCTCGGAACGGTTGTCCCGAATGACGAGCTCCACGTCGTATTTCTTGCCATTGAGCGTGAGGCCGTTCTGCACGTGCCGCTTTATCGCCTCGATGGACCATTCGTCCGTCGCGCCGAAATCGGACCGGATGCCCGACAGGGCCCTATCGGAAGGTCTCTTCGTAGAACCACGCTAATGTGGAACATTGCGTGAACATACTCACGTTCCCCAATCTCTAGATGGCCTGATGTTCAGTGGCCGCGCAATTTTGCGCTCTGCGGCCCCGGAATGCCAGTCGAA
>CAXRHZ010000028.1:0-91573 GCA_964230745.1 Maritimibacter sp. | reverse complement strand
AGGGGCGCTGCCCCTCCAGACCTCCCCGAAGTATTTCTGCAACGAAGAAGACAGGAGCCGTGTCAGGCAGTGTGTTCGGCGCGGCCTTTTTCGGTGAGGTCGTAGAACCCGGCACCGAGGCGGGAGAACCAGCCCATGTGGTTCACGTACATCATGCGGGTGGCTTGCGCGACGCCGGTCGCCCTGGCGATCTCGGCCCCTTTGCAAGGACCTGAAGCGGCGAGATGGGCCGCAATGCGCGCGCAGTCCTGTTTGTAAGCGGTCATCACCTGCCCCTGGCTGCCGCCGAGGTTCGGGTCGCCCTCCCTGCGGGCGAATTCCGACAGCAGCCGGTCGCGACGCACCTTGGACTTTCGCGGGCGGAACTCGGACGGGTCGGCGTGAACCTGCACTTTCCCGTCGGCAAGACGGACGGAGAGCACGCCCAGGCCCAACCGCTTGCACAATCCGACATTTCCCTTGAACGCGCGCCACCCGGACCTGCCCGCCCAACGCGGCACGGCGACATAGACGTTGTCGGTCACTGCCTGCCGCGCGACGGCCTGTTGCAGAAGCGTGAGCGAGAAGCCTGCCTTCAGCTCAACCACCACGGGGTCGCCGTCGGCGCGCACGGCCATGACATCGACCGGCCCGATCTCGGCCTTCACCTTGTATCCCAGCGCCTCGAGCCACGCCTTGACCGGCGCGTAGAGGTCGGTCTCCGCCACCCTGCCCATGCCCCCTGATACCCCGCCCGGACCTTGCGGCAAAGGGGGTCGTGACATCCCCCGGTCACATCGGTATAGGTCGCGCGAATTTTCTGAACGCGACAAGGGACCGCGCCACATGACCACTCTCGTTTTCGGCCACAAATCGCCCGACACCGACTCCACCGGATCGCCGCTGATCTGGTCCTGGTACCTCAACGAGGTCAAAGGCGAGCAGGCCAAGGCCGTGCTGCTGGGTCAGCCCAATACCGAAGCTGCCTTCGTTCTAGAGCGGTGGAGCCAGGCGACGCCGGACATCATCGACGGGGTCGAAGCCGGTCAGCGCTGCGTCGTCGTGGACACCAACAACCCGGCCGAGCTGCCTGCCACGATCAACGACGCCGACGTCGTGCAGATCATCGATCACCACAAGCTGGTGGGCGGGCTCGAAACCAAAGGGCCGATCGACATCACCATCCGTCCCGTCGCCTGCACGGCGACCATCATGTACGACCTGATGGGCGACGACACCGCGAAGATGCCCGAAGAGATCAAGGCGCTTGCCCTGTCGTGCATCCTGTCGGACACCTTGGAATTCCGCTCGCCGACCACCACCGACCGGGACATCGAAGTGGCCAAGACGCTCGCCTCCGAACTGGGTATCAATATCCCCGACTACGCCGCCGAGATGTTCGCGGCGAAGTCGGACGTGAGCGCGTTTTCGGATGCGGAGCTTCTGCGGATGGACTCGAAGGAATACGAGGTCGGCGGCAAGAAATTCCGCATCTCCGTTCTTGAGACAACCGCGCCGAAGATCGTCATGGACCGCAAGGACAGCCTTATGGCGTCGATGGAGACGGTCGCGGCGGAAGACGGCGTGGACCAAGTGCTCCTCTTCGTCGTCGACATCCTGAACGAGGAAGCGACGCTCCTTATTCCCAACGACCTCGTCAAGACGGTATGCGAGAAAAGCTTCTCGACCTCGGTGTCCGGTGACACGGCGGTCCTTCCGGGCATCGTCAGCCGGAAGAAACAGATCATCCCGAACCTCACGCTCTGAGGCAATGGACCGGATGCAGGAAGGGGCGCCCGGTGAGGCGCCCTTTGTCGTTACGCCGGGGGCACCGGGTCGTAGCCACTGGCGATCACCCGCTTCATCCCCCCAGTGACGGAAACGATCCGGTTCGGAATCCGCTCCGCGAGCACTTCGGCCGCCGCCCGCGTGCGGTTACCGGAACGGCACACGAGGATCAGATCCCGCCCATCGGCAAGCGCCGGTCCGATTTGGGCCAGGAAGCGGTCGGCATCGGTGAAGGTGAGGAGCACCGCCTCCGCGATCACGCCCGTTTCGACCCATTCCGGCGGGGTGCGGATATCGACGATCAGACCGCCTGTCTCCAGCATCTCTTCCACCGTGAGAAAGGTCTGTTCGAACCCCGGTTTCGCGCCCGCATTAACAGCGAGGCCGAGCGCCGCCGTGATTGCCACGCCTGCGCCCCCAATCAGGATCGCGCGCCGATTGAGTGAAGCCATCCGAGCCTCCGTCGTTTCATTCAGAAACTGATATATGTCCACTCGCGGCTGTTGGGAACGGGGCGGCGCGCGCTGCGGCGATGCGCCACGGCACCCTTCGCCCTTGATCCCCCACCCGGCCCCGCCTACTCGTTCCCCTGACATCGCCCCAAGCCGAGGACCGCCCCCGTGACCCAGATCATCCAGTCGCTTGCCGACCTCACCGACCGCTACGACGTCCTCCTGTGCGACCTGTGGGGTTGCGTGCACAACGGGCGCGAGGTGTATCCGGAGGCCGTCCCCGCGCTTCGGGCGTTTCGTGAGGCGGGCAAGACCGTGGTGCTTCTCACCAATTCCCCCCGCGACCGCGAAGGCGTGGCGAAGCAGGTCGCGACGTTCGGCCTGCCCGACGACTGCTGGGACACGATCGCGAGTTCCGGCGACGCGGCGCGGGCGGCGATGTTTATGGGGGCCGTCGGCACGAAGGTGCACGTGATGGGCGAGCAGCCCGGCGACGGGTTCTTCCGCCCGATGGAAATCCTCGACAGCCCGGTGCCGATCCAGAAGGTCGCGATCGACGCGGCCGAAGGCATCGTCTGTCTCGGCCCCGACGATCCACAGTCGGACCCAGAAAGCTGGCGCGCCGACCTTCTCTACGCCAAGCAGAAGGACATGAAGCTCCTCTGCGCCAACCCAGATATCGTCGTGGACCGCGGCGAGGAGCGGGAGTGGTGCGCAGGCGCCGTGGCACGGCTCTACACCGAAATGGGGGGCGAAAGCCTTTATTTCGGCAAGCCGCATCCGCCGATCTACGACCTCGCGCGGCGCAGGCTGGCCTCCATCGACCGGTCGGCGCCGGAGGCGCGGATGCTCGCGGTCGGCGACGGCATTCAGACGGACATCAAGGGAGCGCTCGGCGAGGATATCGATAGCCTGTTCATAACCGGGGGCCTCGCGCGGGTCGAGACCGGCACCGTGACCGACCCCGATCCTGACAAGCTCGCGGCCTATATCGAGGCCGAGATGGTCACCCCGACTTACGCAATCGGCGCCCTGCGCTGACCCAACGCAAACTGTCAGCCGAGACGGGCGGCGTGGAAGCGCTGCCCGCTGCACGCGCGTCCGTTTTCGGGCTTGATTTCTGCAGTCGCAAAGTAATATTGTTGCCAACAGCTGTGGCCACGGCACCAATTGTTACCCGGAGGATTCCATGTTGGACAACTTCCCGCGCGGCACGATCTGCATCGAAGACCTTGAGATCGGCATGTCCCGCCACCTCACCAAGGAGGTCACGGACCGCGATATCGAGCTTTTCGCGGAGGTGTCGACCGACCGGAATCCTGTCCACCTCGACGATTCCTATGCAATGGACACGATCTTCGAGGGCCGCATCGCTCACGGAATGCTCACCGCCGGCCTTATCTCGGCGGTGATCGGCGAGCAGCTTCCGGGGCATGGCACGATCTACATGGGCCAAAACCTCAAGTTCCTCGGCCCTGTGCGTCCGGGTGACGTGGTGCGTGCCGAGGTGACTGTCATGACCATCGACCACGGCAAGCGCCGGGTCACGCTGAACACCGAATGCACTGTCGACGGGAAACCGGTGCTCCGTGGCGAAGCCACGGTGCTCGCCCCGTCCAAGAAGTTCGACTGACGCAGGGGGCGCCCACTCTCGCGCGCATCCTCTTGCAGCGGGCCGCGCCATGAACGAATGTGCGACCATGACGCAAGGCCCACGTTTCACATCGCTCGCAGACAGCCTCCCCGCCTCGGTTCCCTTCGTGGGTCCGGAAACGCAAGAGCGTGAACGAGGCCGACCCTTTGCCGCACGGCTTGGCGCGAATGAGAGCCTGTTCGGCCCTTCGCCCAAGGCAGTGGACGCGATGGCGCAGGCAGCACCGGAGACATGGAAATACGGCGACTCCCTGAGTTTCGATCTGCGCGCGGAATTGTCGGCGCGGCTGGGCGTGGGCACGGATCACATCATGGTCGGCGAAGGAATTGACGGTCTTCTGGGTTATCTCGTGCGGCTCACTGTCGGAAGTGGAGACCGGGTGGTGACCTCTCTCGGGGCCTATCCCACGTTCAACTATCACGTGGCGGGGTACGGCGGGGAACTTGTGACGGTGCCCTATCGCGACGACCACGAGGACCCCGACGCGCTTCTCGCCAAGGCCCGGGAGGTAGATGCCAAGCTGGTCTATATTGCCAATCCCGACAATCCCATGGGGAGTTGGCACGACGCCGCGCGGATGAAGGCCATGATCGAAGCCGTGCCGGACGGCACGCTCCTCGTCCTTGACGAGGCCTATCTCGAATTCGCACCCGAAGGCACAGCCCCCGTAATCGACCCGGACGATCCTCGCGTCATCCGCATGCGCACGTTTTCCAAGGCCTACGGACTTGCGGGCGCCCGCGTAGGCTACGCCATCGGGGCCGAACCGCTCATCACCGCGTTCAACAAGATCCGGAACCACTTCGGTATGGCCCGCATATCACAGGCCGGTGCGTTGGCAGCGTTGCGCGACGACGACTGGCTCAGCGATGTGCAAGTCCGGGTCGCCGCGGCGCGGGAGCGGATTGCCAGGATCGCTGCGGCGAACGGCCTCACCGCCCTTCCGTCGGCGACCAATTTCGTCGCGATAGATTGCTGCGCAGACGGGGACTTTGCCCGGCGCGTCCTGTCGGAGCTGGTGGCACGGGACATATTCGTGAGGATGCCTTTCGCGCCCCCTCAGGACCGGTGTATCCGGGTTTCCGTCGGGACCGAACGGGATCTCGACGCATTCGAGGCCGCGTTGCCCGAGGCCCTCGCCGCCGCGCGAAGTTAATCCCCAGCCCAGCAGGGCCGCGTCGTCCCGACGTTATGCATAGCCAAGAGGTCACACGCTCGGATACGGCCCCGGCGGCAAGTGCCCTTTCACCTGCGGATCACGATGTCGTCGATGACAACCTGCCAATAGGTCCCATGGCTAATTCGCACCTCGTCGATTCCGGTCCATCCGGGGCTGAACAGGAGGGGCGAATGGAGCGATGCGAAGAAGCGATCCTGTGCGACCGGCGCGCCGTTTCGGAACGCTTCCACCCTGATCGGGGCGCGCAACGTGTCCGGCCAGGCCGCGGTGAGTTTCATTTCAAGGAGGTCGAACGGCTCATCGTCAAAGAACACGGCGGTGTGCCCGGACGAATTGTAGGCGGCGAACTCGCCCGAGGTCGTTCCGTTGATGTAGCCCGCGCCCTCGTAATACATCCGGTGGGTCGCCACGACGTTGCGCCACATGAGCCCGCCTACCCCGGCTGGCACCTCGACCAGGTTGTTCGACGTGATGAGATCGTCGAAGGAGATGATCGTTTCCGTCCCGCCGAGGCGATGGGCCGCGCCGGTGGCCGGGCGTGGGAGGCGCAAGGGCCAGTGCGACACCTCGACGTCGGTCTCGCGCCCGTTCGACCAACTGACGGTCCAGAGGCCCGGGGCCGCCGGGCAATACCGATCCGCGCCCTCGCCCAAGGCGCCCCACTCGATCCCGTCCGAGATGCAGCTCACCTCCTCCCCGGGGGCGGCTGCGATGGAAATACCGAGTTTGGGGGCGAGCCCGACAAAGGGCGGCGTGCTCGCGGCCACCAGTCCGGCGGGCGCGTCAGGCAAGCTTCGGATCGTCGTGTCGTGCGGCGCGCTACCGCCAGGGATCGTGAACTCTTCGGGTTCGATCACTTCAATTCGAACGTCACCGGGCCCAGGGATCATGCCGGTGCCTGGCGACATGACGAAGTTCGCGAAGCCGGCGAGGTTCGTCGCCACCACCACCGGCTCATGCCCGTCGCGCGTCAACCGCACGGGAACGCCCGCCATGGGCGGCTCGCCCAATTCGTAAATGCCGTCGCGATCGACATCCCGGTAGACGAACTGCGAAAGGACCATATCGCCCGCCGCGGCGCGGCCCGACGGCAGAGCGAGCGCCAAGGCGGTTGCTGCGATCAGCCAACCGGTCACCGGGGCTTGGATCAGGGTCGACGGCACGATGGGGCTCCGCTCGGATCTTTCGCCAACACTGCCGGATCCGGTCACGGGGCGCGAGCTGGTGGGATGCTCGCACCCCGACAAGGCCGCCGGCCGGAGAGCGAAGGCCGACCGTTCCGGTCACGCATTCAATAGATGGCGCGGGCCACGTACTCGTCGTGGTTCTGGAGCGCGACCGTCACGGCCATCGCGACGCTGGAGCGGGTTTCGGCGGCACGCAGCGAGGCATCGCAAATCACGCGCCGTTCGCCGGAGAAATCGTTGCGGACGAGCTCGGGACAGACGAGCACGACGGCTGCCTGCGGGAACCGGGAGCGGAATTCCTCCAGCCTCGGCAGAGCGCCGATCAGGTCGCGGACCTGGAAAACGACCATTTGGCGCGCCGAGAGGGTCCGCTTGAGGAACGCCGTCGTCTCGACTTCGGTGGCAAAGCTCCTGAACGACCGTGCGTAGGAGCCGATATCCGCGAAATGCCCTCGGGCCGCCGGATCGAACCTGCCGCACAAGACGACGTCCGCCTTGCTCAACCGTTCGACCGTGTGGAGCGACAGGTGCCTGCTCCAACGCGACTCGACCTCATAGGCCGGAATACCTTCGAAACGAGGGGCGTCATCGGCCGGTGTGGTGGTGATGGCCCGCAACAACGAGGCGAGCCAGCCGCCGGGCACGTCATGCGTCGGCGTGATGGGGCTGCGCCTATGCTCCTCGAAATGGGAGACATTGAAATCTTTCATTCTTCCTGCCCTTCCTGTGCGGGTCGGTCACCATCGACCGACATGGCCGATGGCTCGATCGAGTGATGGCCAGCACGGGATTCGCCCCGGTCGGTCGGGCGACGCCGCGTCGGTCCGGTCTTTCGCGCCTATCATGACGAGCGATGAGGGGGTGCTCGCCATCTCTGCGCAGACGGACCTTGCTGTTCGTCTGTTTGGGGGGTAGCGCCTGCGTCAACCACCCGGGTCGAACTGGGATCCTCGATACCAGCCATCACCTCCATGCAGAATGATCGTTCTCGCATGCGGAACAATCACCGCTTGGTTGGATGGATTGGCTCTAGGTCGAAAGCGCTACGGTCCCTTGCGACGCGGCGGCATGGCATACACCCAAAGTAGGATGCCCGTGAGGGGCCGTCGGGCGCGCAGCGCGGCGTTGAAAAAAAGCGGAGCGCGATCCTGAGACCGCGCTCCGAAGTCGGGCCGGGCGAGGCGGTCGCCCGGCGATGGTGTCCGTATCACCCGCCGATCTGGGCGAAGAGCTGGGACTGGGAGATCGGGAGGACGACACTGTCGCCCCGCGTCACGATCTCGCCGCTCGAAATCGTAATGCACCGGCGGCCGCCAAAAATTGCGCTGTCCGTGAGGAAGCGGGCCTTCACGATGCGGTCGCCCTGCATCTCGATGCCCTGGATCTGACCGATGGGCGTGCGCGACCGGTCGACTGCCGCGAAGCTGTTGAACGCCGTCGTGCCCAGAGGCTGACATGTCGTGGCATAAAGGCGACCGGTGTCGGGGTCTCGCTCCGGAAGACCCCCGGCCGTGCTGCCGGAGCCTGGCTTGGAGCCGCCATTGCTCCCGCCGTTCGCGCCGCCGTTGGTGCCGCCGTTCGCGCCGCCGTTGGTGCCTCCGTTCGAGCCGCCGTTGCTTCCACCGTTCGAGCCGCCATTGGACGACCCCGAGCCGCTCAGCACGGCGCCCACGGTGTTTACGGTGCCGCCGACGACGCCGCCCACCGGACCGCCGACCGCATCACCGAGGCCGTCGCCGAGCCCGTCGCCCGACGAACCGCCATCCAGCACGTTACCCACGCCTGTCACGGCATCGCCGACCGCGCCGACAGTGTTGCCGACCACGTTATCACCCAAGCTGGACCCGATGTCGCCGACAAGGCCCCCTAGCCCGCCGTCCGCCATGACGGCAGAACCGGACATGGCAAGGACCGCCGTGAGCACAAGGCTGCGTGTGACACGGCTTCCCCGCGCCCCTGTTCCAAGAGTTTTTGTCTGGATCATATTATCGTCCCCTAAAAATACCGCGATGGTCCTGGCGCAGGGACAGGCATCTCCGAACCCGTATGAAAGCCGCCAAGGCGGCACGGCACGGACCCGGACTGTTCACTGTGAAATATGGACTCAAATCATTACTCGCTTTTTGCCTGTGCCGCCGGATCACTCCGATCCGGATTGCGGACTTGCGCAGGTGCCCCACCCGACCGTCCATCGCTTTGTTGCTACCTCACCCGTAGTTGGTGATGCCCCAGCTTCCGATTTCGGCATGGTTCCGCACATCGGACTTCGGTCGGAAAAACGCGCATGTGCGACCAAAGGAGTATCCGGGATGTATGCGCGCTCCGTTATGGCTGAGGACGAGTTGGGTGGCGAAGCACGTCCCGGACGCGGTGTCGGAGCCGTGTCTACGGGATCGCTTCGGTCAGATCACCATCGAGAAAACCCGGCGGTCAACGCCGGACCGGACACGAGGGACTGAGGGGTCGTGGCGCAGTTGATACGCAAGTTACTAAAGAGCTTGACCGTGACGGCATTCACTGCCCTCTCGTGTCCGGCCGCCGCGCAATCCGACGCCAGCCCGACCGCCGTCGCGCAAGACGGCCAGAAGAACGCCTATCTGCGCACGATCGAGCTGCTCGATGCGGACGGGTACCGCATCACGGCGGTCGACCGCACGTGGCTCAACCGCATCATGGTCCGCGCGGTGAAGGGCAACATCCGCCGCGAAGTCGTCATTTCCGAGGCGACCGGCCTCGTCCTGCGCGATGTCATCTACGGGGAGTGATCCGATGCAATTCAAGCGGATTGGCTTACCGGAAGATGTGCCGCGCGTCGCGGCCCGCAAGCAGAAAAAGCCTGCAAGCCGCGACAGGCACGTCGTGACTTTGCAGTCTATCGTCATCTTCCAGATCGTCTGCACCGCCCTTTTCCTCGCCAAGACCCTGTCCGACCTGCTCGGGCTTCCGTTGTATTTCCTGCCCTGGACGTTCCTTGAAACCGTCGAGCTGCTTGCCGCGCTTGGCATGCTGCTCGGCGTGATCAGCGGGCTGTTGCTGTTTCGCGAAGGCCACCGGAGGATGGTGCAGGCAGAGCGCCGGATGAACGCGGCAGCCGGCGAATTCCATGAACACCTTCTGGCCCAGTTCGATGACTGGGAGTTGACGCCCACCGAAAAGGACATCGCACTTTATGTCATCAAGGGGTTCAGCAATCTAGAGATCGCAAACCTGCGCGGGACGACCGAAAGCACGGTGAAATCACAGGTATCCGCGATTTTCCGGAAGTCGGGCGTGGCAAGCCGGCAGCAGCTTGCCACCTGGGCGGTCGAAGACCTCATCGAAGCGCTGGCCCCTTCGGAACCGCCCGTCCCCGCGCTGAAAGTCTGAGATCAGCTAGCGACGGTTTCCGGTGTCGCGGCGCCGTGGATTAAGGACATCTCCTCGTCATTGACGTGGGCGATCAGCTGGAACCGGTTGGCCAGTCCGGACTTGCGGTAGACGCTGCCGAGCTGCTTCTTGACTGTCGCGATGCTCGCCCCGCGCAGCTCGGAGATTTCCTTGTTCGAGAACCCCTTGACCGCGTAGACGGTCACTTCTGCTTCCGCGTTGGACAGCCCCCAGCTTTCCTTGAGACTTTCGATGACATAGATGGTTTCGGATTCCACGCCTCCCGTACCATCGGCCGAGCTTCGGGCTCCGGCCCGCGAGGGTGGCTCATTGGCCACCGGTCCGAAGACGGAGTAGCAAAGCACGGTGACCATTCCGGTCATCGTGGCGATCATTACCGAGGTTGCGTTCAGGGGCGTCAGGCCACCGTGTTTGTAGATCCAGCTTACAGCGAGCGTTTCGCAGAGCAACGCGACGGCGGATACGGATACCAGTTTACGTACAATGACACGTTTGTCGGGATGCTTCGCATTCATGGCTAATCTCTGGCCGGTTACTCCAACTAAAACACACTCAATTTCACTCGTAATCACGCAAGTCCGGCCCGATACACGGCCGCTGATTTCTTTCATTCAAGATTAGTATTAAGATGAAGCACACCGCCAAGGACCTGTAAAGTCGGCACAGAGCACAGGTTGATGGCACCGTCGCGGCACTGCCTGCTGCACGCTTTGGTTTTCAAGGGGTGTCTGAGCACGATGGCAGAGGCGGATTATACGAAAGATTTTTTTGGCCGGCCGATAGCGGCTCGCCCTGAATCCCGCAAAAGTTGTGACGACCGGGCCGTCCACGCCTCCCAGTGGTCTGGGCCGGAAGGGGACGCGCGGTGAGTCCATCTGAGTGGCCCGGGTTGAGTGGTAGCATTCGCCGCTTTCGCGGGTTTCGGCCATCCCGTCCTGACAGTCTCGGCGCGGAGGGCATCGCCCGAGTCCCCGCCCGCCTTTCGCCCTCCCGTGGCCGACCCGATCGTCACCTGTTCAGCCAAACCCGCGAGCCCAACCTTCGCAATCGGCGGCAAGGCCCATAGATGCCCATTCGCGAAGCGGTCGGATTGCATCCGACGAAAGCACTACGGCAGACCAAGCGTGATGGCTGTCGTAATGCGCGCACGAAAAAGGCGCGCTCCCGAAGAAACGCGCCTTTTCCGGTCGGCGGACCGCCGGCCCGCTCGCGACGGGTATCAGCCCCCGAGGCGTTGCGACAACTGGGTCCGGGAGACCGGGAGAACGACGCTGCCGCCGACCTGCGAGATAGACCCGCCGGAGATAGTGACGCAGCGGGACACGCCGAACACGTTGGCGTCGGTGAGGAACCGGGCGCGCACGATGGTGTCGCCGCTCAGCACGACGCCCTGGATCTGGCCGATCCGGTTACGCGACGTGTCCATGGCCGCGAAGCTGTTGAAGGTCGACTCGCCCAACGGGCTGCAAGAGGAACCGAACCCGGCCGCAGCATTACGCGAACTTGTGCCGGCGACGGATCCCGCGGTGCCGGAACCGGTGCTGCCGCCGTTCGCGAAGCCGCCACCGTTGGAACCGCCGTTGTTGCCGCCGTTCGTTCCTCCGTTGCTGCCGCCGTTGCTTCCGCCGTTTGACCCGCCGTTGCTGCCACCATTGGACCCACCGTTGGACCCACCGTTACTGCCGCCGTTCGACCCACCGTTGGAGCCGCCGTTGGACCCACCGTTACTGCCCCCATTCGATCCGCCGTTGGAGCCGCCGTTCGATCCGGTCGAGCCGCTCAGCACGGCCCCCACCGTATTGACCGTGCCGCCGGTGACAGAGCCCAGCGGGCCGCCGATCGCGCCGCCCAGGCTGTTGCCCAGCCCGCCGCTACCATCGGCGGTCCCGCCGTCGAGGACGTTGCCCACGCCCGTCACCGCACCGCCTACAGCCCCCACTGTATTACCGATCACGTTGTCTCCGACAGCGTCGCCGATGCCGCTCACCAGTCCGCCCAGGCCGCCTTCGGCGCTCGCCGCGCCCGCCGACAGCGTCAGGCATGCGGCCATGAGACCCGCCATCGGAGCGTTGCCGCACTTGCGGCGCAGACTCGCCGTCACTTGTTTCATATGCATGATGAATCCCTTCCGAGTATCCATTGATCACGCGGTGCCGGATCGGCCCTGCAGACGCCAGGGTCCCGCTCGGCGGCATTTCTCAAATTGAAGATGCCACTCCGTTGCGCCGACCGTGCGAGGTCCTTGCACCCTGCAGTCACTCGAAATGATCTGGCCGTCGCCACCTGCGTTCCAATGTTGGTTGCTACCGCATCCCGTTGATGCTGAACCAACTTTGTTCGACGCCCCGCGTGCCCGTCATCGCCCGGAAGACGGAGGTTGCGGCCTTTAGGACCAAAGTCGGAAGGGGTCGTATGGAAGGGGAGGATGTCCTTTCTCCCTTCGGCAAGTGCCTGGCGCGCAGCCCGTCAGAGGTCGAACAGGTCCACGGCAGTCTTGCGATGAGTCGCAGCGCTTTCCTCGAGCAGCGCAAGGCGCCCGGCCATGTCGCCGATGTTGTGCGGGTAGTCCGAACCGAACAGGACCCGCCCCGGCCCCACCGTCTCAACACACAGATCGAGTGCCCCCTTGGTATAGACGACACTGTCGAGATAAAGCCGGTCGAGAAACTGGGATGGCCGCGCATCAGTGCCCGCACGACAGGCGGGAATGCGGTCATGGCAGATATCCAGCCGACCGATCAGGAACGGCAACGTCCCGCCACCATGAGCGAGGATCATCCGCAGGTTCGCATGGCGATCGAAGAACCCGTCATAGAGCATGCGGGCCACGGCGAGCGTCGTGTCGAACACGAACCCGACCGGGGGCGAGAGGTTGTAGTCGGCGAGGCCCAAGGCCTGCTCCCCGGGTGGAACGGACGGATGCAGAAAGACCGGCAGGGCCGTCCTGTCGATCGCCTCCCAGATGGGGGCGAAGCCGGGATCGGTGAGCGGAACGCCGTCGACAGTCGCGACCGCGATCACACCGGACGCTCCAAGCGCGAGGGCACGGGTCAGTTCCGCCACCGCCGCCGACGGATCGGTCCAGGGAAGAGCCGCGAACCAGCGCAGACGGTCCGGGTGCGCGGTGCGCGCCTCGGCAAAGGCGTCGTTCATCATGCGGGCGGCGCGCAGGCTCAGATCCGCATCTGAAAAAATGGCGTTCGGCGATGTGAGCGAGATCACCGCCACATCGACCCCGGCCGCGTCCATGTCGCGGATCCGCCGGTCGAAATCCCACATGGCGGGCAGAAGCGTGAAAAACGGCACTTCGTCCTTGTCGATCACCTCCCCGCTGCCCGGCAGCGTGCGGAACGTGTATTTCGGCCCCCCCTCGCGGCGCAACAAGTCGAGGTAAGGCTCGCTGACCATATGGGTGTGCACATCGACGATCATGACACGGCCTCATCTACCCGCGCGCCCCGCACGAGGTCGATTAGCGCCTTCGGGTCGGCCGGCAATGCCTGCCCGCGCCAGGCCACGTGGTTGTCCGGGCGGGCGAGCACCAGGGCGTGCTCGAAAGGTGGCGGCGCATCGGGAAGGTCGATCAACGTGACGGGCACCCCGACCGCCGCCGCCGCGTCGAGCATCGGCGTGGCGTCCACCGACATGTCGGTGCGCACGAGGGCGAACCCGGTGCCTTGCAGGTCGTGAAGCCAGCGCCCTTTCGCAGTCTCGACATTCGGAAGCCGCGCGCCGGGCACCGTCGAGGGGGTGAACGACCCCATGTCGTAGGGCGGTGGCGTTCCGTCGCGCGCGATCAGCGGCGATGCATCGTAGTAGTATCCGAAGTTCAGACCGGCGCAGCAGTATTGCTGCACATTCAGATCGTAAAGCGCTTTGCCCGCAGCCGCGCGCGCCGCCGCACCTTCGGGGGTATCATCGTCGATCTCGGGCGGAACCGCCTTGCGTTTGCGGGCCATCTCGTGGGCGTGGTTCATCGCGAAACGGGAAACCTGTTCGGTGATCGGGTGTCGCTCCGCCTCGTGCGCGTCGAGGACGGCTGGATCCGCCCAGCGCGCGAAGACGCCGCCCATGTGCATCGCCAGGTTATGGGCGTCGGCGATCCCCGCGTTCATGCCGTAGCCCGCGTATGGCACCCAGAGATGGGCAGCGTCGCCACAGATGAACACGTTGCCTGCGCGCAGCTTGTCTGCGACGAGACGCCTTCCGAACCAGTCTTCGTTGGTCAGGACGTCATACCGGAACGTGTCGTCCACACCGAGAATCTGCCGGATCGCCCAGTCGCGGTCGACGCTGTCGAAATCGGGCTCGTCATCGCGCAGGTAGTTGTGGACGAGCCAGGTCTCGCGCCCGTCGATTGAATAGACCACGCCGGTTCTCACGGGATTGTAGGCGAACATCCCCCAGGTGGGCGGCACCTCCATCAGGTCGATCAGTCCCGGAGCGTGTATGTAGGTCGATTGCACGCGCTGAACCACGGCATCGCCGGTAAGCTGGGCGCCGATGGCCTTGCGCACGCCGGAGCGCCCGCCGTCGCAGCCAACAAGGTAGCGTCCCGTTGCGGTCACCGTTTCGCCGGAAGCGCGCCCGATGCTCACTTCCACGCCGCGACCCGTGTCGACGAACCCCGTGACCTCGGTATCATTCAGGATCTCGACGCCTGCGCGCTCGGCGGCGGCCTCGAACAGTACCGGCTCGAGGTAGAGCTGGTTAATCCGGTGTGGCGGCTCGGGAGTCGGCCAGTCGGTGTCCGGCCCGGGGTCGCCCCGCCTGCGGCCGGCGCGCGAGGGAATCGGCACGCAGGCGATCTCGCGCCCCGTCAGTGTCGTGCGATAGCTGACGCTGTGCGGATATTCGTCCGGCAGGCCCGTGTCGCGGATTCGGTCCGCAATGCCGAGTCCGCGGAAAATCTCCATCGAACGCGCAGAGACGTGGTTGCACTTCACGTTCGGTGGCTCGCCCGCGCTGCGCTTTTCAACTACGAGAGACGACACACCGCGCCGGTCGAGCTCCATCGCCAGCGTCAGGCCCACCGGACCCGCGCCGACGATCACAACGTCTGCCGAATATTCGGTCATGAGATACCGAAGACCTTCCGCGCGTTGTCCTCGTAGAACGCCTTGAGCGTTTCGGGCGGGACCGGCATCGCGTCGAAAAATGCGGTTTCTTCAACGACATACTGCCACGGGTAATCCATCGCGTACATCATCCGGTCAGCGCCGATCACGTCCTGCACGTACATCACCGGCTTGGGGTCTCCGACGCCGGACGAAGTATAGTAGAAGTTTTCACGCAGGTAGTCGGACATCTTGCGTTCAAGTGGCTGAGCGCCCGGATACCGGTTCGAACGCGATAGCCGCGTGTGCATGAAATCGAGGCGGTAGAGCCAGAACGGCAACGCCTCGCCCGTGTGGCCCAGGACGATCTGGAGTTTGGGAAAACGGTCGAACAGCCCCGACACGATCAGCCGGAGCGCGTGCAGCCCCGTCTCGCAGGCGAAGCCGTAGACGGCGGCATCGAGGCCGCGCGACAGGAAGGGTTCAAGCATCTGGGGCGACGGGGTGTTGGGGTGCAGGTAGATCGGCACGCCCAGCGCCTCGGCTGCCTCGAAGACCGCCCAATATTTTTCGTCGTCCATGTAGGTGCCGAGCGTGTGGGAATTCAGGATGCCTCCCCGGAGACCCAGCTTGGTGACACCGCGTTCCAGCTCTTTCGCACCGCCTTCCGCATCAAGCGGAGAGAAGGCGGCGAGACCCACGAAACGGTCGGGATTCTTCGCGATCCCCTCGGCCAGTTCGTCGTTGGCGCGCTGCGCGAGGCTCGTCGCGGTGGCCGGATCGAAAATCTGCACGCCGGGCGAGGACAGCGACAGGACGGCGATGTCGATGCCTGCGCGGTCCATGTCCGCCAGCCGCTCTTCGCCGAGGTCGACGATCCGGCGGTTGTGGTCCCTGGCGATCGGATTGTCGCCCGCGAAGAAGCCCCAGAGGGCCTGGAACCCCGGCTCGTTGATGGCTTTGTCGCGGACCTCGGCGCGGTAAAGATCGAGGATTTCCTGCGGAAGCCACGCTTCTTCGGTGGCGATGCGTTTGTAGGGCGGGTTCGGGTTAAGCTCGGGCATCGGTTTCTCCGTTCTTGGTTCGGGTCTGGATTTGGTCGAGTTCGGCGGAGGCGCGACGCGCACGCCGGCCAAGGTAGATGAGGAGCGCGATGCCGATGGCCGCCGCTGCGATCCCTGGGGGCGAGGCCGGGCCGACGACGGCGGTGGCGCAAAAGAGCGCCAGGCCTCCGACGCTGGCCACGAGACGTCGCATTCCGCCACCGAAGGCACGTTTGCGCGCGAGAACTTCGGCCAGCACATGACCGCCCGCGTAGACGGTGATGCAGGACACGGCAATCTGCAGCCAGGAGCCCTCCATGAGGAGCGCCGGATTGAAAGCAAAGACGAAGGGCAGAATGTAGGCGACGAAGGCCAGCTTCACCCCGGTCACGCCGGTCTGCCACATGTCGCTCTTAGCAATCGAGGCCGCCGCGTAACTCGCGATGGCGACGGGCGGTGTCAGCATGGACAGCAGGCCGAAATAGAGGATGAACAGATGCGCCGAGGTCATCGCGATCCCCTGGCGCACAAGGGCCGGAGCGAGAAGGACAGCGACGACCACGTAGACGCCGGAAGTCGGCATGCCGACGCCGAGAACGATGGCGATGACGGCCGTGGTCGCGAGGAGCGGAAGGACACCGCCGAGCTCGGCGATCTTGCCCAGCGCGAGCGTCAGCGCGAAGCCCAGCCCGGTGACGTTGATCGTCCCGATGATAATACCGGCGATGGCACAGACGAGCAGGATCGGGATCAGCGTTTCGCCGGCGCGCACAAGGATACCAGGCAATTCCCGCAGGGCGGCCGGCGCGCGTTTGCCCGTGACGAAATACAGCACCAGCGCGGCGCCGGAAGCATAGAGCGCGGACTTGCCCGGCGCATATCCCAACCAGAACAGGAAATACATAAGCACCGCCAGCGGCACGATAAGCGGAGTGCTGCCCTTGAGCGCATCTTTCATGCGCGGCAGGGACTCGCGCGGTTCGCCCACGAGGCCGTTTGCTGCCGCATAGCTGTCAACCTGCCGATATAGCAGGATATAATAGAACGCAGCCGGCAACAGCGCGGCGATCACGACCTCGGTGTAGGAAATCTGGAGGAACTCGGCGATAATGAATGCGGTCGCGCCCATGACAGGCGGCGCGATCTGGCCGCCGTTCGACGCGACTGCCTCGATCGCGCCTGCGTGGCGCGCGGGCCAGCCGCTCTTCTTCATCATGGGGATCGTGACGACCCCGGTGGACATGACGTTGGCCACAGTCGATCCGGACAACGTGCCGAACAGGGAAGACGCGAAGATCGCCACCTTGGCCGGCCCGCCCCTGCGGTGGCCCATGGCCGACATCGCGAGGTCGGTCATCGCTGCGGACCCGCCCACGGCGGTCAGGACGGCTCCGAAAATGATGAATCCAAGGATCTGGGTGGCGCCGACGCCGAGGACTAGGCCAGGCACGCCGTTGGAATCATTGTAGACGTAAAGGAGGTAGCGCGGGGGCGAGAGATAGGCCGCCTCGAAAATCCCGGGGGCGAAATGTCCCAAAAACCCGTAGAGCATGAAGGCCGCGCCAAGCAGGCTCAGGACCAATCCGCAATGGCGCCGGGTCGCCTCGAAAAGCCCGAGGATGCCCAGCACGGCCGGCACCCATTTCTCCGGACCGCGATTGACCGGGTCGAGCAGCCATTCCTGATAATTCCAGGCGAGCCACCACCATCCGCCAAGCGCCGCGAGACCGAGGACCATGTCGAATGCGACGGGGACCGGCCGATGCCGCGTGAGCAGGAGCCCGGCCAGAACCGTAAGGCCCAGAATCACCGCAAGGTATTGCTCGGTGATGTAGACTTGGCCCAACAGGTTCGGAAGGTTGAAGGTCCACGCGATGCCGAGCAAAGGCAGGCTCGCGGCAAGGACGGCGGCGACGGCACGCATTCGGAACTCCGGGAGAGGCATGCACCGGTCATCGGCGCACGGATCAGCGCCAAGTGCGGCGCAGGAATCGGGCGGCCGGGTCTGGCCCCGGCCGCCTGAACGGGCTTACTCGGAGAAGGAGGCTTCACGCGCCTCGTTGTCATCCGACCAAAGCCCCTTGTCCTTGAAGAACGCCACTGCCGCAGGGTGGTAGGGCACCGTGTTGCTGGGGTTGCCCATGGCATCCTGAGCCCCGCCCCGCAGCGGCGGATAGTCCTCCCGAAGTTGCGGGAAGGCGTCATAGAGCGCCGTGAGAATGGCCGTAGCCTCCTCGTCCGACAACGACGCGCTCGTCGTCAGGAAGATGTCGTAGGCCGAGACGACGACCGGCTCGGTGATCTCCGGCATCGCCGGGTTCGGCCCGACCTCGAGCGGGTAGACACCCGGCAGGGTTTCGTCGAAGAACGCTTCCGTCGCGGTTTCGCCGGTCAGGCTGAGATAGCGGATTCCACCGGGGATGGAGGCGTTGGCCTGTTGCGTGAGGGGGATGCCGATTGCCGCGGCTGTGGCATCGAGGCTGCCTTCGACCAGCGCGTCGAGACCCGCCTTTAGGCCGGAGACCTCGACCTCCTCCACGTCGTCGCGCGAAAGGCCCGCGGCCTGGATGGTTGCGAGGTTCACGGCGCTCACGCCCGTCAGCGCGGTCATGTCGATCACGGTGCGCTTGCCGGCGAGATCCTTGACTTCCGTCATCCCGTCATTGGCGCGGGTCACGAACGCCTGGCGCAGGGGCCAGAGACGGGCCAGAACGCGCAGGTCCGAGAGCGGCTCGCCGCTCGTCTCGCCCGAATACCAGCCGCCGGCGTCGATGGCAGAGTTCAGGCCGACCGTCACCTCACCCGCCGAAATGAGCGGAAGGTAGACGGAGGAACCGGTGAAGGGCTGGACGGTCACCGGGCGCTGGAGCGACTCCTGCAGCGCGGCGGCAATGCCGCTGCCGATGGTGTAATAGAGCGACCCCTGCGGGTTGGTGCCGATGGTCACGCGACCCTGGGCCTGGGCCTGGTCGCTCCCGAAGCCAACGGTCGCGGCGACGGTGGCCGCCACGGCAAGTCCTTTGAAAGTCTTCATTTTCGCAAACATTTCATTCCTCCCTGCACGCAGCCTGTTGTTTTTCGCGATAGGGCGGCGTGTCTGCATTCAGGCTAGCGTGAAGCCCTTGATATAAAAATTGAATTTTTGTAAATCATTCATGAATGAAATGAATATGTAAGATGTCCGTTTCCAGCCTGACCCTGAAACAACTGCGCGCGATCCAGCAGGTTTATCGCACCGGCCAGATTTCCGCTGCGGCCGACGCTCTCAATATCACGCAGTCGGCGGCAAGCGTGCTGCTGCGTCAGGCCGAGTCGGTGCTCGGCGCCACACTGTTCGACCGCACCACCCGCTCCCTGTCCCCTTCGGCCGCCGGCGAGAGCGTGATCGGGCTGGTGGAGCGTATCCTCGGGGATCTTTCGACGCTCGAAGACACGATCCGGGGACTGCGCGACCTGGAACGGGGGCGCATCCGGCTTACCGCAACCCCGGCAACCGGGCTCACGCTCCTCCCCCCGACGGTCCGCAATTTTCGTGCGAGCTACCCGGCGGTCAGCCTTATCCTAGACGATTGCGCCCCGGACCAGTTCTATTCGAACATCCTCGAACAGCGCGCGGACTTCGGGATCGGCACGGAACCCGAGGACAAGTCGGCTCTCGACTGGGAAAGCCTTCACTCGGATCCGCTCTGCATCATCTGCGCGGCGGAGCATCCGTTCGCCAGGCGCGATGCGATTGGCTGGGCAGAGCTGGTAGATCAGCCACTGATCTTGTCGCGGCGCGACTACGGCGTGCGGGGACTCGTCGAACGCACGCTGGCGATGCTGGACATACGTCCCCGCATTGCGGCAGAGGTCGGCTTTCTGGGCAGCGCGGCATGGATGTCAGCCTGCGGGATCGGCCTCGCCATCCTCCCAGGACGTCTCGCGAATGCGCAGCCAGCGCCGGGCATCCGCACGGTGCCGCTGGTCGATCCCTTGGTCAAGCGCGACGCCGGGCTCGTGAAGCGGCGCCGTCACACCCTCTCGCCGAGTTCGGAACGCTTCGTGGACATGCTGGCCGCGGACCTCAAGAAGTGACCGAACCAGAAGATCCGGCACAACGTGCCGTTCAAGCCACGGCAGAGGCGCGCCGCACCTGTCGCGTCCGCCGGAAGAAGGCCAGGACGAAAAGCACGGTGAGGATCAGCACGGTGGTCGGCGCCGGCGCGCTGTCTAGGTGGAAACTGAGGTAAACTCCACCGAGCATCGAAGCCATGCAGACCACCACCGAAACGGGCAGCATCAGCTTGAGGCTGCGCACCGTCAGAAAGGCAATCGCCCCCGGCGCGATAAGGAGCCCGACGGCGAGGATGAGGCCGGTGGCCGACAGCGTGGCAACGACGGTCAGCGACAGGAGCGCGAGCAGACCGTAGTGCAACAGGCCCACCGGCAAGCCCGACACCTTGGCCTGCGCCGGATCGAAAGCGTGAAGCATGAAGTCCTTCCATTTCAGCACCAGCACGCCGGTCACGCCGACCGCGATCAATCCGGCGGTCCAGAGGTCCCCGGCCCCGACACCCAGCATGTTGCCGAACAGGATGTGATCGAGGTGGACATTGGTCCGAAGGCCCACGTACAGGACGATCCCCAGACCGAACATGCCGGAAAAGACCACGCCCATCACCGTGTCCTGTTTCACGCGACTGTTTTCCGACAGGTATCCCGTCGCCACCGCCGTCAGCATTCCCGCCGCGAAGGCCCCCAGGATCAGCGGCAAGCCGAGGACATATGCCAGGACGATACCCGGCAGAACCGCGTGGCTCACCGCATCCCCCATCAGGGCCCAACCCTTGAGAACGAGGAAACAAGACAACAGCGCCGTGGGCACCGACACGATCACTGCGATCCAGAACGCGTTCTGCATGAAGCCGAACTGGAAGGGCAGGAGCAGGGTTTCGAGTGTCATGCCGCCTGCCCGTCTGTTGCGGCCGCTGCCTTGCGCCGGGCCGCCAGGAGCCCGTGTTTCGGTGCGAGCAGGAAAGCCGCGAGGAAGATCGCCGTTTGAAGCACCACGATGACGCCACCCGTCGCTCCGTCGAGGAAATAGCTGATGTAGGCCCCGGCGAAGCTCGTCGCGGCCCCGATCGTGACCGAGGTCAGGATGAGCCGCGGAAACCGGTCACAAAGGAGATAGGCGGTCGCCCCCGGCGTCACGACCATCGCGATGACGAGAAAGGCCCCGACCGTCTGCATCGCGGCGACGACGCTCGCGGAAAGTAGCGTGAAGAAGACGGCCTTGAGGAGCCCCGGCCGCAATCCGATCGACCGGGCGTGGCTCTCGTCGAAAAAGGTGACCACGAGGTCCTTCCATTTCATGATGAGGACCGCGAGGGAGACGAAGCCGATGATCGCGAGCTGCAATGTGTCCTCCGGCGTGATGGCGAGGATGTTGCCCATCGTGATCGTCTGGATCGAGACCGACATCGGGTTCACCGAAGCCATGAAGAGGCCAATCCCGAAGAAGGAGGTAAAGATGATGCCGATGACGACGTCGGCCTTCAGGCCCGAACGGTCCGACAGAAAGAGCATCGCCGCGGCCGCCAGCCCGCCGGAGAGAAAGGCGCCCAGCGCGAACGGCAGGCCCAGGATATAGGCGCCGGCCACCCCCGGCACGACCGAATGGGACAGGGCGTCCCCGATAAGGGACCAGCCTTTGAGCGTGAGATAGGAGGACAGGAACGCGCAGACTGCACCGACGAGGGCGGACACCCACATGGCGTTGGTCATGTAGCCATAGGAAAAAGGCTCGATCAGGACATTCATCGACGCCGCTCCGTCTTTCGCGTCTTGTCCCCGTATTGCACCAGCGGGCGCTCGTCATCGGTGAAGATCGACACCTGCCGTGCATCGTCGTCGTCATGAAGATCGGCACCGCCCAGGGTGAAATGGCGCAGGACACCGCCGAATGCCGCCTCGAGGTTCTTGCGCGTGAACGTGGTTTCGGTGGTGCCGTGGGCCAAAACCGTGCCCTTGACCAGAACGGTCCGGTCGCAGAACTCCGGCACGGACCCGAGGTTGTGGGTCGAGACCAGCATGACCCGGCCTTCGTTCTTGAGCGCGCGCAGAAGCGCGATGATCTGCTCTTCGGTCTTGACGTCGACGCCGGTGAAGGGCTCGTCGAGCAGGATGACCTGCCCGTCCTGCGCCAGTGCGCGGGCCAGGAAGACGCGCTTCCTCTGCCCGCCGGACAGCTCGCCGATCTGGCGATGACGATAATCGAGCATGTTCACACGGTCGAGCGCGGTATCCACCGCCGCGCGATCAGCAGGTCCGGGGCGGCGGAGGAACCCCATGTGGCCGTAGCGGCCCATCATCACCACGTCCTCGACCAGCACCGGGAAGGACCAGTCCACCTCCTCGGCCTGCGGCACGTAGGAGACGAGGTTTTGCTTCAACGCCTCCTTCACACCGAGGCCCAGCAGTCTGATATCGCCCGTCGCGACCGGCACGAACCCCATGATCGCCTTGAAGAGCGTCGACTTGCCCGCGCCGTTCACGCCGACCAGCGCAGTCACGGTGCCGCGCGGAATCTCGAAACTCGCGTCGCGCAGCGCGGTATGGCCGTTGCGGTAAGTGACCGTGACGTCGTGTGCGGTGATCCCGTCCGAGGCGTCTTGGGTTGCGACCATCTGGCTGCTGTCTTTCATGTCTCGCACTCTGCCGTGAGTGGCGGCACCCGGAACGGATTCCACACTTGCTCGATTACGATGTGTGGCAAGGACCCGTTCATTTGAAGGTATCAGTTACTCCCGCCCGTAAGTCCATCGGCAACGGTCCGGGCCGTGATCGTCAACAGGTCGAGATAGCTCGGAACCGGCCCGTCAGGCTCGGACAAGCTGTCGACATAGAGGACACCGCCGAAGCGTGCCCCGGTCTCGCGCGCCACCTGTTCGGCGGGGGCCGTGCTCACCGTACTTTCGCAGAATACCACTGGAATGTCGTTGTCGCGCACACCGTCGATGACGGCACGCACCTGCTGCGGGGTGCCCGTCTGGTCAGCGTTCATCGGCCAAAGATAGAGCTCACGCAGTCCGAAATCGCGCGCAAGGTAGCTGAACGCGCCTTCGCAGGTCACGAGCCAGCGTTGTGCCTCGGGAATCTCGGCGATCCGCGACCGCAAAGGTTCTATCGTGGCCCGAAGCTCTTCCTTGTAAGCCTCGGCGTTCGCCGCGTATGCTTCCGCATTTTCGGGATCGTGCTCCGAATACGCCTCCACAATATTGTCGATATAAACCAGGGCATTATCCAGACCCATCCACGCATGCGGGTTGGGCATGCCCTCGTAAGCCCCCGAGGCAATCGGGATCGGCTCTATGCCCTCGGTCAGTGTGGCTGACGGGATATCGTCGAGGTTCGCGAGGAACTGTTCGAACCAAAGCTCGAGGTTCAAGCCGTTCCACAGAATGAGGTCCGCGCCCTGGGCCCGGACGATATCCTGAGGCGTCGGCTCGTAGCCGTGGATTTCGGCGCCGGGCTTGGTGACCGATACGACTTCGGCAGCGTCGCCCGCCACCTGGCTTGCCATGTCGGCCAGCACAGTGAAGGTCGTCACGACCTTCATCCGGTCCTGGGCCAATGCCCCCCCTGCCCCGAGCGCGCTCAACGCGACCGCACCGATCAGGCGTTTCATCGTCGTCGTCATGGATGAACCTCTATGCATACCCGTCCAACTCCGCGACCGCCCACCAAGTTGCAAGCGAGTCGCAGAACGCATACCGCATTTTCGCCCTCCTGCAAATGCAATTCATTCGCAACTTGGCGACGCAGGCTGAAGCCGTGACCTTTCCTCACGGGCATGTTAACCGGTCTTGTCCGCAGGTTCCGCGTGTCGGGAAGAGGTGCGGCAAACCAAGACAGTGGGGTGCGCGCGTGACCAACTCGGAAAAAGAAAGCCTCATCGGCTTGTGTCGAGACCGGGGTCTGAGGATCACGGGGCCGCGGCGCACGATCCTCGAAACCCTCGAAGCATCCGACGACCATCCCGACGTGGAAGAGCTCCACCGCCGGGTGCAGCAGCGCGACGCGAAGGTCAACATCGCGACGGTCTACCGCACCATAAACATGCTCGCGGAACATGGCCTGATCGAACGTCACACTTTCGACGATGGCCGGCTCCGCTTTGAAAAAATGCCGGCAGAGCACCACGACCATTTCATCGACACCGAAACCGGCGACGTGATCGAGTTCAGATCCGACGAGATCGAGCGGCTTCAGGAAGAGATCGCGCGACAGCACGGGTTCGAGATCGTGAGCCACCGTCTCGAAATCTACGTGAAACGCCGCCGGCGCTGACGCCCACCGAAAGCGTTGTCACTCGGGCTTCCTATCGGGCCGCGACGACTTTTTTTACCCTTTGCCGCTGATGCTGCGACGCATGAGGCGGGCATAGAGCGGCGGGGACAGACGCATGATCCACCACGACAAGCGCGCGATGCGCCCCACCGGAATAAAGGTGCGTCCCTTCGCGACGCCGCGCAGGATCACCGAGGCCGCGTCCTCCGGCGTCATGTAGTCGACGCCATCGGCAGCCGCGCCGGGGCGCATGATGCCGTCTTCGCTGCGCCCGGAGTTGCCGAGGTTCGTGGCGACGAAACTCGGCGCGGCAATCAGGGTGCGCACGCCGTGGGCGGCCTCTTCCGAGCGGAGTGAGGCGAAGAACCCTTCCATTGCGTGTTTCGACGCAGCGTAGGCAGTGCGGTTGTGCAAGGGAGCGAAGCCCGCGACCGAAGAGATCGCGAGGTGCGTGCCGCGGCTCGCCCGGATGGGGGCGAGAAAGGATCGGGCCATTGCGACGGCGGCGAAATAGTTGATCTCGAACACGCGGCGGTGGCTTTCTTCTGTCGCTTCGGCGAAGGGCCCGATCTGGCTGACGCCGGCGTTGTAAATCACGAGATCGACGCTCGGGCGGCCCGCGATGATACGGGTGGCGGCAGCGTTCAAGGCTTCGGTATCGGTGAGGTCGACTTCGACAGGTGTGCGGGTCGGAGAGGAATCCAGCCCCGTGACATTCACGTCAATCAGGACACAGTGCCAACCGTCTGCTTCCAGCCGCTCGGCAAGCGCGCGGCCCAGTCCGCCGTTGCCACCTGAAATGACCGCCGTTCTCATAGTCCGGCTTCCTTGCGCCAAAGGTCGAAAACCTGCGCAGACGTCAGTTCCGGCGTGTATCCGAAAACCGTTTTCAGCCGGTCGTTCGCAAGCACCGGTCGATACTGCAAAAAGCGCACTTGTTCCGGGCCATACTGGAAGAGGCCGAGCGGTTGCCCGACCGCCAGGGCGGCCTTGAGCGCCCAGGATGGAAGGCGCAGGACGGGTTTGCCGAGCTTCCTGGCGAGGTCGTCGACCGTCAGCCAGCCATCGCCAGCGACGTTGTAGATGCCAGGCGGCCCGTCTGTCGCGGCGCGTGCGACGATACGGGCGAGGTCGCGGGTCCAGATGAACACGAAGGGACTGTCCGAACCTCGGACCGCGAGCAATCGGGGTCGGTGGAACAGTGCTGTGATCTGGTTCTCGGTCCCCGCGCCCAGCACGGTGCCCACGCGCAGGACGACCTGTTCGAGCGCCGGGTGAGTGTCGCGGGCTTCGGCCAGCATCTCCTCCACCCGCCGCTTGTGATCGGAGTAGGCGAATTGGGGATTTCCCCGACATGGCGCGTCTTCGGTCAGCGGCACCGGGTTGTCGGGGTGATAGCCATAGGCGGCGCCGGAGCTGGTCACGACGATCCGGCGCACGCCGTGGCGGATACAGGCGCCGAGCACGTTGCGGGTGCCCGAGACGTCGACCGAGTAGGCCTGCTCGCGGGTCATGTCGGGGGGCGGCGTGACGATGGAAGCGAGGTGGACGACGACCTCGGGCCTTTCTTCTCCGATCACCGTGTCGGGGTCGGTGCCGGTCACGTTCATCGGACGAAACCGCATGTTTTCGGGCAGACTGCCGCGTGCGAGGTCCGTGGCGATCACGTCCGGCAGCGCCTCCGCGAGGGCGCGGCCCACCATGCCGGCCCCACCCGTGACCAGGATGCGGGTCATCGCGAGGCCTCGATCCGACCCCAGACGCTTGCGAGCGCGAGGCCGGAGATGGCGTGCCAGATGCCCCAGAAGGCCGCGACCACGGCCATGCCGCCCAGCCCGCCGAAGAAGGCGAAGATCAGGACGAGGCCGAGGCCTGAGTTCTGGATGCCCGTTTCGATCGTGATCGAGCGGCGGTCGAATGACGACAGCCGGGCCAGCGTCGCGGTTGTGAACCCGCCGCCAAGTGCGAGAGCGTTGTGCAGCACAACGAGGCCGATGATCCCGCCCGCGTATGCCATAAACTGGCTCCAGTTCGAAGCGAGCGCGATTGCGACGAAGGCTACGAAGATCGCCATGGAGAGCCATTGCAGAGGCCTGCGCAGCCGACGCGTGACGTCCGGGCGTTTGGTATTCAGCGTCACGCCCAGCACAAGCGGCAGAATGAGCATCAGCCCGACCGTGATCGCGATACGCACCGGGTCGATCTCGGTCGCGCGCAGGATCTCGGCCGAAGGTCCGTAAAGCGAGCCCCAGAACGCGATGTTGAGTGGCGTCAGGACAATGGCGCCCACGGTAGCGAATCCGGTGAGAGAAACCGACAGCGCCGCATTCCCCCCTGCCCTGTGCGTGATGAAGTTCGAGATGTTCCCGCCCGGACAGGCGGCCACGAGGATGAGTCCGAGCGCCACCGACGCCTGGGGTTGCAGCGCGGCCACCATGCAAAGCGTCAGCGCCGGCAGCACCACGAATTGCGAGATCAGCCCCACAACCAGCGGTTTGGGCGCGCGCGCCAGAACCCGGAAATCGCGCGGCGTCAGGTCGATCGCGATCGAAAACATGACCACCGCGAGGATCGCGTTGAGCAGGGTCAGCGAGCCTGCCGAGAAGTTGAGAACCGCTTCGTCGATCATGCCGCGCGCCCCTTGAGCTTTCCGATCCAGCCGGTCACGGCTTTGCGGTAGGTCGCCTTGTCGACGTAATAGGCCATGCGCGGCAGGTCGATGTAGTTCATGCCGCCGGTCGCGCGGGAGAACCCTTCCGACTTGGTCTTCTGCAGCGCCTTCGCCTCGTCGGTGCCTGCGCGCAGTCCTTCGATGTAGCGCACGACCATTTCGGCCTGTTCATGACGCCCCTGCCAGCCGAGACCAGACGCTTCGATCATCCCCAGCACGAACAGGTCGTCGCGCTCCGGATGCATGCAGTTGAGGTAGAGATGCGGCGCGTCGCCCTGCCAGTTCAAGAGCGCATTGTCGATGAACGGGTAGTCGAGCTTGTAGCCCGTCGCGACGAGGATCATGTCGTAGTCCTCGCTCGTCCCGTCCATGAACCTCACGGTCTGGCCGTCGAAACGCTCCACGTCCGGCATGACCCGGATATCCCCGTGCCCTGCGTGGTAGAGCACGAGCGAATTTACGATGGGGTGGCTTTCGTAGAGCTTGTAGTCGGGCTTGGGAAATCCGTATTTCTGCGGATCGCCCACGAACCACTTGAGGATCGTGCCGTCCACGATGCGCTTCAGCGCCATCGGAAGCTTGATCGCGCCGCCCAGCGTGTCGGCGGGTTTGCCGAAGACGTACTTGGGCACGAAGTAATAGCCGCGCCGCATCGACAGGTCGCAGGACACGCCGTGGTGGATCGCGTCCACTGCAATATCGCAGCCGGAATTGCCCGCGCCAATGACCAGCACGCGCTTGCCCTCGAACTGGCTGGGGTGGCGGTACTCCGACGAATGGATCATCTCGCCGGTGAATGTCCCCTTGAACTCCGGCATGTTTGGCGTCGACAACGTGCCGTTTGCGATAAGCAGGCCCGCGTAGTCCTCGACATGCTCGCCGGCTTCGTCGCGCCACGTGATGCGCCATCCCTCATTCGGGCCACTCAGCGGCTCACAGGACAGCACTTCCGCCCCGAACCGGAAGTGCTTGTAGAGGTCGAAGTGCTTTGCGAAATCCTGAAAGTAGCGCTTCATCTCGCGGTGCGACGGGTATTCGGCCACTTCGTCGCGCATCGGGAAATCAGTGAACTCGGTCATCCGCTTGGACGAAATCAGGTGCGCGGTTTCGTACATCGTCGAACGGGGGCCGTCGATGTCCCACAAACCGCCGACGTCAGTGTTCAACTCGAACCCTTGGAATTCGATCCCATGCCGGGACAGCAGCTTTGCCGCAGCCAGTCCCATCGGTCCCGCCCCGATCAGGGCAAGCCGGTCGCGCGCCTCACTCATCGCGTCCTCCCTAGTTGGCTCTTAACTTGAACATCTGTTCGAAATAAGGCAACATATTTCCATGCCCACTCAGCAAGACATTGATGCCAAACGACAAAGAGCGCCCTCGAAACGCGCGCTCGCCACCCGCAAACGGGTGTTGGATGCCGCCGAAAGGGTGTTCGCGCAGCGGGGATTCGACGGGGCCACGATCCGCGACATCGCGGCCGAGGCCGGGGAGCCGGTCGGAACCATTCATCATCACGGCGGCGGCAAGGAAGTGCTCTTTCACCGCACCGTCGCGCGGCGCGCCGAGACGCTTTCACAGGCCCGGCTCGCAGAACTCGAAAGGCTCAAGTCCGGGGACGAGGTGACGCTCGAGGCGCTGATCGCCGCCTTCGTCAGGCCGATCTTCGATTTGTCACGAAGCGACACGCGCTGGCGTGACTACGCCCGCCTGGTCGCCTATGTCTCTGCGGATGAGCGTTGGCGGGAGGTCTCGGCTGCCTGTTTCGATCCGACCGCGAAGGTCTTTCTCGCCGAACTCGTGTCCCACATGCCCGGTCGGCCGCGCTCTGCGCTGGCAGAGGGGTTCGTTTTCACCGTGTCGGCCATGCTTGCACTACTAACCTCCGGCGGCCGGATCGCCGACCTCGGCGGAGGCGCGCGCGAGACCGAGGCACAAATCGCCCACCTCGTCGGCTTCTGCAGCGCGGGGTTGCATGCTGGCGGGCGTGACCGAACGGGACCGCGCCCGGAATAGGGCACACGGAACGAAGGCCCACCAATCTGGACAATCCCCCGGGAGCGCGCGACGATCAGACGATGTCCAACTGGCCGCTTTCCCGCGATGATATCAGGCGTCCGGCCTATCGCTCGCTCGCCCATGGGATTGCAGCCGCCATCGGCTCCGGCGAGTTGCGGGCGGGTGAGAGGCTGCCGACCCATCGCGATCTCGCTTGGCAACTCGACGTGTCCGTGCAGACCGTGAGCCGCGCCTACGAAGAACTGATCCGCGCCGATCTGGTGTCCGGCGAAGTCGGGCGCGGCACCTTCGTGCTCCCGCAAACGCAGAGCTTCGACGACATGCCGTGGAGCGAAGGGGAGGACCCCCGGCAGCGCACGGACCTCTCCCTCATGACGCCCGTTCACCTCGACGAGATGCGGGGGGCGTGGCAGCGCTCGCTCGCCCGGATCGCCGCCGAAATGCCGGACATTCTCGTCTCGGCACTGAGGCCCGAGGAGATACGTCACCGCTACAGGGTTCTCGCAACCGAATGGCTTGCTCGGTGCGGTCTGGTTGTAGGAGACCGGCGCGTCACGATCACAAACGGCGGAACGCCCGCGATGTACAGCGCGCTTTCGGTCGTGGCGAAGCCGGGCGAGATCATCGCGACCGATCCGTTCACCAGCCACACGCTCGCACCGGCCGCGCACCAACTGCACATCGGCCTGCGCGCCGTGAGCGGAGACGAAAGGGGCATGTCCCCCGATGCGCTGATCGACGCTGCGCGCGAGTCACAGGGACAGATCAAGGCAGTCTTCCTCTTGCCCGGCGGTGCAGGGCCGACGGCGCGGGTCATGGATCGCGAGCGGCGCATGGCCCTCGCCGAAGCCGCAGCGCAAGCCGGGATCACGATCCTCGAATCCGATCCGCTCGGCCCCCTCCACCCGCGCCGCCCGCCACCGATCGCGAGTTTCGCGCCCGACCGCACCTTTTACGTCACGAGCATGTCCAAAGTGCTTTCCCCTGGCTTGCGGATCGGGTTTCTCGTTGCGCCGGAAACCCACTTCGAAGCGAGCGTGAACAGGCATACCTCGATTGCATGGATGGCGACTCCGATGATTGCCGAGATCGCCCATGACTGGGTGCGGTCCGGGACCGCCGACTCCCTCTTGTCGGCGCACCGGGTCGAACTCGCGGCGCGAAACCGGCTGGCCCGGAAGAGCTTGCCGGACACCAGCACCGGTGAGCGCCACGGCCTTCACCGATGGGTCCCCCTGCCCGAAAGACTGGACGAATCCAGCGTGGTTGCCCGCCTGCACGAACGGGGCATCGCCGTCACACCCGGCGCGCGATTTGCGGTCGGCAACGGTCCGGCCGCGATAAGGGTATGCCTGGGCGGAGCCAGTCGCGGCGCACTTGAGCGCGCGTGTGCCGAGATCACCGCTCTGCTTTCCTAGAGTCCGCGAAGGGGCTGAAAGCGCAGCCTCAAGATTGTCATGATTTAATATAAAGATTGACTTGGTTTTGCCCTGCCTCAACCTTCCGTGAGAGGCGCGACGGAATTGTCCCGCGTCCTGAAACCAGACCCTTTCGCGGTATTGGCGCGTTCGGGCGATGCATCAGGGAGCACTACATTGTCACACTCGAAACTCGTTGCCACAGGCACGCTCGCATTGCTTCTCGGGACCACAGCAGCGACCGCCGACACATGGCGGTATGCCTTCGAAGAAGCGCTGGAAGAAGTGCAGGGCAAGTTCGCCCAGAAGTTCAAGGAAGAGGTCGAGGCCAACTCCGACCACACCGTTCAGCTCTTCCCGTTCGGCACTCTGGGCGAATCCGACAGCATTCTCGAACAGACCCAGTCGGGTATCCTTCAGTTCGTCGACCAGTCGCCCGGGTTCACCGGTGCCCTTATCCCGGAGGCACAGGTGTTCTTCGTCCCCTACCTGCTGCCGCAGGACGAGGAAAAACTCGCAACTTTCTTCGAGGAATCCAAGGCGATCAACGAGATGTTCCCCCCGCTCTACGCCGAGCAGGGGCTGGAGCTTCTCACCATGTTTCCCGAGGGCGAGGTCATGATGACCACGACGGAACCGGTGGAGGGGCCGCCCGATCTGGACGAGGTGAAATTCCGGGTGATGACAAACCCGCTTCTCGTCGAGAACTACAAGGCCTTTGGTGCGACCCCCACCCCGCTTCCCTGGGGCGAGGTCTACGGCGCGCTTCAGACCGGTATCATCCAGGGTCAGGAGAACCCCGCGTTCTTCATCGAGTCGACCAAGATGTACGAGGTGACGGATTACATCACCCGTGCCGGCCACAACAACTTCACGACCGCCGTCATGGCAAACAAGGAGTTCTATGACGGGCTCTCGGAAGAGGATCAGACCGTCGTCGACAACGCGATCGACACCGCATTCGACTATATCATCGAGTATCAGAAGGGCCTGACCGAAGAGTCCCTGGCCAAGATCAAGGAAGCCAAACCCTCGATGACGATCACGGAGCTCTCCGAAGAACAGCGCCAGCCGTTCATGGAAACGGCCGATGCGGTCGAGGAGAAGTTCCTCGAGATCGGCGGCGATCAGGCCGAGGCCATCCTGGAACAGTTCAAGGCCGATCTCGAAGCCATCGGGGCGGAATAACCCCGACCGGTGCGGCGCGTCCGCGCGTCGCGCCCATTCCCAGTCGGCGGCTCGGCCATATCGCATGGCCGACCGCCACCCTGACATTTCTCAAGTAGCATTCGGGATTTTTGGATGAGCCAGGACGATGAACGCCGCCCGGAGGTGGACCCCGACATTCTGGCCGACGCGCGCACGCCGGCGGTCGACGACGATATCGACGATTCGAGCTACGTCTCGGGTCTGCCCGGTTTCCTCGGCGTGATCGACGTCGGAATTGCGCGGATCGAAGCGGTTCTCCTGGCCATCGGGGTGCTCGCGATGGCGATCAACACAATGGCGAACGTCATCGGCCGTTTCGTCGTCGGCCAAAGCCTGTTCTTTTCCGAAGAGGTCAACCGGGCGCTCATCATCCTCATCACCTTCGCCGGCATCTCCTATGCCGCGCGTCACGGGCGTCATATTCGAATGTCGGCCCTGTTCGACGCCATCGCGCCGCCGATGCGCAAGATCCTGATGATCGTAATCGCGCTCATCACGGCGGGCGCGATGTTCCTGCTCACCTGGTATTCCTTTGACTATCTCATGGCACAGGCGGGCCGAGGCAGACTGCTTCCCGCGCTTCAGGTGCCCGTGTGGTGGATCATCGTCTGGGCCCCGCTCGGGTTCTTTCTGACGGGACTTCAGTACCTCCTGACGGCGATCAAGAACATCATCGACAAGGACATCTGGCTCTCGACCTCGACGCTCGAGGGCTATGACAACACCGGCGAAGAGGAAGTCTGAGCCATGGCCATAGCAATCTTTTCCGTCATGATCCTCCTGCTTTTGCTGGGTTTTCCGATGATGGTTCCGCTCATCGCGGGGTCGCTCATCGGCTTTGTCGGCCTGTTCGGCGGCTTCGGCCAGCTCGACACGATGGTGCAGCAAATCCTCGGCGGCATTCAGCCCGCGAGCCTGATCGCCGTGCCGATGTTCATCTTCGCGGCCGACATCATGACGCGGGGGCAGTCGGCCAATCGCCTCATCGACCTCGTGATGACGTTCGTGGGCCATCTCAAGGGCGGGCTGGCGGTGTCCACCGCCACGGCCTGCACGCTCTTCGGGGCGGTCTCCGGCTCCACCCAGGCTACCGTTGTCGCCGTGGGCGGCCCACTGCGGCCGCGCATGCTCAAGTCGGGCTACAAGGACAGTTTCGTCCTCGCCCTGATCGTGAACTCCTCCGACATCGCCTTCCTGATCCCGCCGTCCATCGGCATGATCATCTACGGCGTGGTCTCCGGCACTTCGATCTCTGAACTGTTCATCGCAGGCATCGGCCCGGGGATCCTGATCCTCATCATGTTCTCGATCTACTCCTACATCTACGCGATCCGGAACAACGTTCCCACCGAGCCGAAGTCGAACTGGGGCGAGCGCGGCAAGGCGGTGCGTCGCGCACTCTGGCCGCTGGGCTTTCCGGTCATCATCGTGGGCGGCATCTACGGCGGGATCTTCTCGCCCACCGAGGCCGCGGCGGCCTGTGTGCTCTACGCGCTCCTGCTCGAAATGGTCGTGTTCCGCGAAATGTCGTTAAAGCAGCTCTATGCCACCGCGAAATCCACCGGTCTCATCACCGCCGTGGTCTTCATCCTCGTGGGGGCGGGCGCCGCGTTTTCCTATGTCATCAGCTTCGCGCAGATCCCGCAGCAGATCCTCGGCGCCATCGGCATCGACGAGATGGGGCAATACGGCGTCCTTTTCGTCATCTCGATCGCCTTCTTCGTCGGCTGCATGTTCGTCGACCCGATCGTGGTGATCCTCATTCTCGTCCCGATCTTTGCGCCGGTCGTTCAGTCCGTCGGTCTGGACCCGGTGCTGGTCGGGACGATCATCACCCTGCAGGTGGCCATAGGCAGCGCCACACCTCCATTCGGGTGCGACATCTTCACCGCCATCGCGGTGTTCAAACGTCCCTATGCCGAGGTCGTGCGCGGCACGCCGCCGTTCATCTTCATGCTGCTGGCCGTCGCCGTGTTGTTGATCTTCTTCCCGGAGATCGCGCTGTTTCTGCGTGACCTCGCGTTCGGCAAGTGAGGAGGCTGTCCGATGTTCAACAAGATCCTTCTGGCCTATGACGGGTCAAAGGGGGCAGACGCCGCTTTGGAAAAGGCAAGCGATCTGGCAAAACTCGCCCAATGCGAGCTGCTCATCCTGACCGTCTATCGTCACCACTCGATCCTCGAGGCGTCCCTGTCGATGGTCCGGGGTTCTGACGAAAAGGCAGGAAGCCTCGACGATGCGATGCGCGCGGCGTCACGCGAAGCGGCAGAATACGCCAAGGCACAGGCGACCCGGCGCGGCGTTCCGGACGTCCACGCTTTCATAAAGGGTGGGCAATCCGCGCGCACGATTGCCTCGTTTGCGCAGGATCACGGCTGCGACCTGATCGTCGTGGGCTCACGCGGCCTTGGCGCGACCGAAAACTACATGCTCGGCTCGGTCAGCCACAAGGTGACGAGCATCACGTCGATCCCGGTGCTCGTGGTCTGACGCGCCCGCCTCCTGCGCCGGACACCATGAGCCCGGGGCGGGCGACGAAACCTCCCCGGGTTTGTCTTGGGAGGCGCGTCTTGCTACGCTCGGGCGACAAGTCATCCCGGCTTCGTGGGGGGTTCCGTGACACCGGACATTCGTGCCGCAAGCCGGCGTGCCTGACACATGGCGAAGAGCATCAGTTTCGGCTTTGAAAAGCTGGCGCTCGCAGCAGTCGCCCGGCCGCGACTGGCGGTCGCACTTCTGATCGCCTTTCTTGCGGTGATCGTCGCCAGTCTGCCCGCGGTCCGGTTCGACCAGAACATCAATCGCGTTTTTCTGAGCGACAGCCCCATTTCCGAGATGCAGCGCGAGTACGAGGAGGCACTCGTCCCGCCCACGCGTACAATCCTCGGGCACATCGGCGCGCCCGAACCCTTCTCGGCCGAAGACTTGATGCGCCTGCGAGATACCGCGCTGGATCTGGAATTCTTGGACGGCGTCATGGCCGTCGCTTCGCCGTTCATACTGCGCCTGCCTCCGAGCGAGGACGCGCCATCGGGACGCCCGGTCTTCGGTGCGATGATCGAGCCGGATTACCGGGAGGATCTCGCCGCATTCCGGGCGCTGGAAACCGGGCTGCCGACCTATGTCGCGAATGACGGACGCGCGATCCTCGTTTCGGTGACGATCGACACGGATACCGTCTCGGTGCCCGAGGCTCGCGCGCAGATCGAAGCGGCGATCCAAGCCGGCCTCGCGGACGGGATGACGTTGCAGCTTACCGGTGAGGACATCATCAGCATCGCCATCGTCGATGGACTCACCAACGACCTGATCCGCTTGAATCTTGTCGGCGCCGTCCTCGTCGCGCTCTCAGCAATGGTCCTTCTGCGCGACTTCCGGATGACGGTGCTCATCGTGGTGCCAGCCTTTTGCGGGGCCGCGAGCGTCCTCGCCCTGTCGGTCTGGCTGGGCTACCCCATCACGATGCTCACGAACGTCATCCCGATCCTGCTCCTCGTCCTCGGCGGGGCGAACTGTCTCCACCTCGCCCGGCATCTGCGGCACGGCTCCGGCAGCGTCGAGGAAACGCTGCGCGAGATCGGTCCCGCCTCCGCCTTGACGGCGATCACCACCTCGCTCGCCTTCGCGTCGATCATGATCACCGAGAACACCCAAGTGCTGGAATTCGCCATTCTGGGCACATTTGGCACTCTATTGGCCTTCATGATTTCACTTATCACGTTTTCGCTCATGGCTTTGGTGCTTGGCGGACGCTCCGCAAAACCCTCGCGGGCCGGAACGGGACTGGCCCGATGGCTCACCGGGATCGGGACCGCCCATGCCCGCATCGTGGTGGTCGTGGCCCTCGCACTCCTAGTGCTGGCGGCATACGGCTTTGCCAGAACGACGCCCTGGGTGGTCCTCGACGATAACCTGCCCCGCGACAGCGAGGTGCGCGCGGCCAATGCAGCGGTCGCCCGTGATTTTTCGGGCTTGTTCCAGATGGTCGTGGAGGTCGACGACGACTGGGGCCGCACGCAGGACCTCGCGGAGGCCCTCATAGATGTCGCGGGCCCGGAAGCCGTGCTGTCCGGGCCGGGATTGGCCAAGTGGCGCGGCCTTGGAGACTCCGAGCCCTCCGGCAAAGACCTCGCGGCGCTACCACCCCTCCTGGTGGACATGGTAAGGCCCGACGAGACCACGCACCGTATCCTCGTTTCGGTGGCTGAGCCGATGGCGAACGAAGAGGCGTTGTCGCGATACCGCGCCGTCTATGACGCGGCCATGTCGGGCGGTGCGGACCGGGTTTTCGGGACGCCCGTACTCATGCACGAGGAAGGTCTCAGCCTCATCGCGGAGTTGTCGCGGAGTCTCGTGATCGCCTCGCTCGGCGCGTCGCTCTTCGTCGCCTTGGCATTCCGGTCCTTGCGCGTGCTTCCTCTTCTGCTGATCGTGAACGTCTTGCCCTTGATGCTTGCCGGGGCGTCGCTCCACGTAATCGCGGCGGGAAAACTCACACCGACAGCAGTCCTGGGGCTTACGGTCGCGTTCGGTATCGCCATCGACGATACCATTCACTTTCTCGGGCGTTTCAACCGATCCCGCGAAGGCGGCAACGACACGGGGCGATCCCTGTTGTTTGCAACCACGAATGCCGGTCAATCCATGGTGCTGACCACACTCTTGTTGACATGCGGCCTCGCCGTTACGCTGGTCAGTGGTTTCGAGCCGATCCGGCTCTTTGGCGGTTTGATCGTGGCGATCCTGTGGGCGGCGCTGATCGCGGACTTACTGGTCCTGCCCGCGCTCTTGTCGCTTCGCAGAAAAAACGGAGCTAAATGAATGCACCGACTTCTGATCGCACTTGTGTTCGCCCTGCCGACAGGCTTCGCCTCGGCCGACACCCTGCCCGCGCTTGCAGGAGACTGGACCGGAAGCGGCACGGCACGCGAAGTGCCCGAGGCGGAGCCGGACGCGATCCGGTGCCGGATCACGAACACCTATGCGCCCGAGCGGCTGGAACTGACTATGAGCGGCATGTGCGTGGCGGCCGGGCGGCGGCTCGACCTGTCCGGCACCATCCGGGCGAGCGACGACAGCGCGGCGATTTCCGGCCGCTGGTCGAACCCCGACGGTCTGGGCAATGTGCGCATCGCGGGCCATTCCGGCGAGGACTTCGTCGCCTTCACCTACTCCGCCAAGGATCCGGACACGGGACGCCAGCTCGACCAGAACGTCGAATTGCGGCTGGTCGGGGACGGGTTCCGGATGCGTTCGGTCGACAGGGCCGACCGTTCCATCTCGATGTCGGACATCACCTTCACGCGCTAGGTCGCGACCTGGACCCTGGGGGCCTCGCCTTCGTCATGTGCGGGGGGTTTCGAGACCTCGCTCACATTCGTGATGTCGAACCCGTGGCTGGTTGCGAGCGCGCTGATCTCGTTGACCTGGCTGAGGTCCACGTCGCCGATGCTGAAATCCGTGGACCGGCCGTCCAGCCCGAGGATTGCCGTCTCGGCCATGCAGGCGAAGACGTGGCGTTTGGGCAGCCCGAAATAGGCGAGGTCCGTGTCGTTGCCCTTGGGCAGCCCGGTCACACCACCCGACAGGAGCACCACGTCGCTCCGACCCGCCACCACATCCGGGTCCACGGCGCCGGGGACCGAGAGGTCGAAGACGAGCGTCGGGTCGGGGCCGAGATGGTGCGCGAACACGATTGGCTCGCTGGAGTTCGTCGCCGCCACGATCACGTTGCAATCCGACAGGACGTCGAGTGACTCGGCAAGGGTCAGCTCGGGCTCCGCCGCACCATGTTCCCGGCTGTCGTTCAGGATATCGTCCGCGACGGCCTTCAACCGCCCTTTCGTGCCGGCGCGGCCGACCAGCGTGAGTTCCCCGAACCGCTGGGCGAGCGCGCGCGCCCACGTCCGGCCGATGTTGCCCGTCGCGCCGACGACGGCGATGCGCGGTTTCACCCCGTCGAGGACGCGCACGATCTGGGCCTCGACCCCGGCCAGGCCGGCGGCGATGGTCAGGGCATTGCCTGTCGTGATCCCGATGCGCGGCGTCTGGACCCGCAACCCGTTCCGGGTGGCGATGGACAGGAACCCGCCGAGCCCCAGCACTTTGCACCCGGCTTCCGATGCCTGCTCCGCGATGAAGGCGACTTTCCGGATCAGCCAGTCTGTTTCACCCTTGCGCATGGTCGCTTCGATCGTCCGGGCCGTCGCGAAGACCGACCAGAAATGGATGTGGACCTTGGCGCCGTTGGCCGATGTCACCCGTTCGATACGGAGCGGCATGGGCTCCACCACCGGCGCGAAACGGGCGATCAGCGCCTCGCGGGCGTCCGGCGAGAACCGTTCCCACGACGCATCCCAGCGCACGATCGCGTCGCTGTCGCTGATGTGGACGGCAAAGGCCACCCGTGCGTCGGCCGTTCCTTCGCCCGTGTGGTCCTTGCGGTTCGGCACGACGGCGGAATAGTCCCGCGGCGCGTCGAGCCAGTCGACCCGGTCGAGAAGGTGGGAAACGAGGAACGCTCCGTCCCCCTTTCGCAGGGCGAGGCAGGCCGTTTCCAGCGCCGCGACGAGCCGGTCGATCTCCGCATCCGTGACAAAGGCCGACGGCTGTAGCCGGAAAGTGTTCGGGGCCGAGAGCGTCGTGGCCACGCGCACACCCGCCCGGAGTAGCAGGTGCGAGGTCACGATCTGGCCGAGGAATTCATGCGCGACCGCATCGGCGATCAGCCCGGTCGGATGACCGGACAGATCGGCCAGTTCCAGCCCCACCATCAGGCCTTCGCCACGCAGGTCCCGCACGACGTCGGGGTATTTGGAAGCCAGCTGCCGGAGACGCGAAAACAGTGCCGCGCCCCGTTCGAGGGCGCGCTCCCCGACCCGGTCGCGCCGGGCGATGGCAAGTGCGGCGAGCGCCGCGCGGGAGGAGAAATCGTCCTCGGCGAATGTCGAGCTTTGCAGAGCGCCGAAGCCCTCGCGATAGCGGTCGCGCCGGATCAGGAGTGCGCTGATCTTGGCGACCCCGCCGCCAAGGCTCTTGCCGAACGTATAGTAGTCCGCGGCCACGCCCGTGCGGCTGGCGGCCGACAGGGCGCCGCAGCGATAGAACCCGCACTGGATTTCATCGAAGACGAGCGGGAAGCCTCCCACGTCCGCACCGTGCCTCAAGGCCCGCAAAACCTCTTCGGGCAGCGGGTGGATACCGCCCTCCCCCTGTACCGGCTCGGCGACGGCCGCCGCGATCCGGGACACGTCACGGTCCCCGATCCTTACCGTCTCTGCCGCGATCGCACGCGCCACCGCATCCGGGTCGTTACGCGGCACGGATATGACCCGGAACCCGGCCCGCCCTGTCGGCCAGCCGCGGAAATGGCCGATGGACAGCGCGGACAGTGTCTTGCCGTGGTAGGATCCCTCGATGGCGACCACCGCAGGCGCGTAGGCCTCAAGCGCTTCGTCCGGCAGGGATGTGAGATCGATGCCGACCCGCCCCAGCCGGTCGGTGTAGTCCATCAGCGCATGTTTCAGCCCCGCCTCCACCGCTTCGGCACCGGTATTGGCGAATGCCGTGACGTAGTCCGCGCCGGTTTCGTCGCGCAGCGCGGCCGCCAACTCGTCCGCGAGCCGACCCGCGAGGGGCCGCGCCGCGCCCTGCACATGCATCGGGCGGCCCGCGGTCAGGGTCTGCGTCACGGCCGCGACGATGTCGGGGTGATTGTGACCGAACAGGCCGCTGCCGTATCCGCCGACGAAATCGAGCACGTCACGCCGCGTGCCGTCGAGGACACCCGAGAGCGTCATGCCCGCCGCACGGTCGTAATCCGCGTCGAGCTTCAGGACCGGCAGGTTCCGGGTGAAGTCCGGCCGCACGTTCTTCGTGTAGTCCTCTGTCGTCGGCGCCGCGTGCGCGGGGATCGAACCCACGGGCGCGGGCTCTGGCGGTTCCTCCCGCGCCGGGGGTGGCGCGGGCGCTTCGGCCGGGATTTCGGCCTCCAGATCGAGCCGCGAAAGCAACAGGGCAGCGAGGTCGGCGAGCGAGGTGTCGTCGTCGACGCGGTCGAGCGGCACGCCGGCGCCGATTTCTTCTTCCACCAGCATCCCGAATTCGAGCCCGGACAGACTGTCGAACCCGAGCGACTGAAGCGGGGTTTCGAGCGGCATGGTTTCGGCGCCCTGCCCGGTGACGCTCGCAAGACGGTCGCGCAGGTAGGCGGACAGGAGGCCCGGCCGCTCCGGCTCCGTCGCTCTCGCAAGATCCGCGAGGATGCCCGCGCGGCCATGCACGGACATACCGGTCCGCCCCGCCGCTTTCGGGAACAGGTCCGCGCAAACCGACAGTTGCGCGATCGCGGGCGCGGGGGTGCCCGGCCAGTCCATCGTGAAACGGGCCGCGATGGGTGCGGGCGTCCCGGTCGTCAGGGCCTTCTTCAACACGTTGATCCCGTCGGCCCGGCTGAAACTGCGCAGGCCCAGCCGCTCCAGCCGGTCGGTCGTGCCCGCGTTGTTCAGCGCAAGTCCGGCCTTCCAGGGACCGAAGACGATGGCCTGCCCGGTGAGTCCCGCCGCGCGGCGCCGGGCGCAGACCGCTTCCATCCCGGCGTTGGCCGCGGCATAGGCCATCTGACCCGGCGACCCCAGAAGGGTCGAAATCGAGGACAGGCAGACGAAGGTGTCGATCTCGCGGCCACGGCAGGCCGCGTCGAGGTTGATGGCCCCGTCCACCTTCACGCCCCAGGCGGCGGCAATGTCCGAGGCGTCCACGTCCGAGATGAGCCGGTCGGCCAAGACACCCGCAGCGTGGAAGACATGGCGTATGTCGAAACCGGCCGCCTGCGCCGCGTCGAACGCCGCCACGACCGAGGCGCCATCGGCGACGTCCACCTGCGCGGTCATCACGTCGAGGCCGGAGGCGCGCCAGGCTTCGACCCGCGCCAGGCTGGCCCCGGCGGGGGCGGACCGGCCCACGAGCACGAAGGCGCGAATACCGGCCGCGGCCAGCGCGTCCACGAGGTCGAGCCCGATGTCCCCGAACGCCCCCGTGATGAGTGCCGCCCCGACGGACCCGTCGCTGCGTTCGACCGGCGCCGGCTCCGGCTCCTCGGGCAGACCCAGCACGATCTTCCCGATGTTGCCGGCACCGGCCATCTTCTGGAATGCCGCCGCCGGTTCCGACATCTCGAAACGCTCGAAAGGGAGCGGTCCGACGTCGCCCGCCTCGACCGCGGCCATGACCTCCCGCAGAACGCGACCGGCCTTTCCGGGCGCCGTCGCGAAGAGCAACTCCATGTCGACGGTGTGAAGGCTCAGGGACTTGTGCAGCACGCGCATTCCCAGCCCCGTGTTCTCGACGATGTCGCGCTTGCCGATGTCCACGTAGGAGCCGAAGGGCCGAAGGAGGTCGAGGCTCGCCTCGATCATGTCGCGCCCGGGCAGTGAGCTCAGGACAATGTCGACCCCGTCGCCGCCGGTGGCCTCCCGTATCGTCTCGACGAAGCTCTTATCCCGAGACGACCCGACGGCCTCCACGCCCAACCGGGTGAGGTAGGCGCGTTTCTCTTCGCTGCCTGCGGTCGCGAACAGGCGTGCGCCCCGGCTTCCGGCGATCTGGAGCGCGGCCAATCCCACGCCGCCCGCTCCCGCGTGGACGAGGACGGATTGGCCGGGTTCGATCCGGGCCAGCTCGACCAGCGCGTACCACGCCGTCGAATAGGCGATCGGCAAGGTCGCCGCCTCGTCGAACGAAAGCGCGTCGGGCTTGCGCACGACCGCAGCCGCAGGTGCCACGACCTCGCTCGCGAAGGCGCGCGGCGCGACCGCGACCACGGCGTCCCCGGGCGCGATGCCCTTCACGTCCGCGCCGACCGCGCGCACCACCCCGGCGCATTCGTCTCCCAGCCAGAGCGGCAGCCCCGGCCGGTTGGGATAGAGCCGCTTGGTCTTGAGGACATCGCGAAAGTTCAGGCCGGCTGCGCGCGGCGCGATAAGCACATCGGAGGGCCCCGGTTCGATGGCCGGGCGCGGGGCGAGGGAAAGTCCGCCAAGCCCGGTGCGTGCGCCCGGAACCAGAACCTGCACCTTCCGCCCCTGAACCGGCGGCGACCAGGATCGCCCACCCGGCACGGTCGGCTCCAGCCGAAGCCCGGCGAGCGCGCCGTCCTTCCAGATGAGGTCGCTCTCGGTGCCAAGGGCGAGTGCCCCGGCCACAACCTCCCGCCGTCGCTGATCGGGAAGGTCGCGCGGCAGAGTCAGGTTCGTTGCCGCGAGCGCGGGCACCTCGTTGCGGAACACCCGCAACGCCGCCCGCATTGCCTCCGTCGCCGGGTTCTGACCTTCGCGGTCATCGAGATACACGGCGATCAGTCGCGCGGGCCTGCCCGAAGCACTGGTCGCAAAGTGGCGCAGGCGCGCGGCGAGGGCGGCAAAGGCATCCTGTCCTTGACCGATCCTTGCACAGTCGATCGCGAAGACGCACGGGCCCCCGTCCGTTCCGCCCGCAGCGTTCAGGCTATCGGCAAGATCACCGCTCTCCCCGAGCGGTTCGACCGTCCAGCCGACTACTTGGTCGCCGGATGGCTCTAACGGCACCCAATCCGTCTGGAAGAGCGGACCGGTCGGCAGGGCCGCGCCCGCGCGGCTGTCGATCCGGCGTATGCGCAGGCCCTTGATCGAAATGACCGCGCCTCCGTCAGGCGTGTGGACAGACAGGTCGAAGCTCTTGAGATCGGGCATGTGCGGGCCGTCGAGCAGCGCCGCCTTCACAACGGCCTCTTCCGGCATGGCGCCGTGAACCGTCAGGCTGTCGAAACCGGTCGGGATCCAGAGCCCCGCGGCAGCCTCCGCATCGACCGTGCGCAAGGCCAGGGCGATCGGATGGAACACCGCGTCGAAACGCGCGGTATCGAGCATGGCCGCACCGGGCGTCGCGGCTCCCGTGGCCACGAAGCGCGCCTCGGCAAGGCCGTTGCCGCTTTCGACGGATGCGATGCCTTGAAACGCCGGGCCATACACCAGCCCGTGATCCTCCAGCGCCGTATAAAGGTCTGGACCGGCGACGGTCGTCGTCTCGGGCGGCAAATGGGCAAAGAGATGGGGCGATGACGTCCCCTCGCTGAACCTGGCGTGCGCATGGGCCAGAAGCTTCTCATCGGACCCGTCGCGACCGGGCGCCACCACGACGAGGGTCCATCCCGCGTTGCCAAGAGTTTCGGCCCGCACGGTCAGGGCATGCCCGCGCACCTCGGACAGAGCAACGGCCTGCGGCAGGCGGCAGTCCGTCAGTTCGAACGACTGTCCCGGCCCGATCAGCTCTTTGGCAGCCTCGGTCATCATGTCGAGATAGAGCGCCCCGGGCACGACCGCGCGTCCGCCGACCCTGTGCTGGTCGAGGATATCCGCCAGCCCGCCCTCGTCGATCTTACGGACGACTAAAGCCGCGCTGGAAGGAGTCTGCTCACGCGGCTCTTCGGGCTCCGGCTCAGCTGTCTTGAACCAGAAGCGTTCGCGCGCGAAGCGGAACGGCGGCAGGCGGACCTGGCCCGCGCCGGCGCGGCGGTCCTGCGACCAGTCGACCGCGTGACCCCGCGTCCAGAGCTCGCCGAGACCAGAAAGAAGTCCCGCCAGATCGTCCTGACCGCCCGCGAGGGTGCGCAGGACGACCGCCCGTTCGCGGTCGCCCGTCAACTGGCGCAACCATGGCAGGAGTATCGGGCGCGGCCCGACCTCCGCGATGGTGCCCACGCCACAGTCCAGGAGCGTTTCGACCGCCGCGCTGAACTCCACCGCAGAGCGCAGGTGACGCACCCAGTAGGCCGCGTCCATCGGCGTGTCCGGCCCGACGAGCTTGCCGGTCACGTTCGAGACGAGCGGGATGCGCGGCTCGGAGAACGCGACACCCTCGAGCGCGTCGGAGAGGCGGTCGAGGACCGGGTCCATGAGGGAGGAATGGAACGCGTGAGAGACCGGCAACCGCACGGCCTTCAACCCCGCCGCCTCGGCCCGCTCGATGCCCAGCACCACGGCCTCGCACGTCCCGGACACCGTGATGCTGCGCGCGGTGTTGCGGCCCGAAATCTCGAGGGCCGGCGGCAGGTTTGCCGCGAAACCCGCGACGGCGTCCGCGGTGCCGGAAATCGCCGCCATCGCACCGTCACCGGGCGCGTCGGCCATAAGGCGGCCGCGCAGGATGACGAGGCGCATCGCGGTGGCTTCATCCATTACGCCGGCGATGCAGGCTGCCGTGATTTCCCCGAGGCTGTGTCCGAGGACGTAATCCGGCGTGACGCCCCGTGCCATCCAGCTTTGCGCCAGGGCGAGGCCCACGGCGAAGAGCGCGGGTTGCGCCGTAGACGTATCGCTCAGCCGCACATCGGCCCCGGCGCTTTCGTCGCGTATCGTATCGATCAGGCCGGGAAACCCTCCGGCCTGCGCAATCCGATCCAGCCGCCGCAAGACCTCGCCGAACACCGGGTCCTGTTCCATCAGCCGAAGGCACATCCCCGGCGACTGGGCCCCCTGCCCTGAAAAACATAGGGCGAGCTTGCCCGGCTTCGGGGCCGACGCCTCCTCCGGGCGCGGGGTGCCGACGGACAGGTCCCGCACGCGCTTCAGGGCGTCGTCTCGGTCGGCAAAGGTGATCGCACGTCGGAATGGATGGCGCCCCCGGACCTCGTCCGCACTCCTGCACAGGGCGTCGAGGTCGAGCTCTGGGTCCGCCTCGATCATCGCGGCGTAGTCTGCGGCCGTCGCACGCAGGGTAGATGCCGTATGACCGGCAACCGGCAGGACACGCAACACAGGCGGCGGCGGACGCTCAGCTGTCGCACGCGGGACCTGTTCGGCAGGCGCTTCGAGAACGATGTGCGCGTTGGTCCCGCCGAAGCCGAAAGACGACAGACCGGCCCTCAACGCTTGCGGTCCATGGCCCAGCTGCGTTTCACTTTCGGCGATGACGATGCGACCTTCCGCGTCCGGGTCGACCGGGTCGGCGAGGAAGGGCAAAGGCGGCACCAGCCCGGTTTGCAACTCCCGCACCGCCTTGATCGCACCGACAAGGCCGGAGGCCGCCTCGAGATGCCCGAAGTGCGGCTTGGCCGCACCGACGACCAACGGGCGCGCGCGCCGTGTTTGCCCGAACACCTCGCGCAGAGCGCCGATCTCGATTTCGTCGCCCACGGCCGTGCCGGTGCCATGCGCCTCGATCAGGTCGAGGTCGTCCGGCCTGAGACCGGCATCCTTCAGGGCATCGCGTAGCACCTGCGCCTGAGCGGCCCCGTTGGGGGTCGTGATAGACAGTGTCTTGCCGTCCTGGTTGATCGCCGACCCCCGGATCAGCGCCTCGACCCTGTGCCCCTTGCGCCGCGCGAGATCTTCACGCGTGAGCAGCAGCGTGGCGCAGCCTTCCGACCGCACGTATCCGTCAGCCGACTTGTCGAAGGTCTTGCAGCGTCCGTCGGGCGACAGCATCCGCGCCTTGGAGAAAGAGATCGTGGAGAGCGGCGATACGATGACGTTCACGGCGCCCACGATGGCGTAGTCGCATTCCCCGTTGGCAAGGCTCCGGCGCGCGAGGTGCAGCGCGACCAGCCCCGATGAACAGGCCGTATCGCTCGCGACGGACGGACCCTTGAAGTCGAAGAAGTAGCTGATCCGGTTGGCCGCGACGGATTGCGCTATGCCGAGACCGGAGTAGGCATCCACGGTGATGAGGTCGGCATCGAGGATCTGGCGTTGAAGGTAGTCCGAAGTGGATATCCCCACGAAAACGCCCGTGCGGCTGCCTTTCATCGTGGCGGGGTCGATCCCGGCGGCCTCGATCGCCTCCCAGGCACCTTCGAGAAGCAGCCGATGTTGAGGGTCCATCAAGCGCGCTTCGCGCGCCGTGGTGCCGAAAAAGCGTGCGTCGAACCCTGCGATGTCGTCGAGGTATCCGCCGTATTCCGGGATCGGCTGCGTCCGCGGGCCTTTTTGCTCGGCGATGCGCATTTTCGTCGCCCAGCGCTCTTTCGGAGCCTTGGAAATCGCGTGGCGGCCTTCGGTGACTAACGCCCAGGCTTCATCCGGTGTGTTGGCCTTGGGCAAACGGCAAGCAATACCCACGATGGCAGCATCGTTGTCTATTGCCATTCCGTTCAAATCGGCCACCTCCCTTCCATTGGCCCTGAATACGGCCAGATAAAAGCGACACCCTGCCTCGCAACCTTGTTACAAAAGGGCGCTCCGATCAACGACGACCAACCGAAACGCAAGGAAAACGTGAAGTATGGCGGTTCAAGCCGTGCCAACCCTGACGGACAGTAGGCCGGCTCCTCGCCGGGATCCGTCGCTCCCGCCCGCGTGTTGCGCTCGGTGAATAACGGTGGTCAGGTGGACCAAGCCCGAATGGCACTTACCGAAGCAAGCGAAGCGACCGATCCGTCATGGCCAGCACTCCCGGTTTCGAGGTCGTTGAATACAGCGGCTCCCCCGCTGAGCTCGCGTCCTTCGTCAGCAAGTGCTGGGACGGCCAGTTCCCCGACAATGTCACGTGCCCGCAATGGGATGCGGAGTATTTCGCTTGGGCGGTCTTCGGCAATCCCGACAACATGCTGCTGGCGGCCTATGACGACGGCGAACTGGTTGGCTTCATCTTCGGCGAAGCGTTGGGGTTTCGCTGCGGCGACCGCGTGGTTCCGGGGGTCTTTTCCTCCTTCCTCTCCGCCGATCCCGCCCGCAAGGGACAGGGTGTGGCCAAGACCATCGCCTCGGAGCTGTTTCGTCGTGTCCAGGAGGAAGGCTACGCGTTCGACGTGGGCTTCGAAGTGCCCACGCCCGGCAGCCTCGGGCCGAAGTTCTGGCTTGGCAGCCAGAAAGGCGAACGCGCGAACGGCATCCGCCCTTGGATCAGGCCCCTGGACGCCCGGCGGCTGGCCCGGGTTTCCGCCGCACGCTACGAACGAGCCGCGGCGCGTGTGGCCGGCTTGGCGCGACTGGACCGGGTCCCCGCGCGGACCATCCCCCACCTGCGCCCGTTCGAGCCGCGCGACCTCGACGCCTGCCTCGACCTTGTCCGGACCAAGGAGTCCGCTTCCGATTTCTGCTTCGACTGGACTGCGGAACGGCTATTGCTCCAGCTGGACCATGAGGGGTTTCCGACCACGTTCGTCTACGACGACGGGCAGGTGCGGGGCCTGACCAATTTCCACCCGATCCGGTTTCGCGGCCGCGAGCGGTTCGTCGCGGGCCAGATTGATCACCTCGTCGCGGAGTGCGGCGACCGGCGGATCGAACGCCACCTCCTCGACGCGACCCTGCAAAGCATGAAACAGGACGGCCAAGCGCTCGTCGTCTGTCCATCCTCGGCGGGCATGAGCACGGTGACGCGCCTGCGCAGCGGCTTCCTCCCGATGCCCTCGCCCTACCGGCTCCTGTTCGCCTTTGTCGCACCCGACCTCGACGTCACGCGGCTCCGGAGGCCGATGCTGCATCTACGTTAGGGCGCAGGCGGAAGCGCTGGATCTTGCCAGACGGAGTCTTGGGCAGGACGTCGGCGAACCGGATGGAGCGCGGGTACTTGTAGGGCGCTATTGCGCCCTTCGCATGGGATTGCAGCCTGGCGGCCGTTTCATCGTCCGCGCGCCAGCCCGGGTTCAGGACCACCACCGCCTCGACGATCTGGCCCCGCTCATCGTCTGGTATGCCGATGACCGCGCATTCCTGCACGGCGGCGTGACTGGCCAGCGCGGCTTCCACCTCGGACCCGGCGATGTTGTATCCCGCGGAGAGGATGATGTCGTCCGCCCGGCCGAAACAGTGGAACCGGCCCGCATCGTCCTTGAGGAAGATGTCTCCGGTGAGGGTCCAGCCATCCCGCACCGCTTCCGCCTGCCGCGCATCGGCCAGATAGCGGCAGCCAGTTGGTCCGCGCACGGCGAGGCGCCCGCGCGTGTTGATTGGTAGCGTTCGCATGTCCTCGTCGACGATACGGACCTCGTATCCCGCAACCGGGCGGCCAGTCGTTCCCGGGACGTTGTCAGCGACCCTGTTGGTCAGAAAGAACGACAACATCTCGGTCGAGCCGATCGCGTCGAGGATCGGCACCCCAGTCGCTTCCGTCCACGCGTTCTGTGTCTGCGCGGTCAGCGTCTCGCCCGCAGACACCGCGACGCGCAAGGAGGAGACATCCGTTCCGGACAGCCCGGTGGCGAGCATCTGGCGATAGGCGGTCGGACCCGAAAAGAGAACCGTTGCCCCGTGGTCCCGGACCGCCTCGGGCAGACTGTCTACGGTTAAGTCGTCTCTCAATACGGTGCAGGCGCCGGCGCGGAGCGGATTTGAGATCAGGCCGCAGAGGCCATATGCGAAGGCAACGGGAGGGGTGCCGATGCAGATGTCTTCGTGAGACATCGTCAGCACGTCGCGACCGTACCCGTCGGCAATGGACACGATATCCCGGTGGAAATGAACCGCCGCCTTCGGCTGGCCCGTCGAACCGGACGTGAAGGCGATCAGGGCAACATCATCCCGCCCGGTGCGCGCAGCCGAGAACGGCTGAAGAAGAACCTCGTCTCCGTCGGAAGCTCCGGTCTGCCCTGATGCGTCGAAGGACATGACGGCGACGGCTCGCTTCGCCTCCGCCACTCCGTCTTCCAGTTCGTTCTGGAGCCGCGCGTCACAGATCGCATGCGAAACGTTGGCCGACCCGATGATCGTGGCCAATTCCCCCGCACGCAGCAGCGGCATGGCCGCAACCACGACGCCCCCGGCCTTGAGCACCCCCAGCCAGTGCGCGACGAGCGCGGGGGTATTGGCGCCGAACACCAGCACGCGGTTGCCCGGAACGAGATCCAGGTCGTTCACGAGGCGCCGCGCAATCCGGTCCGACCTGGCGGCGAGCTCAGAATAGGTAAAGGCGCGCTCCCTGCCCTGCAGCGCGATCCGCTTTCCGTGACCGGCCGCGACCGAAGCGTCCGAAAGTTCGACGCCGGCATTCATCCAGTCCGGATAGGCCGGGAGGTTTATCAGGTCCGGCCAGTGCGCGGGTTCCGGGAGGTTGTCCCTGCAGAAGGTATCAACATGACCACTCGGACCCAGCATTCGCGCCCCCTTGCGCCACAATTATTCAAAGGGTGCCGCCGGGATGTGCGCTTGGCAAGCCCCACGGAGGGGTACACGCATGCGGTCTTGCCGGGATCGCGATCGCCAGGTCAGGAAGACGGACCGCGCCCGGGACGGGCGCGATCCGCTGTCTTGATCAGAGCACGAAGTCGTCGGTCGTGAAACCGTGCCCCGGAGCGATGAGCGTCAGGTCGGCCGCACCGTCTCCGTCGGTATCGCCGAGGAGCCGGTCCCCGGACTGCCACAGGACGCCCGCGCCCGATCCGGTCGCAGCCGTTCCGATCCAGACAAATGCCTGGTCGCCGGAAAGCGTGGTGTCCGCGTCGATGCGCGAGAGGTCGATTACGTCGCCCGACGCGAAGTCGGTGATCGTGTCGATGCCCCACGCACCGCTTTCCTCGGCGCGGTAGAACAGGAACGTGTCCTCGCCCGAACGGCCCGTCAGAATGTCGGCACCGCCACCCCCGTGGATATGGTCGTTGCCACCGCCAGCGTCGATCTCGTCCGCACCCGAACCGCCGAACACGGAATCGTCGCCTTTCCGCGCAAAAAAACGGTCGTCGCCATCGTTCCCCCGGAGGACGTTAGACGCGTCGTTGCCTAGGATCAGATCCTCGCCGGCACTTCCGGTCCCGTCGAGCGCTGCGGACCCCATCAGTTCAAGTTTCTCGAGCCCTTCGGACATCGTGAAATCGACATGGGCCAGGGCCGTGTCCCAGCCGCCGCCGGCGACAACGCTCGTGTTCTCGACCGTGATCTCGAACGTGTCGTTGCCATCCGTCCCCGTGAGGATCGGCCCGTCAGGCGTGGGCTCCGGCTCGGGCATGGGCGCCGGTTCCGGCGTGGGTTCCGGTTCCGGCGTGGGTTCCGGTTCGGTCGTGGGCCCCGACACCTCGACGTAACCATTGTCCGTCAATGTCAGCCGGGCATCGTCGAAAACCAGCGTTTCGACATCCCACAGCCGGTCGCGGCCCCATGTCTCGGTAAGATCCTTGACCTGCCACGACCCATCTTCCTCGCCCATGAACTTGTAGGATGCGAGCACGCCGTCGAAGATCGCGGTATCTTGACCCCCGCCGCCGTAGATGAGGTCGTTGCCTTCGCCGCCCCGGAAGGTGTCGTCGCCACCTTGCCCGCGCAGCGTGTCGTTCTGAGCCGCACCGTCCAGGTAGCCACCCGTTTCGTAGGCGGTCACATCGTCCTTGAGCCGGGTGCCAACCACGTAGCCGAAGGTAGCGGTGTTCGCCCCCTCCTCGGTCGGTGCGCCGTATGAGCGGCCCTCTGTATTGATGAAGATCGTGGGTGCGATAATGTCGGACTCCGCGTCGCGCACGGACCGGTCGACCCTGACGACGTTGTCATGGTCGCGCCCCCCGTGAAAGTTGATGTCACGGTCGGTTTCGAGAACATGCACCTCGTTGCCGGCAGCGGACCGCCACGAGGCGAACAACACGCTGTGACGCATGTCGAAGTCCGAATGGTTCAGGAACGAACTGTCATAGACGTCGCGGATCTGGATCGCGTAACCATTGCCGCCCGCCCCCTTGTTGTGGGCGCCGGTGAACGTGGTGTGATCCGTCGAAATCTCCCGCGAAAGGGCAACGTTCAGACCGAGCGACGGCACGTCGTTCGCCGTGATATCGTGGATCACGGCACCGGTCGTGCCTTCGACCTCGATCACCGCGTTCCGGTAGTAATCTGACAGCGTGTTCGAGAAATCCGAGGGGTCCGCCTCGCCAAGCCCGTAGTCGATCGTGAACCCGCCAAGCGTTACATTGTCGAGCAGGTGGATCTCCTCGACGGTGGTTTCGCTCGGGTCGAAATCGAAATGGAGGCCGCTGGTGAAGGTCAGCGTGTTCCCGTCCACCGCGGCCACCTCGACGATGGAGGTGCGCAACGGCGCATCCTTGCGCCAGAGCGTGTCGCCGATTTCCTCGAAAAAGGCATCGGTGTTCTCTGCGTGGATATAGACATGATCCCCGACCTCGAAGCTGTGCGGCCCGTCCAGCGTGAGGCGGGTGTCACCTTCCGCCGCCGAAGCGGACAAGGTCATCTCGCCTTCCCTCGCGCCGCCATTGATTTCGAACGCCGCTTCTCGAAGGGAGGACGGGACGTGAATGGTAACGGCCTCCGATCCCACGCCCTCGATCGCGATATCTCCTCGGTCCACCGTGATGGTGCGGTCGAAATGATACGCTCCCGCGGCGAGCGAGATCGTGGTACCCGGCTCGGCCGTGTCGATGTAAGCCTGAAGCTCGGCGGCCGTGATCGACGGATCGACATGGATCGTGCCCTCGGTCGGGCCGTCATCCGCGCTCCCCTCTTCGGGTGCGGGCTCGACCGGCGATTCAGGCGGCGTCTCGGATGGCGTCTCCTCCTGCGTCTCCTCGTCGACCTCGTCTCCGGGAAGGGTTACCGAGAGCACTTCGATCTCCGTTGTCGCGGCATCCGCCACGAAACCGCCGTCCACGCTCTCGCCGGGGGCGAGGTCATCGACGGTGATACGGAACGTGTTGGGGGCAATCTCCTCGAAGCGGGCGTCGCCCCACATCTTGCGGATTTCGCCGGTGAGGCGGACGTCGATCGAAACCGGTCCGGCGAGGTCGGAAGAGTTAAGGATTTCGTAGTCAGCCTTGAACCCACCGGTCCATTGGCTGACGAGGGTCACGTCAGTCATTTTGTATTTCCATCGAGGAGCTGTGACCGGTCGAATTGGGGCTACGGCCGCCCGGTGTTCCGGTCGTTCATTTCAAGTGAGAGGCGCCAACAGGACACTCGCCAAACCGCCGGGCGCGGGAACAGGATTTCAGCGCCACGCCCTGTATTAAATAGGTGGTGAATACGTTTCAACGACTACGAAAATATCGGCAGGAAATTGCGCAAGCGCTCCGCTTCATGCCTCCTGCGGTTATCGACTGCTGCTAATTTGTTGCGCCTTACAAACAAGCGCGACATGAACATGATTCTTTGATATACTTTTCTATATAAGGATATTTTCTTTGAAATTCAGCCCACTAGGCCACCAACGCCACTCGGCACCCTCGACCAAATATATTATTCAGAAGTAACATAACCGGGTCGAGTCAATAGATGATACCTTGCTTGCTTTGAAAACCCGGTGACTTTCGGCAACATGCACCGAAAGTAGCATCGTGGTGCGAGAACTCATTCCCGCCACATTTAGTTTTTGGCTCATCATTAATAATCCCAAGGATTCGCTCCTGCCGGTGGTTCTGGCCGCCCGGGAAGTCCCCCGAAGTGTCTCGGCCGGAAGGTGTCGATACTCCTTTTGGAACAATCCGCCGCAGCGCCTCATTACTAACCCGACGCCCCAACAAGCCGACACAAGCAGGATGCCCACATGCGTGATTTCATCTCAACCGCAGAAGCGGTCCGTATCCTTTTCGTTGACGACAACGAAATCCTCTGCGGTATGATGGCGCGCGAAATGTCTGCCATTGACGGGTGCACCTGCTTGGCTTGGACGACACCGTCGGCACACCCCACACGCAGAATCTCCGACTTTGCGCCCGACATGGTGGTCGCCGACCCGTCCCAGACAGACGTGAGCCCGGACGCGCTGCGCCGGCGGCATCTGGACCTCTTCGGCGAGCACGACAGTGTCGCCTACATTCCCTCCGATGCTTCTGCGACGGCCCGCGACTGCCTCCGCTCGGGTTTCTCCGGCGTCATCTCCCGCGGCGAAGGCATGGGCGGGTTCCTGCACGCCGTGGAATCCATCGTCGCGGGCGGTGTCTACATCGACGGCGTCTTCGGAGAATACGGCGCCAACACTTTCGACCAGCCCGGCACGCCCTGCGAAGACGATTGCCTGTCCGACCGTGAACGCGAAATACTCGTTCAGGTCGCCAAGGGTCGGGCCGCGAAGGAGATCGCCCGCACCTTCCGGATCAGTCCGAAAACCGTTGAGACGTACAAGTACCGCGCGATGAACAAGCTGGGGCTGTCCGGGCGCGGAGCCGTTTACGATTACGCCGAAGATCAGTCCTGGCTCGCCTGAAGAGCCCTTGGACCAGGGCGGACATATCGTAATCGCGGACGAGAACCCGGTTCTCGTTGCCTCGCTCGCGGCATTGCTCGCCTCCGAGCTGGAAATGGACGCCGACCGGCTGGTGCAGGTCGCGCCCATCATGCAGCCCCGCATCGTGGACGCCGCGCCGGACGTGCTGATCCTCGACCCCATCCTGACCGACGGGCTTCCCGAACTCGTCGACCGGGTCACCGAGACGGTGCCCGATGTGTCCCTCGTCGCTTACGCCTCGCGACCGACCCTGGAGCTCGCCCGTTACTGCGTCGAGATCGGGTTCAAGGGTTTCATTCCGAAAACGATGGCGCCCATGTCCCTCGTCAGTGCGATACGCGTGATCCTCACAGGCGGCACTTTCATCCATAAGACTTTCGTACGACAAATGCGTGCTGCCGAACTGGCCGAAACCGCCGGACGCGCCTTGTCAGAGCGTGAAGAGACCACGCTTCGAATGGTTGCGCTCGGCTACAGCAACCGCGAGATCGCAGCGCATCTCGAACTCAGCACCAAGACCGTCGACACGCACCGCACGCGCGCGATGAAAAAGCTCGCGATCGAAGCGAAACCTGAACTCGTCCGCGTCGCCTGCGCGCGGGGCTGGCTGTACTGAACCCGCAGGTGGGGCGACGCCCCACCGTCGGTCGGGACTCCTCCCACCCCGCTCGGAAATAGTCCCACCAGAACCCGTCAGAATCCCGACTGAAAACGCCGATCCTGCATCGTTACATCTTCCCTTGAACGGCGCGGTCCCAGGCTGCGCTCCGAAATTCAAGAGAAGCCCGCACAGGGCGGAAAAGGATGAACGATGGCACGGATCAGCGTTTTCGGTATCGGATATGTAGGTGTCGTTTCGGCGGCCTGCCTCGCCCGCGACGGGCATGACGTGATCGCGGTCGATATCGACCAGAACAAGGTCGACACGCTCAACGCGGGCCGCGCGCCCATTGTCGAGAAGGGACTGGACCAACTGGTCGCCCAAACAGTCGGCGACGGCAAGCTCACCGCGACGACGGATTCGAAGGCGGCGATCCACGACACGGACGCGAGCTTCGTCTGCGTCGGCACGCCGTCGGATCCCGACGGATCGGTCGGGCTGGGCCACGTGGTGTCGGTCTGCGAGTCCATCGGCCGCGCACTTGCCGACAAGGACGCCTTCCATTCGGTCGTGATGCGCTCGACCATCGTGCCGGGCACGATGGAGGAAGTCTGCATCCCCACGATCGAATCCGCTTCAAGCAAACGCGCCGGTCGCGATTTCGGTGTCGGTTATTTCCCCGAATTCCTGCGCGAGAGCACGGCCATCGAGGATTACGCCGATCCCGGTCTCATCGTCTTCGGCGCGCTCGACGAGCCGACCGAGACCTTTCTGACCGAGATCAACCGCGATCTGCCCTGCGAGATGAACAAGGTCGATCTGCGCACGGCGGAAATGGTGAAATACACGTCGAACTCCTGGCGCGCGATGAAGATCAGCTTCGCCAACGAGATCGGCAACATCGCCAAGGCCAACGAACTCGACGGTCAGGTCGTCATGCGCATTCTGTGCTCGGACGACAAGGTGGCGATGTCGCCCGCCTTCCTGCGCCCCGGCTTCGCCTTCGGCGGATCCTGCCTGCCCAAAGACGTGCGCGCGCTGCGCCATGTCGCGCGGACGAAGCAGGTTCCAACGCCCCTCCTCGACGCCGTCCTCGACGGGAACACCGCCCAGATCGGGCGCGCCGAGGACATGGTCAACTCCGCGGCGACCAAGGCGGTCGGCATGATCGGCGTCAGCTTCAAATCGGGCACGGACGACCTTCGCGAAAGCCCCCTGGCCGACCTCGCCGCCCGGCTGATCGAGCGGGGGCAGGACGTTCAGGTTTATGACCCCTATGTCGCCGAAGCCTTCGAGATGGATCCCAGTGCGGCCGGGCGCGGCAACGACGTGGTGCCGGACCTGAGCGCCCGGATGGAGCACGACATCGACACCCTGATCGACACGTCCGACGTGATCGTGGTGGGCAATGCCTATCCCGAGGTCGCGCCGCGCATCCGCGAGGCCGCCGAACGGGTCCGGGTCGTGGACCTGACCCGCATCGACCCCGCCATGGTGTCGGGCGCCGGCTACCAGGGCATCTGCTGGTAATCGCGCGATGCTCGGTCACCTGATATACATCGCGGCCTGCGCCGCCCTCGCCCTGTCCGTCTACGACGGCAACTTCACCGGAGCCGAAGGCGCGATCCTGACGCTCGGCGTGATCGGGGCGTGGCGGTATGGCTGGGGGCTGGTGAACTTCACCCGCGCGCTGGTCTACATCCGCGCGCGCTATCCCCGTCAAAAACGCGAGGCGGAGGCCGCCTATGCGCGTCGCCCCGTGCCCGCGCATGGCTATTTCATGGTGACCTCCTACAAGATCGAGCCGGAGGTGACCCGTCGGGTCTACCAATCCATCTTCGACGCGGCGGCCGCATCCGAGGGCGGGGCGACCATCGTCGCCTCGGTCGTAGACGGAGCCGACCGCCGGCTGATCCGCGACCTGCACGCAGCGAACGAGCGGCGCTTGTCGCGGGTCCGGCTCGTGATCGACCAGATCCCCGGCTCCGGCAAGCGCGACGCTATCGCCCGCTCGCTGCGCCTGTTGCAACGCGAGGCACCGACGTCGCGCGACGTGCTGATCTTCGTGGATGGCGATACCGTCGTGCCGCGCGACATCGTGGCACGCTCGGCCCCGTTCTTCACCGACCCGAGGGTCGGCGCGCTGACCACCGACGAACGGGTGGAGATCCCCGACGATCCCACCTTCCGCGAGTGGTTTCACCTGCGCTTCCAGCAGCGTCAGATGATGATGTCTTCGATGGCGCTGGGGGGGCGCGTGCTCACCCTCACCGGACGCATGTCCGTGTTCCGCGCCGACCTCGCCACTGACCCCAGCTTCGTGCGGCAGGTGCAGTCCGACCAGATCGAGCATTGGCGACTCGGCAATATCCGGTTCCTTACGGGTGACGACAAGTCGACGTGGTTCTGGCTTCTGAGCCGCGGGTATCGCATGACCTACCTCCCGGACGTGCATTCCCTCAGCATGGAGAGCCAGCCGAAACCCGGTTTCGTCGAGAGCGCCATCGCACTGATGAAACGCTGGTTCGGAAACATGCTGCGCACGAACGGACGCGCGCTGTCGCTGGGCCCGTCGCGGATCGGCGCCTTCACCTGGTGGTCAATCCTCGATCAGCGCGTGTCGATCTTCACGACGCTCCTCGGCCCCATCGCGGTAATCCTGACGGCGATCTTCGCGACGCCCTTGGTCCTGCCGGCCTATATCGCGTGGATCATGTTCACGCGTTACATCTACTGCGCGGCGCTCTCGCTCTTCCGCCCTGGGTTCTTCCCGATCACCTATCCGTTCCTGCTCTACTTCGGCCAGATCGTCGGCGCGACGGTGAAAAGCTACGCGCTCTTCCGTCTCGACCGGCAGAAATGGACGCGCCAGAGCGCCGGGGGCGGCGGCGCGCGCCTTCCCGTCGGGGCACGGCTGCGCAACGCCTCCTCTACCGCCATCCAAGTACTCGCCATCGGCTGGCTCGCTCTCGCTGCGAGCGTGCTGACCGGCCTCATCCAATAACCCAGGAAAGGGCACCCGAGATGACCTCTCCCACCGACCCGCACCAAGACTCGACACCCAGGCCCACCCCCCACCGCACGGGTAACGAATACCCCTTGCTCGACATACCGTTCAGCGCGCTGATCGACGGGCGGCGTTACAGCGGCGAAGGCATATCGCTGGTTGAGGCCGAGGTTTCGGGGCTGATCGATCCGGCCCTCGACGGAACCGAGCGGGTCGTTCAGCTCGTCTTCGAGTTCCCCGGCTTCCAGATCCTCCTCTCGCCCTCCGTGCGCATCTGGCGCACCCGCGAGGACGCCTTCGAGCTGGTCTTTACCGAGCCGACGGGCGACCACCACGCCCAGCTGCGCCAGCTTCTCAACGACTACATCTCGGGCGACCTGACCTCGTCGGGCGCGTTGATGCGCAGCGCCGACCTGACGCGCGACGGCGCCCCCCGCCACCCAGCGGATGCCAAGCCCGGCTTTGGAGCTCGCGTGCGGCGCGTGCTTGGCACGCTCATGATCCTCGCGCTGGCCGCGATTCTGATTGCGACAGCCGCCTACCTCGTGGACCGCAGGGTGTTCACGACACACATCACGACGCCGGCCCGCGTAATGCCCGCCGGGCAGACCCTGCGCGCAACCGCAGACGGGCAGATCTCCTTCGTCGATGTCGAAGCGGGTGAGGGCGACGTGCTCTACGCGATCGACACGTCGGACGGCGAGACGCTCACAATCGCCATGCCCTGTGACTGCAGCGCGCGGCCGATCAACGCGACCCCGGGCGACACCGTCCTCGCGGGCGACGCGGTTTTCGCGGTCGCCTCCGGAGATGCGGGCCTCGTCATCGAGGCCGAAGTGCCCCGCGAACTGATTTACGACATCCAACGCGCAGGCGGCGTCACCGCCGAGTTGTCCGACGGCACCACCTTCACCGCCTCGCTGACCGAAGGCGCGCATATCCCCGCTGGCGGAGCGCCGGACGACTACGCGACGCTCACTTTCGAACCGGATACCGCCTTGCCCGACAGCGCGGCCGGCCGGATCGCGCGCCTCTCCGTCTCTCACGACCCCTTCGGACCGGCCCTGAGCCGCGTCGAAGAGGGGATCGACGACCTCGAAACCTTCATCCAATGACCGAAAGGGCCGACCCCATGACCCACAAGAATATCGTACCAATCGTCCTGTCCGGTGGAATGGGCACGCGCCTCTGGCCACTGTCCCGGGTCCGCCAGCCGAAGCAGTTCCAGCCGATCGACGGCGACGGAAGCCACAGCTTCCTCCAGGAAACCGTGCTTCGGCACCGCGCCAACGGGTTCGACGCGCCTCTGATCGTGGCCAGCGGTTCGGAGCGCGAAATCCTTTTCGACCAGCTCGCGGACATCGGCACACGTGCCCGCTTCATCGGCGAGCCGGTGGGGCGCAACACTGGCCCTGCCGTGCTGGCCGCCGCATTGACGCTGGCCGAGACCGATCCGGGCGCCCTGCTGCTCGTCCTGCCCTCGGACCACATCATCGAAGGCGACCTGAACAGTGCCGTGCTTGACATGGCCCCCGCCGCCGACGAAGGCCATATCGTCCTCTTCGGCATCGTGCCGCGCCACCCGGAGACCGGCTTTGGCTACATCTCGGCCGGAACGCCGGTCGAGGGCCATGCTTCGCTTCACGAGGTGAGCAGCTTCATCGAAAAGCCCGACTTGGAGGAAGCGACGCGCCTCGTCGAAGAGGGCGAGACCTTCTGGGCCTCCGGCATCTCGCTGATGCGCGCGGATGTGCTGATCGAGGAGTTCGAGCGGCTGGACCCGCGCACGCTGACCGCTGTGCGGGGCGCGGTGGCGCAGGCAGAACAGACCGACTGGGGCCCGCTTCTGGCCGAAGCGCCGTTCTCCGAGGCCAGCGACGATCCCACCGAGCGCCTGATATTCGAGCACAGCCCGCGCGTGACGGTTCGGCCCGTGGACGTGGACTGGAGCGACGTGGGCGCCTGGCCCGCGATCCATTCGCTCGGCGAAAAGACCGGCGAAGGCAACGTCGAAACCGGCGCCGTGGTCACGCTCGACACGCGCGACAGCCTCATCCGAGCCGGCGACAAACTCGTCACCGTGGTGGGCATGGAGGGCGTCATCGTCGTGGACACGCCCGACGCGCTCCTCGTGACCAACCACGAGAACGCGCAGATGGTGAAAGAGGCGGTGAGCGAGCTCAAGAAGAAACACCGCGCCGAGGTCTTTACCCATGCCTCCCTCCCGCCCCGCGCGGGGAACGTCCATGTGCGCGAAGAGACCTTGGCCAAGGGCGACGACATGGTCGTCTCGGCCGGGCCCGAAAACGGCGTCGTGCTCACGATCGCGAACGGCGAGGGTCAGGTGACGAATGGCTCCGGTCCCAAGCGGAAGTTCACCGGCGACCACCTCGCGGTGGAAGCCGGCCATACGGCCCGCGTCCACAACGCCTGCGAGACACCGCTGACCGTTGTCGCGGTCGACCTCGCCGGAGATACGGAAGGCCGCGACGACGGCGCGACCTTTGCCTTCCAGAAGGGTCGTCATGCGCATGCCTGACCCCCGAACTTTCGTCCGCCTGCTAGCCGCGCTCGCCTGCGTGGCGACGCTCGGCGCGCCACCGGTGTCTGCACAGGACGGCGACGAGGACGTGGTGCTCACGACCTCGTCCCTGCGCCTCGCGCTCATGCAGCTCGCCACCAGTGTGGACGCGAACGTGTCCGAGCTGATCGAGGCGGGTCCGGGCGAAGCGTTGTACCTGCAGTCCGGCGATGCGACGCTGGCCGAGTTGACCGATGCGGCGCGGGCTCAGGGGATGGAAGGCGCCCTTTCGCGCACCGAGCAAGGGCTGCGCCTGACCCGCCCGCTCGTGGTGCTGCAAGGTGCCCGGCTGGACATCAAGCCGGGCCAGACCCTCACGCTCGACCGCACCCGGGGAGCCTTCATCCTGGCGCTTGGAACGGTGACGGTCGATGGCGCGACGCTGCGCTCCGACGGTCGCCCATACGACGGGATCCCCGGATTCAGGCCGTTCCTCGCCGGCGTCGGACAACGCAGCATCGCCATCACCGACAGTGCGCTCAGTGGTCTGGGCTATGGCGGCTCTTCGTTCACCGGCGGCGTCTTCGTCGGCGCGCAAGGGCTTCTCGGCAACGGATCCGCCAACGCGCTGACCGGAAACACGTTTCAGGATTTGCGCTCGGTCACACTGAGCCAACTCGACGACGCCGAGGTCCGCGACAATCACTTCGACGTGTTCCGCGGCACGGCGCTCAAGCTCGAGGACGGGGCCCAGGCCGCCATCACGGACAACCGGTTTTCCGGCACGCGCGGCGCCCATGCGCTCCACCTCTCCGGAGTTCGGGTCGCAGAGATCGCACAGAACGATTTCGACTTCGGGGGCGGCAAGGCGCTGCGCATCGACGACAACGCGACCCGCGTGACGCTGGCCGACAACGACATCGCCGGGTTCGAGGGGACCGCCGTGACGGTCGCCGAGGGCGCGGGCTGTGTGCGCATCACCGACAACCGCGTCGTCCGCAACATCGGCGGTGGGATCGCGCTCGACATTTCGGGTGACGTGATCCTCGACCGCAACATGATCGCCACGAACCGTGGCGCCGGGCTTGCCATCAACGGGCAGGCAACCGGCAGCACCGCCTTCGTGCTGAACAACGAATTCGACGGCAACCGGATGGGTGTGCGGGGCACCGGCCTCGCCACCGTGCGGCTGGCCCATAACGACCTGTCCGAACAGATGCCGCGCCTGCTCGCCGGCGACCTCGACCAGGTCACACCAACCTATCTCGAAGCCGCCCGCGGCGGCGCGCCCGCCGACATCGTGGTCGAAAAGATCTCGGCCCGTATCTCGGACAGCCTGCGCAAGGACGCGGCGGCGCGTGCATTCGATGCCTGCGGCGATGAGGAGACGCTCTGATGGTCTTTTCTTCCGAAACCTTCCTGTTCCTGTTCCTGCCGGGCTTCCTCGCGCTCTATTACCTGACGCCCTGGCGCTTCAAATCCGTCACGCTGCTGGCCGGGTCCTATGCATTCTATGCCTGGTGGCGGGTCGATTTCCTGCTGCTCCTGATGGGCACGACCGCCTGGACCTATCTCCTAGGGCGCCGCATCCGACATGCCTCCGCGCGTCATGCTGCGAAACGCTGGATGGCAGTAGGCGTCATCGGCTGTCTCGGCGTGCTCGGGCTGTTCAAGTATTTCAACTTCTTCGTGGACAGCTTCGCCGACCTGTTCGGCACGACCCCCGAGGCGCTGGGTATCCACTGGCAGATTCTTCTGCCCATCGGCATCTCGTTTTACGTGTTCCAGTCGGTGAGCTACCTGATCGACACCTACCGCGGCGACGCGCCGGAGGATGTGCGGCTGATCGACTTTGCGGCTTTCATCGCCCTGTTTCCGCAGCTCATCGCGGGTCCGATCCTGCGCTACAAGGACCTCGCAGGCCAGTTCCAGCACCGCACCCATTCGATGGACAAGTTCACGAACGGGCTGTTCAGGTTCTTCATTGGCCTGGCGAAGAAGGTGCTTCTGGCCGACGCCGTCGCCCCGCTCGCAGACCTCGCGTTCAATAGCTCCGACCCGTCGCTGACGCTCGCGTGGTTGGGGGCGATCGCCTACATGGTGCAGCTTTACTTCGACTTCTCGGGCTATTCCGACATGGCCATCGGTCTCGGCCAGATGCTGGGCTTCCGGTTCATCGAGAATTTCGACACGCCCTATATCTCCCGCTCGATCACCGAGTTCTGGAAGCGCTGGCACATTTCGCTGTCCGTCTGGCTGCGCGACTATCTCTACATTCCGCTCGGCGGCAACCGCCGGGGCGCGCGCCGGACCTATGTCAACCTGCTCACCGTGATGGTGCTCGGCGGGCTGTGGCACGGGGCAGCCTGGACCTTCGTCGTCTGGGGCGCGTGGCACGGCGGTTGGATGGCAATGGAACGGGCAACGGGGCTCGACCGTTCCCGTACCACGGCAGCGCTGATCCGCACGTTGGTGATTGTCCTCATCGGCTGGGTCGCCTTTCGCGCTCCGGACATGGGGCAGGCCCTCACCGTTTACGGCGGGATGCTCGGTTTCAACGGTGCGCAGATGGCGCCCGAAGCCGCGCTGGCCCTGAGCGGGGAAAGCCTCGCATTCATGGTGATCGCGATCGGCATCGTGATCGCGGAACCTTGGTTGATGCGGCTCACCCAGACCCGGCTGATGCCGGTGGACGGTGCGCCGCTGGGCGTCACGACGGCGGTGGTGCCCACCGTGCTCGTGGGCAGCGTTGCCACGCTCACCCTGCTCAAGCTCGCCGAGCAGAGTTTTTCACCCTTCCTCTATTTCCAGTTCTGAGGCCAAAATGCAGACGATCCTATACATGCTCAGACATGCGCTTCCCGTCCTCTTCATGGGCTACGCCGTGTTCGTGAATATCGACGTCTTCACCGACGAGCCTCTGCTCGACGAGGTCGAAGGCGATGTGATCACAGGCGAGGCCGCAAGCGAGGTGGCCGGGCTCTACAGCGCCGCCCTGCCCCATCGCGAAACGGCGGTGAGCTTCATCGGCGCGGGCCGCTACCTGCTCTTGGGCGAAGGGCGTGAGGGCGTGACCGCCGGGTCGAACCACTGGCTGTTCTCGGACGAGGAAATGCGCCCGGCCAAGCCCGAAACGGTGGCCGGAGCGGTCGACCAGATCGCGACGGTGGCCGACGCACTCGCCGCGCAGGACACCCGCCTCGTCGTTGTCCCGATCCCGGCCAAGGTGGACGTCTATCGCGATGAGGCACCCGCGGGAGCGGGCGAAGCGATGGAGGCACAATACGCTCGGTTCCGCGACGCACTCGCCGATCGCGACATCGCCTCGGTCGACACGCGCCCGGCGTTGATCGAGGGGCGCACCGAGGCGCCCATGTACCTCACCACCGACACCCACTGGACTCCGCGCGGCGCGGCCCGCGTGGCCGACCGGGTCGCGGCCTCCGGCAAGGTGGCGCAGGGCGAGACCGAGTTCATCCGTCGCGCCCGGAACCCCGAAGAATTCGTGGGGGACCTCGTCTCCTTCGTGACATCCGACAGTCTCGCGCCCCGCCTGGGACTGGGCCCGGAACGCGTGACGCCCTACGTGGCGGAAGAGGCGGGGGGTGCGGACGGCGGAATCTTCGCCTCCGATGCCGACGAGGCGATAGATCTCGTCCTGATCGGCACGTCCTACAGCGCGAACAAGAGCTGGAGCTTCGCCCCGGCCCTCAAGCTCGCTCTGGGCCGCGACGTGCTCAACCTCGCGACCGAGGGGCGCGGACCCTTGGCCCCGATGCTCGACTATCTCGACGAACCCGCGCGGGACGCGGCCGGGGCGGAGACCGTGATCTGGGAATACCCGGTGCGGTACCTCGGCCAGCCCGAAATGACCGTAGAGGAGGAACTCCATGGTTAACCTGACACTCGCCCTGCCCCTTGCCTTCTCGCTGGCGGCGCCCGAGGGCATCGCCCTGCCCGAGAGTACGTCGGCCCTGCCCGTCCACCGGGCGCAGGCCATCGACAACCGCGTGACCCGGACGAGCGATCTTCCGACGCTCGAACTGCAGAACATCCGTCGCCGTATGCTGGCAGACCAGTACATTTCGTTCGACGAGATGCGCAGGCTGGCCGATGCCGGTGACGGCAACGCCGCCTATCAGTATGGCGAGCGCCTTCTCGCTCTGGACGACCCCGACGTGCGCTCCGCCGCCGCGCTCTACTTCGCCTCCGCCGGGCTCACGGGACGGGACTACGCCGTCTACGAACTGGTCAAGCTGCTGCGCGACCCCGATCTGCCGGTTTCCGAGGCCCGGCTTCAGCACCTGGAGAACGCCATGCGCAACCTCGCGCTGCAGGGAAGCGAGCGGGCCGTGAACGCCCTTGCCGATTTCTATGCCAGCGGCGAGCCCTTCGGCCGCAAGCCGGAAGAGGTGCGCGAAATCATGATCGAGCGGGCCGAGAACGGCGACGCCGAGGCCGCGATGGATCTCGTGCGCGACATGATGTCGGGCGAGACCGAAGGCGACCCCGCGCAGATCCGAAGCCTTCTCACGGTCGTGCGTGAGGAGGGCGACCTGGGGATGAGCGCCGCGGCACGCACGCTGCTGGCCCGGCTCGACACCGATACCCCGTCCGAGGACACCGGAAAGGAGACCGTTCAATGAAACGCTTCGTCCCCGCCGCAACCTGCGCCGTCATGGCGTTCGGCGCCACGCCGCTCGCAGCCCAGACGTCGAACTACGGCTGCAACAACCTCGACCTCGCCTCGCCGCAACTCGTCGAGGGCAAGAACGGCACGTTCTATCGGCTGACGTTGGATTTCCGCATGAACCAGCCGCTGTCACCCGAAGCCGCCGGCCTGGTCGGCGACATCGCGGAAGCCCTGCGCGCGCAGGGCACCGAACTGATCTACGTGCCGGTTCCGACCAAGAGCCTTGCCATGCCCGGAAACATTCCGCCGGGTGTCGAGGGCTACGGGTTCGACATCGACATCGCCGAGATCGCCTATGACGCTTTTCTCGCGAAGCTTGCGGAGGCCGGGGTAACGGTCGTGGATACGATGCGCGCAATGCGCCGGGCCGAGGCCGCCCCTTTCCAACCCACGGATTTCCACTGGAGCCCGGAAGGCGCGCGCGCTGTGGCCGCCGCGCTCGGCGATACGATACGGGAACTGCCCGCTTACGACGACCTTGAGAAGACCGGATACGAGACCGAGCCGACAGACGTCGAGCCCATGGATTCCCGCCTGCGGGGCACGATCCAGGAATACTGCCGCCAGACGGTGCCGGCCGCGGAAGTGCAAGGCTATGAAACCACGCGCACAAGCGAGGCCAACGCGGACTCCGGCATCTTCGCATCCGACTCTTCCGGCCCGCCCATTGCGCTCGCCGGCACGTCCATGTCCGCCGAGGCCACGTTCCACTTCGAACAGTTCCTCGCCGAGGAAGCCGAACTCGCCGTGGCGAACTATTCGATCACCGGCGGCAACCAGTTCGGGGGCATGACGTCGTTCCTGCTGTCGGAGGACTTTCGCGAGAACCCGCCCGCGGTGCTGATCTGGGAGAACCCGATCTACAACAACCTCGGCGAATTCGGCGAGATGCCCCTGCGCGAACTTCTCGCGCCCGTCGCCGCCGAATGCTCGGCGCTCGAGACGGAAACGGGGGGGTCATCGGACCTCGCCGCGGAATTGCCCGAGGGGATGCTCACCCGCGAAAGCTATATCGAGATCGATACCGGCCGGGCCAACGGACGCGAGGCGGTCGTTACCCTGACAGGCCCCGAAGGGATCGAGGCGCGCACGCCCATTCGCCGCCCCATCCGCTACGAGCCGACACGCTGGTTCTATCAATACACGGCGCCTGCCTGGCGCCCCGATTTCACCCGGGTCGAGGTCACGCTGGATCGTCCGGCGACCGACGACGCAACCCTTTCCATCTGCAAAACGGAGGATCAATCCACATGAAACGCATCACCACGCTCCTAATCGCGACCTGTCTGACCGCGCCTGCCATGGCACAGGACGGCGGCCTTTATCCCGAGCCAAGTTCGCCCGACGCATCGTTCCTGCGCGTTCTCGACGCCGACGGCGGCGGCGCGCGCATCGGCACTACGGATGTCGAAACCAACGAGGCCGGGTTCACGCCCTATGTCGAGGTGCAGCCCGGTTCGATCGACCTGGACATCGCCAACGACGCCTCGGAGGTCGAGGTGGGTGCCAACACCCATTACACCGTGATCGCGGACGGCGAGGAAACGACCCTCATCGAGGACGCGGTCGAGGATTCTCCCGCTCAGGCGGACCTCCTTGTCTACAATCTGGGCGACCTCGAAACCTTCGACCTCTATGCGGTCGAGGCCGAAACCGCCGCCATGTCCGACGTCGCGCCCGGCGGCCATGCGGGCGTCGCGCTGAAAGCACCGCTCACGCTCACCTTCGAGCTGCGCCAGGACGGCGAAACGCTCGCCAGCCTCGATCCCGTGACGCTCGAACGCGGCACCGGCTCGACCGTCGTCGTCACCGGCGACGCCGACGGATCGGAGTTGCACGCGGCGACGAGCACCTATTCCGACTGAACCGCCACCCGAACAGGAGGCATCAATGACCGCCCCATTTCGTCTCACGGCTCCGCTGACGGCCTGTCTGGCCCTCTCGGCGGGGTCGCCTGCACAAGCCGAACCGATCGAGGTGACGTTCACGCCACCGGACATGGCACCGCAGGATCTCTGCATGCCGCGCCCGCCGAACCACGAAGTGCGCGCACGCTGGGAGGATTGGGACGGGACGCAGCTCGGCGAGCGTTCCAATGCGCTCGTGCGCCGGGATCTCCGTCTGCTCAGGCAGGCGGACGCCGAGCGTTGGTTCGGCACGATCGAACAGGCGCAGACGCTGCTCGACGCGCGCTCGGAGTCCTATGACGACGCCGACCGGATGCGCGACCGGCTCGCCCTCCTGACGGCCGCCGGACGCGTGGACCAGATCGAGGAAGAGGGGCTGGCCCAGGCCCTCGTCGATCTTGCGCCGGGGTCGTCCGGGTCGGTCAAGGTCACCGCGGCCGGCATCCTGTCGGAAGGGCGCGGCGGGGTGGCACGCGACGAAGAAGCGGCGTTGTCGCTCCTGCGGTCGGCAGCCTACGAGGGGCACCCGAACGCGATCATCGAACTCGCCTCCATGTCCGCATCCGGCATCGACGTTCCCGATTGGAACATCGCCTCGGACGTCGCGATCACGATGGCCTTCGGGGGCAAGATCGGGGATGCCGATCCGCTCGTCTGCGACCGCATCAACCAGATCGCATCCTATTACCGAAGCGGCGACGTGGTGGCTGCCGACCACGACCTCGCTGAAACCTGGTACCGGTTCTCGGCCAGTCTCGGCGACTTCAACGCTGCGTGGCAGGTGGCACGATACCACATGAACGCGGAGTTCATCGACAAGGACAACGATGTGCTCATGGCACATCTCGAACAGGCGGCCGACGGCCGGCTGACCTTCGCGATGACCGAGTTGGCGCAGGTTCTGCAGCGCGGCGCGCTCGCGGAGCGAGACATGCAACGCGCCATGTCCCTGTACGAGGCTTCCGCCGACCTTGGCGATCTCACCGCTTACACCCGCCTCGCCAACATGGCGCGCGACACCGATACCGGCAACCCGGAGGACCGGGCCCGTCGCATCGAGATCCTGACCGAAATAACACAACTGCCTGACCCGCCCGCCTGGGCCTTTGCGCAGCTCAGCGACGCCGTTCTCGAACGCGACGGACGCTGGGCCGGAGAAGAGCAGGCGCAGGCCCTCATCGACCGAGCACTCGAGATCGACCCCGAGAAAGGGGCGGCGCTCCTGCGCGACGCGCGGCTGCAACTGCGCTATGTCGACAACGCTGCCGAGTTCACCGCGCTGACCTCGGATCTGCGCGCGATGGTCCGCGATAACGGGCGCACCGAATTCATGCAGGCGCTGCAGCGCGCGTATCATTGCCGTGCGCCGAATGCGCCGCGCGACCGCAAGGCCCAGCTTTGGTATGGTGCCGAGGCGTTCTCTGGCGACATGACGATCACCTCCGCCGAGCTCGACATGTCCGACATGGGTCCGTCCGAGACCTACATCACGATGGCCCAGCTCCAGTCCCAGGCGATCAACGAACGCAGCCGCTCGCTCGCCAACCTGCTGCGCGAATTCGGCGGGGGTTCGGACGATGGGCTGGGCAAGCTCGTGGCGATGTCCCGGCGTAGCGGCGAGCCGGTCTATTCCGCGCGGGGCCTGTCGGCGCTGCGCAGCGGCGACCGCGACACCGCGCGCGCATGGTTCGAGCAAGCGGTCGCGGCCGGTGAGGACGGGGCCGAGATCGACCTCGCCAAGCTCTATGCCGACCCCGGCATCCGCGAGACGCGGCGCGACGAGATCATCCGTCTGGCCACCGAGGCTGCACATAACGGCAGCGGCCGGGCAATCGAGCTTCTGGTCGAAGTGGATCCGGAGATGGATGCAGCCTCCGCGTGGGAAACGTTTGCCGCGGATATCGAACGCACGGGCGATGCCCAGGCGCTGACCTTCGCGCTGCATCACCTCGACGATGCCGACCGCATCGAGGATTACATCGGGCGCATTCAGGCCGTGATCCCTTGTCACGGCATGGACGCGGTGCGGATGGCCAATGCGATGACCGCCTTGGATCGCCCTGACCGGGCGCGTCACTGGCTCGACGTGGCCCGTTCGACCGCCGCCGGAGTCGACTGGGAACTCGTCGCGGTGGGGGACGCGCTGTTGGCCAACGCGGAACTCTATGACGATCCCAAGGGCGCGGCGCTGGATCTCTATCGCGCCTCGACCGAGTTGGACTATCCGCTCGCCTTCCGCAAACTCCTTGCCATGCGCAAGGAAGGCCGGGCCGAGATCCCGCTCGAGGAAGCGACGGAGCTATGGACCGACTACATCGACGTGACCTCGGTGGAAGACATTCCCGCCGCCCTGAAGCTCCTGCGGTTCTCGGACGACGAAATCCGCAGCGCGGTCAACGAGCGCATCGACGTGCGCGGTCTGTATGCGACCGCGGCCGAACAGGGCAATCCGGTTGCCCAACTCGAGCTCGCCAAGCTTGTGCGGGACGGCGATGGAGCGAGCGGGGTAGCGCGTTATGCCGACCTGCTGCGCGCCAGTGCCGAACAGGGCCAGGACGAAGCCATGATGCTCCTGTCCGAAGCCTATGCCTACGGCATCGGGGTCGAAACCGACACCGCGAAATCACGCGCTTGGCTCGAGCGGGCCGCCGAGGCCGGAAACACCATCGCGCAGAGCCGCGTTGGGCTCCTGACAAACGAAAGGACTTCCGAATGAAACGCCAAACGACCCTTTCCATCGTGGCGCTGGCCACGGCCCTTGGGACTACCGGCGCGCAGGCCCAGTCCTCGCAGGGTGCGAACGACGCCTGCTTCGAGGTGCCCGAGCCGGTGGTCTCGCTCTCCTACGGGAGCCGTTACACGGACGAAAGCGAGGACCGTTCCGACATCGACGAGCAATCCAATGCCGAGGTGAACGAAGCACTCGATCCCGTGGACGAGTTCATCGTCGAACTGACCTCGCACGCCAACGCTGCGCTCGAAAGCGAAGGTGCCGAGGCGGAAGCCGAAGCCCGTTGCGTCATCGCGGCGCTCGACCAGTGGGCGCAGGGCGATGCACTGTCGGAGCTTGGCAGCATGAATGCCAACCTGTCCGTGCCGTCCCGCGTCGCTGGGCTCGCGATGGCCTACTGGCAGGCCAGCCGTGTCGTGGAGCCGGACCCGGAGCGTGGGGAACGGATCGACGGCTGGCTGCGCGAGCGCATGACCCACAGCATGAACTGGTTCGATGGTGAAGCCCCGCCGAAGGCAAGCCGCAATAACCTGCGCGCCTGGGCGGGCTTCGCGGCGGCGGCCGTGGGCGAGACGACGAACGACGATCTCCTCCGGTCCTGGGGCGCCTACTCCCTGCTGACCGTCGCCTGCCAGGCGGACGAGGCCGGAGCACTTCCGCTCGAAATGGCCCGTGGCCCGCGCGCGATGCACTACCAGCTTCACGCGGTCGCACCCCTCGTGGTCGGGGCCACCTTGCTCGACGATGACGGTTACGACCTGTTCTCTCAATGCGACGGGGCGATCAACCGCGTGGCCGGGTTCGTCCCGGCGGCATTCGAGGACGAAGCGCTCGTCACCGACAGGGCCGGCGAAGCGCAGACGCTCTTCAACGGCGAGGACGAGGTGCAGGGCTTTGAACTCGCCTGGGCCGAAGCCTACCTTTCGCTCTTCGACGCGCCGGAGGTGGAAGCATTCGTGGAAAGCTACCGCCCGCTCGGCAACTCGAAGCTTGGCGGCAGCCAGTCGGTCCTGTGGTAGGGACACCTTCCGCGTCGCAAGCGACACACCGGACGCGCGCTCCCTTCCTCATGCGGGGGCGCGCAAGCCCGGGTGCGTGCGCTCTCGGCCGGGCGTCCTGCCTCAAAGCTCCTGCAGATAACGGCGGATCGCCCGGATTGCCGCGTCCTTCTGATCCCAGATGACGTCGTGCCCGGCCCCTTCGATCGTGATCAGTTCTGCCTTCGGAAACCGGGCCGCATGAGCTTCCTGCAGCGGGGCGCCGGTCCAGTCGTTGCAGCCTCCGGCGAGGAACAGGAGCGGCGTCTCGGTGCCGATGCCCGGCTCGATAGCTGAAAAGAGCGGCGTCGGATCGGCCCAGAATGTATCGCTGGCGGCCCCGCCGAAGCGCCACGACGGGGCGGAATATGCCTCGCCGGGACAATGGTAGGGGTTGGCCGGATGGTCTGCGAAGGCGTGGACCACGGACCCGACGATGAAGTCGCGTTGTGCCGCGCCGTCCCGCGCGGTGACATTGCGGGCCTGGAACCCCGCGAGGAGCCCGGTGAGCGTGACACTACCCGATCCCGCGATCTCCCGGCGCCGTTGTTCCCATGCCGCATAGCCCGCCGCATCGAGGAACCCCGGTTCGATCAGGACGGCGCCGCGCACCCGCTCGGGCTGCTGGCCCATAAAGGCCAGCGCGAGCATCGCGCCGAAGGAGTGTCCGACGAGGATCACCTCCTGCCCCGGCGCGTGGGCTTCCGCCAGCGCCTCGATATCGGCGAGGTAGTCCGACACGCCCAGACCGGTTTCCGAAACCCGCTCGGATAGGCCCGACCCACGCTGGTCGAAGAACAGAACCCTGTAACGGTCGGACAGGGCCGCGAGCCCTTTGAGTGAGCGGTGGTCGCCGCCGGGACCGCCATGGAGGACGATGACGAGCGGCGCGCCGTCTGGGCCGGTGATTTCGCCGTGCAACGTGACATCGTTCACATCCAGTCGTGGAAGCGACAGATTCTCCGTAACCGTCGCCATCACCGGCGCATCCCCGCGCGTCGCCGCCATCAGCCCCCCGAATGCGAAAGCGATGGCCCCCGCGACAGCGCCCGCGGCGACATAGATCGTCGTGCGTTTCATGTGGTCATCCTCGTTTTCTGCGTTGGGGCAGGGTCTGCAGGGTTTGCGGCGAATAACCGATGACCTATGGTGACTCGAAATTGACATCAGGCATCATTTCATGACGCAACCGATGATGGCGGCGGGTTTCGTTTCTGCTTTGCTCGACTACGCGACCGATCGTGGCGCACCGCGCGACGCGCTCCTTGCCGCGACCGGACTTGCGGAGGCGGACCTCGCGGATCAGGACAACCGCGTGCCCGTGGCAGCCTATCAGGCGCTGATCGCGGCGGGGATCGAGGCCACCGGCGACACCGCCCTCCTCCTTCGCCACACGCTCGACTCCCGGCTCGAAACCATGTCGGTCGTCGGCCAGATCGTGCACAGCTCCGCCTCGCTTGCCCATTCGATCGAGCAGCTCAACCGTTACCTTCGGCTCATGGCCGAGAACGACGCCTTCGCGGATCGCGACCGCTTCGAACTCGTCGAGGAAAAGGGGCACGTCTGGATCGTCGATCACCTTCCGGTTCAGGGACCGGATTACATCGGCCTCGAGGCCTCCTTCGCCCGGTTCATCAGCGAGTTTCGCCGGTCGTTCCCCCACACCACCTTCGCCATCGAGATGGAGGTCACCTATGCCGCGCCACCCCACGCGGCAGAATACCCTGAACTGTTCCGGATACCCGTCCGGTTCGCGGCCACCCGCAACGCGCTTCGCATCGACGCGGTGTGGATAACGGACGAGAGCGATTTCGAACCCGGAAACGCATATGCGTTCGGCATCTTCACCCGGCATGCCGAGACGCTGCTTGAAGAACTCAACCGCGCTCAAACGATCCGCGGGCGGATCGAGGCGCAGATCCTGCCCGATTTGCACAAGGGAACGCTTTCGATGGACAAGGTGGCCCGCAACCTCGGCATGAGCCGCCAGACGCTCTATCGTCGCCTGAAGGATGAGGGCGTTACATTTGCCGAGATCCACGACGGTCTGCGTGAACGGATGGCCCGCGATTACCTGACGGCGCGCAAAGTCTCGGTGAACGAAACCGCCTATCTGCTCGGCTTCTCCGAAGCCTCGTCCTTCGTTCGCGCGTTCAAGCGTTGGACCGGGAAGAGCCCCACGGCCTTCCGGGACGGCGCGTGACCGGACGCTTGGCACCAAGTGTCAATCCAATGATCCCGGCGGTCATCCCGAAGGGCTGACCCAACCTCTATGTCCTCGTCATCACAACGGATGACCAAGGACTCCACGATGACACCCACGATCCTTCCCCTGTGCGCCGGCGGCCTGATGCTTGCGGCCTGCGCAGACACGGGCGCGAATTACACCCCGATCCTCGACGGCGCGCCGACGGCCCGGTTCAGCCATGACCTCGCCGAATGCCAGGCGCTGGCACGCGATCAGAAACAGTTCGACCACGAAACGATGGCCGCCGCGACGCTGGGCGCGGGTGCGGGCGCCGTGTTCGGCGCGATGGACGGCGACATGGACCCGGTCGGCAGCGCCCTCGGTGGCGCGGTTGCCGGGGCCCTCGCGGGTGGTGTGGCGAGCGCGGTGGACGTGACCGAGCGGCGCGAAGCAATCGTCGTCGCCTGTCTGCGGGAGCGCGGTCACCGGGTGGTCGGGTGAGTGCCGTGAAAGGACATTGGCAGCCCGCGGCCCACCTGCTCCGCCACCGGCGTCATCGCTTCGACGCGCTGCACGACCTGCGCACCGGCCAGGGCGGCAAGCACACCTCACGGCCTTTCCAGATACCGCCGATCCGGGCGCAACGACTGGCTCGCCCGGCAAAACGGCGGAGGCTAACCGCGAACACGGAGAAAGCGCAATGATTTCACACGTCGGAGCCATCGCTTACGCCGGGCTGATCTCCCTGCCCCTCGCCATGCAACTGGTTCTGGCTGCCGGTGCCCCATGGGGAAAGTTCACGGTGGGAGGCCGCTTTCCGGGTCGTCTACCACCACTCTGGCGCGGGCTCGCGGTCTTGCAGGGCGGACTTCTCGTGTTCATGGCCGCAACCGTGCTGGACCGCGGCGGGGTCGCCGACCTCGGGCTCGAAAACGGGCCGTTCTGGCTCTCCGTCGCACTCACCGGACTGACCCTCCTCGCAAATGCGGCCAGCCCATCGCGCCCCGAACGCCTTCTGTGGACGCCCGTCACCGGCGCGATGATGGCCGCCGCCGTGGCCGTGGCCCTGTCATGAATGGCCCGCCGATGAGCACCGTCTTCATCGCCGGGGCAACCGGCTACCTCGGGCGTTTCCTCTGCGCCGAATACGGGCGGCGCGGCTTCTACGTCACCGCCCTCGTGCGCAACCGGGCGCGCGCCCGGTCCCTCTCGGCCGACGTGGTAATCCAGGCCGAAGCGACCCGCCCAGAGACACTGGCGGGTGTAATGGAAGGCGCCGATCTCGTCATATCCGCGCTCGGGATCACGCGGCAGGCCGAGGGTCTGAGCTATCGTGACGTCGACTACCACGCCAACCTGAACCTCCTGCGCGAGGCCGAACGCGCGGGGGTCGGGCGGTTCGCCTATGTCCACGTACTTAACGCCGACCGGATGCGTGCCGTGCCGCTCGTCGCGGCGAAGGCCGCCTTCGCGGACGTGCTGCGCGCCTCACGCGTGGCGAGTACCGTGGTCGCCCCCTCCGGCTACTTCTCGGACATGGCAGATGTGCTTTCGATGGCCCGGCGTGGTCGGGTCTGGCTGTTCGGCCTCGGCCAGCACCGGATCAACCCGATCCATGGCGCGGACCTCGCCATCGCGACCGCCGACGCGGTGAACGCCGGGGCGGATTGGCTGGACGTCGGCGGGCCGGACGTGTTCACCCATACGGAGCTCGCAGCGCTCGCCGTTGGCGCGCTCGAACGTCCGCCTCGCGTCGCCCGTCTGCCCGACGGGCTGAGGCGGGCAGCGCTCACGTTGCTCCCGCGCCTCACCCCCCGCCGCATCCACGGGCCGGCACAGTTTTTTCTCACGGCCATGTCGATGGACATGGTCGCGCCACCGCACGGCACGCATCACCTCGCAGACCATTTCACCGAACTGGCTCGCAACCATTGACCCCTTTTCAACGGAGAAACCCATGACACTTTCCCGCATCGGCGGCCTTGCCGCCCTCCTGTGCGCCGCGACATACATTTCCGGCTTCGCGCTTCTCCTGACGGTTCTCGCCCCGCTGGGGTTCGGCTCGGGCGAGATCGACGCCGCAGCGGTCGCACGGTTCATCGACATGCGCCCCGGACTCCTGATCGCATGGAACACCACCATCTACATCGTTAACGCCCTCGCCCTCCTTGTGCTCGTCACCGCACTGGCACGGCGCCTGTCCACCACGTTGCCCGGTCTCGCCGACCTCGCCCGCGCCACCGGCCTCGTGTGGGCCGCGTTGGTCTTGGGTGCAGGCATGATCGCCAATGTTGCGGTCGAGCGCACCGGGCACCTTTACGCCACCGACCCGGACGGCGCCGTCGAGCTCTGGTCGGTGCTGCATTCCGTGGAACTGGGCCTCGGCGGCGGCAACGAGATCGCGGGAGGCGTGTGGATCATGTGCGTCAGCTTCGCGGCTTGGCGCGCAGGGGTCTTGCCGCGCGCCGTATCCGGTCTCGGCCTGCTGACGGGCGGCACGGGGTTGGCCACGGTCCTGCCCCCTCTCGGCGATGGCGCGGGAAGTGTCTTCGGCCTCGGGGCAATCCTCTGGTTTGTGCTGGTCGGAGCGGTCCTCGTGCGCGCAGAGCCGTAAGGCCACGACGGGGACGTGCCGCCGCTTGCTGCAGCGAAAACCTAGCGCCTTGGCGGACATCGGTTTTGCTGGTTTGCCCATTTTTTACGAAATGGTGAGCTCCCGATTGCTCGATAAACCTCAAGATCTCTGGAGCAGCCCGGTCGTGTCCGCGACCTTCACGCGGGATGGACCGCGCGGGGGCTTTCGTCCATTTGCCCGATCACGCGGTCGAGCAGGCGACGGGTCAACCGTGCCTGAATGTCGGCATATGCCGGATCGTCCCACTTGTTGTCGACGTTCTCGGGGTCGGACTTGCGGTCGTAGAGTTCGCCCCAACCTTCGCCGCCCGGCACGATCAACGTCCAGTCTTCGGTAACGAGGGTCCGGATCCGCGCGGGCGATTTGTACCCCTGCCGCGCGTTGGCATCGTTGTATTCGACCATGACGTCGGAACGCGCGCCGACGGCACCTTCGACGACCGGCAGGAACGAGCGTCCCTGCAGGCCGTTGTAGGGGGCAAGTCCGGCCCGCGCGAGGATCGAGGGCGCGATGTCCACGGTCGAGGTCAGGGCGGCGGTCCGTGCAGGTTGGTCCGCCGTCGCGGGATCGCTCCAGACCAACGGAACCTTGTTGATCGACTCCCGCATCCACGGGCCCTTCAACAACAGGTCGCTGTCTCCAAGGTAATCGCCGTGGTCCGAGGTGAATATCACCACGGTATTGTCGGCCCGCCCCGATGCCTCGAGCGCGGAGAGGAGGTCGCCCACCGCATCGTCGATCATCGTGATCATGCCGGCGGTCAAGGCCATCGCTTCCTTCAGGTGCTGTTCGCTGGCCATGAACGAGAACGTCGGTGCGGCTGGAGCTATGCCGGATTCAAAATCTTCGTGCAGGTTCGCAAGCGGCACCGGCGGTGCTTTGTGATCTGCAAAGCGCGTGCCGAGGTCGAACTGATCGGGGCTGTACATGTCCCAGTATTTTCCGGGCGGGTTGAACGGATGATGCGGATCCGGGAACGACACGAAGGTGTAGAGCGGCTGCTCGGACCCGGCTTGATCGCGCAGGTATTGGACCGCACGATCCCGGATGTAGAAGGTGCTGTAGGCCTCTTCGGGCATGTCCGGACGAAGAGCCTGGGGAACGCTGAGGTCGTGAGGCAGACCACGCATCGGGTTCTCGGCGACATCCGGATAGTTCCGCCGCAGCCATTGGCGGTAATGCCCCCCGGCTGAAGTCCCGTGGTCCGTGACCATGTCGACGTGGTCGTACCCATAGTAAGGAAGGGACACGTCGTAATCCTCTTCCCCCTGGTAGCGGCTCGGCTGCTCCTCTTCGTACTTGGCCTCCTCTACCTTCCACGCCTCCGAAATCGGACCCGCGGCATGCTCTGGAGAGACCCTGCGCGCCACGATCGGCTGAAGGTGCGATTTACCAATGGCGCCGGTCCGGTAGCCGCCCGCGCGCAGCACGTCGACGAAGGTGTTGGCCTCGACGGGCAGGTGACAGCCGTTATACCGAAGGCCATGAACCGTCGGAAACCGTCCGGTCATGAAGCTCGCGCGGTTCGGCATGCAGACCGGCGAGGCGACGAAATACTGATCGAAGGTCGTGCCGCGCGCGGCGATCCGGTCGATGTTCGGGGTCTTCACCACCGGGTGCCCGTTGCAGCCCAGCCAGTCCCAGCGGTGCTGGTCGGTCATGATGACAAGGAAATCGGGTTGGTCGGGCATGGCTCACTCCCGTCCGCCGGGCCAGGCTTGTCGGCGCATTCCTTGAACACCCGGAGCGTGCAGCGCGCACAGATGTCGTCGTCGGCGCGGCGCACCGCCTCGGCGATGGCCTCGGTCTTGTGGGCATGCAGGTTGTCCTCGCCCACGAACCGCGTGACCCCGAGCCGGTTCAGCACCCGCAGCGTGGGTGCAGCGACCGCGATCAGGTGCATGTCGCGGCCTTGCCTGCGCGCCTTCTTGATGCGGTCGATCAGGAAGTCCGCGCCTGTGAGGTCGATCTTGTTCACCGCCTTGAGGCTCAGGATACGCGTCTGCCGCGTCTCGGCGCGTGCTTCGATCCGGTCGAACTCCCGCTCGATATGTTCAATGGAGGCGAAGAAGATGGGCCCCTCGACCCGCATCATGCGGATCTGCGGACACTCCGGCAGTTTCAACGCCTCGGCGTTGCGAAACACCCGCCGGCCATTGGCCGTTGCCGGCGCACCGACCGCGACGAGCGGCTGGGCGCTGTCTTTCAGAAAAACCACCAGCGAGACGACGACGCCGACCATGATCGCGAAGTCGAGCTCCGAGAAAACCCCGGTGAAGAAGGTCGACAACAGGATGACGGTTTCGCTGCGTCCGCTCTGCAGGATGTGCCTGATCTCGCGCACATTCACGAGCCGCCACGCGACATAGAGAATGACCGCCGCCATCGCAGGCACGGGCACGAACGGGACGAGCGGGCCGACCACGAGCAGCGCCAAAAGCAGGAAGCCCGACGCGAAAACGGCGGCGAGCGGCGTCTGCGCCCCGCTTTCCATGTTCACGCCGGAGCGGGTGAAGGAGCCGGAGCCCGCGTAACACTGTGTGAAACTGCCCACGACATTGGACAGACCCTGACCGATCAGCTCTTGGTTGCTGTCGTATTTCTCTCCCCGGCGCGCGGCGAAGGACTTCCCGATCGAGATCGCTTCGAGCAGGCCGACGAAAGCAATGGCGGCCGCCCCCGGGAGAAGCTGACCCCAAAGGTCCAGATCGAACGAGGGGGTCGTGAGCGCGGGGACAACGGACTCCAGCGGTGAGAAGAACGCGATCTGACCTTCGGGCCAGACCGGAAGCTGCGCTACGACGCTACCGAGGGCGAGCGCGAGCACGAAGGCGGGAAGCCGGCGGTCGATCCTCTGCATGAGGACGACGCTGGCGAGCGTAACGCCGGCGACGATGACGGCACTCCAGTGAACGCCGCCCAGCTCCGGCAGCAGGCGTGAGATCCGCTCGACGACCTCCCCGCCCCGCTCCACGTCCACGCCGAACACCGCGGGCAGTTGCGACACGGCGATCAGCACGGCGGCGGCCGCGGTGAACCCGACGATGACGGAATGAGAGACGAAGGCGATGAGCGCACCTAGCCCGGCAAGCCCCGCGATCAACTGGATCACCCCGACCATAAGCGTCAGCGTGATCGCCAAGGCGATGAAGCCGGGCGTGCCGGCGGTCGCGAAGGCGGACAGCGTCACGAAGACCAGCGCAGAAATCGCCGTCGTCGGCCCCGACACCATCACCCGTGACGATCCCCAAAGTGCGGCGATCACGGCGATTACGACGGCAGAGAACAGGCCGTATTCGGGCGGCAATCCCGCGATCAGGGCAAAGGCGACGCCTTGCGGAAGCACGATGGCCGCCCCGGTCAGACCCGCGAAGGCGTCCTTTCGCAGCGTCTCGCGCGTCACGTCCTTGTGCCAGGGACGACGCGGAGAAAGCCGCAGGAGCGCGGTGTGAGCCCATCGGGACATGCGGCTGTGATCCTCCATCCCCGTATGTGAATGCGTGAGGCCTGTCGACACCGCTTGCGCGGTGCCGGATTGGTCGATGCGTTAACCCGCGCGCTTGGCTGCGCCCCGGTCCGGTCCGATTCTGCGAACCTTTCGCCCGACGTACTTCTGTATGACTTCGGGGGCAAACCCGTTGGGGTCCACGGCGCCGATCAGCACCCCGGTGCGCGCTTCGTCGGTCCTGCGTTCCGTCAGGATCGCATCTGTGCTTACGGTCGTGCGGGCTGCAGGCCGCGTGGCCCAATCGAGGAGGCGCTCGTGCATCCTGTCGAGGGTTCCGGCATGTACCTTGGAAGACCCGAGGTCAACGAGTTCCCCGGGATCGTTTTCAAGATCGAACAGCATCGGGCGGTGCCCGCTTACGAAGTGGATCATTTTCCATTCACGGTCGGCGACCATGATCATGCGAGCATCTTCCGGGGCGATGCCAAGGTCATCGCACATCGGGCTGGTCGAGAAATCGTATTCGCAGATCACGTAGTCCCGGTCGGGGGCAGACCCCCCGCGCAGCATCGGAAGCAGCGACTGACCTTCGAGGATATGGTCGAGCTTGGTCGCATCGCCCCCCGCCACATCGACGAAGGTCGGCAGGAAATCAATGCACTCCACGAGCGCGTCCGTCGAGGTGCCGCGTGTCGCATCGGCCTCCTCGGACGGGTCGTAGATGATGAGCGGCACCTTCACGGAGGCGTCGTGGAAGAAGGTCTTTTCCCCCATCCAGTGATCGCCCATGAAATCGCCGTGGTCCGAGGTCACGACGATCATCGTGTCCTCCATCCGGCCCGATTTCTCGAGGTAGTCGAACAGCACGCCCATCTGGTCGTCGCACTGCTTGATGAGACCCATGTAGGCGCGCAATACCTTGCCGCGCACATCGTCGCGCGAGAACGCCTTGCCGACCGGCGAATTCTGGAAGCCCTTGAACACCGGATGATCCGTCTCGCGCTCCGCCTCGCTGCGCACGGGGTCGAGGAAGTGCTCGGGGCCATACATGCTCGCGTAGGGTTCCGGCACGATATAGGGCCAGTGCGGCTTGATGTAGGACAGGTGACAGCACCACGGCTGATCCCCCTGCGCCTCGATGAACTCGATGCCGCGCCGGGTGAGATAGGGCGTCTCGCTGTCGTCCTCGGCGATGTTTGCGGGCAGGTCGGAGTTCTCGAGGAACCAGCCCGACAGCACGTTGCCCGCGTCGTCGCGCGCCGAGTTGGCGAAGTCGTGCCACGGATTGTCGCTCTCGTAGCCCTTCGCGCGCAGGTACTCGTTGTACTTGAGCGCACCGCCCTCGTCATAGAACCCGTCAGGCCCCTCTGGGCGCATCCCATCGTCACGCTCGTAGACGTCGAAGCCGCACTCCGACACGCGCGCGCCGATCACGCTGTCGGGCTCCAGCCCCAGCCGCCGCATCCCCTCGGCATCCGCCGCCATGTGGGTCTTGCCGACCAGAAAGCAGCCCATGCCGACATCGCGAAGATGATCCCCCATCGTCAACTCGCCGACCTTGAGCGGTACGTTGTTCCAGGCGGCGCCGTGGCTGTGAACATAGCGCCCGGTGTAGGTCGACATCCGCGACGGGCCGCAGAGCGGCGATTGAATCATCGCACGATTGAAGCGAACGCCCTTGGAGGCCAGCCTGTCGATATGAGGCGTGTGGAGATGCGGATGTCCGTAACAGCTCAGGTAATCCCACCGCAATTGGTCGAACATGATGAACAGGATGTTTTTCGGCTGCGCCACTGGCTGATCTCCTCGGTATTCCCCTTGAACTGCAGGGCCCCGCGGGCGATGCGGGACCCTGCCAATCGGTCCGGGCGGCTAGCCGCCACGGTTGCCCGCCTGACCTCAGTTGCCCTGGCCGAACATGACCGGCTCGGGAATATCCCAGCCCTGCTCGCGGTAATACCGCTCCGCACCTGGATGGAGGCGGCCAGGGATCAACTGAAGTGCGTGCTCGGGAAGGATCGTGTTAGGCATCCACTGGGCTGTTTCATGCAGTTCCCCAAGGTTCTCCCAGATCGCTTTCGTCACCTGGTAGACCACGTCTTCGTCGACGTGCATCCCGGCGCTGAAATTCACGAGTGCGCCGTGCGTTGTGATCGCGGACTCGTTGAGTTGGTTTTCGCCGTATGCGTCAGGTGCGATCTCGTTCGTCGTGATGGAGATGTCGGAGTTGGTCATCTTCGACGTGTCGATGTCCAGGAGCCGGATCTCCTTGGTCAGCGCGAACTGCTGAAAGACGGGAGACGGGACATTGGTGGGGAGGACAAGCACGTCCAGCTTGTCATCCTGGAATGCCTGTGCCGCGGCGTCGGCGCCGAACACGGCGACATCCATATCCTCTTCCGTCAGACCGGCCACGTCCTTGAGGACCCCGAGCACCACGCCCCTCGCGGCTCCGCCCGGCGCCCCTGCAAACACACGTTTGCCCTTGAGATCGGCCAACGTTTCGATGCCGGAGTCTGCACGCGTGACGTAGTGGTAGGGTCCGATCTGGTAGGAGAAGATCATGCCGACCTGGCTTTCGAGTTCAGGTCCGTTGGTGAAATCCTTGAACGGCCCGATCTGGTTGGCCAGAAGCCAGTTGATCGTCGCGGATCCAAAGAGGAAATCGACCTTGCCCTGTGCCGCGTCGACCATGTGCCGCGTCGCGGCCCCTGTCGCGCGCACCTGGAACTCGATGTCATCGAGGTGGTTGTTCACGACCTTGGCAATGGCCGTGTTGACCACGAAGGGCGATTGGCCGGGCGCAGTCGATGTGACCCTGTAGAGGTCGGCCGTCGCCGCGCCTGCCGTGAGCAGACCGGCAAAGGTTCCGGCCGCCAGGAGGTGAAGGGTTCGCTTCAGTAGCATGTCATGTTCCTTACTGTTGGGATTGCACCGCTTCACTGCACCTGCAGCTGCGGCTTCTTGGGTTTTGGTGAAAGCAGGCCAAGGGCGATTGCGGCGAGGCTCGCGACCGCCCAGACTTCGACGACCGGGATCATCGCGCCGGCGGCCAGCACAAGCCGGGTCGCGCGTTGTCCGATGCCAAGGCGTCCGAGCCTTGGATCAGCGCCGCCGAACGCACTCGCGAACATCCAGATCGCAACGAGCAGGCGGAACATCGTCGAAATGAGTTCGACCCATGAGAACGGTCCCGCCACCAGCAGGAGCGACGGCGAAAACACGAAGACGAAGGGTACGAGCAGGCCGACGATCGAGAGACGAAGGGCAACGAAAGAGGTCGCCAGAGGGTGGCCCCCTGCAATCGGCGCGGCGACGTAGCAACCGTAGGCGATCGGCGGCACGAGCGACGAGTAGACCGCAAAATACAGGACGAACATGTGCGCCGCGAGGGGCGGAACGCCGGCCTTGATGATCGCCGGAGCGATCATGATCGCGATGATCAGGTAAGCGGGCAACGTCGGCAGCCCCATCCCGAGGATCAGGGCCCCGAACATGGCGAGGATCAGGGCCAGCAGCAGGAAGTCGTCGCCGACAGAAGCGATCGAGGTAGCGAAGCGGATCGCGACACCGGTCTCGTTGACCACGGCAAGAACGATACCGATGGTCGCGACCGCAAGCATGATCTGGGCAGCCTGAATGCCTCCCTGCGCCAGGGCGTTCGCGATCCGCAGCGGTTCGCGCCGGAAGTCCGGATTGAGCACGAAGCCCGTAACCAGAGCCGTCAGCACACCGACGAGACCGGCCATCGCCGGCGATTTCCCCATGAGGAACGTGATCATCAGTGCAACGATCGGCAGAACGACCAGCAATGAGTTGAGCCAATCCCGGCGCGTGAGTTGCGGGATCTGGTCCTTCGGCATCGGCTGGATGTCGAGCCGGATCGCCTCGGCGTAGACCTGTGCGAACAGGCCGATGTATTTGAATACGGCCGGGAGCGTGGCGGCAGCGATGACCAGCGCGAAGGGCATGCCGACCAGGTCGGCCATCACGAACACGGCCGCCGCCATGATCGGCGGGGTCAGTTGCCCGCCGGACGAGGCAGACGTCTCCACGGCACCTGCGAAGTTCGCCGAGAAGCCCTGCCGTTTGATCATCGGGATCGTGAACACACCCGTGCCCGCGATATTCGCGGCAACAGATCCGCTCATCATGCCGAAGATCGCACTGGCGACGATGGCCGCATGGGCCGCGCCGCCACGGATACGGGCCGTGAGCGTTGTCGAAATGTGGATCAGGCTTTCTCCGGCACCCGTGCGTTCGAGAACTGCCCCGAAGATTAGAAAGACGAGCACGGTATCGGCGACGAGCCCTGTCGTGCGGCCGAACACCCCGTCGAAACTGTACCAGGCGATCTGCATGAAATCGCCGACCTGCATGCCCCAGTGTTCGAGGAGGCCGGGCAAGAACGGTCCCGCGAACCCGAAGCCCACGAAAACGAGCGCCATGATGACGAGCGCCCATCCCCAGGAACGAGCCGTCAGCAACAAGACGACAGCCATGCCGACGATCCCTGCAAGGACGTTCTGGGGCGTGGCCATGTAGAAGCCGGTGTAGAGCTCCTGTTTGACGGTAAAGAACCAGATCGCCGTGTAGACCAGGCCCGCGACGAGCGCGATGTCGATGGCCCAGCCAAGGGCAGGAACGCGTCTGAACCAGCCGGACCCACGGGCGAGTGGCTGCGTGAGGATGACGATGACAGCGCTGAGCGCGATCACGCCGAACCGTGCGTTTGCTTCATCCAGCACGAAGAAGGCAATGACGGCAAGAATGCCGAGCGCGAACAGGCCAGCGACGACCTGGCCGACAAACTGGACTGGATTTCGGCGGATGGTGGGGGTTGGTGCTGCGTCGGTCATTGGGCGTGCCCCGCGATCTCGGCCAGCTCACGGTTGTGAGCGATCATCTTGTTGAGAAGCCTCTGAAACTCGAGGCATTCTTCCTTGCTCAGGGTTTCCACGGTGGCCTCGTTTCGCTGGCGCGTGAGCTCGAGGGCCTCGTCGTGAAGCGCCCTGCCCTGGTCGGTCGTGCGCAAGGAAAGCTTTCGCGCGTCCGTTTTCAGGGGAGTCGTCTCGATCAACCCGCGCTCGACCAGTGCGCGCAGGGTGCGGCTGAGTTGCCCTTTGTCCATGACAAGCATCCGGCGCAGGTTGTCGAACTCCAGCGGCTGCATCGCCTGGGTGACACCCAGCACCCGCCATTCGTTCAGCCTGAGGCCGAGCGTGTCTCGGAAATAGATGTTTCCCGAACGCTCGTTCACGGCGGCGAGTAGCTGAACACGGAAACTCAAAGCATCCAGAAGGCTACCGATCGGGGGGTGGATCTGCCCCGCCTCTTCCCTGGTGCCTTGGTCGAGATCGTCGTTTGCAGGTTGCATGGGATACCTCCTGCCGATGAACGCTAGAACACTATCGTTGACTTGGTCAACAGTTTTTGTTGTCATTATCAACGACCACAGGAGGCGCTCGGAATGCAGGCAGATACGATTTGGACGAACGGCCGTTTCAGGACGTTGGATTCGGCGAGACCGCGCGCGACTGCGCTCGCGGCATTTGATGGACGGATCATCGCGGTGGGATCCGACGGCGACATCGAGGCGCTTTCCGGCCCCGGGACCAAACGGATCGACATGCACGGCCGCCATGCGATGCCGGGGCTGATCGAGTCCCACTCCCACGCACTTTGGGGGGCCTGTCGCGACCTGTTCGAGGTTTACACTGGCTACGGCGCGCCCTTGAGAAAGCTATTGCAGGCCGTTGAAAAAAAGTCGGAAAAGGTCCCCAAAGGCGCCTGGATTACCGGCGGCCCCTGGTCCGGTTCTATGCGTGAGGAGATGGGCGTATCGCCGCGTCGCCTGCTCGACCGGATCGCCCCGGCGCACCCGGTGGCCCTCGCGGATGCGACTCAACACAGCTATTGGTGCAACTCTGCCGCATTGGCCGCCGCCGGGATCGCAGACGACACGCCAGCGCCCGCTGGTGGTCTCATAGAGCGCGAGGAAGACGGGACGCCAAACGGCATCCTGCACGAGGCGGCAGGGGCACCGCTTCGGCGCCTGACCGCCCCGAACCAGGACCAACTCGGGCAGGCCGTCGACTATTTCACGTCCTACTTCGCCGCGATGGGGTATGTGGGTTTCAAGGAACCGATGGCCACCGAATCGGACCTCGCGACCTACGCCGCGGCCGACAGGACGGGCAAACTGACGCTCCATACGGCCGCTCACATATCCTGTTTCTCTCCGCTCGGCCCCGAACCCGTCGCGACCCCGGACCTCATCCGACTGCGCGACACCTATGCCAGCGAAAACCTGAGAACGGGGTTCGCCAAGTTGTTCCTCGACGGTGTCGCGCCTGCCCACACCGCCTCGTTCCTCGCGCCCTACGAGACCCCCGGATACGACGCCGACAAACATGAACCGGACGCGACTTTACTACTGGATCCGGAGCGGCTCGCGGACTGGGTGACCGAGCTGGATGCCGCCGGTTTCGTCGTGAAGATGCACTCGGTCGGCGACAACGCGACGAGACGAGGCCTCGACGCTATCGCAGCGGCGCGGTCGGCGAACGGTTCGTCGGGACTGCGTCACGAACTCGCACATTGCGCCTTCGTCGATCCTGCCGACCGGCACCGGTTCGCAGCGCTTGACGCTGTCGCGGAAGTCTCGCCGAAGCTCTGGGTCCCGAATGCGAACACCCCTTTGCAAGAACGGGCCCTCGGGACCGAGCGGCTGGAACAATGCCACCCTATCAAGTCGCTGCTTGAGAGTGGCGCCACTGTCATTTTCGGCAGTGACTGGCCCGCGGCCGCGCCTGACGCGAATCCGTGGACGGGACTCGCGGGTATGCTGACCCGGCGTGACACCACCGGCGCCTTTGCCGGTACCATAGGCGCCGACCAGGCGATCACTCTGGAACAGGCCCTCCCGATCTTTACGACAAACGCCGCAGCCGCCCTCGGGATGGCGGGCGAGACCGCACAACTCAAACCAGGAGCATGGGCAGACTTCATAGTGCTCGAACAAGACCTCTCCGACATGACGCCGGAAGAAATCGGCTCGGTTCAAGTGCAGGAAACAACCTGGAAGGGCAAAACAGTCCACCAGGTCTAGTAAGGGCGCCGAAGCACGGGGGAGCCAAATACCTGACAAAAACGCTCTTGAGGCTGGCCCCCAACGACTATAGGGATTCCTGACAAATATGCTCAACAATAGACTCCCTCGATGCCGCACAAGCCGATCCTCGCATTTGCAACAGCTGTCTTGGCCCTTTCCGGCGCCGCGGCTCAAGGTCAGACGAACTTTCCCCTGACCATCGAAAACTGTGGCCGGAGCATCACGTTCGAAGAAACGCCGCAAAACGCCGTCGCCCTTGGCCAGAACAGCGCGGAGATCATGCTGCTTCTGGGGGTAGAGGATCGGATGGCCGCCAGCGCCTTCTGGCCGAACTCGGTGCTGCCTGAACTTGCCGACGCCAATGCAGAGGTCGAAGTCCTGACCGTCGAGTTCCCTCAACTCGAAGCCATCCTGTCAAAGCAGCCGGATTTCGTGGCGGCGATGCTCACCACCCTGCTCGGCCCCGACAGCAAGGTCGCGAAGCGGTCGGATTTCGAAGACCTTGGGATTCCGACCTACCTGTCACCCAGTGCCTGTTCGACGACCCTGGATGCCGGCGATGCTTACGGTTCGCGCGACGAACTCTGGAGCATGGACCTGCTTTACAAGGAGATCGAGGATCTGTCCCGCATCTTCGACGTGGCCGACCGTGGCGAGGCGCTGATCGCCGACTTCAAGGCGCGCGAAGCTTCGCTGCGCGAGCAGTTCTCCGAGAACGAAGACCTGACCTTCCTGTTCTGGTTCTCCAGCCCGTCGCCTGCAGATGACGCCTATCTCGGCGGGGGCAACGGCCCTTCGGGCTATATCGCGGACATCCTCGGCGGGACCAATGCCATCCAGACCGAGTCGGACTGGCCGGCCCTGGGCTGGGAGGGGATCATGGCGGCCGATCCGACCGTGTTCGTCGCCGCGCAAGTCGACCGCAATCGCTGGGATCTCGACACCGCAGAAAACAAGATCGAGTTCCTGAAGACGGATCCGACGGTCAGCCAGATGAGCGCGGTCGAGAACGGACGGATCGTGGTCATGAGCGGTGCCGCGATGAACCCGAGCATCCGCACACTCTACGGCGCCGAGCAGGTGGCCGAACAACTCAAAGAGCTCGATCTTCCGTGATGTCGTCGGCCACGTCAGATGGCGGGGCCGCGCGCCTCGTCCTTCTGGTTTGCCTTTCGCTGATCGTCCTCGGCTTCGCCGTCGCCGCCGCGACGGCGATTGGCGATTACAACATCGGTCTGACGACGGTGTTTCTGTCGATCACCAACGAACTGGGTCTGACCAGTGCTGAAATCGCTCCGATCGAGCAGAGCATCGTCTGGAACCTGCGCCTCAGCAGGGCACTCATCGCGGCCCTTGCCGGGGCGGGGCTGGCGATCTGCGGGGCCATCCTTCAGGCGCTTCTGCGCAATGCACTTGCCGAGCCCTTCGTGCTGGGCGTATCGGCCGGGGCGTCCACGGGCGCGGTGTGCGTGATCGTTCTGGGCATCGGCGCAGGAAGTTTGTCCCTGTCCCTCGGCGCCTTCGCCGGCGCCTTCGCCGCCTTCGCGCTTGTCGCGCTCCTGTCAAACGGGGCAACGAGCGGACCGAACCACACGATCCTGGCCGGCGTGGCCGCCTCGCAGCTGTTCAACGCATTGACCTCCTACATCGTGACCACCTCCGGCAACGCGCAGCAGGCGCGGGACGTGATGTTCTGGCTGTTGGGCAGCTTCGGCGGCGTGCGCTGGCCGGATTTCCAGCTTCTTCTGATCGTCGTGCTCGCCAGCCTGGCAATCTGCATCTGCATGGCACGCTCACTCGACGCCTTCACCTTCGGTGACGAAGATGCCGCGGCGCTTGGCGTGCCGGTCGGCCGCATCCGGCTCGCGCTGTTCGGCGTGACCGCATTGCTGACCGCGACGATCGTCAGCATGGTGGGCGCCATTGGTTTCGTGGGGCTGGTCGTGCCGCACGCGGCGCGATACGTTGTCGGGCCGTTGCACCTGCGACTGCTACCGGCCTGCGCGGTGGTCGGGGCGGTATTCATGGTGGTCGCAGACATCGCTTCGCGAATGATCGCCACGCAACAGACGGTTCCCATCGGTGTCGTCACCGCACTCGTGGGTGTGCCGTTCTTCGCGATCATCCTCTACCGCGCGAGGCCGCAGACATGAGCATCGTCGCCGAAAACCTCGTATGGGGCGTGAAGCGGAAAACGATCGTCTCGGGTGTCTCGCTTTCGGTTGCACCCGGCGAAACGCTTGGCCTCATCGGCCCCAACGGATCAGGCAAGTCGTCCTTGCTGCGGCTCCTCGCAGGTCTTCGGCACCCGTCGTCCGGTCGGGTCGAGATAAATGGTCAGGACATTGCACAAGTCCCGCGAAAGACGTTGTCGCGGCAGGTAGCCTTCGTCCAACAAAGCGCAGCGACCGACACCAATGTCACCGTCAGTGACGTGGTCCGCCTCGGGCGGACGCCGCACCGCTCGGCGCTCGCAGGGTGGTCCAAGGCCGATGAGAAAGCGGTGACCGCCGCGTTGGACCGCGTGGATATGACGGCCTTCGGAAAACAGCCGTGGCAGACGCTGTCCGGAGGCGAGCGCCAGCGCGTCCATATCGCCCGAGCGCTGGCGCAGACACCGCAGGTGATGTTCCTCGACGAGCCGACGAACCACCTCGATATTCACCATCAGATCGAGATCCTGAGGATGGTCCGCGATCTCGAACTGACGAGCATCATAGCACTCCACGATCTCAATCTCGCTGCCATGTTCTGCGACCGGATCGTGGTTTTGCAGGCCGGTGCCGTTCGCTCCTGCGGCACACCGGACACCGTGCTGACAAAAACACTCCTGCGTGACGTGTTCCGGGTCACCGCCGATATCAGCGGCTCACCGCATGCAGGTCGACCGCATATCAGATACATTCCGGAATGAGACGGGTTGCCGCCACCGGCCGTGCCGCCACCAATGGGGTGAAGGCATCATGAAAACGCCGCAAGCGAGGATCGCCCTGGCCCGGTTCAAAATGAACGAAAGCCTCGGGATTTCCCTTCGGATCCTGTCCACCCTGGCGTTCGCGCTCATGGGTGCCTGCGTGAAAGCTCTTGGAGATGCGGTGCCGCTTGGACAGGTGGTGTTCTTCCGGTCCGTGGTGGCCCTGTTGCCACTGGTCGTCTTTCTGTGGTGGCAAGGAAACTGGCCGCGCGGACTGGCGACGTCCCGTCCGCTGGGCAATGCGTTGCGCTGCATCATCGGCGCGGTGGCGATGTTCACCTCCTTCGCGACGTTGCGCCTCCTGCCGTTAGCCGAAGCGACGATGCTGTCGTATCTCGCCCCCGTGATGCTGGCGCTGCTGGCCTGGGCCCTTCTAGGCGAACGATTGAGCGCCCGGCGGGTCGCAGGCATCGCGCTCGGCCTGGCCGGAGCGGCGGCTTTCTGCCTCCCGGCCTTTGCTGGCGCGCTGCCCGATAGCGGTGGGCTCGGCGTCCTTCTTGGCCTTGTGACGGCGGCCCTGACGGCCGGCGCGCTGATCCAGGTGCGCCGGCTGACGATACAGGGCGAAGGCGCCGGGGCCATCGCATTCTGGTTCGCAGTCGTCTCTGCAATCGGCGGCCTGCTGACCTTGCCATGGGGATGGACCTGGCCGGGACCCGAAGCCTTGCTGCTGCTGATCGGAACGGGCCTCGCTGGAGGCGTCGCCCATATTTTGATGACACTGTCCTTTTCCCATGCGGACGCATCCGCGCTCGCCCCCTTCGAGTATCTGTCCGTCCTATGGGCCGTGGCGCTGGGGTTCACTTTCTTCGCCGAGGTGCCCGGACCCGCTTTCATTCTGGCAGCACCCCTGATCCTGATCGGAGCCTACGTTTCGCGAGCGAGAGGGGAGGGATAGGACTGGCTGCGTGGCCAAACCAACCGACGGGGTCGACCCGTCAGACAAAAAAAGCGGGGCACAAGGCCCCGCTCTTGCTGTTCTGTGTGTCCCGGTTCAACCGCGCGGAGCGGTGCCGGGAAAGTTGGGTTCCCCCGTCGGCACGCGCGTCTGGGGGCGGCGCGGAACTTCTCCGATCACGGCGCGGTAGGTCCCGTTCGGCCCTTCGAAGATCTGGATCTTCGGAAGCGCGGTCTGAGCGCTGGCGCCGTGCAGTTCTTCGCAGGCCGACAGTCCGGCCTCGGTGCAGGCCTCGGGGTGGTTGGAATTCTCGTTACACGCGTTGACCACGTGGTTGATGCAGGCCGGCATGCTTTCCCCGGCGTTCCCCGCCAGGGCGGAACCGCCGGTGGCGGAGGTGATCAGGGCGAAAGCGGCGATGGCAGTTTTGTTGATGAAGGTCATGTGTCGTCTCCTCGTTTGAATGTGATCCGGTTGCGCCGGATGTATTCGTATGTCGGACGGCGACGCGGGAAGGTTCAAAGAAGGGCCAAGTTTTTTCCGAGTTTCTTTCAGGACATTGATTTTTAATAAGATTATCCAGATATTTTCCTCGCGGTCAGCAACCGGAGCCCTGGACAAGCCCCCAACCGGTCTCATGATCGCGGCCGCCGGCGCCGAGGTCGCGGACCGATGAACGCAGAACGCGGCGCAGGTCCGGGGCGGCAAGCGCCGCGCCGGCGCCGAGCTGGGCGGCAAGCGCCGTGACGATCGGTGCGGCATAGGACGTGCCGCTGGCATAGCCGCCGCTGCCGCGCCTCGCGACCCAGAGATCGACACCGGGGGCCGAAAACTCGATCTCCGGCCCGCGATTTGCCCGGCCGTATGGGACCATCGCCGCATCGACGGCGGTGACGGCGATCACCTCGGGCGCGGCTGCGGGCCAGGCCACGCCACCCCCGTCATTGCCGGCGGCCCCGATCATCACGACGCCCTGCTGCCCTGCGGCTGTAAGCACCTCGCCCAAAGCGGCGTTCGGGGCACCGGCAAGGGACATGTTGATCAGCCGGACACCACTACGCACGAGCACGTCGAGCGCCGCGCCGATCATATCCACATTGGTCCTCTCCCGCCGGCCAGACCCCGTGAACGCATCGACAGCCACGAGCCGCGCGACAGGCGCGAACCCGGAATACACGCCGCGCGCATCCGCTCCGACAAGGAGGGCCGCGACGGCCGTCCCGTGATCCGTGGCCACCGCGGCGCTTCCGGGGGGCACGACAGAAATGACATCGACCCGCGCTGCGGCCAGCGCGGGATGTGTCAGGTTCAACGGTCCGTCGATGATGCCGATAGTGCGTGAGGGCGGCGCCCTGCACCTCTCCGACCCCAGAACCATTCGTTCGGCGTACAGACGCGGACCGCCCTCGGCGAAGCGGTAAAGCCCATGCGCGTCGAACCGTGTTCCGGGAGCCGCAGCGGCCACCAGCCGCCCGGCCCGTTCCGGCGAGAGGGTGAAGGGAAGAACGAAAATTTGTCCCACGCGTCCAAGCCCCGGGTAAGCGCGCCGTCGAACCAGTGTCGCGCCGGCGGACTGGAGGGCCTGCGCCGTGCTCGCGGCCTCGGCTTCGGGACCGATAGCTATGTATTCGGTGCGACCGTTGAACGTCTGGACCTCCGACGCGACGATCCGCAGGGGCGGTCCCGAGGGGTCTCGGTCTCTGGCTGGTGTCGTTACGGTCGTGGCAGGGCCGGTGGGCCGCGGGGCCGGTGTCGTTGCGGGCACCGAAGGTGTCGTCACGACGGGCGCCCGCCCCGGAGTGCCGCCGCGCGGGGTTTGAGCCTGTCCCTGCGCCGCGAGGCACATGGCCGCGATCAGAAAGGCCACGAGCAATGGCGACCTATGGATGACACGCCTAGTCATTCCGGTCCGCGGATTCGACCAACGGCGCATCCCGCAGCGCCTCCAGATCCGCCTCCGTCACCTCCCCTGACGGGTCGGCGACCTGATAAAGTCCGAGCGCGCTGGGTCCGCCGACAATCTCGAGGCCCAACTCGTTCAACAGGGCACGGATAGCGGCCTCGGTGGCATCCGGGTCGAAGGCGACCACGACCGCGCCGTCGGCATCTCCGGCGAGCTGGTACCCGGGTGCGCCGCTGTCGTACATGAACAGGCTCTGGGCGAGGAGCGCGACAAGCGCGAGTGCGGCGGCGGCCTGCCAGAACCAGGCGGGGACGCGGCGGGTCGGCGTCTCGGGTCCTGCGCGCCCTTCCCGATCGACGTCGCGCATGAGCCGGGCAAGCCCGAACTCTCCCGGGCTGCGCGGCTCTTCCGATTGCAGGTGTTCGCGCATGGCACGTAACGCCGAAAGCTCGATCTCGAGCGTCGGGTCATCCGCCAGCACCGCCTCGACCTCGGCCCTTTCGGCTTCCGACAGCGTGCCGTTCGCGTAGAACGGCAACAGGGCTTCGATATCCTCGCGTGCCATCATGCCCTCGCTTCCCGCGTCACACGGCTCGACAGGCACCGCAAGAGCAGTTTCTTTGCGTGATATATCCGCGTCTTGATCGTTCCCTCGGGAACCCCCGCCACCTCGGCGATCTGGCCGTAGGGCATGTCCTCATAGAAGGCGAGCGAGATGGCCATGCGGTGATCGTCGCCCAGTTCGCTCAGACAATGGCGCACATGCAACGCCTCCTGCCCGGCCAGAACCGCGGCCTCGGTGTCGACATGCTCATCCAAGATATCCGGCGTTTCGCCCGGCAATTCCGTGCGCCCCGACTTCCGACGAAGGTCGATCACCTTACGCCATGCAATTCCAAAGACCCAGGTTTGCACTTTCGACCTCCCCGCGAACCGACCGGCGCTGCGCCAGACTTCCATGAATACGTCATGAAGTATGTCGGCCGACTCGTGCGGATCGTTCAATTTCGAAAGAACAAATCTGTAGACGGGTTTCTCAAGCTGTCGGTAGAGCCCGGCGAGCGCAGCCCTGTCACCTGCGGCAATCGCCGACATCAAAGGAGCCAGTGGGTCATCCAATTTCCGTGCTCTCCTGAAGGTTCCCGTAACGCACGCCCGACAAGCAACCGAATACAGAAAGTGTTCGGACCCGCACGCCGCCTGTCAAGGATACTGTCAGAGCAACCGCGCACCGAGGCTTGGCAACAAAGCCCTCCAGAACCTCCCCCTCGGGTGCTGGCAGACTAATTCGAACCAGTCTCAGCTAGGGCAGGTTCGCTGTCCTTTATTCCGCGCAGAGACCGCGCCACTCGGTCAGAGCGGCGGCGCGGTTGGCCTTGAAAATGGATCGGCTCGAGAGGCTGCGTTCCTGA
>CAXRHZ010000027.1:0-8942 GCA_964230745.1 Maritimibacter sp. | reverse complement strand
ACCCGCCGGGGTTCCGGGTGGGGCGCACATTCGTCGTCCGCCCGGGCGGGCAGGTTTTGCGCTATCGGTTGGGGTTTCGGCCCGGGCTGCGCCGTGTCCGACCCGCCGGGGGGCGCTGCCCCCCGGACCCCCCGAAGTATTTTTGGAACGATGAAGAGGATGAGGAATGTCTCTGCCCGCTGACCAGATGGAACTCTCGGAGGAGGAGATCCGCGCGCATTACGAGGCGGCGGCGGCGATGCTCGAAGGCTTTGAGCATGCCCCCCGGATCGGCAAGGCGCGGGCCGAGGCGCCGGTGGAGCGGTCGCCGGGCGTCGCGCGCGGGCGGCGGTTCCGCTCGACAACGCCGGGGCTAGTGACCCGGTCCACGGCGAAACCGGACGGCGTGCGGCTCGTCGACCGGATCGAGGCGGTGGGCGGGGACGACCCCCTCGTCTCGCCCGTCGAGGCGAGCGTGCTGCACGGGCTGCGCCGGTCGCTGGCCATCGCGCTCGCCGTGGGCGAAGGCTACGCGCAGCAGACGGAACTGGCCGAGCTCAAGAAGGAGAACCTCGCCGGGAGCCTGCCGCGCGACAAGTCGGCGGCGTTTTCCGAGCTTCTCGCCGCCGAGAGCCTGATCGTCCTGTCGGTCTTCGCCAACGCGACCGCCTTCCTGCTCGCAGGCCAGGCGGGCGAGGTGTCGGTGGAAGTGGGCGGGGTCGAGGAGGTCCTGACCGACAATGCGCTCCTCGCGCTGCACGGCGCGCTCTGGGAACTCGACCAGTCCATCGCGACCCATGCCGAGGACGAGGCGCGGCTGGTGGCGACGGTCCTCGCCCATGCCGAGGCGCTGATGGAGCGGGTGAGCCTGCGAGCGCAGACGGCGCCGCGCCTGGCCCCTTTCACCGGCGCGAACTACCGCGTCGAGGCGGACGATTTCACGATCTCCGGCTTCACCGCCTCGCGCCGCGCGCGCGGCTCCACCCTCACCATGCAGTTCAAGAAGCCGCACCAGGTCGTGGGCAACCACATCGCGAAATACCAGGCGATGAAGCTGGCCAAGATGCTCATGGCCTATGATTTCGAGCGCAAGCTGAACCCATTCGCCGAGCTGGGCGGCTTCATCTTCACCTTCATGGGCGACGGGATGCCGGGCACGGGCAAGACCACCCTGATCCAGATGATGGCGGGACTCATCCACGGCTATTGCGAGGTGGCGGGATACCCCTTCCGCTACCAGAACCTGTCGACCGAGAGCATCGACAGCTACCAGGGCAAGTCGGCGCAGAACGCCAAGGCGTTCATCAGCAACGTGATCGACCCGAACGTGATCGGCTTCGGCACTATCGACGACATCGACCAGCTTGCGGGCAAACGTGGGGATCGTCAGTCCAGCGCGGGACAGCTCGAGATCACCGCCGTGCTGATGGAGAGCTTTGCGGGGGCGAACACCGTCGTGCGCGGCAACTGCACCTTCGGCATGTTCTCCAACTACCCCGAGAACGTGGACGACGCGCTGCGCCAGCGGGCCGGCGCGCGGTTCCTTGTCGACGGGCCGAAGACGCGGGAGGACTACATCGACATCCTCGCGCTCCTCATGGGCAAGAACCACGACATCCCGTTGGGCGAGCATGACCTCTATGCCGCGCAGGAAATCCAGAAGGCCGTGGCGGCCAGTTTCGAGAGCCACTCCAAGCCGCACGAAGAGGGGCTGCTCGCTGTCTATGACCGGGTGGCCAGGGACATCGGCGCGCTGGACACGATTGCCAAGCTGGGCACCTACCTCAAGGGAATCCAGGAGGCCGATCCGCGTTTCACGGGCCGCGCGATCAAGAACATCACCGATGCGGTGAAGGTGCGCGCCATGGACTTCGAATTGCCCGACGAATGGATGGAGGAGCCGGATCTGTTCCTGTTCAAGTCTTACGACGAGAAGAAGGGCATGATCGAAGAGCTGCGCCAGCCGATCACCATCGAAATGGTTATCCAGGAGATCAACCGCTACGCCGACAGCGAATTCCGCTACGCCGACAAGTCGGACGAGGCGGCGATCGAGAAGATGGTGCGCGAGTTCGGCATCACGGAAGAGGCGAAACGGCGGTACGTGGAGGCGAAGAACGGATGACCTCGCTCGCCGGACCGTTCATCGTCGGCAGTCCGCTGGCGCTCCTCTCCGGTCTCGCGGGCTGGTTCGGCCTGCGCTGGTTCGTCGCCCTGCCCGCGGTTTTCCTGCTGCCCGGCGTGATCTGCGCGTTCTGGTTCATCGTCACGAACGAGGACGCGTTCGTCAGCGACCAGTTCGACCAGCCGGGGCTGGTGGGCATGATGGTGGGATCCGTGATAGCCACGATCTCGGCGCCCCTCTGGGCGGCCGTGTTTTTCGTGGGCCACAGAATGCGAAGGGGTTGAGATGATGGATTGCGGATATGCCGTGGGGCTCGGGGTTCTGCTCGCCGTGGTGGTGGCGGTGGTCGCCTGGTTCCTCGGCGCGCGGACGGCGCGGATGGGCGAGCCGAACGCCTGGATCATCCTCGGCGTCATCGTCGTGTCGCTCGTCGTGCTGCAACTGGGCGCACGCTTCGCGGTCCTGTCGCTCTGGATCTACGCCTGGGCGGGGCTCGACCCGCTTTCGGTCTGCGGCGGACAGTTGCAGATGGTGACCTACGGCGGGACGCTCGCGGTCATTGCGGCCTATGTCGGCGCGTTCTTCATGAGCTTCATGCGGGCGCGGAAGGGGCGGTGATGGGCGGCGACGCGACCTTGCTGGCGGTTGACGCGACAGGAATGCCGGGCGGCTTGGCATGTCTGGATCAGGCCCCTGCCCCGCACGGAATCGAGCCGAAGGCGCCGTGCGAGCGCCGGCCCGTCCCCGCGGGCTGGCGCTTGGTCGCCGCAGGAGCGCCGTTCGATCGGGAAGCGGTGTGGCACGATAAAGCGCGCCGCGCAGTCGTTCGGAGCGCCATCCCACGGTCCGGCGCGCGCACTGCTCGCGCGGCGCCCGGTCAGGAGGTGTCGCCATGAAACGCCTCATCCAACGCGGTCTGATGTTCGGGAACCTGATCCGGGTGGACAGCCCGGCGCTCATCGAGCGCTACAACCGGGCACTTCACAGTCTCACCGGCAAGCGCACGGAGTTGGACGAATTTCACATCGACATCTCGGGCTATTCCTACGAGGTGGGCGAGGAGCTGGGCGATCACCTCTACCTCAACCCCAACGGCGTGAACCGGCTGTTCATCATCCTGACGACAGAGCAGAAGTCGGCGCCGCTGCTCAACGCCAAGTTCTCGACCTCGCGCGGGATCCTGCGCCAGTTCATCGAGGAGAACGAGGCCAAGCTCTTTGCCCTCACCGCCCATGACGCGGTGGCGGGGGAGCTGGACAATTCGGTCTTCGACGCCTCCTCCCCGGCCCGGCTGCTCGATATCCGCACCATCACGGTGAACGCGGACACGACGCAGAGCCACGTCAAGAACGCCCGCGACCTTGCCGACAAGATCGAGCGGTTCCAGACGGAGGAGGACGCCTGGTTCGACGACGTGCTCATCGCCGAGATGATCGGGCTGGCCAAGCAGACCGGCGACGTCACCCGCCAGCCCATCGACATCGCGCGGCCCACCTACCAGCAGGACAACTTCTGGACCGACCACTTCGGCGGGCTCTACGTCTTCCGCGACGTGGCCGAACCGGCCGTGATCGCGGTGGGCGACAAGGACCCGCTGGGGGTCATGCCGATCGAGACGACGCTGGATTTCGCGGACCGCAACGGGATCGCGGCGTTTCTCGAGGTGAACGAGCTGGTCGAGCCGATCATCAAGGCGCGCGGCGTGGACGGGGCGGCGATCCTGCGACAGAAGATGGATTTCATTCTTGTCGATGCGGCCACCACTCAAGGCGTCGAGATCGACGGGATGGACCACCGGGCGCTCCACCGGCTCGCGCAGCGCATGGGCTCGTCGCTGCCGGAGGAGTTCCTCAAGCTCAATCAGCTTGTCCGCTGGGCGCTGAACGGCGGCAAGTGGCCCCGGATCGCGTCGGACGACGCGAGCTACTTCTACACCCTGCGCGCGCGGCCCGATCACCCGGACCGCGACCTCATCAACATGATGCTGTCCGAGCTCGCCCCGCTCGACATCCGCCAGCTGTTCATCTGCCACAAGCAGGCGTTCTACGCCGCTTATGCCGGCTGGCCGGATGCCAAGAAGGACTACGTCGCCGAATTCCTCTACCGCGACTATGCGGCGAACAAGGCCGGGGCGCGCGAGGCGCTGTTCGGCGGCGAGGAACCCCCGGCCAAACCGGTTTCACAGGCCCCCAAAGAGGATATACTCGACCTCGTGGGCCCGTGGGGCGCCGTCAGGAGGTAACGGATGGCTCTTCTCAGATTGATCGTCGTGCTGTTTCTGTTGTGCAGCGTCGTCTACCTCTGCGTGTCGTGGTATTCTCGTTCGGTCCGGCACGAGAAGCTGGAAAAGGAATGGGACGAGGACCATCCCGACGGCGGCTCCAAAACCGAGCGCCAGACCTTCATCACCCAGGGCATGATCGACTACAACGACTCGATCCGGCCCAAGCTTCTCCTGCTCATCTACGTGGTGCCCGCGATCTTCGTCGGCGCCATCCTCTACATCACGAACGCGAATTGAGGCCCCCATGCGCTATGTCCGCAACACGATCCTGACCATCCTCGTCGTCGCCTTCGCGCTGCTGTTGCACTACGTGCTGCCGCGCCACGACGTGGCCCGGATCACGGGGACCGAGATCATCCGCATGGATTTCTCCGCCCTCAACCGCCCGTTCTACGCCCAGTCCGACAGCGCCAACGCCGAGCTCGCGACGCGCGACGTGCGCCTCATCAACACCGTGAAGAAACGCACGATGCTGTTCGGCTTCATCCAGCGCGACAGCGAGCGGGTGTTCGTCTACCGCAACGAGGACACGGGCTGGATCTGGCCGCCGTATTTCAAGTTCGACTCTTCGGACCTGCAGGCCGAGGCGCTGGCGAACGTGTCGACTCCGGGAAACGAACAATGGGTGGTCATCACCAAGTACGGCTGGCGAAACCGGTTCTTCACGATCTACCCCAACATGATCGCCATCAAGCCCGTGGCGGGGCCGAACGTCACGGTGATCCCGTGGTTCAACATCTTCTTCTTCATCTTCCTCGCCGCCGCGATCCTGTTTATCCGCGCCATGTGGCGGCAGTTCCGCGAACGTGCGCTCGACCCCCGGATGCAGGACGGGCGCGACGCCTGGGAGAAGGTGGACGCCTATGCAGACGAGCGTCGCGGACGCCTCAGCCGGTGGTGGAAGCGCTGGACAGGGAAGTAGCCAGCGCCCGCGTAACTGGTTGACGTTGCGTCACCCTCTGGACGAATGTGCCTTGTCACGACTCTGCGCCTCCCCTTGAATGGGGGAAAAGCGCAAGCGAACCAAGAGGGAGACAACATGAGACACCTGCACTTGACCGCCGCCGCCCTGGCCCTGCTGGCCGGACCGGCCCCGGCGCAACAGGATACGATCACCGTGGGCATGGTGCTCGAGCCGCCCAACCTCGACCCGACCGGCGGCGCCGCGGCGGCCATCGACGAGGTGGTCTATGCCAACGTGTTCGAGGGCCTGACCCGCTTCGGCCCCGACGGCGCGGTGCAACCTGCGCTCGCCGAAAGCTGGGAAGTGAGCGAGGACGGCACCGTTTATACCTTCACCCTGCACGAGGGCGTGACCTTCCACGACGGCTCGGACATGACGGCCGAGGACGTGGTCTTCAGCCTCGACCGCGCCCGCGCCGAGGAGTCCACCAACGCGCAGAAGACGCTGTTCGAGGGAATCGAGAGCGTCGAGGCGGTGGACCCGCTGACCGTAAAGGTCACGCTGTCCGAGCCCAACGGCAACTTCCCGTTCAACATGGCCTGGGGCGACGCGGTGATCGTGGCGCCGGAAACCGTGGAACAACTCGCCACCAACCCGATCGGCACCGGCCCGTTCGAGTTCAGCGAATGGGTCCAGGGCGACCACGTCACCCTCGTGCGCAGCGACAGCTACTGGGGTGATCCGGTCGCGCTTTCGACCGCGACGTTCAAGTTCATTTCGGATGGCAACGCCGCCTTCGCCGCGATGATGGCGGGCGACATCGACGCCTTCCCGAACTTCCCGGCAGTCGAGCTGCTGTCGCAGTTCGAGAACGATCCCCGGTTCGAGGTGGTCGTCGGCTCCACCGAGGGCGAAACGATCCTCGCCATGAACAACCAGCAGCCGCCGCTCGACGACGTGCGGGTGCGCGAAGCGATCGCCCATGCGATCAACCGTCAGGACATCATCGACGGGGCGATGTTCGGCTACGGCACCCCCATCGGGACGCATTTCGCGCCGCACAACCCGGATTACGTCGACCTGACCGACATGTCGGCCCACGATCCGGAGCGCTCGCGGGCGCTGCTCGAAGAGGTCGGGGCGATGGACCTGACCCTGCGCCTGATGCTGCCGCCCCCGGGCTATGCCCGCAACGGGGGTGAGATCATCGCGAGCCAGCTTCGCGAGGTCGGGATCGAGACCGAGATCACGAACCTCGAATGGGCCCAATGGCTCGAACAGGTGTTCGGCAACAAGGACTTCGACCTCACCATCGTCAGCCACACCGAGCCCGCCGACATCAACATCTATGCCCGGCCCGACTACTACTTCCAGTATGACAACGCGGAGTTCCAGTCGCTCATCGAGGAGCTGTCGGTCACGACGGACCCAGATAAACGCTCCGAGCTGAACAAGGCGGCGCAGGAGATGATCGCGGCGGATTATGTGAACGCCTATCTTTTCCAGCTCGCCAAGGCCGGCGTGAAGAACGCCAACATCGAAGGTCTTTGGGAAAACGCGCCGACGCAGGCCAACGACCTGACGGACGTGCGCTGGACCGAGTGATCCGGCCCGTTTGAACACGGGGGGCATCGGGGCGACCCGGTGCCCTTTTTCATGCGATGTGACCGAATGGAGCGCGCTGGCGCGCGCGCATGGCTTGCGCCGCCCCGCCTTCGGGCGGGACGACGCGGTGAGGGGGCTAGCCCCCTCGACCGGACTTGCGGGGCAAGTCCGGTCCACCCCCAAAGTACTTGGAAAACAGAGGAGACGGACCGAGGCGGTTCCTTCGTGTGGCGCAATCCCTCTTTCGCCCCGAACGGAGGCGGCATAGGCTCCCCCCATGCTGCGGTTCGCCCTCACCCGTGCCCTGTCGCTCGTCCTGTCGCTCCTCGTGGCGTCGGTCGTGATCTTCGCGGTCATCGAGGTCATTCCGGGCGATCCCGCCGCCTTCATGCTGGGTCTCAACGCGAGCCCCGAGGCGGTCGCGGCGCTGCGTGAGCAGATGGGGCTCAACGCCTCGCTCCCGGTGCGCTACCTCGACTGGTTCGGAGGGATGCTGACGGGGGATTTCGGAATTTCCTATACCTACAAGGTGCCGGTGGCCGAACTGGTGGCCCAGCGCCTGCAAGTGTCGGTGCCGCTCGCGCTCTACGCGCTGGTCCTGTCGACGCTCATTGCCATCCCCGTGGGCGTGATCGCCGCCGCCACCCGGGGATCGGTCGGCGATTACGGGATCATGGGGGCCACGCAGCTGGGCATCGCGGTGCCGAATTTCTGGTTCGCGATGCTGCTCGTACTGATCTTCGCCGTCACGCTGCAATGGTTCTCGGCAGGCGGGTTTCCGGGCTGGGACGCCGGTTTCTGGACCGGGATGAAGGCGCTCACCCTGCCCGCCATCGCGCTTGCCCTCCCGCAGGCGTCGATCCTCGCCCGCGTCATGCGCTCGGCCCTGATCGAGACGCTGGGACAGGACTATATCCGAACCGCCCGCGCCAAGGGCCTCACCCGCAGTCAGGCCACGGTGCGCCACGCGCTTCGCAACGCGCTGATCCCGGTGCTGACGATCATCGGGCTCCAGTTCTCATTCCTGCTGGCCGGTGCGATCATCATCGAAAACGTCTTCTACCTCCCCGGTCTCGGGCGGCTCATCTTCCAGGGGATCACCCAACGCGACCTCGTGGTGGTCGAGAGCCTCGTAATGCTTCTCGTCTTCGCCGTGATCCTCGTGACCTTCCTGGTCGACATCGCCTATGCCGCCGCAGATCCGCGGCTGAGGCGCAAGCGATGAAGGTGCCCGCAACGCTCATCGCGGGGGCGGTGCTGTCGACCTTTTTCCTCGTCGTGGCGCTCCTGTCCTTCGTCTGGACGCCGCATGACGTCGCTGCGCTCAACATCTCCGACAAGCTGCAGGCGCCGTCGGCGACCTATTGGCTCGGCACCGATCACTTCGGGCGCGACACGCTCTCGATGCTCATGGTCGGGGCGCGCACCTCGCTCGCCGTCGCGATCGTGGCGGTGGGGATCGGCATCGTCGTGGGCGTGCCGCTGGGCCTCATCGCGGCTGCGAACCGGGGGAGCCTGCTGGACGAGATCATCATGCGGGGCAACGACCTCGTCTTCGCCTTCCCGTCCCTCGTCATCGCGATCCTGATCACCGCCGTCTTCGGCCCCTCGGCGGTGAACGCGATCCTCGCCATCGGGATCTTCAACATCCCGGTTTTCGCCCGCGTCACGCGCGGCGGGGCGCTGAGCCTCTGGACGCTGGACTACATCCTCGCCGCCCGGGTGGCGGGCAAGGGCAAGGCGCGCATCAGCGTGGAGCACATCCTGCCCAACATACTCAACCTCCTGATCGTGCAGGGCACCATCCAGTTCTCGCTCGGCATCCTCGCGGAAGCGGGCCTGTCCTATGTCGGCCTCGGCGCCCAGCCTCCGATCCCGTCCTGGGGCCGCATGCTGGCCGATGCCCAGACCATGGTGGCGCTCGCCCCCCACGTTGCGATCATCCCGGGCCTCGCCATTGTGCTCACCGTGCTCGGCCTCAACCTGCTGGGCGATGGCCTGCGCGACCGGCTCGACCCGAGGCTGGGAATGGTGCGCGCATGACC
>CAXRHZ010000026.1:0-17175 GCA_964230745.1 Maritimibacter sp. | reverse complement strand
CGCATAGCTTTTTTTAGAAACTTCAGGGCCGCCGTCCGGTCGCGTGTCTTTGTAACAAAGCTCTCCAGGACCTCTCCTTCGTGATCCACTGCGCGCCAGAGGTAGTGCCGTTCCCCGTTGATCTTCACGAACATTTCGTCGAGGTGCCACCGCCAGCGACTGGACCGCATCCCGTCCATCCGGCGCTTCCGGATCCCAGCAGCAAACATCGGCCCGAACCTATGCCACCAGTACCGGACGGTCTCGTGGCTCACGTCGATCCCGCGTTCATGGAGCAGGTCCTCTACATTTCGCAGCGAGAGCGGGAACCGAACGTACAGCATCACCGCCAAACGGATGATCTCGGGCGACGTTTTGAAGTAACGGAATGGACTTGGCTTGGACATGCCAGAACGCTAACCAGCGCCCTGCCCCGCCTCAAGCCAAGTTCCTTTGACAGCACCTCCGCATTGCTTTCTTTAGAAACTTCAAGGCCGCCTTCCGGTCCCGGGTCTTGGTAACGAAGCTCTCCAGGACCTCTCCTTCGTGTTCCACAGCGCGCCAGAGGTAGTGCCGTTCCCCGTTGATGTTCACGAACATTTCGTCGAGGTGCCACCGCCAGCGACTGGACCGCATGCCCTCAATCCGGCGTTTCCGGATCTCGGCCGCAAACATTGGGCCGAACCTATGCCACCAGCACCGGACGGCCTCGTGGCTCACGTCGATCCCGCGCTCGTGGAGCAAGTCTTCCAAATTGCGCAGCGAGAGCGGGAACCGAACGTACAGCATCACCGCCAAACGGATGATCTCTGGCGACATTTTGAAGTACCGGAAGGGACTCAGCTTGGGCATGCTCGAACGCGAGCCAGCGCCCGTTTCCGCCTCAAGCCAAGTTTATCTGACAAGGCCTACGAAAAATAGCAGGACTGATCAGCTAGAGCAGACCAATTCAAAGAGCCTTCGGCCCAGAGGTGCTCCCGGGTCAGCAAGGTCGAAGACGATGGTCAGGTGATTTTTATCCGGTTCGGCCCGGAGCTCCACCTCCGAAGCTTTTCCATCCAGAAGGGCGTAAAGGGCCTTTGCCTGGTCCTGAAACGGTGCGGTCTCCCTTTCGCCACCGGTAATGATGCGCGTCGGACCGGTCAAATGCCGGGCAAACAGTGGAGACCAAGCGTGCGCCTCGTCGTTGCGCATCTTCGCCTCGTCTTTGAGAAATGAGCCGGGAATGCCCGACAGGTCGTATATCCCGCTGACCAGCAGCATGCCCGACAATTCCGGGACATCGGGCGGCCACATGTCGCCTGGTGCCTGCGAGGCGAGCAGCGAGGCCAGATGGGCCCCCGCCGAGTGCCCGCTCACGGTGAAACGCCCGGGATCCGCTCCGATTTCGGGCGCAAGCTTGACGAGATGCCGCGCGGCGCCGCGAACCTGCGCGACGATTTCTCCCAGCCGGGTCTCCGGCATGAGGTCGTAGCTGACCAGAGCTGCAACCCCGCCCGCCGCAACCACGGGCGAGGCAACGAGTGTATGAGCCTCCTTGCTGCCTGCGCGCCAGTAGCCGCCATGTATGAACATATGAAGCGGCGCGCCCGGTTTCGGGTCCTCCGGAAAGACAAGGTCGAAGCTCTGCCGCGCCGTCGGCCCGTAGCTCACGTTGCGCTGAACGCGGGTCCTAGCGGCGAATGCGCGGCTGCGCGCCTCCGTTTCTTCCATGATCGCGTCGAAATCTGGGATGAAGTCCCGGTTGCGAAAGAGATCCCGTTGCGCCATCGCCTGTCCTTTACATCGTCAGAATTCGACTGCGAAGTACTTGGGCTCCATAAACTCGAGTATGCCCGTGACGCCGCCCTCGCGCCCGAGCCCGCTCTGTTTGGCCCCGCCGAATGGGGCTGCAGGGTCCGACATCAAGCCACGATTGATGCCGACCATGCCGGTTTCGATGCCGCGCCCCACACGCATTGCCCGCATGATGTCCCCCGAATAGACATACGCTGCAAGTCCGTATTCGGTGTCATTTGCTAGCCGGATCGCCTCCTCCTCGGTGTCGAAGCGATATACGGCCGCTACAGGGCCAAAGATCTCCTCATGTGCAAGCGCGGCGTCCGTCGGCACGTTTTCCAGTACGGTCGGCGGATAGAAATATCCGCTGCCTTCCAGCGGTGCGCCACCTGTGGTGGCTCGTGCCCCACGTGACTTGGCGTTGGCGACCAGGCGATTGATCTTGTCCACGGCCTTTGTCGTGATCATCGGTCCGCACTGGGTGTCAGGCGCATAACCGGCACCCAGCTTCAGCGCGGCCATCCGTTTCGTAAGCCCGTCGACGAAGCCATCGTGAATGCCCGTTTGCACATAGAACCGGTTTGCCGCTGTGCAGGCTTCACCGCCGTTGCGCATCTTGGCCACCATCGCACCATCGAGTGCCGCATCCAAATCGGCATCGTCAAAAACCACGAACGGCGCGTTGCCGCCCAGCTCCATCGAGCAGTTCACCACTGACTTCGCCGCCTCGGCGAGCAGGATGCGGCCCACACCGGTCGAGCCGGTAAAGGACAGTTTCCGCACCCGCGGATCGGCCAGCATCGCCGCGGTCACCGAGCCAGGATCAGACGTCGTGAGCACGTTTACGACCCCGGCGGGCACCCCGGCTTCTTCGCCGAGCCGCGCCATTGCATAAGCCGTCAAAGGCGTTTCCGAAGCAGGCTTGAGGATCACGGTGCATCCCGCGGCCAAGGCCGGCCCGATCTTGCGCGTTGCCATGGCGGCGGGAAAGTTCCACGGCGTGATCAGGACCGCGATGCCGATGGGTTCGTGGTCGACCAAGATATTGTGCGCGCCCGAAGGCGCATGGCGAAACTCGCCGCCGATGCGCGTCGCCTCTTCGGAATACCAGCGAAAGAACTCGGCAGCATAGGCGACTTCGCCCCGCGCATCCGCAAGCGCCTTGCCATTCTCAAGAGAGATCAACAGGGCAAGCTCCTCAGCATGGTCGGTCATCAATGTGAACCAGCGACGCAGGATCTCGGACCGCTGGCGGGCCGGCGTGGCGCGCCAGCCGGCAGCCGCTGCGTCGGCCGCGTCCACGGCACGCAGAGCGGCCTCGGTCCCCGCGTCCGGCACGTCCGCAATGGTCTTGCCGGTCGATGGATCGAGCACGGGAATCCCCTGCCCGGGTTCCCATTTGCCACCGATAAAAAGTCCTTCGGCATGGAGGGTGGGGTCAGCGTAGCCGGTCATGGCGGCATCGAGTGTCATCAGGGTGTCTCCCTCAGGTCGTTTCAGGAACGGCATGATCGCCGTGATACGCCGCGCCGATCAGCCGTCGCATGTCTTCGGGCGGCAGCGGGCGGGGGTTGTTCTGGATCAGGCGGGCGATGCCGCAGGATTGTTCGGCCACCCAGTCCAGCTTGTCATCGGCCAACCCGAGTTCCTGCAACGTCCGGGGAATTCCTATCCGGTCGAAGAGCGCCGCGATGGCCGGTATGACATCCGCCCCGGACCGCAGGCCGATAGTCCCCGCAATCTGGTCTAGCTCCGTTCCGATCTCGGGCGCGTTCCAAGCCATGACGTAGGGCATCAGGCACGCCACCCCCGCCCCGTGGGCCGTGTTGGTCAAAGCGCCGACAGGGTATTGGATCGCATGCGCTGCAGCCGTGCCTGCCACGCCGAAAGCAAGACCGGCGGTAGTCGCGCCCAGCATGACCTTCGCGCGCGCCTCGGCGTTGCGTCCGTCGGCACAGGCCGCCTCCAGCCCCTCCCAGAGGAGCCCGATGGCTGTCAGCGCGAAATGGTCGGAGGTCGCGTTCTTTCCGACGAAGACCCGATCCTGCGCCAAGCCCGGGACGGGGTCTCGGCGGATCGCGGTGAACGCCTCGATCGCGTGGGTCAGCGCATCGGCACCGGCTATGGCCGTCAGCGCAGGCGGGCAGCTCATTGTCAGGTCCGGGTCACAGATCGAAGCGGTCGGGATGAGGTAGGGCGATGAGATCCCCACCTTCAACCGGCGTTCGGCGTCAGAGAGGACAGCGACCGGCGTTACCTCGGACCCTGTGCCCGCGGTCGTAGGCACAGCAATCAGCGGCATGACCGGACCGGGAACCATAAACTCCCCGTAATAATCCTGCGGTCTGCCACCATGAGCCAGCAGCACCGCCACGCATTTTGCCATGTCGAGGCAGGAGCCGCCACCTACACCGACCACTAGGTCGGGCGCGAAGCCACGCGCGGCAGCCGCGCTTGCCATTGCGGTTTCAACTGGCACGTCGGGCAAGGTCGAACTGTCCAACCTGACCGCAATGCCGGTGGCTTCGAGACCTGCCACCATCGCCTGAAAGTCAGCGTCGCCTGCAAGACGTTCGTCGGTGACAATCAGTGCCCGCTGCCCGAGCTTCGCTGCCACCCGATCGATGGTCTCTCGCTGTCCCGCGCCGAATATCAACTCTCTCGGGGCTCTGATCGTGCCGAAGATTCTCATGTTCTCTCCTGTTTCCACGCCTCGCCCAGTGCCAGGCCGGCGTAACTCCCTGATTCATAAGAGCCTCTTTCGTGACATCGCGAAAAAACTCGGTCGGAACGAGCAAGCGTCAGCCCTCCTATGATCATATCGTATATGATATTGTATTTGACATTTGATATCCTATCAGTGTTAGAATCGGACTTGTCAAGAATGCTGATCGGGAGGGGATGCCAATGGCCGCAACGGCGGATCTCAATCAAAAGGGCGCGCTCGTGCGCCCGTCGAGCATCGCCGAAAGTGTGCATGAGCGAATCTATGAGCGCATCATGTCGCTGGAGATTCCGCCCGGCGCACGGATCCCGATCGACGGCCTCGCGCGCGAACTGAACGTATCACAGACGCCGGTCCGCGAAGCTCTGACCCGGCTCGAACGCGAGGGGTTGGTTCGCAAGGCCCACTTGATCGGATACTCGGCGTCGCCGCAGTTGACCCAAAAGGAATTCGAAGACCTCTACAATTTCCGCCTGATGGTGGAACCCGAAAGCGCCCGGCAGGCCTGCCTGAAGCTGACGCCCGAATCCCTCGCACGCATCGAAGCGGCAGCCGCCGACATGGAACAGGGCGAACAGCCCGTCGACCGCAACAGCCGCTATTCGCGCTTCGCGCGCGCCGATGCGGCTTTCCACGACGAGATCCTGAAGGTCGCGGACAACGCCACCGTGCGTCAGGCGATGAACGACCAGCACATCCACCTGCACATCTTCCGCCTGATGTTCCACAGCCGTGTCACGCAGGAAGCGCTTGAGGAACACGAGCTGCTCCTCGCCGCCTTTCGCGCAGGGGACCCTGACGCGGCTTTCGCGGCCATGCGCGACCATATCAAGCGGTCGCGGGACCGGCTCGCGGCGGCCTTCGAATGAGCCGCGCCAATCCCGATACCCTGACCGCCCCGGCGGCGCGCGAACCTTCCGTGCTCCACGCCGAGGACCTGTCAAAGGCCTATGGGCCGATCACCGTCCTGACCGGTGTGACGCTCGACGTCCGCGCGGGCGAAGTCCATGCGATCATTGGCGAAAACGGCGCCGGGAAGTCCACGTTGATGAAACTTCTGTCCGGCCATGCGACACCGACCGACGGCACCATGACGATGTCAGGGGTGCCCGTAGCATTTGCCGACGCCGTGCAGGCCGAAAATTCCGGGATCGTGCTCGTCCATCAGGAAATTCTCCTGGCGCCTGATCTTACCGTGGCGCAAAACCTTTTCCTCGGACGTGAGCTTTCGCGCGGGCTCCGAGTGGACGATCGCCAGATGAACCGCCGCACCGCCGAGGTGCTGGCCCGGGTCGGCTCCACGGCCCGCCCGACCACACGCGTGGGGACCTTGCCGCTGGCGCAGCGGCAGCTCGTCCAGATCGCCCGGGCTCTACTCGACGATCGCAAGGTTGTCATTCTGGATGAACCGACGGCGATGCTGGCAAATGACGAAGTCGACGCCCTGCTGGGCATCGTGCGCACCCTGCGCGATCAGGGCGTCGCCGTCCTCTACATCTCGCATCGGCTGGAAGAGGTGGAGGCACTGGCCGACCGCGTCACGGTGCTTCGCGACGGCCAGATGATCGGCACATGGCCCGCGCGCGAACTGGATCAACGCCGAATGGCGGAACTGATGGTCGGGCGCGAACTGTCGATGCTTTATCCGCCGAAACGCGGCCTCGTCGAGACGGATCCCATACTGACCGTCGAGAACCTGACGGTCGATCACGGCAAGATCAGCGGCAGTTTCTTCGCCCGCCCGGGCGAGGTGCTCGGCATCGGCGGCATGATCGGCGCCGGACGCACCGAGCTGATCGAAGGGCTGATGGGCCTGCGCCCAGCACAGGCGGGCGCAATCACGCTGAATGGCAAGACGATCACGAAGCCGGATGTCGGCACGATGATGGCGGCGGGTCTGGTCTACCTGACCGAGGACCGAAAGGGCAAAGGCCTGCTTCTGAACGATGGCATGGGGCCGAACCTGACGCTTCAGGCGCTCAATATTGTCAATCCCGGCCTGCGCCTGGACCGCCGCAAGGAAACCCGGTCGGTCAAGTCAGCGGTTCAGGATTACGACATCCGAATTCGCTCCCTTTCGATCCAGGCCGGTCAGCTTTCAGGGGGCAATCAGCAAAAGCTGCTCTTGGCCAAGGTCATGCTCGCCGATCCGTCGATCGTCATCATCGACGAACCGACCCGCGGCATCGACATCGGCAACAAGGGCCAGATCTACCGTTTCATCGACGACCTTGTCCGGGCCGGAAAAGCCTGTGTCGTGATCTCGTCCGAACTGCCCGAACTCGTCGGCCTGTCGGACCGCGTGCTCGTGATGCGCGGCGGCCGGTTCGTCGCCGAACTGACGGGCGAAGACATCAACGAACAGAACGTGGTCTACGCCGCCGCATCGAGCGGAGACGAGACCGAGGGGAGAAAAAGCGCATGAGCAACGCCGAAATCGCAGCACTTCCGGAAAGCGAAGGTTTCCAGATCCGTTGGGCCGACCTGGCTCCGTTCATTGCGCTGGCGGTCATCGTCCTGATGGGCGCGCTGATCAATTCCAACTTCATGGCGGCGAACAATCTCATGAACGTGATCACGCGCAGCGCCTTCATCGCCATCATCGGCGTCGGGGCGACCTTCGTGATCGCGACCGGTGGACTCGACCTGTCGATCGGTTCGATGATGGCTTTCGTCGTTGGCATCATGATCATGGCGATGAACGCGCTGGCCCCGCATCTCGGGACCTGGGCAATCCCTGTCGGCGCGCTGGTCGCGCTGGCGGTCGGCTCCCTGTGCGGCCTGATGAACGGGCTGATCGTGACCGTGGGGCGAATAGAACCCTTCATCGTCACGCTCGGCACGATGGGGATCTTTCGTGCGCTCATCACCTATATGACGGACGGCGGCTCGCTCTCGATCGACCAGAGCCTGCGTAGCGCCTACCGCCCCTTGTATTTCGGGGAGTTCCTGGGCGTCCCCTACCCCGTGATCATCACGCTGGTTATCGCGCTTCTCGGTGCCTTTATTCTCTACCGGATGAAATACGGCCGCCGCGTCACCGCCGTCGGCTCCAACTCTGATGTCGCCCGCTTCTCGGGCGTTCACGTCGGACGCGTGCGGACCATGGCCTTCGTCATCCAAGGATTCTGCGTTGCTGTCGCGGCGATCTGCTACGTCCCGCGACTGGGTGCCGCAACGCCGACGACCGGCCAGCTTTGGGAGCTTCAGGTCATCACCGCTGTCGTCATCGGCGGCACCCTTCTGCGCGGGGGCAAAGCCCACATCTGGGGCACCGTCGCAGGCGCACTCATTCTCGAAGTCATCGCCAACGTCATGGTCCTGTCGGACATGGTGTCGGAATACCTGGTGGCCGCGGTCCAGGGGGCGATCATCATCATCGCAATGCTGGCTCACCGCTTCACAAGTGCCCGCTGAACCTAGCGGGCCGACAATCACGCAATGGAGGAGGAAAACATGAAACTCAGCACAAAAGGTACGGCGCTCCTGTCGGCCGCAATCTTCGCAGGGGGGCTCGCCGCGACCACGGCACAGGCCCAGGACAAGGAGTTCACCATCGCGGTCTCCATCCCTGCCGCGACACATGGCTGGACCGGCGGCGTCGTCTACCATGCGCAGGAGGCCGAAAAGCAGCTCGAGGCCGCCTACCCGAACATCGACGTGATCGTGTCGACCGCATCCTCGGCGACGGCACAGGTCTCCTCGCTCGAAGATCTTTCGGCCACGAACGAACTCGACGCGCTCGTGATCCTGCCCTTCACCTCGGAAGAGCTGACCGGCCCGGTGGAGCAAGTGGCCTCGAACGGCACCTTCATCACCGTGGTTGACCGTGGCTTGGCCGACGAGTCGATCCAAGATCTCTACGTCGCCGGCGATAATATCGCCGTCGGGGCGAATACCGCGGAATGGCTGGTCGACAAACTGGGCGGCGAAGGCGAAATCGTCGTCCTGCGCGGCATCCCGACCGTGATCGACGACGAACGCATCCAGGGCTTCACCGAGGTCATCGAGCAATCCGACATCGAGATCCTCGACATCCAGTACGCCAACTGGAACCAGGACGAGGCCTTTACCCTGATGCAGGACTATCTCGGCAAGTACCCCAACATCGACGCGGTCTGGGCGAACGACGACGACATGCTGCTCGGCGTTCTGGAAGCCGTCGACATGGCCGGTCGCGACGACGTGAAATACGCGCTCGGCGGCAATGGCATGAAGCAGGTGATCGAGATGGTGCAGGCAGGTGACGAACGCACTCCGATCTCCACCCCGTATCCGCCGTCGATGATCGCGTCGGCAATGTACATGACCGCCGCTCAGTTCGCCGGGCAAGCGCCGATGCGCGGCTCGTTCAAGCTGGATGCGCCGCTGATCACCCCCGAGAACGCGGATCAGTTCTACTTCCCCGAGTCCCCGTTCTGATACCGTCCATCCAGCCGGCCGTCCCCCGGGCGGCCGGCGCACCACCCCGAGACCCAGGAGGCCCAGATGAGCGGCAAGAAAATCCTCATGCTCTGCGGTGAATTCACCGAGGAATATGAAATCTACGTATATCAACAAGGCATGGAGGCGGTCGGTCACACCGTTCATGTCGTCTGTCCCGACAAGAACGCCGGAGACATGATCGCCACCTCCCTGCACGACTTCGAGGGTCACCAGACCTACACCGAAAAGCCGGGCCACAATGCGGAGATCAACAAGACTTTTTCCGAGGCCGAGGCCGAGCTCGACAGCTATGACGCCGTTTACGCCGCCGGGGGTCGAGGACCGGAGTACATCCGCACCGACCCGCGCATCCAGGCGATAGTCAAGCATTTCCACGATGCCGGGAAGCCGATCTTCACCATCTGCCACGGGGTCCAGATCCTGATGGCGGTGCCCGGCGTGCTGAAGGGAAAGACCGTCGCCGGCCTCGGCGCCTGTGCCCCGGAAGTGACGGCCGTGGGCGGCACCTACTACGATGCCGACCCCAAGGAAGCCTATGTCGACGGCACGATGGTTTCGGCCAAGGGCTGGACAGCGCTGGCTGCCTTCATGCGGGAATGCCTGAAGGTGCTCGGCACGGAAATTCGCCACGGCTGAGCGATAAGTCCTTTTTCAGTCGAAGGGTCGTATGCCGACGACCCTTCGACACGGCCGGTCTCGCATCCGGCTCCTTGCTGGTAGCGCAGTTGACCTTTTCCAGGTCCTGACACCGACGACGGTGAACCATACGCGAGCGGGCCGGTGCTACCCGACGGAGTTGTCTCGCAGTTCCTGCCGCGCCCATCAGGATCGACGGCAGTTAAAGACACCACGCTTGTTCTGACCGGGGTCAAGCATGAGACAGCGCCCGGAAACGATGCGCAGATTGGGGATACCTTCAAGAAAGCCCAGGAAAATGACATACGTACATCAAAAAATGATTGGCGTATATCAATACGGCCCCTATGGTCGGTCCTGCACAATGCGACGACTGGGAGAAACGTCGCATAGGGGGGAGAATGCCTAGTCCGACGTTAAGCGATGTCGCACAGGCGGCCGGGGTCAGTTACGCCACGGTCGACCGGGTCATAAACAATCGTGGAAACGTTGCCGCGAAGTCCATCGCCAAGGTGAACGAGGCGGTCGCGGCCCTGGGCTACGTCCGCAACGTGGCGGCGGCGAACCTGTCACGGAAACGGGTCTACCGCCTGGCCTTCCTGATCCCCAAGGGGTCCAACGCCTTCTTCAATCGCGTCCGCGACCAGATCGCGCGCGTAGCCAGCCACCAGAGCGCCGAGCGCGTGACCGCCGAGATCATAGAGGTGTCGGCTTTCGCGGTTGCCGGTCTCGAAGCCAGCCTCTCCGACCTGGTGCATCAGGATCTTGATGGCGTTGCCATCGTGGGGTTGCAAAGCGAGCGGCTTGAAAAGCCCCTAGCAGCGCTGCGCGAGAAAGGCGTGGCAGTCATCGGCCTAGTGTCAGATCTGCCGCCGGAGTTTCGCTCCGCCTACATCGGCATCGACAACATCGTGGCAGGACGGACGGCGGCCAGGATGGTTGGGGTGGCTCATGCAGGCCAGACAGGGATGGTGCAGACCTTTGTCGGTTCCACAGACGCGCGTGATCACGCCGAGCGGTTACAAGGCTTTTGCGAAGTGATCGCGAAGGATTACCCGCAGATCACGGTGCGCGACCCGATCATGACCAAGGACGATCCAGCGGTCCTGCTGTCGCAGACCCGGGGCCTGTTGTCGGGGACACCCGACACGACCGCCTTGTATAACGTCGGCGCCGGGAACAGCGGTCTGGTTCAGGCCATTGGGGAAATACGCGCAAACCGGCCTTTCTGTGTCGTGCATGAACTCGTCGCCCACTCCCGCCAGGCTTTGCAGGAAGGGCTTATCGACCTGGTCATCGACCAGCGCCCCGATGTGGAAATCAGCCGCGCGTTCACGGTGTTGCGGGCCTTGATCGATGATCGGGATTTGCCGCCACTGGCTGACCTGATGCCGACGATCTACGTGCGGGACAACCTGCCAGCCGATCCTCTTGCCAATACGACGGAAGCCCAGGCCACATGACCGATTTTTTGCGTGACACAGGCCATAGGCCAGATCCCCGAAAAGGTGCCCGAGCGGTGGCCCGCACCACCAAAGCGCAACCCATCGCGCTCCGGGAATTCCGAAAGAACACAGTCAATCGCTTCACATGAGCGGACAGGAAGGAAGAGCATGAAAACCATCAAGGGACCGGCGCTATTTCTGGCGCAATTCGCGGGCGACGAGGCCCCGTTCAATTCGTGGGACAGCATCACCAAATGGGCCGCAGACTGCGGATACAAGGGTGTCCAGGTGCCAAGCTGGGACAGCCGTCTGATCGACTTGGACAAGGCGGCGACGAGCAAGAATTATTGCGACGACTTCAAGGGCAAGGCGGTCGAGAATGGCGTCGAGGTCACCGAGTTGTCGACACACCTGCAAGGCCAACTCGTCGCGGTGCACCCGGCCTACGACATCGGGTTCGACGGGTTTGCCGACCCTTCCGTACATCGCAATCCGAAGGCCCGCCAGGAATGGGCCGTCGACCAGGTGATGAAGGCGATTACCGCCTCCGCCAACATGGGGATCAAGAACCAGGTTTCCTTCTCCGGCGCCTTGGCATGGCCCTACATCTACCCGTGGCCGCAACGCCCCGCTGGCCTGATCGACACGGCATTCGACGAGTTGGCACGTCGCTGGCGGCCGATCCTCGATCACGCGGACGAAAACGACGTGAATATCTGCTTCGAGATCCACCCCGGCGAAGATCTTCATGACGGGGTGACTTTCGAGATGTTCCTGGAGCGCGTCGACAACCACGCGCGTTGCAACATGCTCTACGATCCCAGTCACTACGTCCTGCAGTGCCTTGATTACATTGACAATATCGACATCTACAAGGACCGCATCAAGATGTTTCACGTCAAGGATGCCGAGTTCAACCCCACGGGTCGTCAGGGCGTCTACGGCGGCTATCAAGGCTGGGTGGACCGTGCGGGCCGGTTCCGCAGCCCGGGCGACGGTCAGGTCGATTTCGGCGCAGTCTTCTCGAAGATGGCCGCGAACGACTTCGACGGTTGGGCCGTGGTCGAATGGGAATGCTGTCTCAAGCATCCCGAAGACGGCGCACGCGAGGGCGCGAAATTCGTCCAGGATCACATCATCCGCGTGACCGAACGGGCCTTTGACGATTTTGCGGATGGCGGCACGGATGACGCCGCGAACCGTAGCATGTTGGGGATCGACTGATGGAACGTATTCGACTTGGAATGGTGGGCGGCGGCAACGACGCCTTTATCGGCGGCGTCCACCGCATCGCGTCACGCATCGATGATCGCTTCGATCTGGTGGCCGGGGCCCTGTCGTCGACCCCGGAAAAATCGCGCGCGAGCGCCAAGGCGCTGGGCATCCCTCGGTCCTACGGCAGCTTCGAAGAAATGGCCCGGGAAGAGGCGGCCCGTGACGACGGTATCGAGGCCGTGTCCATCGTCACGCCAAACCACGTTCATGCCGCTGCAGCGAAAGCGTTCCTGGCGCAAGGCATCCATGTGATCTGCGACAAGCCGCTCACGTCCACGATGGAGGATGCGCGCGCACTCGAAAGCGTCGTCGCGCAGTCCGATGCGTTGTTCATTCTGACGCACAATTACACGGGTTACCCGATGATCAGGCAGGCCCGCGACATGATCGCCAAGGGCGAGCTGGGGCGGATCCGGATCGTTCAGGCGGAGTACCCCCAGGACTGGCTGAACGGACCGGCAGAAAACGAAGGGGTGAAACAGGCCGAATGGCGCACCGACCCCGCGCGCTCAGGTGCAGGCGGTTCCGTCGGGGACATTGGCACCCATGCCCATAATCTCGCGTGTTTCGTAAGCGGGTTGACGGTAGAGAGTCTCGCTGCCGACCTGCAATCCTTTGGGGCGGGCCGAACGCTGGACGACAACGCACACATGCTGCTGCGCTTCCAAGGTGGAGCGCGCGGGATGCTGTGGTCCAGCCAAGTGGCCCCCGGAAACGAGAACGCGCTGAAACTGCGCATCTACGGCGAAAAAGGCGGGCTGGAATGGAGCCAGGAAGACCCGAACTATCTCTGGTACACGCCGGACGGTGAGCCGAAACGCCTGCTGACACGCAACGGCTCCGGCGCGACCGAGGCCTCTCAGGCGGTCAGCCGTATTCCGGGCGGGCATCCCGAAGGATATCTAGAGGGGTTCGCCACGATCTATCGCGAAGCCGCCGACGCGATCCGCGCCGTGCAGGGCGGGGCCGACCATGCCTCCGCATTGGGCGTGCTGCCGGGAATTGCGGCCGGGATGGACGGAATGCGGTTCATCGACGCGTGCGTGCGGTCGTCGAAGAACGACGCAGCCTGGACGGCCCTGTGATGCCAGCCCCCGTCGTTGCCCTCGACCGTGTGAGCAAGAGCTTCGGCCCCGTCGAAGTGCTGCACGGCATAAACCTCGCCTTGTACGCGGGAAGTGTTCACGCGCTGATCGGCGAGAACGGGGCCGGCAAATCCACGACGATGAAAATCCTCGCCGGATATCAGCCACCAACCTCCGGCCAGGTCAATTTCGAAGGCCAGCCGGTTCGATTCGGCAGCTTGCAGGATGGTGAGGCGGCCGGGATCGTGATGATCCACCAGGAATTCAATCTGGCCGAACAGCTTACCGTCGAACAGAACATCTTCTTGGGCCGCGAGTTGAAGCGGGGTTTTTTGTTGGACAAGGCCGAAATGCGCCAGCGCAGCCGGGAGTACCTTGCGCGTGTCGCTTGTGACGTTGAACCTGATACGCTGGTGTCCAAGCTATCCAATTCGGAAAAGCAGATGGTCGAGATCGCCAAGGCGCTGTCGCGTGACGCGCGGGTGCTGATCATGGATGAACCGACCGCAGTTCTGACCAACCGCGAGACCGACATCCTGTTCGAACAGGTCGAGGCCCTGCGGAGCGCCGGTACTGCTATTCTTTTCACTTCTCACAAGCTCGACGAAGTCGCGCAAATTTCGGATCAGGTGACGATCATGCGGGACGGCGATGTCGTACGTTCCGGACCGACCAGCGGGATGAGCGAAGACGCCATGGCCACCGCCATGGTTGGGCGCGATGTGTCAGATCTGTATCCTGCGAAACCGGGGCTGGCGGCGGATGCGCCGGTGGTTCTGGAGGTGCAGGACCTCTCGGTCCCCGGCTTTGCGAAGAACGTCTCGTTCACGCTGCGCAAGGGCGAGATCCTCGGGATCGGGGGGCTGATCGGTTCGGGGCGAACCGAATTGATGGAAGGCTTGGCGGCGCTTCGTCCAGCGTCTGCTTCGAAGATCGCTTTGTTCGGCAATACTGTCCAGTTCAAGCGCCCGAGTGAGGCGCAAAGGGCTGGGTTGTGCTATCTCACCGAGGACCGCAAATTGCGAGGTCTTCTGTTGGAGCGCGGTATGCGCGAAAACCTGACACTCCCGAATTTGCACAAGTTCGGTGGGTTCTTGATCGACCGCGGCGCCGAAGAAGAGGCTCTGACAAACGCGATCTCGGAATTCGATATCCGGGCGGGCGACCGCAATATGCGCGTCGAGAACATGTCCGGAGGCAACCAGCAAAAGCTCCTGCTGGCCAAGGTCATGCTGTCGGAGCCACGTGTACTGATCGTCGACGAACCCACGCGCGGGATTGACGTGGGCACAAAGCAGCAGATCTACGCCTTCCTGCGCGGGTTGGCCAATGCAGGCCACGCCATCATCCTGATCACGTCTGAGATGCCCGAGCTGATCGGTCTGGCGGACCGGATCATGGTGATGCGGCTTGGTCAGGAGAGCGGGACCCTTGGCCCGGATGAGATCAACGAAGCTGCAATCGTGCGCCTGTCGATGGGATTGCGCGCCGAACAAACGCCAGAAATGGCTTGAGGAAACAAAGATGACAGATGCAACAACACCTCGAACCGGCGGGCTTCGCGTTCCTTCAATGTCCGTACTTGGGCCGGTCATCGCCCTGATCGTCCTTCTGGTGATCGGGACCATGTTGAACGCCAATTTCCTGAGCGCAGCCAATATCACCAACGTGCTCGCGCGTTCGGCCTTCATCGGGATCATCGCGGTGGGGATGACCTTCGTGATCACCGCGGGCGGGCTTGACCTGTCCGTCGGCTCGATGGCGGCCTTTATCGCGGGCTTGATGATCCTCGTAATGAACGCGGCACTGCCCAGTATGGGCGTGGGCGTTCCGATCATCCTGCTGGGGATGGCCACGGCCATCGTCGCGGGCCTGTTGGCCGGATTGCTCAACGGGTTTCTCATCACCTCCCTCGGGATCGAGGCCTTCATCGTGACGCTCGGGACAATGGGCATCTATCGCTCGCTGGTGACATGGCTCGCCGACGGCGGCACACTGTCACTCGATTTCGGGCTCCGAACCTTTTACCGCCCCGTCTACTTTGACGGTGTCCTTGGTGTCAGTTGGCCAATCATCGTCTTTGCCGTAGTGGTGATCATCGGTGAAATCATCATGTCCCGGAGCGCCTATGGACGTCATTGTGCCGCGACCGGATCGAACGAACATGTGGCGCATTATTCCAACGTGAACGTCCGGCGGACACGACTAATTTCATATGCCGCCCTAGGCGTTCTGGTTGGCATCGCCACGATCATGTATGTGCCGCGCCTCGGCTCGGCTTCCGCCTCGACCGGCGTTCTGTGGGAACTCGAGGCAATCGCTGCCGTCATTATTGGCGGGACCGTATTGAAAGGCGGTTTTGGCCGGGTCTGGGGAACCGTCATCGGCGTTCTGATCCTCAGCCTGATCGGCAACATCCTGAATCTGACCGACTTCGTTTCGCCCTATCTGAACGGCGCAATTCAAGGGGTCATCATTATTCTCGCTGTCATCCTGCAGCGTGAACGCGCGGCCCAATCCTGAGCCGTTAAAAATCACTCCAAGGGAGGAGCACACATGAAATACACGAGAACATTCATCGCAGTTGCGCTGATAACGGCCGGCAGTTCGGCCGCTCTTGCGCAAGACACTGAGACCAAGGTGGTCGGCGTTTCCATTCCGGCTGCGACGCACGGCTGGGCTGGGGGCATGAACTTTCACGCTCAGGAAACCGTCGACCGGCTTGAAGAAGTCTACCCCGAACTGGATTTTGTTCTTGCCACTGCGTCCGATCCCGGGAAACAGGTCAACGATATCGAGGACATGGTCGCCACACGCAACATCGACGCGCTCGTGGTACTGCCCTTCGAATCCGACCCCCTGACCCCACCGGTCCAAGCAGTGGCCGACGGCGGCGCATGGGTGACGGTCGTCGACCGTGGCTTGTCCGTCGAAGGCATCGAAGATCTTTACGTTGCGGGCGACAATTCCGGCTTCGGCAGGGTGTCGGGCGAGTTCATGGCTTCCAAGATGCCCGATGGCGGCGACATCGTCGTTCTTCGCGGAATACCAACAACCATCGATAACGAGCGCGTCGACGGGTTCACGGCGGCTATCGAAGGGTCGGGCATCAACGTGCTGGACATGGAACACGGCAACTGGAACCGTGACGACAGCTTTACGGTGATGCAAGACTTTTTGTCGAAGTATCCCAATATCGACGCGGTTTGGGCCTCTGACGACGACATGGCCATCGGCGTTCTGGCGGCCATTGAAGCCGCGGGCCGCGATGACATCCAGTTCGTTCTGGGCGGTGCCGGCATGAAGGAAATGATCAAGAGGACAGCCGACGGGGATGAGATGATCCCGGCAAACGTGACCTATCCGCCGTCCATGATTGCCACGGCGATCGAGCTGACTGCTGTGGGCCTCACGTCCAACGCACCGGTATCCGGCGATTTCGTGATCGGTTCCGTGCTGGTGACGCAAGAGAACGCCATGGATTTCTACTATCCTGACAGCCCGTTCTGAGGCCTGAGACAGACCACCGGCGATTTTCACCGGTGGTCGCTCCGACGCAGCCGAAATTTATGCGTGACCGAGGCTTGTCAGCCAACGCGTTGGCCTACCTCGACCCAAGTTCTTTTTACGGACACTAAATGCACTTAGGGTCAGGACTCATAGCGGTGCTGGCAGACTAATTCGAACCAGTCTCAGCTAGGGCAGGTTCGCTGTCCTTTATTCCGCGCAGAGACCGCGCCACTCGGTCAGAGCGGCGGCGCGGTTGGCCTTGAAAATGGATCGGCTCGAGAGGCTGCGTTCCTGA
>CAXRHZ010000025.1:0-42859 GCA_964230745.1 Maritimibacter sp. | reverse complement strand
GAACGGGCCGTTAAGATCGCCGGTTGCTTCGGCTTCCAGGACGACCCGAATTGGGGTGCCCCGTTGCGTCTGTTGCTCGGTACCGCTCTGCGCGAAATGCTGGCATCCGGCGTCCTGCGGAAAGCGGACCTGCAGCTGGCGGAGAAAAGCCCGAGCGTGACCCAGGCGCTTCGCGTCGTTTCGAAAGACGACGGCCACAAAGGCCATGCGCCTGGGCTTCGCTGACGGGTAGGGCGGTGCTGAATGGGTCAACCAGACGCAGTTCGGCACGCCCCCCCCCCAAAAAAAACGGAAAAAGTGCCGCCTCTCATTTTGGCGGCGTCTTGATCGGACCGACCTCCCTTCCAGACACAATGAACCCCTGAGGAGAGAAGACATGGGACTTGATTTTGGTTTCTACCGCGACCACCAGGAAATCCACTCCGTGGACGGACAGGGCGCGCTGTTCGACTTGTTCGACAGCCGGATTGGCGGCCCCGCATACGATGGCTACGACGACTTCCTCGTGACCGAGGAGACGCTGGACGTCGCATCGCGCAAGCTCGCGCTGCGCCTCTACCGGGCAGGCATCGCGGATAGCCCGGTCGACCCGAAGGCTTTCGAGGACCTCCGCTCCCTCGATGAGAGGCGCACACCCTCTGATGTGCTGCTTCTGGCCTATCAATCCTTCCTTGAAGAACTCCAGCGTGAAGTCGGAACACGAGGGCCGCTGGTTTGTGCCTACTCGGCGTGACCGGCCAAGGCGCCGCAGGAGGGCAGGGGCGTCCTGAGCCGCCTCCTGCCACCTTCGTGTGATCCTGGATCATTTCCGGTTTGGAGACACGATATCATACGCCTTCCGGAAGATCAGGCGGTGCGTGCGCTTCTGCGCGAACGGCGCATCACTTGAACACGAGGTCCATCTCGCGCACCGGCTCGAAATGAGCTCCCTCGCCGGGACCGCCACGCAGCCCGCTGCGCCAGCCGTCGAGGTAGCGCCGGACAGTGAGAATGCCGTCGAAGCCGCCCTCGAGCATTGTCTCGAGCGGGGCCTGTCCGCCAAAGACGTCGCCGCGATGCGGTCCCGTGAGCCAAATCATTGCCTCGGCGTCGTTCGGGAACAGGATGCCCAGGGCCTTGTGAATACCGAGAATGGCGGAAATCCGGGTCAGCGTGTCGAGCGGCAGCGCCAGGGGTTCCTTCGCTTGCGCCTTTCTCACCCACTTTCGGTAAGTCGAGGCCGAGGGCTCACCCAGGAGCGCCACGTGGTCTTGCGGCGCAATGCCATAGCGATCGGCGATGATCAGGAAGGTCCGCAGGGCCGGGCCGCTCACGCGGCGCCGCGCCGCGGCGTCAATCGTTTGCGAGACGGGCTCGGCACCGGCCTGCTCGGGCAGCTGAAGAATGGTCATATCGGGCCTCCGATCCAGATTGAGTGTATCGAACAAATGCATGATGGCGCAATCGGCCCATCCTCGACCCGGCTTTGGCTGGAAGGTGCCACCGTAATGCAGATCGTGAAACAGGAATCCTCTTTCTTCTGATCACGCGACATTGACGGTACCAAGGCGCCAGCTGTGCGCGCGGCCAATGGTTGGATGCGGGCCGGCGCCCTGAACTTCAGGCCCTACACGTGCCAGTGGGCGAGACGAGACGCTGCGGTTGGTTCGAAGCGGGGAAAATTCGGCTGGTCCAGCGGCGGGGAACGATTTGTATCGAGGAAACGTCCCCCGATCTTCAACCAAGAAGATCGGGGGAAGGTGCCCAGCACAATCTTTGCCAAGTCTCACCACTCGGCAAGGTCTTCCTTGAGGGCCTGGATGTCAATCTGGCCCTTGGCCGTTGCCGGCACAAGCATTTGACCGAGCCAATCGGTGGAATGGTAGCCAACTTCCTCCGAGCGGTCGCGCCACACTTTGAGTTGCACCATGTACTCCTGGGCCGCTCCGTAGACGGTCCATGGCTCGAATTGAGCCTCAATGTAGTAGCCCGGGATCTCAGGGTTCCGGTGCGCTGCGTTGAAGGTCTTTGCCATCATGTTCTCCAGCCCTGACGGCGGAAGGGCGGTTAGGGATCAAGCGCCGTCTCTCGGGACGTAGGACCGGTTTGCAGGATCCGGAAAAAACTCACCCAATTTCTCGTTTCGACCCTGCCTGGCGCCCGTGGCCACGGGCAGATTGGTGATCTCCACGGGGTAAAATTTCCGAAAAAATCAAACGGACCGACCTCCTCTCCAGCCCTTGAAGACTGGAGAGAAAAATGGCGATTGACGACTACTTCACCGCCCCCACCCGTGCCCGTGACCTTGTCGCAGAGCTGTCAGACCTGATCGACGACGTCGACCTTTTCGTCGAGCCGTCCACCGGTGGCGGCGCCTTTCTTGATGACTTGCCGGACAGCACGATCGCGCTTGATCTCGCGCCGCGCGCGCCCGGTATTCACCAAGCAGATTTCTTGACCTGGGAGCCGCCCGCAGGCGACCAAAGCATCGCGATCGTCGGAAATCCGCCGTTTGGCCATGCCGGTCATCTGGCCCGCAAGTTCTTCAACCACGCGGCGATATTCGCGGACTACATCGCTTTCATCCTGCCGGCGTCCTACGCCAAGGCGTCGATGCAAGCGAAGCTCGATCCACGCTTCCACTTGATCCATGAATGCCACCTGCCTGACGAACCCTTCACGAAGGATGGCGCAGTGCATCGCTTCAACACCGTCTTTCAAGTTTGGGAGAAGCGAACGCAGCTGCGCGAAATCCGGAAAGCCACGACAACGCATGCCGACTTCGCGTTCGTGAAATCCCCTGAAGAGGCCGATTTCGCAATCCGCCGGGTCGGGGCCCATGCCGGCAAGATCATCGAGATCCCCACAGAACCAAGCGAGCGCCAGGGGCTCTCTGCCTCTTCGAACTATTTCATACGGGCGACGGGCAGGGCACCCCGAGAGGTATGGGCGACGTTCGCGCATTGCGACTTCAACGAGACGCGGTCGCAAGCGGTCGCCGTTCCCTCGATCGGAAAAGGCGACCTCATCGCATGCTACGACAGCGCGGCCTGCATGACGCGGGTTTGCTCTGACGTTGAACAGCCCGGTGCTACCGATCGCGTCGAAGCCAGCGGGCAATGCATAGATACCGTTTGAGTGAGGTGTCTGAAACGCTTGGCACATACCTTGACGATGAGGCTCTTTGCGCGGCAGCGGTGCACCGTCTCGAGGTCAAAATTCTGGGGCCATAAGTCTTTTGCCTGCCGGGAAAGAGACCCATCTTCTTATTGAGCCAGCAATGGCCCTCATGAGCCGCCGTATAGGCGGATGACCCAGGTTCGCTTGGGCCGAGAAGATGGGTCGGGAGCATCGCTCCCGACCGGGGACAGAAAAAGTTTTGTGCCCCGGAAAAGAGACCCATCTCCTCTTCGAGCCGGCAACGGTTCGCATGAGCCGCCGCGTAGGCGGCTGAGAAGAAACGGTCGCTGATGCGTCCTCGAGAAGCCGCCGCGTAGGCGGAGGCGAGGCCGAAAGGAGACCGCCCAAGGCCGCCGCATAGGCGGCTGACCAGGTTCGCCTGGGACCGAGAGATGGGTCCGGAGCGCAGCTCCTGACCGGGGACAGAAAAAGTTTTGCGCCCCGGAAAAGAGACCCATCTCCTCTTCGAGCCGGCAACGGTTCGCATGAGCCGCCGCGTAGGCGGCTGAGAAGAAACGGTCGCTGACGCGTCCTCGAGAAGCCGCCGCGTAGGAGGCTGAGAGGTCCAAAGGAGATCGCCCAACGCCGCCGCAGAGGCGGATGACCCAGGTTCGCCTGGGACCGAGTGGATGGGTCGGGAGCAGCGCTCCTGACCGGGGACAAAAAAGAGTTTTTGCGCCCCGGAAAAGAGACCCATCTTCTCTTCGAACCGGCAACGGTTCACATGAGCCGCCGCACAGGCGGCTGAGAAGAAACGGTCGCTGATGCGTCCTCGAGGAGCCGCCGCGTAGGCGGAGGCGGGGCCGAAAGGAGATCGTCAAATGCCGCCGGATAGGCGGGAGTCCTGATCCGTTCGGCCAAATGCCGGCGGATCAGGAGCGTTCATTGAATCCTTAGGGGAACAGCGAAAAAAATCGCTCAGTCCCGTGTATGACGGCCACTTGAAGCGCGACTCTTTCGTTGATGTTATCAACGGCGTCGCACTTCGTGCCAGCCAGCCGGTTCACAAGGACCTGCAGCTCCCGGAAACCGGACGTATCATCCCGATCATGCTGGGCCTTCGGGCTTGGATACCGCGCCGGAGCGGAAAGTCCGAAAGATCGAGCCGGCCGGCGCGCTTGCGGATTTGTTCGCCGAGGTCGCAGGGCAATCATGTCCTGGCCGAGGGTCCTATTGGGCCTTGGTCTCACCCAGGCGACGACAGCCGGTATGTCGCCCGTAATGCGCGCTGCCCTTAGTTTTTTGTCGTGCACGCAATGCCGTGTTGGTCTTAGAGCAAGGAGATTTTCACACTCACTTCAGTTTGCGAGGAATGGTCGACCTGATCAACGATTACAGAAGATAGAGTTCTCTGCCAGCGGACTCACTTCAATCGATCTTACTTGATGATCCACCATAATGGTGCCAAACAGCTGATACACGAAATCATGTGAGCTCCCATCCACCCAGGGGGCGGCAGGGTCGATGGTCATGACGCGAGCAGCGCTTTCCGGTGCTGCGGACATAGTATCACGCGTCGCGATAAGAGGACGTTATTCGAACATTGGCTCGGAAGAATTTCTATAAGCCCAGAACGACATTCCATGACCACCGGGTCTGGATGGATGTGGATCGTGGTCGAACTGAAGACCACGATACATACATCAAGTTCGTGCAGTATGCCGTTACGGGATCAGTTGCACGTCGTTCAAGGAGAAAGACCGATGGGCAACAAGGCTGAGGTCAAGATTCACCCTGAAACAGGTGCTGAACTGGCCCGCGGTGTTCGGTCTGTGCGGTTGTCTTTCAAGTCGCAGTCGATGGTGGTCGATCTGCCTGGTTGGTACTCGGAGAACGACGCAATGGGCAAGAACGGCCTTTTCGACAAGAAGGATATGCAGGTATCAGACCGCGCCATCAACTTGATGAAAGCAAAAGAGCTCGGACGGCTTCTGCCTAAGCAAATCAAGACGATCCGATTGGCCCTTGGTCTTTCGCAGAGAGATGCCGGGCATTACATCGGCGGCGGCCCCAACGCATTTCAGAAGTATGAGAGCGGCGATGTACTGCTGAGTAAATCAGCCGACACTGCACTGCGTTTGCTCGCTGTCGACCCAAGGCGGCTCGATGAAATCAGGGATTGCAACGCCACCTGATGAGCCACGCTCTTGGTATCGCTCACGATCTGGCGAAAAATCTGCGCGGAATCGGTGCCATGGCTGGAATCACGATGCGAGGTATGGATGCGCTTCGCCTGCCGAATGGAAGAAGGTCCCGAGTGCCCATCACGTCCCGACTTACTTTGAGAAATAGATCTGGCAGATGAATGTTCCCGATGCTGGATGTCGTTCGACCTCACAAGGTCTTCTGACAGCTTCCAGCGCTGATTTGGCAAGAAGCGCGCGTTTTGTCGCACAGGAACCCTGAATGCTTCGAAAAGGCGGGCACGTAGAAACTCTTGATGTCGGCAAGAGCGGACCGGGAAACACCTCCTGTTCAACATTTGGCGTAAAGGGCTGGACCCTGCGGGGACACGCCGAAGTGTTGCTCAAGAAACCTGACATGCGATGGGGTCAGTGCACCCTCGTGTCCCTCCGCGAGGAGAACGAAACCGGGCACCGGCACATCCGTGCGCATCGGGGACGGTCGCGAATATACATTGTCCTCGAGAGCCGCGAAGAACACGAACTGTGGAAACGTGACCCTCACGTAGGGGCCATTCATCTCGTCGAACTCGTGAAGAACGCAGGACGGAAATCCTTCGAGCTGTTCCCAATCGTCATCGAGGAATGCGACACTGGAACCCACGAGCACTTTCTCTTTCTGCTGCAATTCGCTGAAACGCACGACCGCATCGCCGTTCTTTCCGCGACGCCAGTAAGTGTAGCCGGCAGTGAAGAGGGCACATTCCGAGATCTGCCCGCGTTCTTCGATCGCGAAAACTTCTCCCGGCGTGGCCGCCTCCGGGGTCGGGACCAAGACGCCAAGCGCCTCGCGGACACTGCGCCCGTGGACCTCGCTGGTCACGAAAGTGGGTATGGAAACGGTGTTCGACATAGAATTCTCCTCTTGCGCTGCCCCCTCGACCGGAGTGGGGCTTCTTGCGCGCTTGCTGTCTGGCAAAAAGGAAGTAGGTCCAGCTTCCCGCATGCAAAAACCGAAACCTCGGATTGCCGGCTCGGTCCTTGCCAGTGAGGCCGCGCACCTGCTGGAGGGGTCACCGAGAGGCGCCACGCAATGGAGCAATGCATTCCCAGAGCAAATCAATGACACCGGGATTTCGCGATCTGGCTTGGTGCTTCTTCGAACCGCTACTGCCTGAAGGTGTGTGAGCACATAAGCTCCCACGGAATCCGGGAGGGGCACTCATGCGCTCTGCGAGACGGCATGGCCCGCCATTCCGCCTGGTTCGCGTGTCCACGCGCTGCCATTCGGCATGCCACTGATTGGTTTTTTCTCTTCGGACAGGCGAACCCACATCCTTCGTGATGAAGCAAACCACGACGTCACATAGGAGGTCCTCATGCGTCAAAACCTCAACAACACCGCGAAGATCGATGCCGCGCTGGCCGCGACGAACGGTCGGGCTCAGTCCTTCACGGTCACCTCAGCTGATACGCTGCGTGTGTTCGCCACGGCCGCCGAGGAGCAGCTCGCTGGCATTCTTCCCAAATCCGCCTGGCCGGGGGCGCGCGTCACTTGCTGCCCCCAGGGCCCGTCTTCGAGCTACAGTTACAGCGCACAGACAACAAAATGCGTGCTGGAGCGCGGTGCGAAAGACTGGTTTCTCATCTCATGCGAACGGGATCAGGTGTTCCCGAAGGCGCCGCGCATGTGTCGCGTCACGCTGACCGCCGCGCAGACTCTGGCAGTCCCGCTTGTCGCGGAGAAAAGGCTTGCCGCGGCATTCACACTGACCCCGGTCGCGCAAGACGCCAGCGCGCATGAACGTCTCGAACTTCACGCGGCAGCACAAAAACTCGCCGGCGTGGCTTGAGCTCCGTCCCCAGGGCACGATCACGGATTGCACGACCGCAGCAATGTCCACACTGCTCGTAGGGCCCTGAATGCTCTGCATTCAGGGCCATTCGCTCCCACTTGCACATAGACTAGCAAATGTGGTCGCGACCCTCCACAGCCGGCACGCCCTTGGCGCGTTTCAGGCGCTTCTGACGCGGAAGGGCGCGTTGGGGGCGCCGAAGCCGGCACAGCCCGGATCGCGTTGGAGGATGTCGAAGAAGAGCAAGCCCGCGAAGGCACGGGAGTATGTCTGGAAGAACGCGCTGCCCTCGTCGTGGTCGTAGAGCAGGTTCAGCGCCTGCATCCGGGTCAGGAGATCCGAGGCAATGTGGAACCGGGCCGCCAAGTCGTCTTAGTAGTTCGTCGACTGATCGGTTTTGGCGGCCAGGAAGATGATCCCATGTCCTCGTTAGCAGCGATGCCCGCTGCAATTTTCAACTACGGTAAGGATAACATGCAAGACAAGATCTCCTTTGGACCCGCCACCTACAGCTTCGACACCATCATCAAGATGGCGCTCAGGGTTGTTAAATCGGTCGCGTCATTCGGCGTGACAGATCTCGACGACGCCGCTGAGCACTGTGCAATTCTTGGAGAGAAGCTGACGGCAGAGTACAACTGTCTCACTCCGCTGAATCTCCTGCCCGCTTTTGAAGCGCGGATGGACCGCATTTCCTATGCCATGCCAGAGTTGTATCTTTCGCGCCCCGCCTGTGTAAAAGCCTGCGTGCGAGTGCCTCAATCTGCTGCTCGAAACTTCAACGAGGAACGTGGGCTCCAGGAGCTTTCCAAGTTGCTCCATACCTTTGACCGTCTGCGCCACGACGGCGTTCCGCCATCTGATACTGTCGAGCTTGTCGCATGGGTGACTTGCACGATCCGTTTCATGAGTTTTTGCCGCGAACATCCCAGGCAGGTCCGGCCATTCACGTCGCCCGAGCGCCAGAACAAACTCTGACCGTCGGCCGACTTCACGGTCGAAAGAGCGCGCCTTATGCCGGACGCTGCCATCGTTCTCGCCGGCACGGTCATTTAGCGGCTATGAGCCCCGAGCCTAAGTTCGCTTCTTGCTACGATCGCCGAGCTCCTCGTGGAGTGCGGTAGCCTCGGCGAGGAGCGCGGGCGAAACAACATTGCGCGTGTCATAGTGCCGGATCGGCCGCACCAAGTCGCGTGCGGCGTCAAGCGTCTCCTGGTTGTGTCGCAGATGGAGAACATCGAGCGTAGGGGCAAGGTCACCGCTCGAGGTGAATGCCCCCATGTCGAGAATTTCGATGTCCGACTGGCGGGAGATGTGGCCATAAGCAACAATCCAATATGCGAGCCAGTAGTCGAGGGTTGCCGGGTCGTGACTGGCAATCACCTCTTTCATCCCATCGAACAGAATAGGGCGATGTAATCGTCCGAACTCGAAATGCCCGATATCATTCATGTAGGCCTCGGCGAAGCCGCTCGCACGATGGATGTCGAGATAGCGCATATGTTGGCGGTGCATGGATAGCGCGTGATCGAGCGGTGCGCGCAAGGGCACGATAATGCGCGCATGTGGAAACGCACTCTGCAAGGCGGGGATACGCGCGATATTCGCGTTGTTCTTGGAGAGATAGCGGGGCGTTCCCGGACCCCTATGACCACGCGACGCAATCAATCGGCGGATCAGGTCAGCGAGCGGCTCCCAGATCCGTTGACCCGCATCGTCTCCGCAGGTCGTCAGGCCACTCGCGCGGAATGTCTCTGGAAACTGCCGTAGCCAAAGCACTTCCTCGAAGGCCTCCGGGCTGTCTGCGTTCACCATCACCCCATCGGAGTGGGACCGCTCGCTTGGGGTCAATTCGATCTGAAATTTCCTCGACAATCGACCCCAAATGACCGGAGACAGCACGAAGGGCATATCCCGGTAGGTATGGGTCACGACGTCGGGATGCCGCGATAGGACCTGGAGCAAGAGCGTCGTGCCCGCACGCGGCAATGCCGTGATGAAGATCGGGGCTTCGACCGGTTGGCGGCGAATGTCTTCACCGTAGAGCCTCTCCTCAAGGTCGCAGAGCACCTGCTGGGCAAATTTAGTACCGAACGCAAGACGATGCACCGCGCGATCAAGAACGGAGTAGTTCGACGCTTGCAAGTCCTTACCCCGTTTTCAAGCGTTGGAGTCGGGCGAGTGTGAACAGGGCAACGACAGTAGCACTCAACACGACTGGGCTAAGGGCAAACGCCATGAACCGTGTTAGGTCCAAGCCAACCACCATTGAGAGCGCGACCGGCAGGCCTGCCGCGGTCAACACTGCGACCGTCTTAGTGAAAAGGCCTACGGACTGGCCCAGGGCCGTAATCGCTGGCTCGCGTATGCGAGTTTCTTTCTCTCGCTCATTCAGCGTATCGTCGCTGATGAGCAAGGCTGCGGCCCGGAAAGTGGCCAGCAATTCCATGCACCGGGTGACCAGCCCGAACCGCTGGAAGGCTGCATAAAAAGTAAGGCACGCGATGACATAGGTCGCTGCGATCATTGCGTCTCATCAGCGTTGTCTTTGTTCGCTGCTGCGCCCGCTCTGCGACCTTTGAGCAAGCGCTTGAACGGATACCAGACGAAGCCGAGGATGATTAGCCCGATCACGCCGAGAAAGGCAATCACAGAGCCGATCGCGCTCAACCCAGCGCCTGGGCCGACATAGGCCACCGCCGGACTGGCGCCAGCGGAAAGGACGCCAAGAATAGCCAAGGTGGTTATGGGAAGAATGCGCATTGTCAGCTCTCCTTGCATGTCCATGAATTCTTTTCAAAAAAGTCTGGCGGAATCCGCATCACGACCTCGAAGAGAGACGCGGTTTCGTCATCGTACGGAAGCCGATAATCCCATACGACCTTGCCGGCTGGATCCACCTCGAAAGCACGCCCAGCCAAGGTCTCCGTGATCAAAAGGTTGCCGTTTTCGAGCCGTTGCTGCGCCCCCATAATGTCGCTGTGGAAGCGGTCTTCTTCGGCTACCGGGTGCAGCACATTCGTTGTGTCCGTCGTCGCGTCATAGGAGAGGATCTGGCTACCAGTCACCCATGGCCCGACGATTTTTTTCCGGTTGTTGAAGATCTCTATGCTTCCATCCGACATCACATCGGCGTCGTGCTGGTGCACCCAAGGACCCTGCTTGTGCCATTTAAGCCGGCCATCTTCCTGGTCGAGGATCGCAAGCATGTCCATGCTGCGCAGCGAGACGAGAAGATCACCCGCGCGCACATCCCCTATCTTCTCAGCAAGCGCCTCGTTGACCAATTCCACGTCGTTTAGGTGCGTCGGGTCCGGCATGAATTCGAGGAGTGACGAATATAAGGCATGTTCGAGGCCAGCATCGGTCACCGCCTGCAGGACTGAAAATTCACTAAGGATTTCGCCCTCCGTGGAGACCTTCAGAATCGAGTTGTTGTAGTGGCGCCCCCAGCCGATAAGTTTCTGGGCGAGATCATCCGCCGAGACCCCGCGTGGCAGTAGATCCGTTGGCGTCTCTTCCAGGGGAATATGCGAGGCCAACCAGAAATCGCCCTGAGGCGTTCGAGTAACGGCATGGTGCGTCATGCGGTCGAGTTTCCAGACAGGCTCGGAACAATGGTCGAGGCGCACAGCCCCGAGGTCGCTCACATTGACGACGATCGAGCCATCCGGCAGCGGCCAGAAGCCCTGGGTATGGTAGTGAAGATCCGATTTCGGCAAGTTTTCCACCGGGCTGACATGAGTTGGATTGGTCCAGAGATCGAAAAACTCGATGGTCCAGCGATGGACCTCCGTGCCATCCATGTCGACCATGCGAACCTGTGCACCCCCGGGTAGGATGCCCTGAATCAGCGTATATCCGGATTGAACGGCTCCGGTGTCATGGGCCACTACACCAGTTCCGGGGTAGGTCTGTGGCATCAATAGATCAGGGCGCGTCTGACGCATTTCAGAGATCAGTTGTGTGGTGTCGTTCCACCCTTTTTCGAGGGCTGGGAAGGGAGCGACACCGAAGGAGGCTAAGAGCCCGCCCAAAAGAAAGAGCGCGATTGCCAGCGCAGTTTTTTCAGCAGGAATAGCGGAGCTTCGAGGGGTTCCCGAATGGGGCTTCCTACGATGGTGTGCCCTGCTATTGTGCGGTGCGTTATGAATTTCTTCTTTCCTCCTAGATTATCTGACCGGAAATGCGCGCTTTTTGCAGACGTTAACGATCATATTATTCCGGTCCTCTGATCCCTCTATTCGTACGATGTCGTCTTTTGGAATTTCATATCACTGGAATGCAGTTCCGCCGAGTTGGGGATTTGTGCCAGGGGGTTCGAACTGAACGCGATTGGTGGCTGGAAAGCTTTTTGAATCTCTCAATTTGCTGCATCAGGGACAGGCTCCAATACGTTTGAGGTGTCTGCACGCGTTTTCCAAAACCAGTTGGCGCCCCAAACTACCGCGGCTGCCACGATCGCATCCCAGATGTAATGATAACCAGAGTAAACGGAAATCAGGACGATCATGATGAAATACGACCAGCCGATTACTCCAAGGATGCGGGAACGCTCTTGGAGATAGAGGGCTACTATAGTGGCAACGGCGACATGCATCGATGGAAACGCGGAAATGGCCGATATTTCAATGACGTCAATGCTTGTAGATACCTCCCAAAGGCGGTCCTGAACTTGGCCTATCGGTGACGCCAGCCAGCCTTTGGCTGTAAGAGTATCATGGAGACCAGCAAACGCATTTCCCCCCGTCAATCGGTCAATATATATGGGTCCGACCGATGAGCCGATAGTGGCAAGAACATTGCCAACCACGAGCCATGATCCGAAGAAGATCCAAGTGAAGCGGGTGGCACGCTGAATATCCGGGTCGGTTGCGACCACCAATATCGGAAACGCCAAGGCCGCAAACATCCAGACAGGCAGATAGAGCGTGGGGAACCATGCTGCGAGCGCATCAGGCGTGATCCCGTGAACAAGCTCCCAGGCATGGTTACCGAATAGGATCACTTGATCCATTTGAATTAGTGCTTCGTCCGCATAGAAAGGAACAAGCTGCGGAATTGTGCATTTCGCGAACATGAAGCCGATTTGCACAATGAATGCGCTGGCTGTGACGTAGAGGGTCGGCACTATTCGTTCGATAGACCTTTTCGGCCCCAACAGAAACGCAGCGAGTGGAATTGCCCACCACAACTTGACCAGCAAACCGGACAATGTTTGGAACTCGTCGATGGCTGTTCCAGTGAGCACATTGAAAGCCGCTGCGAAGCTACCGTTTAACAGTGCAGTAATTACCAGAATCATACTTAAGTATATAAGACTTGCTCTCAAAAGTATGTTCACGAACACCACCATTTAATTTAAATCTATGTCGCACCCCTCGCGGTGAAATTGGGCGAAACTGTGGCATTCGCTCGCAAAAATATTGGTGATCGTGGGCGGTTGACGCGAAATGGGATCTTCGTCAATCCGATGCCACGCACCTCTACTGGTGGTCGTGCGGCCTCTGCCAAGGAGACGATCGGATTGCCGCTGATCGCGGGTGCAAATGACGTTGGAACCATGCCCCCGCGAGCCCCGGCATACATTCGTGGCGCTCATCACGCATGCCTCGGTCGGGGTTCTCTATCCGGAGCCCTTTCCGAGCGTGCCGTTTAGGTGACCGCAAATCGCCTTCATATTGCGATTTGAGAGCGCCGCGAGTTGGATGTCCCTGGGCAGGCCCGCTTGTTCAGGTTCTCGACCGCTCCATTTGCCACAGCGCCTTGGTGGCAAAACCCAGGCGTCGGTACAGATCCCGGGATTGAGATTGCGCCATCCGTGGAACACGAAGCCGTCGTCGACCTAACCGAACGACGTCCCGGCAGGGGAGGGATTGCCATCACGTTCATCAACTGGTCCATCAATTGCCAGGAGCGGTGATTGATGTTGCTGTTTGCGCTCTTTTCGGCGGCTGCGCTGATGCCACGCGAGTGCGTCGGGGGAACCTTCGCGGCTGTAGACATCAGCATACATCGGCTCGTGGCCGATGCGGACGAGTTTGCCGTCAAATCCGAGGCCACCTGCCATCTGTTCCGGCGGCCAGCATTCCTTTACGCGGTCATTGACGGCGGCGCGCCGCATTGAAAGTCGGAACGGCTTACAGCGCCCGTGCGGACCTGACCATGGGGAAGCGGTTTGATGGCATACCGTAGTAGTCGTTCAAACAAGCTTGCTCTTCATCGACGTCGGCAGTGCACGTGACCTGACGATAAATCGTCGATAGGTGTCGACCGATTTCTGCGGCGATCTCGCTCACCAGTACGTTAGCGGCGAACATATCTTCAGTAAGGCGCCATTCGCGTAGATCCAACACGGTTTGGGCCATGTCCATTCTCCTTGCTTTCCAGCAAGATAGGGGATTTGTCGCAACCCAGTTTAGAATGTGCCCGCCTACAGACTGTGTTGCAACCAAGTAGAAATGTCACCGATTGTGCAAAGCGGAAATGTCACCGATAGGCGCTGACGGTAGCGCGGCCTGACAGGGCGGAGACCTCAATTATCGCAGCCATGGCTGGCTGCGCGGTCTTCCCGCTCGGCACGTTTGCGGGCGTAGTAAGGATCGAGTTTAGAAGGCCTTCCCGGCGATTTCTGGCCCGTCTTTTTGTAGCCATTTCGCGCGCTCTCTGGTTTGACCCTTGGTTTTGGTGGCGTCTTTTCCTTGTTCTTCCTTGATGTGCACCAATACCACGCTCAGGCGTTTGTTTTCGGTTACGGCGGCATGGGTCACGCGTTGCTGGTGTGGGTCGAACACCGTGTGGGGCAGGGCGACGCCCTTCGCACGGATTTGGATGCGCCCGTCTGCGTATTCATAGGTATCGACATATTTGCCGACGATGCCGTGCGTCAGGTCGTTGACCTCGAGCCGGTTGCGCTTGCGATCGTACTTCAGGGTCAGATCTTTTGTGACATAGCGTTTGTCGCGCAGGCAGAAGACCTCGGCCAGGCGATCCGGCTCGATGTTCATCGCGCGGTGCAGGTTGCCGGGCACGCCGGCGGCTTTGCGAACTTCGCATTGTAGCGCTCCATGAAGCGGGGAAGGAAGGCATTGCCCGCCGCCATATCCGAGATGCCGGCCAGCCGGAGTTCCTTCACCAGCCGGTATTGCAGCGTGCGGTTGGCACGTTCGACGCGGCCTTTGGCCTGGCTCGAATTGGCGCACAGAATCTCGATGTTCAACTCTGCCAGCGCGCGGCCGAACTGGGTCATACCGCTCGTGTGCTGGCTGGGCTTCGGAACGCGGAAGACCGCGTGCTTGTCGCTATAGAAGGCCACCGGGCGGCCATGGTTGCGCAGATAGGTTTCCAGTGCCTCGAAATAGGAAAACGTGCTTTCCGATGGCACAAAGCGGAGTTCCATCAATGTGCTGGTCGCATCGTCGATGAAGACGAGCAGGGTGCAGGGATCGCCCCGATCCTCAAACCAGCGGTGCTCGGAACCGTCAATCTGGATCAGCTCGCCGAAACATTCCCGGCGTAGGCGCGGCTGGTGGAATGTTCGGCGCTGCTTGCGTGACAGCCAGAGCCCATCCTCGACCATCCATTTCCGGACCGTCTCGCGAGAGACCCTGAACCCGTGTTGTTCCGCCAGCATCTCAGCCGCCAGCGTCGGACCGAAATCCGCGTAGTTATCTTTGATGAGGGTCAACGCGTAGGCGCGCTTCGCCTTGTGAATGCGGTTGTTCGGAGGTTTGCCGCGTGCTTTGTGCCGGATCGCCGAGGCGCCATCCGATCGGTATCGCCTCAGCAGCCTGAACACCTGGCGCCGTGTCAGGCCCAGCATGTTCGCGCCATTCTCGACAGTCAGGCGCCCATCATCAATCTGTGCCAGCACCTCAATGCGGTTCAACTCGCGCTCGCTCATCATCACCCATCCCATACCCGATCTCCCTCAGTCTTTCGGGGGAGAGTGACATTCCTGAATTGCTCATGGGTGACATTTTAGCTTTGCGGCTACAGACTGGATATCGCATAATCTATGTTATGTAATAAACTGGAGCGTATCCACTTGATCTGATCCCCGCAAACTGGACCGTTTCAAGGTAGAGTTTTCCGCTACGATTTCCCGGCTGGGAGAGGAGCGGAATCACATGAAGGCATCGAAGTTTTCGGACGCGCAGAAGGCGTTCATCATCAAGCAGGGCGAGGAAGGCACGCCGGTGGCTGAGATCTGTCGCAAAGCCGGGATCAGCCAGGCAACCTACTTCAACTGGAAGAAGAAGTATGCCGGCTTGCTGCCGACCGAGATGAAGCGGCTGAAGCAGCTCGAGGATGAGAACAGCCGGTTGAAGAAGATCGTGGCTGACCTGACGCTGGACCGCGAGATGTTGCAGGACGTCATCCGGCGAAAAATCTGAAGCCTGATCGGCTGCGCGAACTTGTTCGTGGGATGTGCGGCGATTGGGCGGTCTCGATCCGGAAGGCCTGTGGGGCCATTGGATTTGATCGCTCGACGTTTCACTACAAATCCCGCCGCGCTGATCAGGCTGCCGTCGAGAAGCGGATCAAGGAGATCTGCGAGACGCGTGTGCGCTACGGTTATCGCCGCGTTCATGTGCTTCTGGACCGCGAAGGATGGGACATCAACATCAAGAAGGTTTACCGTATTTACAGGGAGTTGGGGATGCAGCTCAGGAACAAGACGCCCAAACGACGGGTGAAGGCGAAGCTGCGTGATGATCGCGCAGAGGCTGTTGGCCCGAATGACGTCTGGGCGATGGACTTCGTGCATGACCAGTTGGCGACCGGTAAGAAGCTGCGGGTCTTGACCGTGGTAGACACCTTCTCGCGCTACGTGCCGGTGCTCGACGCTCGGTTCAGTTACCGCGGCGAAGACGTGGTTGCCACGCTGGATCGGACATGCCGCGTCACGGGTTATCCCAAGACGATCCGGGTCGACCAGGGGAGCGAGTTTGTCTCCCGCGACATGGACCTCTGGGCTTACCAGCGCGGGGTCACTCTCGACTTTTCCAGGCCGGGGAAGCCGACCGACAATGCCTACATCGAAGCGTTCAATGGCAAATTCCGGGCAGAATGTCTGAATGCCCACTGGTTCCTGACGCTTGCGGATGCGGCTGAAAAGTTGGAGACTTGGCGTAGATACTACAACGAGGAACGGCCACACAGCGCGATCGGCAACAAGGTCCCGATCACGCTGACGAAATCGGGGGACACAACCAGCCTGTCACCCTGATCGAAGCGGAAAAACTCTCGCCAAGAGCGGTAGAAGGTTCGGGATCGGACCAACACCAACCGGGCTCCGGTCGCGGCTGGATGAAAGTTCAGGGGCAGGTCACCCTGTTCGCGCCAATCCGGCAACTTAGCGGCCCGCAGCGCCAGAACCCTGTTGCGCCCCTCGGCCGGATCCTGCGCGCGGGCGAGATCTTCGAGGCCCGCGTAGGTCGTGACGGGCGTCCATGCCACCGGCAGTCGCAGCGTGACTTGGATGACGACAAAACGCCCCGGCTCGTACTTGAACCGGCTGTGGCGGTAAGTAAACTGGCACTCGTCGCGGGAAAATTCGACCGGGGCGGCGGGTCCGGGTGTCGAGCGCGGTTAGGTGTTCAATGAGATCGGACAGCTCGCGCCCATAGGCCCCGATTTTCGGGATCGGGGCTACGCCGAGAGTGCCGGGTATGCCCGCGAGGTTTTCCAATCCGCCTATGCCCTCGGCCAAAATCCAATCGACAAGGCCGGGCCAGTCTTCGCCCGCCGCGGCGATGATGCGGACCGCGTCGCTATCGCCGCGGTCGATCCGCATGCCCATCATCCGGTTCAACCCGACGATGCCCGGTACATGCGGCGCAAGGACCACGTTGCTCCCCCCCCCGCCGATCACGTGAAACGGCTGCCCTGTTTCGGCGGCATGGTCGAGCGCGAACACGAGGTCGGGCAGGTAGGCAAGCGGCTTCACCGCGTCCCGCCCGCGAGGACAGACCCAGCGTGTTGTAGGGGGTCAGATCGCCCGCGTCGCTCATTCCTCGCCTTCGGTGATCCGGTAGGTACAGCGCCGCCCGCCACCGACGATGTGTTCGACCCGTACGATGTTGGCCTCGGGGCCGAGAAGCTCGGAGAACACCGCCTTTTCGGCGCGGCAGAACCGCTGACAGGTGGTCGCGGCGGCGCAGATCGGACAGTGGTTCTCGACCAGAAGAAGCGCGCCGTCCTCGTCCGCGCCAACCTCGGCCATGTACCCCTCTTCGGCGCGTAACTCGGCCAATTTCGCAACCCTGTCGTCTAGCGTGGTACAGTCGGCCATTTCGACCCGATACCGGGCCTGCGTCGTCGTTTCGCGCGCAGCGATGATACGATCGAGCGCTTCGGTGCCGAGAACGCCCTCGATGGACTGGAGCAATTCGACGGTTAGGTCGGCGTGCGTGTCGGGAAACCGCGTCTGGCCCAGATCGGTGACGTGCCAGTAGATGGCGGGCCGCCCCCGCCCGGTAGAGCGGCTTTCGTCGCGCACTAACCCCGCCTCGCCCAGTTTGACGAGCTGTTGGCGCGCGGCCTCGCCAGTGATGTCGAGCCGCTGCCCGACCTGCGCCGAGGTCAGCGCGCCGTGCATTTTCAGGGCCATCAACACGCGATCCGAGGGCGAGCGGGGCGCCCAAGCCGTTTTTTCCAAGCTAACACTTGACATATTGTCGCCGATAATTTTCAAAGCCTTTACTTGATTAAATATCAGTCCGCTGCGATCGACGCAAGACGAGCCTTGGAAAAGGAGACCGACATGGCTTTCGAACTGCCGAGCCTACCCTATTCTCACGCCGCTTTGGCCGAACGCGGGATGAGTCAGGAAACGCTGGAACTTCACCATGACAAACACCATCAGGCCTATGTCACGGCCTTGAACGGTTTCGTCGAAAAGGACGCTGCGCTTCAGGGCAAATCGCTCGAAGAGCTGGTGACGTTGACCTATGGTGACGACGCCCGCGCCGGGGTGTTCAACCAAGCCGGTCAGCATTGGAACCACCTCCATTTCTGGAATGCGCTGTCGCCCAAGGGGGGTGGCCTGCCCGGCAAGCTGGAGGGGCTGCTGGTCGAGGGCTTTGGATCGGTCGATGCCTTCAAGGACATGTTCAAGACCGCCGCGACCACGCAATTCGGTTCGGGCTGGGCCTGGCTCATCCAGAAGGATGACGGCAGCCTTGGCGTGACCAAGACGCCCAATGGGGTCAATCCGCTGGCCACCGGCGAAGGCACCGCGCTCCTCGGTCTCGATGTTTGGGAGCACAGCTATTACGTCGATTTCCGCAACCGGCGGCCCGATTACGTGACCAATTTCCTCGACAACCTAGCGAATTACGAATTCGCAGAAAGCAACCTGCGCTGAACGGGCGCCCCTGTCGCCCACGCGCGGCGGGGGCACCCTTCGGAGCTGCGCATGACCTATATCGTCAACGACAACTGCATCGCCTTCAAACACACCGATTGCGTTACCGTATGCCCGGTCGGTTCCTTTTACGAAGGTGAGAGTATGCTGGTGAACCACCCGGACGAGTGCATCGACTGTGGAGTCTGCGAGCCGGAATGCCCCGTGGATGCGATCCGACCTGACAGCGATCCGGAGGCCAAGGATTGGGTCGGCTTCAACCGCAAGTATGCCAAGCTTTGGCCTATCGTCATCGAGCAGAAGCCGCCCCTGCCCGGGCCCGACGAAATGGACGGGGCTGTGGGCAAGTTGGAGACGCATTTCTCGGAAAAGCCCGGAGGAATTTCGGAGGGGCAGGGGCGCACGATGTCGTTGTTGGTGCCGATCAGCTTGATCACCGCGTGTACCTCGGCCTGCCAATCGCGAATCGGTGCGGCGAGCGCGACGAGACAGGGGATATAGTCGCCTGACACCGGGGAATAGCCCCCGGCGCGAATGCTGCCGCAAAGCGCCTCGACCCTCGCGCGGCTGGGGGTGAAATCGGCATAGAGTTCCGGCGCCTTACGGGCACGGGCGAGTTCGGTCGCCAGCAGTTTTTCAAGAGGAGGTCGCGGTCCATAGATGAGAAACACGCGACCCGTGGACGAGTTCAGAAGCGGCAGCGTGGTGCCAAACCTCATGGAGGTCACGACCGGCGAGGCGGCGCGTTCCCACTGGACGACCGTCGGGCCCGCAGCGCCCAGACCGACAGCAGCACGGTCAGCCCGGTGTCCTCGCGATGTTCGGCCAAGGGGCCTGTCAGGGGAACTTGTCTTGAGGCAAGGTATGATGCTGGCTAGCGTTCGAGCATGCCCAAGCCAAGTTTCTCTGACAGACCCTTCATTCGGAATTGCTATAACTTCCATCCGCGATCCACATAACGGTGCATCGGGGCACTGTAGCTAAGGTCGTCATCGACACAACACCCATCCTACGCGAAGACAGGAGACATGCGATGTCAGACAAGGTGATCGTAACCGTTGCGCCGACGTCGAATTTCCACGGCAAGGACGCGAACCCCGCATTGCCCGAGCAGCCGGCCGAAATCGCCCAGTCGGTGCGCGAAGCGTACGACGCCGGCGCCTGCCTCGCACATATGCACGCGCGTGATGCGAACGGGGTGCAAAGCACCGACCCCGCGATCGTCACGCAGATCAACGCTCAAGTGCGCGCCGCCTGCCCTGTCATCATCCAGAACTCTATCGCGCCTGCGATGGGGGCGAATGCGGAGGATGCCGGCACCGGGATGCGAACTCTAGACGCCTTTCCCGAGATGTCCTCGATCGACCTTGGCTACGCAGTGATCAATCTTCCGCAGGGCGAGCACCATATCGGCTGGTCCCTGTCTTTTCTGCGCAAGGCCGCCTTGATCATGAAAGAACGCGGCATCCGCCCCGAGATGGAGATATTCAACAATAGCCAGCTCGACCTTGCTGCGACCTTGATCGCCGAAGGGCTGATCGAGCCGCCGCTGTCCTATTCCTTCGTCATGGGCATGAACCGCGCGAACCAGAGCGCCATGGGCTGGCATCCGGCGACCCTGTTCTCGATGGTGCAACTTCTGCCCGCCGGCGCCAAGTTCTCCACCCTCGGGGTGGGTCCGGCGCAGCATCCGGCCACCGTGCAATCGCTGATCCTCGGCGGCGGGGTCCGGGTCGGGTTCGAGGATTCCATCACCTACCGCAAGGGCGAACCGGCAACATCGAACGCGCAGCTCGTGGAGCGCATTGTGACGATCATTCGCGATCTGGGGATGGAGCCGGCAACACCCGCAGAGGCCCGGGAAATGCTGGGCGTGCCCCAGCTCGGGACGCCGGAATCGATCGAAACCCGACATCCGGAATACCGCGTGATCCGCGAGCCGGCCTGAGACGGCCCACACAAAGGCCATAGGCAGAGTTACGCCCTTCTCCTATCGTTATGCAGATTCTGATGAGTGACCGGGCAAGGTCGGGGGGAGCGCGTGGAAGTCCGACAAGTCGAGATGTTCCTGAGAATCTGCGAGCACGGGAGCATCAACAAGGCCGCCGCCGAGCTGCGGATGTCGCAACCGTCACTGTCGCGCTGGATCGCGCTGCTGGAACGCGACCTCGGCACGCAGCTGTTTGTCCGCACGCGCCAGGGCATCCGGCTGACCGATGCGGGCCAGGTGCTCGCCGATCGTGCGCGCCCCGTGTTGCGGCAGTTCGAACTCCTGCGCGATGATGTGGGGAACAAGTCGCTGCGGCAGGTAAACCTCGCCATTCCGCTTTCGATGCAGCGCTTGCTTACTGCCCCTTTCGCGGACCGGGTCCTGTCACGAAGCCCCGAACTCAGGATGCGGGTCTACGAGGGGATCAACAATTCGATCCGGGTGTGGATGGAAAACGGGCTGCTGGACACCGCGGTGATCGTGGAGACGGAACGCGTACCCGAGAATTTCACCAGCCGTCCTCTCCTGCGTGAGAACCTCATGCTCGTCGGGGACCACGCAGCGGGGCTTTCGCTCGATGCACCGGTGCCATTGAGCAAGTTGGACGACCTGCCGATCATCCTGCCCGGGCCGCCCAACTCGATCAGCGCGCAGGTGGCCCACGCGCTCGCGCGTGCAGGCTACAGCTACAACAACGTTTTCGAAGCCGAGATTCTGTCTCTGTGCCTTGAGCTCGCCGGTCGCGGCCGCGGATATACCGTGATGCCCTATTGCGCGCTCGAAGGACGCCTTGGTCCCGATGCCGCCCTGACCGCTGCGCCAATCGAGGGCCTGAATGTCGTCTGGAAGCTCTGCATCAACAAGTCACGGGCCTATGCCGTGGCGAACCGCTCGCTGGTCGACGAACTGACCGAATTCATCGCGACGCAGGTCGAAAACGGTGCGTGGACCTTCACTGAACTCTTGTGAGGCCCAGGCCAGCTATACGCCGGTTCTATAACCGAGATAGCGACTGAGTATTCATGGCCGAACGCCCCGCCTGACATGCTGAGCCGGAACGGTGCCTCCGGGCACCCGGGCTATTACGAAAGGTCGCGTGGTTCGGTGGGCATCGACAGTCAGAACAGGGTATTTCATGTCGGCACCGATGTCGGCGGCACGTTCACAGACCTCTGGGTCAGTGATGGCGCGGGACCTGCACGGGTCTTCAAGACGCCGACGACACCGGACGTGATGACCGGCGTGATGGATGCGGTGGCGCTGGCCGCCGGGACGCTCGGCCTTTCGATCGGTGACTTCTGCGTCCGCATCCGGCGGTTTGGTCACGGTACGACCGTCGGACTGAACGCACTTCTGACCGGCACTTCTGCACGTACGGGCGTGATCGCGACCGAAGGCTTCGGAGATACTCTCGAGATCGGGCGTATCCGACGACAGACCTCGGGTCTCAGCGAATACGAGGTGACGGATTTCCACCTCCACAACCGGTATCCACCGATCGTCCCGAGACACCTCGTGCGAGAAGTCCGCGAGCGTGTCGACGCGACGGGTCGCGTGCTCATCCCGCTGGACGAGGCGCAGGCGGGCGCGGCCCTCGAAGAGCTTGCCGAAGCCGGTGTCGAAGCGCTCGCGATCTGCACGCTCTGGGCGCAGGCCAACCCAGTCCACGAGGCCCGCCTTAAGGACATGGCGCGCGAGGTGCTGCCGGACGCCTTCCTGTGCGTCTCGCACAAGATCGCCCCTGTGGTGGGAGAGTATGGGCGCATGGCCACCACTGCGGCGAATGCTGCCCTCGGCCCGGTTGCAGGACGATACCTATCGCGGCTCGAACAGTCGCTGCGCGATCACGGGATGACCGTGCCGCTGCTGGTCATGACCAATGCGGGCGGTGTGCTGCCGACCTCAGCGCTGAACGACCGCCCGGCTTTCACTCTGTTTTCCGGACCGGCGGCGGGCGTCATCGGCTCGCGGGTGATGGCGGACCGGCTCGGTCGCGACAACATCCTGACGACGGATATTGGTGGCACCAGCTTCGACGTGGGCGTGATCGCCGAGGGGCGTCCATTGGCAAGCACCGAGTTTTCGGTCGCGGGCGCCGACCTGCGCCTGCCCTCGATCGACATCGCCTCGATAGGCACCGGAGGCGGCTCCATCGCGTCGGTCGAATTCGGAGACCTGACGGTAGGACCCCGCAGCGCCGGGTCCACACCGGGGCCCGTCTGCTACGGGCGCGGCGGGCAGGAACCGACCGCGACCGATGCCGACCTCGTGCTCGGGATCCTCGATCCGGACAATTTCCTCGGCGGTCGAATGCGGCTCGACACCGAAGCGGCGCGGGAGGCGATCGAGACCCGGATCGCCCGGCCCCTCGGGCTCGACACCATCCGGGCGGCTTGGGGCATTCGCGAGATCCTCGACAACAATATGGCGGACCTCTTGCGCCGCGTGACGATCGAGCGCGGGCATGATCCTTTGACCTTCACCCTCCTGGCCAACGGGGGTGCGGGGCCGTCGCATGCCTGGTCGATCGCGCGAGAACTCGGGCTCGGCGGCTTCGTCGTGCCCGCCGCGGCCACCGCGCATTCCGCATTCGGGTGCGGTACCGGCGATCTCGGCATATCCGAAAGCACGGCCGTCTATGTCCGCGTAAGGCATGGGGAGCGCCCGTCCGACGCGGTGCTCGGCGCGGCGCGTGACGCGTTGGAGAGGATCGAGCGAGTCGTGACGTATCACCTTGCCGCCGCCGGTGCCGAAGGGGACGTGACACTCGAACGCTTCGCCGCCGTACGCTTCCGCGGACAGACCAACGCGCTCGACGTGCCGTTCGGGGGCGCTGGCTTCGACGCCACCATCTACGACACGGTGATCGACGGGTTCGAAGCAGCTTACGAGCGGTTGTTCGGACGCGGTGCCGGGTACCGGCAGGCCGGGTTCGAGATCGTGGAACTGCGTGTGTCGGGCACGGCGGCGCTTGCGGCCGCGACGGCCACGGGCCACGGCGACACGCCGCGCGCACATGGAAGCCGTCCGGTCGTCTTTGACGACCCCGATGCGCCGGTGGACACCACGATCTACCATGTCGACTACCCCGCACCGGACAGCGAGGTCCATGGCCCCGCGATCATCGAATTCCCGGGCCAGAGCGTCGTCGTGCCCCCGGGTGCGATCGCCCGCGCGGATGCGTATGGAAACCTGCATGTTACGTTGGAGGCACGGCCATGACCGACCAATCCCCGATCCTATACGAGATCATCCGCTCGCGGCTTATGGCGATCACCGAGGAGATGCGGATCGCGCTTCAGAGCGTGTCGGGTTCGCCCACCGTCACCGACGCGTCGGATTTCTTCACGGGGCTGTTCCGCCCGAATGGCGACTTCGCGACCATGGGGTTCCAGGTCACCTACCAGGCCCCGGTCGTCGGACACCTGATCCGTCACATCAACGCGGCCCCGGACAAGTACCGTCCCGGTCCCGGTGACATGTTCCTCGGCAACGACCCCTATGTCGGGGCGCTGCACCAGAACGATGTGCAGATGTGCGGCCCGATCTATGCCGGGGACCGGATCATAGCCTGGGCCGGCGTGGAAGCGCACGAGACCGACGTGGGCGGCATGGATTTTGCCAGCTGGTCGCCGAAGGCGCGCGACGTGCGGCAGGAGGGGTTCCGCGTCCCATGCATGAAGCTTATTGACGCGGGCGTTCTGCGCGAGGACGTACTCGACACGATCCTCACGGCTTCGCGTCTGCCCGATCAGCTGGGGCTCGACATCCGAGCCTTCATCGCGACGATCAACGTGGCGCAGAACCGGATCGACCAGCTTGTCGCCCGGTACGGCGCGGAGGTGATCACCGGCGTCATGGAGCGCATGATCGACGGGTCCGAAGCGCGCGTCCGCGCGCGGCTGGCGGATCTCCCGGACGGGACTTTCCGGGCGACGGATTTCCTCGAACATGACGGGCACGACAACCGCCTCTACCGGATCAGCGTCGCGATGACCAAGACCGGCGACAGGCTGACGTTCGACTTCTCGGGGTCGAGCCCACAGGCCCCCGGTTTCGTCAACTGCACCCGGTCGGGGCTCGAAGGCGGGGTGGCCGGCGCAATGCTGGCCATGCTCGCCTACGACGTACCCTGGAACGAGGGCGTTCTAAGGACCGCGGCGATTGAGGCCCGCGACGGGCTGATCTGTACCGCGCAGTTCCCTGCCCCGGTCGGCGCCGCGACGGTGGAGGCGATCTGGGTCGTTTCCAATGTCGCCGTGGCCGCGATCAACAAGTTGCTGGCCTGTTCTGCCGGGCATGCACACCGCGCACAGGCGGTCAGCAGCGGAACCATGGCCACCTTCAACCTCGGTGGCGTGAACCAGTACGGTGAACCCTTCGGGCTTCACCTGATGGATCCGCTCGCGGGGGGATCGGGGGCCTTCGCCGACAAGGACGGGATCTGCGCCGGCGGACCGATCAACGCGCCGATGCCCAGCATCGCGGACGTGGAGCGCAATGAACTCGTCGCGCCACTCTTCTACCTCTACCGCCGCATGGGCCACGACACCGGTGGCGCAGGCGCGATGCGCGGCGGGCGCGGCGTCGAGATCGGGCTCACTCTCGGCGGCATCTCCGAAGCCGAGGCGCTGATCATGACCCACGGGGCCGAGGTCCCCAACACCGCCGGCGGTTTTGGCAGCTGGCCGGGCGCGACAGTCACCCAGGCCATGGTCTGGGGCGGCGTCGAGGCAGGCGCGCGCGCCACGGGCGAAACCGAGAGCTTCGGTCCGAAACCCGGACTGATGCGGATGACCGACCGCGACCTGTTCTGCGTGACCTGGCAGGGCGGTGGCGGCTGGGGTGACCCGCTCGACCGAGAACCCGAAGCAGTCAGGGCCGATATCGCCTCCGGCGCCGTTTCACCCGAAGCCACCCTCACCCTGTTCGGCGTGGGCGAAAACGAGGACGCGGCAACCACGGCCCGGCGCCGGTCGGATATGAGGGCCGCCCGGATCGGGCGGGCGCCCTCCTCTGCCGAGGTCTCCGGCCGAACGCGGATGTCGATCGGCCCGAACCTGCGGGTTGTCGAGCTGGACGGCGCATATCACGTGGTGTCCGCCGCCGGTGCGCGGCTGTCGACCGATCACACCCGCTGGCGCGAGGGCGCGATTACCGTCGACCTGACCGGCGAAACAGGGGCCCAGCGCATTGCACTGCACGAGGACTTGCGTATGACGGGCTACTATTGTCCCCTTTCCGGCCAATGCCTTGCCATCGACGTACATGAAAGGGACGGTCTGCCCGCTGACGACATCGACCTCGCTCTGCCATGAGGGTCGCAGGTCATGCCGCCGCGCGCCTTCCCCGGGCTCAGTTATGCCGATCCGATATAACGGTTATTGCTTTCAACCGGCTACGATCTCGGCCCGTCTGTTCTTTAGATGAACATACCGAGGGGAGGAGCGCGGTGCGCCACTCGCACGCCCCGCAAGGGTTGCAACTCAAAGCCGCCGCACAGACAAGCCCGCGACAAGGCCGCGCCGGAAGCAGGCAGGAGGTGAAAAGACCGCCGGATGACACGAAAGGTGCGCGGCGACGGGGCAGACACCGGAGGGACAGCGACCCGGTCCGCGCATGATGCGAGACGGGCAAACGCTGACCATTCGGCATTCCGGGCGGACGTTGCGCCGGCCGGCCGGAGGTTCGGGAGGAACCTTCGGGCACAGCAAAGACACTTAGGGAGGACACCATGAAGTATATGATTTCCGCGATGTGTGCGGGTTCACTGTTCCTGACGACGGGCGCCGGCCATGCCGAGTCTCTCGTCCAGCGTTATCTCGACGGCGACCCCGCGGTCGCACTGTCGACGCAGCTTGACTACGACGGCCCAACCGTCCGCATCCGGTATTCCACGCTCGCGCCGAGCGCGGGGATGTCGGGCGAGTTCTTCGGGGCTCTCTTTGACCGGCTTGAGGCGGACACCGACGGCAAGATCGTCATCGATCCGTATTACTCGAGCTCGCTGGCCGACACGCAGGCGGGCGGGTTCGAATCCGTGCGGTCGGGTTTGACCGACATCGGCACCTGCTACATGCAGTTCAACCCGTCGGGCTTCGACCTGCAATTCGGCATCCAGCTGCCGGGGATCGTGTCCCAGGCCGATGCCGGGCTTCTCGTCTACGAAGAGGCCTATGCCGAGTATTTCAAGGAAAACTACGAGCGCCGCGAGGTCTACCTCGCCCATCTCGGGCTCGGTGCGCCGAACCAGATCTACTCCAAGGAGCCGCTCGCCAGCCTCGAGGACTTCGAAGGTCAACGGGCCTGGGCAAATGGCGACGTCGCGAGCCGGACCCTGACCGCCCTCGGCATGGAGCCGACGAACGTCAACATGTCCGACTTCTACCCGGCGTTCCAGACCGGCGTGTTCGACGTCGCACCGTTCCACGACCTCGGCGCTGTGGTGTTCCGGCTGCCGGACATCGCCGACTATCGCACCGGCGTCGATCTGTGGGGCAACCCGAACGAGAACTGCATGAACATCGACTTCTGGGAAGGGCTGGACCCGGCCGTGCAGGAATACCTGTACCACTGGTTCCAGGTCTGGGGCATGGCCTATACCCAGTCGCTCATGGTCGAAGGCGGGGACTACGTCCGCGAGAACGTGCTGGCGGAGCAAGGCATCAACTTCGTCGAACTGTCCGACGAGGACCAGGCCGAGATCGACGCCGTGCTGACGCAACTGGTCGATGACTGGGCCGCCGAACGCGACGCGGACGGTCAGCCGGGCAGCGAACTTATCGCCATGATGCGCGACCGGTACGAGCACTATAACGCCATGACGGCCGACGAACGGTTCCAGAAGGTTCTGGACGAACCCGTGCCGGGCCTTGTCAACGGCTTCTAAGACCGGCTTAGAAGAGGATAACCCCGACCGGCTCTGCGCCGGTCGGGGCATCTTTGTGGAGTCATTCGCATGCTGTGGTTCATAGAAAAGACGGCCTATGCCCTTGGGGTCATCGGGGGGATCGCGCTGCTTCTGCCCATGTGCCTTGTCGTCATCTTCGACATCGGAAGCCGGCTCCTGCTCGGCAGCGGACTGCCATGGGCGGTGGATGCGGGATCGGTCATGATGGTCAGTTTCGTGTTCGCCATTCTCCCGTGGTCGCTGGTAAGAGGCTCACACATCCGGATGGACATCCTCTACATCATGGCAGGACACCGGTTCCGCATCGTCGCCGATTTCATCGCGATCTTCGGCGCCGCCACGTTCTTCGGCCTGATCGGCTGGGGCGCCATCAACACGATCCCCCGTTACCTGAGGATCGGCACCGGTAGCCCCAACGTCTCGATCCCCTATTGGCCCTTCGCCGCGCTCATTCTTTTCGTATGCGCCCTCTCGCTCGTGATCCTCGTGCTTCAGATTTTCGGCCGCATGAAGAAACCGGAACAGATCCTCCATGATTGACCCCACCCTCATCGGCTACGGCACTTTCATCGTCCTTGTCGCGCTGATCCTCATCGGCGTGCCGATCGCGTGGGCGATTTCCGGCGTGTCCTTCGGCGCGCTTTTCCTCATCTACGGGATCGGCCCCACCATTTCGCAGTTCTACACCACCGCTTTCTCGAGCGCGGGCGAGTTCCTGTTTTCGGCGGTGCCGCTCTTCATCTTCGCCGGGCAGCTGATCAGCAAGGCGCGCATCGGCGAAGACCTGTTCGACACGATGCACAAGTGGTTCGGGCGCCTGCCCGGCGGCCTTCTCGTGTCGACGGTGTCCGCTTCGGCCGCCTTCGGGGCTGTCACCGGCGTCAGCGCCGCCGCCGTGGGCACGATGGCCAAGGTCGCGATGCCCGAGATGATCAGGTACAAGTACGACGTGAAGATGTCGGCCGGCGCGATCGCCTGTGCATCGACGATCGCGATCATGCTGCCGCCCAGTCTTCTGCTGATCCTCTACGGGCTCCAGACCGAGACATCGATCAGCAAGCTGTTCATCGCGGGCATCGTGCCCGGCCTCATGATGGCCTTCGTCTTTTCCGCATACAACGTCATCCGGTGCAGCCTGAAGCCCGAACTGGGCCCGCCGGGCCCCCGGTTTTCGTGGCGCGAGCGGCTCGTGTCGCTGGGCAAGCTGTCACCGGTCGTCATCATCTTCGGCGTGGTGATCGGCGGACTCTACAACGGTTTCTTCACACCGGGCGAATCCGCCGCCGTCTGCGCGTTCTCGGTCCTCGTCTACGCGCTCGTCACGCGTCGCGTGAAGCTCAAGGAGATCATCGAAGCGGCCTATGACGCGGTCAGCCTGTCAGCGATGGTGTTCGCCATCCTCATCGCGATGACCGTTTTCTCGCGTGTCCTGATCGCGACGCGGGTGACGAGCGACCTCGTCGACCTGATCTCGTCTGCAGGCCTGAACAGCTATGTCGTCTTCGCCCTGTTCATCCTTCTGCTGCTCGTCCTCGCCATGTTCCTCGACGCGCTCGGTATGATCCTGCTGACACTTCCGTTCATGTTTCCCGTCATGATGGGGCTGGGGTTCGATCCGATCTGGTTCGGCATCGTGCTGGTGCTGATGAGCGAAGTCGGGCTGATCACCCCGCCAGTGGGAATGAACATCTTCATACTATCGAAGTCGTTACCATCCGTACCGACGATCCAGATGTTCCAGGGCGCTTGGCCCTATGTAGCGCTGTGCATCGGGCTCGTGATCCTGTTCACCATCTTCCCGCAGCTGGTCCTGTGGCTCCCGAACTCGATGTAGGCAACGAGGCCGGATCAGAGCAGTTTAGCGAACTTCCACTCCCCGTCCTTCACGCGCTGGCGCATCAGGTCGGTCATCGCGTTGATCAGCGAATTGTTTGAGGTCGAGAATGGCCGGGAACTGTTCACGCAGAGCTTCCACACGATGTTCAGCCCCCGGATCGGGGCAGCGTGTAGGTCGGGATCACGGTCCAGCCGGGAACTCAACGCGCAATAGGGCATGACGGTGTACCCCATCCCCCGCTGCGCGAGATCGATGCACAACGACAGGCTGTCGGCCTCGAACGCATGATTGAACCGGTACCCCTGCCGCTTCACCGCGCTTGCGACATGGCTGCTGATGGAGCTGGGCGGACCCGGCAGGATGATCGGCAATTCGTGGATGTCAGCGATCTCGACCGGAGTTTCCAGGCTCAGCTCGGTCTCCGAGTTGCCCACCAGCATGAGCCCCTCGGAGAGGATCGGCGTCGTACTGAAATGCTCCGGCACCGACTCCATCTCGACGATCAGCGCACTGTCCAGCATGCCGTTTTCCATCCACACGCGAATGGTATGATTGATGCCCTCGAACACGCGCATCGAGATTTCGGGACGATCCCGGATGACCATCTCGGCAAAAGGCGCGGTCAGCAGGTGCTGCATCGAGAAGGGGAACGCCACGTTGATCTGGCGCTGGGACTTATTGCCGATCTGTTCACGCAAAAGGTCGAAATGGCGCAACATCTGCGGCGCGTGGTCGGCAAGAACCTTGCCCGCGTCCGTGAGCTGAATGCCCTGGCGCGTCCGCACGAACAGCTGCGCACCGAGATCGCGTTCGAGAAGTGCGAGCCAACGCGACAACGACGGTTGAGACATGCGAAGTTCGGCGGCGGCCTTGTTGATGCTGCCGTGTTCGCAGGTCCTCATGAAAAGCTCGATCTGACGGACTTCCATGTCCCCTCCTCCCGGTCGACATGCGGCAACGCACCGATGACGACCTCGACCTACTCGCGGAATCGATAACCATTATAGGCGATCAGAGTGACCCTATAGAACAACTCCGGGGCGGTTCAAAGGCCCCCGGAAACTGGGATCAGCAGTATTGCACGGCCATCCGGATCCATAGAGATCATTCTTTCTTTAATTCTACATTTTGAAGAATTTTTATTCTGTTTTTGCGAAACTAAGCAGAATTTCCAAAGGACATTTTCCGCCTCTTTCGCCTAAAAAACCGAAGGGAAGGAAAGGTCATTCAGTGAGATTCAACTGCACAGAACCCGTCCAGACAGCGAGCCGAGTACTCGATATCGCGCGCCGACTCGGGCTGGAATTCGACGACTACCGCTTCACGCGCGAAGGCGCCGGGCGCAACGTGATCGAGCTTCGGCTGAGCGACCCGGACTGCCATGCCGCAACGATTTTCGAGGCCCGCCTCATGGAGATGGTCGACCTCGAACGGGAGCACGCCGATGCCTGAAGAGCGCGCACCACACCTCAACGTCCCTGCCCCGGAAATCCGCCCCGGCGGTGAACCCGATTTCACCCATGTCAGCATCCCGGCCGCCGGCGAGGTCGATCGCCCTGCCCCGGACACGCCGCCTGAAGAGATGCGCGACCTGGCCTTCACAATCATCCGCGTTCTGAACCGCAAGGGCGAAGCGGTCGGGCCATGGGCCCCCGAGGTCGCGCCCGAGATGCTGCTTCAGGGCCTGCGCGACATGGTGAAGCTGCGTACCTACGACGCGCGGATGATGACGGCGCAGCGACAGGGCAAAACGTCGTTCTACATGCAGCACCTCGGGGAGGAGGCGATTTCCTGCGCCTTCCAGCGGGCCCTGCGTAAGGGCGACATGAACTTCCCGACCTACAGACAGGCGGGGCTCCTGATCGCGGCGGGCTATCCGCTCGTGAACATGATGAACCAGGTCTATTCCAACGACGCCGACCCTGTGCGGGGCCGGCAACTTCCGGTGTTCTACAGCTCGAAGCAGCACGGATTCTTCTCGATCTCCGGCAACCTCGCCACCCAGTATCCACAGGCGGTTGGATGGGCGATGGCGGCCGCGATCAAGCGCGAAAAGAAGCTAGCGGCGGCCTGGATCGGAGACGGCTCCACCGCCGAGAGCGACTTTCACGGCGCGCTCGTCTTCGCCTCGACATACAAGCCGCCGGTGATCCTGAACATCGTGAACAACCAATGGGCTATCTCGACGTTCCAGGGCATTGCCCGGGGTGGCGCGGGGACCTTCGCCGCCCGCGGCCATGGCTTCGGAATCCCGGCCCTCAGGGTCGACGGAAACGACTACCTCGCCGTCTACGCCGCCGCGCAATGGGCCACGGAACGCGCCCGCGCCGACCTCGGCCCAACCATCATCGAATTCGTCACCTACCGCACCGGCGGCCATTCCACCTCCGACGATCCATCGGCCTACCGCCCGAAGGAGGAAGGCTTGGCCTGGCCGCTCGGCGATCCGATCCTGCGCCTCAAAGCCCACCTGATCGCGCTCGGCGTCTGGTCCGAAGACCGCCATACGCAAGCCGAAGCCGAAATCAAGGCCGAAGTCGTCGCCGCCCAGAAAGAGGCCGAGGCCATCGGCACGCTCCACACCGGGCGCCGCCCCTCGCCGCGCGACATGTTCGAGGACGTCTTTGCCGAGATGCCCCCGCACCTTGTCCGCCAGCGCCACGAAGTGGGGTACTGACATGACGCGTATGACGATGATCGAGGCAATCCGCGACGCCCACGCCGTCGCCATGGAGGCCGATGACGACGTGATCGTAATGGGCGAGGATGTCGGGTTCTTCGGTGGCGTGTTCCGCTGCACCGCCGGGCTTCAGCAACGGTTCGGCGTGGACCGGTGCTTCGACACGCCGATCAGCGAGTTGGGGATCGTCGGCACGGCGGTCGGCATGGCCGCCTATGGCCTCAAACCCGTGGTCGAAATCCAGTTCGCGGACTACATGTATCCCGGCTACGACCAGATCGTGAGCGAGGCGGCACGCCTGCGCTATCGCTCTGCGGGCGAGTTCACCTGCCCCATGGTCGTACGCATGCCCACCGGCGGCGGTATCTATGGCGCGCAGACGCACAGCCAGTCTCCCGAAGCGCTGTTCACCCACGTTGCGGGGCTCAAGACCGTGGTGCCTTCGAACCCGGCCGACGCCAAGGGCCTGTTACTCGCGGCCATCGCCGAGCCCGATCCGGTGATCTTCCTCGAACCCAAACGCCTCTACAACGGTCCCTACGACGGCCATCACGACCGCCCCTCGGTGCCCTGGTCGAAACACCCGGATGGCGAAGTTGGGAACGGGCATTGCATTACCCCGCTCGGCAAGGCCCGGGTAATGCGCGAAGGCACGCAGGCGACACTTCTCACGTACGGCACCATGGTGCACGTCGCGCTCGCCGCCGTGGAAGAGGCGGGCGTGGATGTCGAGGTCATCGACCTGCGCACCCTTCTGCCGCTGGACCTGGACGCCATCGTCGCCTCCGTCAACAAAACGGGGCGCTGCGTGGTCCTGCACGAGGCGACGCTAACCTCTGGTTTCGGGGCGGAGCTTGCCGCACAGGTACAGGCCGAATGCTTCTACCACCTCGAGGCGCCCGTGCTTCGCGTCGCCGGCTGGGACACGCCATACCCACACGCGCAGGAATGGGATTACTTCCCCGGCCCCGACCGGGTGCGCCGTGCCATCGAAACGGTGATGGAGGACTGAGATATGGCCGAAAGGACGTTCAAGCTCCCCGACATCGGCGAGGGGATTGCCGAGGCCGAGATCGCCGACTGGCTCGTCAAGGTCGGGGACATTGTGCAGGAAGACGACCTGATCTGCGAGGTGACGACCGACAAGGCGACGGTCGAGATCCCCGCCTCGGCTGGCGGCCGCGTCACGTGGCTGGGCGGTGAACCCGGCGAAACGATGGCGATCGGCGGCGACCTGATCCGCATCGACACGGACGACGCGGCGGCGGATGACGTGGGCCGCGAGGCGAAGGCACCGGAGGAGCCGGACGCTGTGCACTCGCCGGAGCCGGTGGAAAGCCCTCCCGCCCCCCAACCGGCTCCGTCACGAGCCCCCCAGTCCACAGCGCCCTCGATGCTTGGCGCACGGGACGCGACCGGCAATCCGCTTGCCGCCCCATCGGTGCGCGGGCGCGCCCGGGAGGCCGGGGTCGACCTCAGGCGCGTGCGCGGCACGGGGCCCGCGGGGCGCATCCTTCACTCGGACCTCGAGGATTTCATCGCGCATGGCGCCGCCATGCAGGGCACCGGCCCGGAACCACGCACCGCCACGACCGAGATCCCCGTCACAGGCGTACGTCGCGCAATCGCGGAGCGAATGGCCGACGCCAAGCGCCACATCCCGCATTTCTCGATCATCGAAGAGGTGGAAGTCGAGGCGCTGGAAGAGCTGCGCGGTCGGCTCAATGACCGCTTCGGCGCTGACCGGGGCAAGCTCACGCTGCTCCCGTTCATCATCCGCGCCGTGTCGGAGGCGATCCTCGACCACCCCGAGATCAACGCGCATTTCGACGACGAGGCGGGGGTCGTCACCCGGTACGAGGCACTGCATGCTGGCATCGCGACCCAGACCTACCAGGGGCTCATGGTCCCCGTGATCGAACATGCCGAAGCCTTGTCGCTGTGGGAGACCGCGGCCGAACTGCGCCGCCTTTCCGATGCCGCCCGAGCACGGCGCGCAGGCCCGAAGGAGCTCACGGGTTCGACCCTGTCGATCACGTCGCTCGGCCCCCTCGGCGCCATCGCGACGACACCGATCATCAACCGGCCCGAGGTCGCAATCGTCGGCATCAACAAGATGTCGGTGCGCCCGGTTTGGAACGGTGGCAAATTCGTGCCCCGCCGCATGATGAACCTGTCATGCAGCTTCGATCACCGCGTGGTCGACGGCTGGGTTGCGGCGGAGTTCGTGGCCAAACTCAAATCCCTACTCGAAGTGCCCGCAATGCTGTTCATGGAGTACCGCGATGAATGAAGTGAATACCAGCCTGCTCGTCATCGGCGGCGGCCCCGGCGGATATGTCTGCGCGGCGCGTGCGGCACGGCTGGGCGTCGATACCTTGCTTGTCGAAAAGGACCGTCTGGGGGGTACCTGCCTGAACGTCGGGTGCATCCCGTCGAAGGCGCTGATCCACGCGGCGGGCAAATACGCCACCGCATTGTCGCAGGCAGAGGGCGGCACCTGCGGTGTGTCGGTGGCCGACCCTGTGCTCGATTTCGCAAAAACGCGCAGATGGATGGACGAGGTGACGGGAAAGCTCCGCTCGGGTGTGACCGGGATGATGGAACAGCATGGGGTCAAGACCATGCAGGGTGTGGCCCGGTTTCGCGACGGAAAGACCGTCGAGGTGACGGGCGAGACCGGAACGACGCTGGTGCGCGCGGATCACGTGGTCATCGCCACCGGGTCCCGGCCGGTCGAGCTGCCCGGACTTCCAACCGGCGGCAAAGTGCTCGACAGTACCGCCGCGCTCGCACTCAACGACGTACCAGATCGGATCGCCGTGATCGGCGCAGGATACATCGGCCTCGAACTCGGCACCGCCTTCGCCAAACTGGGCGCGCAAGTGACCTTGATCGAGGCCGCGGATGCCCTGCTGCCGCAATACGACCGGAGGCTCACCAGTTCTGTTGTGAAACGGCTGGGCGCGCTCGGCGTCACCCTGATGACCGATACCCGCGTGACCGGCTGGGACGAGGGCGGCGGCACGCTCGATCTCGAAGGCGCACGGGGCAAGAGTGCGCTTGAAGTCGACAACGTGCTCGTCACCGTCGGGCGCACCGCAAACACGGATGGCCTCGGGCTCGAGGAGCTTCAGCTACGTATGACCGGGGCATTCATCCGGATCGACGACGAATGCCGCACATCCATGCGCGGGGTCTATGCGATCGGGGACGTTACAGCGGGGCCCATGCTGGCCCACCGCGCCACCGCGCAGGCGGAGGTGGTCGCGGATATCGTTGCAGGGCATCCGGCGGCATGGGACAAGTCCTGTGTCCCAGCCGTGTGCTTCACCGACCCCGAGATCGTGAGCGTTGGACTGCTTCCGGACGAACCGGAAGGAGCGGTGGAGAACTCGGAGTTTTCGTTCCGGGCCAATGGGCGCGCCCTATCGCTCGAGGACGCCGAGGGCTTCGTACGCGTGATCGCCCGGCGCGAGGACCACGTGGTCTTGGGCGTCCAGGCGACGGGACCCGGCGTGTCGGAGCTGGCCGCGGGCTTCGCCATCGCGATCGAGGCCGGATTGAGGGTCGAAGACGTCGCCGCGACGATCCATCCGCACCCCACCCTGAGCGAAGCATTCCAGGAAAGCGCTCTCGGACTGGCTTCCTTCCCAAACCATCGCTGATGTGGATGGCCATCAGCCAGATTCCGAAACAGACTTTCTCTCGGACCTGATTTCAAAGTAGAATATCTTCGGATTTGTTGATGCCGGAGAAGAAATGACCAGCCGTCCGCTCGACCGCCTCGACAGCCGTATCCTCGCCATTCTGTCCGAGGACGGCCGCATCTCGAACGCGAATCTCGCGCAGGCCGTGGGCCTGTCGCCCAGCCCATGCTGGCAGCGCGTCCGGCGGCTCGAGGAAGAGGGTGTGATCTCGGGCTACCGGGCGATCGTGGACCGCGCCAAACTTGGCAGCTCCGAGATCGTGATGATCGAGGTCATCCTCGACCGCCACGACGACGAAGTGCTCGAAAGCTTTGGCCGCGCGATGCAGGAGATGCCCGAAGTGCTCGAGGTCATGTTGACCACAGGGGAGTACGACTACCTCATCAAGGTCGCCGTGAGCGGTACGCGCGCCTACGAGGAATTCCTGCGATCGAAGCTCTACCGCGTGCCGGGTATACGCCATTCGCGGTCCAGCTTCGTGCTGCGCTCGCTCAAGGAACGCCAGTACGACCCAAGCCTCCAGGCCGGTTGACGCACGCGGCCAGCGCCATAACGCGAAATCGTTATAGCACCTATAGACCAAGTTTATTATCGCCCTCCCTTCATCTCGCTAGCCTGCAACATGGACAGGTCCGGAGCACGGCTTCGGGCAGGTATTTCCGAACGTTGGGAGGAGCGTATGACGCAAGTTCGTGATGGTATGATGATCGATTGGGACGTGCCGATCGAAATGGACGACGGGATCGTGCTGCGTGCCGATATCTATCGCCCCGAGAAAGCCGGCAAGTACCCGGTGCTGATTTCGTACGGGCCCTATGGCAAGGGGCTCGCGTTCTATGACGCGCATTTCAAGGTGGTGTGGGACTCGCTAACCGAGGCCTACCCCGAGGTCGCGTCGCATTCATCGAACAAGTACATGGCCTGGGAGCTCCCCGATCCCGAGCGTTGGACCCGCGAGGGCTATATCTGCGTGCGCGTGGACAGCCGTGGCTCCGGCCGCTCGCCCGGCGTGCTCGACATGTTCTCGCCGCGACAGGCACAGGATTTCCACGACTGCATCGAATGGGTCGGGGCGCAGGACTGGTGCACCGGTGATGTCGGGATTAGCGGCGTATCGTACTACGCCAGCACGCAGTGGCAGGTCGCCGCCCTTCAGCCGCCGAGCCTCAAGGCCATGTTCGCCTTCGAAGGCGCGTCCGATTTCTACCGCGAGCTCGCCCGCCACGGCGGCATCCTGACGACGTTCTGGGACAACCTGCTCGCGCAGGTCGAGAACCTCCAGCATGGCATGGGCAAACGTGGACTGCGCAGCAAGGTGACGGGCGATCTCGTGTCGGGGCCCGAAACCCTGTCGCCCGAGGAGCTGCACGCGAACTACCGCAACATCTACAAGGAATTCATCGAGCGCGAGACCGAGGACGAGTACTACACCGCGCGCAACCCTGACTGGAGCAAGGTGACCGTCCCCTTCGTCTCGGCGACCAACATCGGCGGCCAGGCGCTCCACCAACGCGGTAATATCGAAGCGTTTGCGAACGCCGCGTCCGAGGAGAAGTACCTCGAAATCCACGGCGGCGAGCACTGGACCCACTTCTTCACGGACTATGGCTTCGAGATGCAGAAGGCGTTCTTCGACTGCTACCTGAAGGGCGACAAGGAAGCGTGGAAGAACCACCCACGCGTCTACCTGCAGGTGCGAAAGCCCGACGACACTCTGTTCCAGCGTGACGAGCAGGAATGGCCGCTGGCACGGACGGATTGGACCAAGTTCTACATCGACGCCGAGAACATGCGCCTGAGCACCACGCCCCCGACCGGAGAGGCAACGGTCAGCTACGAGGGCTTCGGGGACGGCGTGACCTTCCTGTCAGATCCGTTCGAGGAGACCACGGAGATCACGGGACCCAGCGTGGCGAAGGTGACGGTGTCTTCGGAAACCGAGGATGCCGACCTCTTCCTCGTTCTGCGCCTGTTCGGTCCGGACATGAAGGAATGCAACTTCATCGGTGCAGCCGATGCGGCCACGCCCCTCACGCATGGCTGGCTACGTGCGTCACACCGCAAGCTCGACGAGGAGAAGTCGCTGCCATGGCGCCCGTTCCACAGCCACGATGAGATCCAGAAGCTGACGCCGGGCGATCCCGTCGATCTCGACGTTGAGGTCTGGCCGACCGCCATCGAGGTTCCGAAGGGCTACCGCATCGCGCTCAGCATCCAGGGCAAGGACTATTCCTCGCCGGCGGTCAAGCTGATGCCAAAGGGCGTGATGCCCCGCATCTCCAACAACGGCGTCGGGTTCCTCACGCACCAGAGTGGCCGTGACCGCCCGCCGGAGGTCTTCGGCAAGACCGTGACGCTGCACACCGGGCATGACGGCGAAAATGCACCGCACGTGATGCTCCCGGTCATTCCGGCCAAGTGAGAATGACGTCGGCAGGTCCTTCAGGGTCTGTCGACCCTGCCATCACGATGGCAAATCCCGATCCAACCTGCGAATAAACCGAGCATGAGAAGCACCGACAGCTATTTCTGCATTGACGATTTCGTCGCCGGAGCACGGCGATACCTGCCCCGCATGATGTTCGATTTCGCGGCGGGCGCGGTGTTCGACGACGTGACATTCCGGCGCAACCGCTCGGCTTTCCAGCGCTACATCCTGAAACAACGTGTCCTCGTCGACATATCGACACGGGACATCGGCATCGACCTGTTCGGCAAGCGCCGCGACCTGCCGCTCATCATCGCGCCGACCGGCCCGGCCGGCATGGTGCGCTACAAGGGCGAAGTCGCGCTCGCCCGTCAGGCGGCTGCGACCGGCATCCCCTTCACCCTGTCCTCAGCCTCGTCCACACCCCTTGAGGAGGTCGCGCGCGACGGCGGTGGAGACTGCTGGTTCCAGCTTTACGTCAGCCCCGATCTCCCGCGGTCCTATGAGGTGGTGAGGCGAGCGGAAACGGCCGGATACGAGGCGCTCGTGCTTACGGTCGACAGCAATTTCGGCCACGCCCGCGAACGGGACCTGAAGAACGGGCTGACCATTCCCTATGGCCTGAACCGGCGCAACGCGTTCGACCTTCTGTCGCACCCGGGCTGGCTGACTACGACCGTTCTGCCCTATCTCATGCGCGGCGGCATTCCCGGCTTTCCGAATTTCGCGACAGCGCGCGACGACCAGGGGAACGAGAGGTTCCTGAAATTTCCGGGCTTCAACTGGAGCCACCTGGACGAGCTGCGGTCGGCCTGGCCGCGCAAGCTCATACTCAAAGGCATCCTGACGCCGGAAGACGCCCGGCGCGCCGCCGATGCCGGGGCCGACGCGATCATCGTGTCGAACCATGGCGGGAACGTCTTCGATGCCGCACCCGCGACGCTCGATGCCTTGCCCACCATTGTCGAGGCGGTCGGCGACCGCATGACGGTAATCGTGGACGGCGGCGTCCGGCGCGGGTCGGACGTGGTGACGGCGATGGCGCTCGGCGCCGATGCGGTGATGATCGGGCGCGCCACCCTGCTCGCTCTCGCCGCCGCGGGCGAGCCGGGCGTGAAATGTGCACTCGACATTCTGAGGGGCGAGATCGACCATACGCTCGCAATGATCGGCCAGCCCGAGCTGGCCCGCGTGGACGACAGCATCGTGTCGCGCGCCCCGGCCTGATCCGGGAGCGACACCGGGTGCAATCCCTGGGGGAGAGGACGCTATGATACGGACCATGTCATTGGTCGGGGCCGGCAACGTCGGACGCACCCTGGCCAGCCTTTTCACGCAAAACGGGATCGACGTGACCGGCGTGACCAGCCGCAGCGCGGGCTCGACCAAGCGGGCGGCCGACTTGTTCGGGGCCACACCGGTCGAGCGGATCGAGGATCTGCCCGAAACCGATCTCGTTCTCATCACCACGCCTGACGACCTGATCGCCGACGCGGCGGCACGCCTTGCCGGATCGGGACGGCTGGCCGAGGGAGCGGTCCTTCTGCATTGCAGCGGCGCGACGCCGTCCTCCGTCCTGCGCCACGACAGCCCCCGCCCATACCACGTGGCGAGCGTTCACCCGGTCAAGACCTTCACCGATCCGATCCGTGACGCGGCCAGTTTCCCCGGCACGTATTGCGGCGCGGAGGGCGATCCAGAGGCGCTCGATGCGCTGTTGGCGCTGTTCGAAAAGATCGGTGCTCGATGCTTTCGCATCCGTGAAGAGCACAAACTGCTCTACCACACGGCCAGCGTCTACGCGAGCGCCTACCTCTTCGGAATCATCAAGATTGCCTTTGACCTCTACGAGGTCGCGGGGGTGGACCGCGACGTGGCAGCGGAAATCCTCGACCCGATCATGCACGCCACCGTGTCCAATGCCCTGACGCACGGACCGGAGAAGACCGTGACCGGTCCCGTCTCGCGTGGCGACGTGGGCGTCGTCGAACGTCAGATCGCGGCACTCGAGAAGAATTTCCCGGACCGTGCGGCGCTCTACAAGGCGCTCGGCCGCGAAGCTCTCGACCTGTCCGAAGCCAAGGGCGCGGCCTCTCCCGAAAGCGTTGCTCGTCTGAAAGATGTGCTGGGGTCCTGAGCCCCGGTGCGACAAACAAGAAGGATCATCGCCATGAGCGCAGACACCGGAGACTCCGCCCGACGCGCCTCTACAGAAACGCGGCATCAGAACCTCGGTCGACTGTTCAACCCGCGCTCGATCGCTGTGGTCGGTGCTTCGTCCGATCCGGCGAAGGCAGGGTCACAGGCCCTGTCAACCCTTTCGCGGTTCCCCGGCACGCTGGTCGGCGTGCACCCGCGCGAAACCGACATCCGGGGGGTGCCTTGTTACCCGAGCTTCGCAGATCTGCCAAAACCCGTCGACCTCGCCGTCCTCGCGATCCCCGCGAAAGCCTGCGTCGCAGCAGCGGCTGACGCAGCCGAAAGTGGCGTCGGCGGTGTCTTCATCGTCTCTGGCGGCTTCGGCGAAAGCGGCGAAGACGGCGCACGTCTTCAGGAAGAGCTGGGCGAAATCTGCCGACGCACCGGCATGCGGTTGCTGGGACCCAACACATCCGGCTTCGTCAAACCCTCGACCCGGTGCATTGCGAGTTTCGTGCCTGGTGTCGATACGATCGGGGCCGGACACATCGCCGTTGTCGCGCAGTCCGGCGGCGTGAACCTGAGCATCGGCTACATGCTCGACACGCTCGGCGAGGGTGTGTCGATCGCCGCGGGGCTGGGAAATGCCGTGGACATCGGTACAGCCGACATGCTCGACCTTCTCGCCGACGACCCCGACACCAAGGCCATCGCGCTGCACCTCGAGGGCGTTACCGAAGGACGCGCCCTGTACGAGGCGCTGTGCCGCGTCACCCCGCGCAAGCCGGTTGTGGCCGTTGTCGCGGGCCGCTCGGATATCGGGGAGTTCGCCGTGTCGCATACCGGCAACCTGATGGGGTCGCGCGATCGGCCAGTGGCCGCGCTCACACAGGGCGGCGCGGTCGTGGTCGATACGCTGGACGATCTAGCGCAGGCTGTATCGGTGCTGGCGCATCGTCGCCTGCCCGCCCGACCCGCGACGGGGTTGGCGCTGATCACAGGCCAGGCCGGGCCCGGCCTCCTGATCACAGACGCGCTCAAGACCGCCGGTGTCGGGGTTCCGGAACTCGCCCCCGCCACGGTGGACGATATCCAGGGCCGGCTACCTCCGATGACCTTCGTGAAGAACCCGGTCGATACGGGGCGCCCCGGCCCGGGCTTTCCCGAAATCGTGAAGGCCGCGGCCGCAGATCCGGGCGTCGACGCGGTGCTGGTCTTCGGGATCAGCGAGCCATCAGTCCTGAACCCATCCGAGGCGCTGACGCCCGCATACACTGACACAGGCAAGACGGTCGTCTTCGGCACGCTCGGCCCGGACGAGGACGTGGCGGTCACGCGCGCCGGCCTCGAAGAGGCAGGCATCCCGATGGTGCTGGGCCCCGATCGGCTCGCCCTTGGCGGCATTGTGCTGGCCCGTGACGCCCGGCACCAATGGTTGCTGTCCGAACGCGGTAGCGCCCAGCCGGAGCCCCCCGCCGCTCCGTTGACCGGAGCCTTCGACGAAGCTCGAGCCAAGGAATTGCTGCGCGACTACGGCATCGCGGCCCCTCAGAGCCGCCTGTGCGAAACCCGTGCCGAGGCCGAGGCTGCCTTCGCAGAGCTGTCCAAGCCCGTGGTCGTCAAGATTGCTGCGGCGGACATCGCGCACAAGACCGAGGCGGGCGGTGTTGTCCTCGACGTCGCGACCGACGCGGACCTCGCGGCCGCGCTGAACCGGATCGCGGCCATCCCGACAGCCACACCGGAACGCGTACTCATCGAGGAGATGGCCCCCGACGGCATCGAGCTCATCATCGGAGGTATTCGCGATCCGTCATGGGGTCCTTGCGTGGTGCTGGGACTGGGCGGCATCCTCGCCGAGGCCGTGTCGGACAGCGCAGTAGGCATCGCCCCCCTGTCGGACATGGACGTGGACAACATGCTCGAGGGGCTTCGTGGCAAGGCGCTGCTCGACGGCTTCCGGGGTCTTCCCCGGGCCGATCGCAGCGCGGTCTCGGCAGCCGCGATGGCCGTGGGGCGCATCCTCGCCGAGCACCCCGAGATTGCCGAGATCGAGATCAATCCACTGCGCGTGAACGAAGCGGGCGCGGTCGCGCTCGACGCGCTCGTCGTGATTGAAGACTGAAAGAAAAAAAACCGCGGCCCCTCGGGCCGCGGTTCTTTTTGCCTGCCTCAGTCGAGGAAGCCTTCAGGCGGCGGGCTGCCCCACATGTTCGCAGCGAGCTGGATATCTTCCCAAGTCTTGCCCTTCTGCGGGAATTCCTGGTGCGTGCGGCGCGGCTCATAGGTGCCGAGCTCCTCGTTCACGCGGTCGAGTTCGCAGAACAGCTCGATGATCTGGCCATCCGCGTTGCGATGGTAGGTCGAGATGTTGTGCCCGATCCCGTGGCGCACCGGCCCCCAGACGAGAGGGATGCGGTCCTGCGCGAGCCAGTCGCAGGCATCGCGGATATGGGTCCAGTCGCGCAGCTCGAACGCGATGTGGTGCATCTTCGACTTGGCCCCGTCCACGAGGTGGCCCTATCGGAAGGTCTCTTCGTAGAACCACGCTAATGTGGAACATTGCGTGAACATACTCACGTTCCCCAATCTCTAGATGGCCTGATGTTCAGTGGCCGCGCAATTTTGCGCTCTGCGGCCCCGGAATGCCAGTCGA
>CAXRHZ010000024.1:0-2500 GCA_964230745.1 Maritimibacter sp. | reverse complement strand
GACCCGCTTCGCCCGGACCGGCATCTGCGCGTCCACGACCACCACGATCTCATCAAGCGGCAGACGTCGCGCCTCATCTTCCGGCAGGAGCGCGACCTCCTCCGTCCGCTCGGACTGGCTGCGGCCCTCGAACGGGTTCTTGCCGACCGCGCGGGAACGTGTGACCACGGTTTTGGTGGTCTTGCCCACGGCCTTGCTCAGCTCCTCGACGGTCTTTTCGTCCGAGGGCGTGAGGTAGAGCTTGATGCCTGCATTGCCCTGCAGCGCCCGCCGCGTGTTCTCGCCGTAGATCTCGTCGATGGCCGGGATGGTCTGGGTGACCACCGCGAGATGCCCGCGATAGGCGCGCAGCACTTCGATGCTCTCGGCCACGATCGGCATCTTTCCGAGCCGGTTGAACTCGTCGAGCATGATCATGACCGGCCAGGGCTCGTCGGCGCCCGGTTCCTTGTCCTGCAGGGCGGAGAGAAGATCAGAGAAGAACAGTCGGATCAACGGCGCCAGCGGTTTCACCATGAGGGGCTGCACGACGAGATAGACGCTGAAGGGTGTCTTGCGGATCGTCCGGAAGTCAAAATCCGATACCGCCGTCGCATCGTCGATCGCCGGGTTCTGCCACTGATCGAGGCCCGAGGTCATCAGGAGCGAGACATAGGAGGTCAGCGTGTCGTTGTTGGTCGAGGCCAGCCGCGTGAATATCAGCCGCGCCGCGGCGTTCTGGACCTCATGGGCGCGCGCGAGATACTCCTTCTGCTTCTGCCCGCCCGAGGCGGCGATGCGGTAGATCTCCCCGAGCGTCGGCCTGCGGCGTTGGAACGCGAGTAGCCCGGCCGCGACGAAGAGATCGATCCCGCCCTTCAGGAGGCCCTGCACGCGGTCGTTGTCGTTCTGAAGGAAGAGCGTGGCCAGGAGCTGCAGCTCCATCTGCTGGCGGGCCGGGTCTTTGAACTCGTAGATGCGCAGGAGCGGATTGTAGCGATGGGTGCGCCGGTCCTCCCAATCCGTGGGCGCGAACCGGAACACCTCGTCGCCCTGTGCCGCCCGGTGGCGGGCCGAGGCCTCGAAGCATTCGCCCTTCACGTCCAGCACGACCGCCGATCCCTGCCAGGTCAGCAGGTTCGGGATGACGAAGCCGGTGGTCTTGCCGCGCCCGGTCGGTGCCACGATGAGCGCGTGTGGGAAGGTCCGGGAGCAGAGAAAGGGCGCGCGGGAACCGGGCTTGCCCAACTTGCCGATCACGAAACCTGTGCCGGGCGCGCCGAAGAAGCCGTTCCGCTTCATCTCGCGGCGGGTCTGCCAATGGGTGTAGCCGAAGCGGGTGAGGGCCGAGCCCGACATCGCCAGGCTCATCATGAGGCCCGCCAGCCCGGCCCCGCCCATGATCAGGTTGATCAGGCGAAAATCATCGGGGCGGGCGGCACCGATCGCCCGGTAGTTCTGCGCGATGTAGAAGAAATCGATCTCGGCCTGGAAACCCAGGTCCCGGAACGTCACGACAGCCGAGGCGATGACGTAGCCGATCGCGATGGCGACGAGTGTGACCAGCACCACGCCGAGGGCGAGGCGGCCTTTCCCCATCCCTCCCATCAGTGGGTCTCCCCGCGCTCGGTCTCACCATCGACAAGATCGGCGCGGTGGATTTCGAACTCGCGGTCGGCGATCTCCTCGACCACGGCGCGGGTCGCCTCGCTGTTGGCGGTGGCCGGATCCGTCTGCAGGTAGGTCTTGGCGGCGTAGAGCCGGTCGAGACGGTCTTCGATCTGGGTCTTCAGCACGTCGACATCACCGTCCCGCAGCCGGTCGATCTGCGCCGCGTCCAGCTCGCGCTCGACCGCGGCGCGATAGGCCAGTCGCTGACCGTCATCCTGGAACGGCCCATGCAGATTGCCGGCCCGTTCATGGTCGACGACCCGCCGGATGTCCGGATCGGCAATCGGCGCGCCCTCGACAGCGTCCCCCTCGCGCACGTCCGAAAGCCGCCCGTCGCGCAGGTCGAGCGCCACCTCCTGCAATTCGTTTTCGCGGCGAACCTGGGCGATGGCCTCGGTGTCACGCAGTTCGGTGACGGCCGCATAGGTCGCGCCAAGCCCGCGGGCAAGATGCGACGGCATGTCGGGATAGCGCGCGCGGAACGCGTCCGTGACGGCCTCCGCAACGGGGGTCCGCGCGTCGCGACCCTCCATGATCCGGTCGACTTCGCGGGTGATCTCGCGGGCCCGATCCTCGTCGGTGATGTGCTCCCGGTAGGGTACGGACCGGTCGATCACGTCACCGGGGCGCGCGAGGAGTTCCGGATGCGCATCGAGGTAGCTGCGTTGCTCTTCTTCGATACGCCGCTCCGCGCGGGAGACGATCTCCGACTCCCGCGCCTCGATCTGGTCTTCGGTCAGACCTTCCGAACGCATGTCCTGGCGGATGGCGCGCTCCATGTCCTCAGTGGCGTCCCGATGATAATGGACCCTCTCCGTCACGGTGCGATCTTCCACGACACCGTCCTCAC
>CAXRHZ010000023.1:0-34848 GCA_964230745.1 Maritimibacter sp. | reverse complement strand
GATCGGAAAGGATAACCGCTGAAGGCATCTAAGCGGGAAGCCCCCCTCAAAACAAGGTATCCCTGAGGGCCGTAGCAGACTACTACGTCGATAGGCCGGAGATGTAAGCATGGTAACATGTTCAGTTGACCGGTACTAATTGCCCGATAGGCTTGATTTGATCCAGTAGAAGCGAGGTTTCGCTTCGCTTGGATGATCAAGAGCATACTATCTACACAACTCTTGACTTGGACTTGGTTCTTTCTTGGTGTGGTGGTCATAGCGCGAGCAAAACACCCGGATCCATCCCGAACCCGGCCGTTAAGTGCCGTAGCGCCGATGGTACTGCGTCTCAAGACGTGGGAGAGTAGGTCACCGCCTCACCTAGTAAGGACCAAGTTCGTATCTCTCTATCGATGTTCCAACGAAAAACGCCGCCCACGTCGGGCGGCGTTTTCGCGTTTCGGCCCCGGGTCAGGCCTGCTCGAGCACTTCCACACTCAGGACGGTAGGCAAATGCCGGGCGATCTCGTTCCACGATTGACCCGCGTCACGTGATGCAAAGATCGATCCCGTATTCGTCCCGAAATATACTCCTGCGGCATCGTTGTTGTCGGTGGACATCGCCTGCCGCAGGACCGTGAAGAAGCAGTTTTCCTGGGGGAGCCCTTCGCGTTTCGCCGCCCAGGTTTCCCCGCCATCCGTCGACATCCAGACCGCGGCCGCGGCCTCTGGCGGAAAGCGCCCTTCAGTGTCTCCGTTCAGGGGAATGGTCCAGATCGTCATCGGATCATGCGGGTGGACGGCGATCGGGAACCCGAAGGTCGAAGGCAGGCCTTCGGTGATGTCGTGCCAGTGCTGCCCGCCATCGCTCGAGCGGAAGACACCGTGATGGTTCTGCTGGTAGATCAGGTCCTCATCGCTCTTCGCGCGCACCATGTTATGAACGCAGTGCCCGATCTCGTGGCTGTCCGAGCTTCCATGAACGTGCGCAGGCGCGTTGTCGAGATGATTGCTCCGGCTCCAACTCGCGCCACCGTCGTTCGTGTTGAAGACGCCGGCAGCGGAGATCGCGATAGTAAGGTGTCCGCTATTCTCGGGATGAGGAAGGAGCGTGTGGAGCGTGAGCCCGGCGGCCCCCGGGTTCCAGCTGTCGCGAGTCGGGTGATCCGTCAGCCCCGGCACCCGTTCCCATTGCGCCCCACCGTCGGTCGACGTGAAGAAATGCGCGGGTTTGGACCCCGCGTAGAGCCGCCCGTGCGCGTGAGAAAGGGACCAGATCGCGTCGACCTCTCCCGTATAGGGCGCTTTCTCGGGAACACCGCCGATCATCTCTGCGAATCCGGGATCGTTCTCGGCCCATTGTGCCATCATGCCGTTGGAGAGTTGTGCAAGGTCCCAGGTCTCGCCCCCGTCGGCAGAGCGCCAGATGCCCGCCCCGTGCCATTCGCCCCCGCCACCGGCCCAGAGATGACCCGTGGCCGGATCGCCGATTACGTGGTTGATCGGCCAGAGATCGCAATGAGGCCCCGATACCGACCAGTTCTTGCGCCCATCGTTAGACGACAGGATGAACACGCCCTTGGTCGTGCCGACGAGAAGTTTGTGTTTCATGACGCGCGTTTCCCTGGCTCACGGTGTCGAGCGTAGCACGGATCACGCGACGGGCGAACGCCCCTCATGCCGTGCCTGCGCCCGGCGTATGGCCTCCCGAAGGGGCAGGCGCGCAGATGCCGCAGGCCATCGGCGCTCAAGTTCAGATAATGTGGCAGCCGCCGCTTCGAACGCGGCCGTCTGGATCAGTATCCGCACGCGCGCGTGCAGGGCGAGGAAGGGGGCATCGCACAGCGTGTGCAGCGCGTCGGCGGATTGAAGTGCGACCTGCCCGTTCGCCTGCGCGATCATGTCGAGGTAATGAAGGAGGAGTCCATCGTCCCGCCGATCCCCGCGCACCACCGCCCTGAAACGGCCAGGCGCCAGTTCGGGTCCCGCTGCCAGCGCCCAGGCGAGGCGGGCCTGATCCCGCTGACGGTGCGTGAGCGCAACGGGCAGCATGTCACCATCCAGGGCCTCCCCGAACATCCCGTCCTGATCCAGGGCCCGTATGCCGGCGAGGGTAAAGGCGTCGTCCAACGATTGAGCCTGGGAGAGGTCCGTCAACGCAAAGGCCTTGGCGAGTGGCCCGCCAACAGACGCACCGCGGTGCAAGCTTTCAAGGTACCCGGGTCGATTGATTCGCAGGGACGTCGGCTGCATTTCAATCAGCCTGTCCGCGCCAGAGAATGCGGCCCGAACGCCGCCCGCCTGGAACTTCACATGTGTGGCACGAGCCGAGCAGGCAAGGCGCATGTCCCTATTCCGTATGTACTTCAACCACATGAAGACGTCTGAGCCACTGGACACAGGCGCGGCCTCCCAGCCGGTTTCAAGCGCAAGGTAAGCAGACCTTCGCACCGCCACGCCATTAAGAGTCCCGAAGAGGATATGGCCACTCGTGCGGGCCGCTGCGGCGCGGAAAGGGGGGTGGGCGAGGTTGCCGAAACGCCAGGTCGCCGCACCGGCCGGCGTAATCCGAAGATCGCCCGAAACAGCCCAATCCGCCTGATCAAGCAGGGCTATCATACTCTCGAGATGGGTCTCGTGCCAAAGATCGTCGTCACCGAGATGGCAGATGTAGGTGGCGTCGCTGTTTCGGATGACGGGATCACGGTAAACCTCGCCAAACCGTTCGCCCTTGGGGTGGGATACATAGGAAATCCGAGGATCCCTCTGTCCGAAGCCCTCGACAATTTCACGGCTGCGATCGGGTGCCCCGTCCCCGATGACCACGAGTTCCCAGTCGGTATCGCGCTGCGCCTGCACGCTTGCAATCGAGGCAAACAGCGTCTCGACATGGTCATGGGTGGGACAGATAATCCGTGTACGTGCCATGGCACCTTGGTAGTGAGTGGAAGGATTAAAGCAATGGAGAAGAAGGACCGGCTGGACCGATTGCCGCGCACCGGCATGGGCATAGAACGGGGCCGGATCGAGGGCGTGTGGCGCCTCGTCACCGAGCCCGTGGACGACGAGCGCGGCTTTTTCACCGAGACATACAGGGGAGCCTTGATCGAGGAGGCGTTGGGTCGCCCGTTCCGTTTCGCGCAGGGCAACCATTCACGCTCAGTCGCAGGGACTTTGCGGGGATTTCGGTGTGAACCCTGGGACAAACTCGTCTATGTCGCGCACGGGACTGCCCTCATCGTGGTCGCCGATCCGCGCCCCGCGAGCCCGACATTCGGCCAGCATGAGGTATTCCACCTCGGAGATGCGCCAGGGGGGCGGGACCGGATCCTCATTTCCAAGGGATTGGCCAACGCTTTTTACTGCGTCACCGAAGTCGACTACATCAACGATGTGTCGGCGGAATACAGCCCGGACGGGCGGCGCGGTTTCCTCTGGAACGACCCGGAGCTGGGCGTCGACTGGCCGACCGAGTCACCGATTCTCTCCTTGGCGGATCGTTCCCTCCCGCCATTTCGCGACTTTGTCGCCGGTGCCTGAAAAATAAAGGAAAACGACCAAAAAAAGTCGACCAATCCCCTTGCGGTCGCCGCGCACCAGAGATAAATCAGCCGAACGAATTGGCGCGGGGTGGAGCAGCCCGGTAGCTCGTCAGGCTCATAACCTGAAGGTCGCAGGTTCAAATCCTGCCCCCGCAACCAATAATCCGAAGCGACCCGCCGAAAACGGGTCGTTTTTTCGTTTCGGGCACTCGTATTATCAACGCTTTGCCGCGTGGTCCGCACATTCCGAGCCTGGTCCATGAGAGCTTGCAGCGCAGGTGTTTCCCGTATCTCACCGGCTGGCGATCGGCAGCGAGAATGAAAACGGGCCGGCCCCGAGCGCTGCGGGAGCTGGAGGAAAGCCGCCGGCGGCATGCACGGCCTGGACGGCGAGCCGGTCGATCTGCGGGTTGCCGGAACTGCGCGCGAGTCCGACCCCCACGAGCGCACCTTGTGAAGTGACGCGGATCGTTACCACGGCGGTTCCCTTCCCTGCACTACGCGGGGCACGGCGTGCAATGCGCGCCTGTATTTGACCGCCCCATCTGCTCATGAGAGTCGCCCGCTCGGAAGGGCTTGCGCTTGCCTGCTCACGTGGCCGGGTCTGCCCCTGCGTGGCGCCGCCACCAGTTCCCGCGGCCTGTTGCTGGGCCCGTGACGCGGACGCCTGCGACGGTTGTTCCGCCCGGCGCTGTGGTTGCGGGGAGGGACGTGCAGGTGGGCGGGGTGAGGCTTCGGGCGCAAAACGTGGGGGTGGCGGGGCCGGGGCGGAAGTGTCCAGCGCGGGCGGGGCGCTTCGCTCGGGCACGGTCGACCGTTCCGGTATCGGTAGGGGCGTGACGCGCGTTTCTGTTGGCGCGGGAGCGGATGGCGCAACGGGTGACGCTGGCCCGGACGGTGGCAGGAGGGCCGCATTCTCGACGCTGGCCGGAGGGTCCGGGGGCCTCTCCCACCGTTCGACCATGGCCTCGACCGATGCTGAGGCGGCACGGACGCTCACCGCATCATTTCCCTCGGTGCCGGCACCCGCTTCACCCGGCCTTTCCGGCATTGGAATCAGGAACAGGGCGAACACGGACACGAGTGCCGAGGTGCCGAGGATTTCAAGCCCGTCACGCATCGCTCACTCCTGAACCACGAGATCGACCGGCCCAACGCCCCGTCCGGACGCCCGGGTGAGCGCACGGGTGAGCAAGGCCCCGTCCATGCCGCGATCGACGCGCAGTGTTATTCGGTTGCCGCCCTCACGCGAGCCGAGCGCCACCCAGGCCTCTTCGCCGGAAAGACCCGCGAAATGGGCCGTGCCGTCAGGCCCCAGAACGAATACGTTCGGCCCCGCATCGAACGCCTTTCCCGAGGCCGTCGGTGGCTCGACCTCGACCGGCAGGGGGGGCGTGATCCGCGCCGTAATCAGGAAAAAGACCAACAGCAGAAAGACGACGTTGATCATCGGGATCACGTTCTCGGCGGGCCGTTTTGGCTGAGGTGACCGCGCCAGCCGCATCATTCCACCAAGACCAGGCTGCTGAACCCTGAATCGCCGAGGGTTTCCATGACCGTCACGAGACGCTGCACCTGCGCGCCGCCGCGGGCACGCACCACGATCGTGTCGTCGTCGTCGGACATAAGGGTGCGCAACTGGTCGGCCAGGGTCGGTTCGCGGATATCGCTCCCGTTCAAGAGGACCCCCTCTGGCATCACGTCGACGAGCCGTGGTGGGCCTTCGTAGGAGCCGGTTCCCGCTTGACCACCAGCGACCTTGATCGCCTCTTCGTTGCCGAAGCGCGAGGCGAGCATGAAGAAGACGAGGAGCAGAAACACCACGTCGATCATCGGAGTGAGGCTTGGACGGCGGGACCGCCGGGCACGGCCGAGCGACAGGGACACGGGTCTACTCCGCGGCGAGGCGCTTGGCCGCAGGCGACGGCGCGGCCACCAGCAGGCGGGTTACCATGTCTTCGACCCGGGCTTGCGCGCGGTCGGCGACGCTCTCGAACCATGTCAGCGCGGCGGAGGCGGGAATCGCGATAGCCATGCCCAAGGCCGTGGTCAAAAGGGCCTCCCAGATCCCGCCTGCGAGGGCCGATGGATCCGCTTGGCTCCCCGCCGCTTCGAGTGCCCGAAATGCAGATACCATGCCGAGCACGGTGCCGAGGAGGCCCACGAGCGGAGCGATTGTGGCGATCAATTCCAGTCCGCGCAGACCCTTGCGGGCGCGGGCAAGCTGCCCGGCGGCGACCCGCGCGACCTCTTCGCGCGTGGTCTCGCCATCGAGATGTGGGGCCTCAAGCGTGGCAAAAGTTGCGGCGACCGGCACGGCGTAGACCCCGCGCGGTGTCCCGAGGCCAAGTCGGGCGGCGTCGCGATGCCCCGAGAGCCAATCGGCCACCGCACGCTCGGCCCGCCCCGGTTGCCATGCCCTGAGCCCGGCGAGCTTGACACATTTCCACAGGATCAGACCGGCGGTGATGCCGGCGAGGGCCGCGAGCACCCAGATCGCGATGCCGCCCCGGTCCATGAATTCGGCAAGTGCCGTGAGTTTGCTCTCCATATCGGTCTCCGGTTCAGGCCGAGGCGGCGTGGGGAAGGATGTAGGTGGATCGGGCCGGGGCCGTGTTCACGCGCAAGGCGCAGGCATAGGCGTCCGAGAGGTTTTCATCGGTGAAGACCGCGTCCACGGCGCCCTGCGTGACGATACGCCCGCCTGACATGAGCGCGACAGATTGCGCGAACATGGCGGTTAGGTTCAGGTCGTGCATCACGGCCACCACGCCGCCCCCTGCCTGCGCGAAGTCGCGGGCAAGGGTCATCACCTCGAGCTGGTGGGCGATGTCGAGGCTCGCCACCGGCTCGTCGAGGATGAGCCAGTTCGGCCCCTCGGCGCCCACCGGCTCCCACACCTGCGCGAGGACGCGGGCCAGTTGGGTGCGCTGTTGTTCGCCCCCAGACAGGTCGTGATAGGCGCGCGGGCCGAAGCCGGTGAGGCCAACGCGGGCCAGCGCCAATTCGCCCAGGTCCGGGGCACCGCCGGACACGCCGGTCGATTGCCCCAGGCGCACGATCTCGGCGACCGTGAAGGGAAAGGCGACGCCGGTGAATTGCGGCAGGACGCCCCGTCGGGCCGCCAGCTCCCACGGTTTCGCCTGGGCGACGTTCAGCCCCTCGATCGTCGCGGTGCCGGCGAACGCGGTGTCGCCCGTGAGCGCGCGCAGGAGCGTCGTCTTGCCCGACCCGTTCGGGCCGACGATGGCCGTCACCTCGCCCGCTTGCGCGGTGAAATCGACGTCCCGCAGGATGTCGCGATGTCCGAGCCGGACGGACAGGTTTCGTGCTGTCAGCATCTCACATCTCCATCAGCCCGCGCCGCCGCAGGAGGATCCAGAGGAAAAATGGCCCGCCGATGATCGCCATGACGATCCCGATGGGCAGTTCCGCGGGGGCGACGACGACCCGCGCGATCATGTCGGCGAGGACGAGGATGACCGCGCCGAGCAGCGCGGAGTTGATCAGGAGGTAGCGGTGATCGGGCCCGGTCGAGAGCCGCAGAAGGTGCGGAACCACGATGCCGACGAAGCCGATCCCGCCGGAAACCGCGACGGCGGCGCCTACCGCGGCGGCGACCAGCAGGATCGCGAGCCGTTTGAGCGTCTGGACGTCCACTCCCATGTGTCGCGCCGCCGCTTCTCCCAGAGCGAGGCCGTTCAGCCCGCGCGCGAGGAAGGGCGCGCCGAAGATGCCGATGAGCATGAGGGGCGCGGCGGCGAGCACCTTGCCCCACGTCGCACCGGCGAGGGAGCCGAGGCCCCAGAAGGTGAGGGTGCGCAATTGCGCGTCGTCGGCGAGGTAGATCAGGATGCCGGACAGGGCTCCCACGAGGGCGGCCAGCGCGATCCCGGCGAGCAGCATGGTGGCGACCGAGGTATGTCCGCCGCGTGTGGCGACAGTGTAGAGCGCGATGACCGACAGCCAACCGCCGACGAAGGCCGCGACGGGCACGAGGGCGTATCCCGTCGCGGCCCCGATGGCGGGAGGCAGGAGGCCCCCCAGCACGATGGCCATGATCGCACCCAGACCGGCCCCCGCGCTCACCCCCACGAGGCCGGGGTCGGCCAGCGGATTTCGGAAAAGCCCCTGCATCACCACGCCGGACACGGCGAGGGCCGCGCCGACCAGAAGGCCGAGCGCAAGGCGGGGCAGGCGGATATCGACGATCACCACCCGCGCGCGCAGGTCGAGCGGCCGCCCGGCCAGAAAGTCGCCGATGAGCGCCAGCGGCGACAACCCGGTCGCGCCGACGAAAAGGCTCGCGACCGAGACGCTTGCGAGCGCTGCGGCAAGGCCGAGCATGACCCAGCGGGCGAGGTGGCTTCGGTCTTTGTGTCGCCGCGCCGTGATATCCGCCAGGGCCACCATCAGCCGGCGCTTTCGCTCAGGGCGCCCGCGAGCGTGCGGACGGCTTCGCCGATACGCGGACCGAAGCCCAGAAGCAGAAGCCCGTCCATGCGCACCACCCGCGCGGTCCGCGCAGCGGGGGTTGCCGCGATGGCGGGATGGGTGAACAGGTCTTCGTCGCTCAGAGCGTGGTCGCCCGTGCGGTCCATCATCAGGATCACGTCAGGCGCGGCCTCGGTCACCGCCTCGTCCGACACCTGCTTGTAGCCTTCGATGCCCTCGAGCGCGTTCACCCCGCCCGCCATCTCGATGATCGCCTGGGCCGAGGTGCCCTCGCCCGCTGCCGTGATACGGCCCCCGGCGGCGGACAGCACGAAGAGCACGCGCTGCGGCGTGACACCGGCCGCGACCGCCTCGGCCGCGTCGAGGTCCGCGCTCACCGTGGCGGCAAGGTCTTCGCCCTTGTCCGGCACGTCAAGCGCGGCCGCCACGTCCCGGATTTTCCGGAGCACCGCGTCTTCCGTGTAGCCGTCCGTCACCTCGACGAAGGGCACGGCGGCAGCACGGAGAAGCTCCACAGCTTCGACCGGACCGGCGCCGGTTTCGCTCACGATCAGGTCCGGGTTCACCGAAAGCACGCCTTCGGGCGACAACTGCCGGATGTAGCCCACGTCAGGCAGCGCGGCGGCCTCCGCCGGATAGGTCGAGGTCGCGTCACGCCCGACCAGCCGGTCCTCTTCGCCGAGTGCGTAGATGATCTCGGTCACAGACCCGCCGATCGACAGCACGCGCTCGGCGAGCGCCGTCGTCGGCAGGGTGACGAGGGTGGAAAGGAGGAGGGCGCGGATCATGCCGGCACCCCGTCGGAGGCGAGGGAGAGGACCAGCTCCTCGAACGCGGCGACGTGGTCGACCTCCTTCGTGCGCATCCCGAAGACCTGCAGGATGATCGCGCCGTCGGCATCGAACGCCTCGACCGAAATGGCGGTGCCGCGTTTGGTCGGTTTGCGCACCTCGTAGACCTCCGCGATGTGGTCCGAGCGCAGGTGGAGGTTGAAGCCCGGGTCCATCACGTTGTTCCACGGGCCGACCTGCTTGATGCGGTGGACCGGGCCGGAGTGGATCTGGATGCAGCCGTGGTTGCCGACGAAGATCATGGAGGGCACGCCGCTCTCGCCCAGCTTGGCGAGGAGCGCGTCGACGGCCCCGGTCTCCAGCCTGCGCACATAGGGTGCGCCCGCGACACGGTAGGCGCCCAGGCGGTTCATCTTGAGCTTGCGGGTCAGCAGCATGAACTGGTGCGTGTCTGTCATCCGGTCCCATTCGGACCGCAGGATGTCAGCCTTGTCCTCCCGCACGATCGGGGCGCTGGGCGCGGTGCGGAGGGCGACGTCGAGCGTGTCGGTCTGCCCGGCGGTCGCAAGCGTTTCGACCACCATGTCCCACTGATCGTGGCTGGAGGCGTCGCGCAGGTGAATCTTGTGAACCGCGTCGCCCGCCGCGTCGAACACCTGGAGCGAGCGCTTGGGCACGCCTTCCGTCACCGTCTCGACCGCGAAGGCCGACACCCAGTGCTGCGGAAAGATGCGCAGGTCGATAGCCTCGGCCAGAACCATGCTCGCGTGCTGGCCGGACTGGTAGTTGTCGTAGGTCCCGACCTTTTCATGTACGACCGAAGGCGTGCGGGTGAGCGCCATGACCTCGCCCAGGGCCGGGACGACACCCATGATATCGTCGGGATGTGCGCTGATCCTGCGGGTGCCGTGACCGACCTCGGCGGCGACCAGTTCTCCCTCCGAGATCCCGAGTTTCTCGGCGAGGTCCCGGGCGCGCAGGCCCTGATTCTCAGCCTTCGCCGCACGAATGTCGCGCGCGGACAGGGAAGCCGTCTCCGTCATGCGGATGCTCCTTTGTATAAGGTTTTCCGGGGCTTGCCTGGCTGCGCTGTGGCCGATGTGCCGCGCTTGCTGGGAGCTCTGAGCTTTCGCGCTCTGATAGTTGACTGAAATACTCACCTATTTTAGGTGATGCAAGTCATTTGCACGGACCGACCGTGCAGCGGGTCCGAACGAGACCCTCAGCCAGGCCAGCGTAAAGCAAGCTCGCGAGACATCCGAAAAAATCAGGAGGGGAAACCCATGAACGCGCAAAATGCGGTGCGCGCGGCTCTGTTGTCGAGCGTCGCGTCCGCCCTGACCCTGCCCGCGCTGGCGCAGGAAACCTTTGAACTCGACACCGTCTTCCTCGCGGAATCCAAGCGCGAGGTGCAGACGGATACCGCCGTGGCGGAAACCGAGGTGGACCAGGAAGAGATCGAGGACCGGCAGGCCGACACCATCGCCGAGCTGGTGGATACCGTTCCGGGCGTCCGGCTCATCAACGGGAACACCGCGCAGGGGTCGGGGATCAACATCCGGGGCTTCGGGGCGAACGGCACCTACGGTACCGACCAGAAGGTCGAGATCCAGACCAACGGGGCCAGCGTCGGGTCGGAAGAACTCTACCGGATCGGCACGCAACTCTACACCGACCCCGAGCTATACAAGGAGGTCAACGTGATCCGGGGGATCGCGGGGACGTTCGAGTTCGGCTCCGGCATCATCGGCGGCCTGATCCGGGCCGAAACCAAGGATGCCATCGACATCACCGGGGGCGAGACCGGCTTCGACCTGCGCCAAACGCTCCAGTACGGCACGAACGGCAACCAGTTCGCGAGTTCCACCATCGTCGCCTGGCAGCCGACCGAAAACTTCGGCGTGATCGGCAACTACACCTACCGGATGCAGGACATCCTCGTGGACGGCTCCGGCAACCCGATCACGGTGCAGCCGAGCGCACAGCCCAGCTACCATGTCGGCGCGCTCTGGACCTTCGGCAACGCGGACGAACACGGGCTGCGGGCGACCTACTCCGACACGACCTCGACCGAGACGGACGTGCCCTATGACAGCTTCGGCACGACCGGGGGTGTATTCGGCAACGTCGACCGGACAGTACGCGCGCGCACCGCGACGCTGGAATACACCTACGACAGCCCGGCGACCGACTGGATCAACCTGACCGCCAACCTCAGCTATGCCGATCAGCAGATCGACAGCACCTATGTCCCCGGCTCCTCGCCGCTCGAAGGGACGCCGGGGTTCGCGGGGCTGGGTCCGCTCGTGAACGCCGATCACCGCTACGAGACGACCAAGCTCACGGTAAAGAACCAGGCGCTGTTCTCGACCGGCCTCGTCCAGCACGACCTGCGCGTCGGGGTCGAGGGCATCTACAAGGAACGGCTCGACGCCTCCTCGGCCCCCGGCGGCACGGACCAGCGGCTCGCGCTCTTCGCGGTCGACGACATGAGCTGGGGCGGGCTGACCGTGACGCCCGCGGCGCGGTACGAGTGGCAGCGGGTCGGCGGGCCGGCCTATGCCTACTACACCAACTCCGCCCTCATGGGCGGGGTCACCGCACGGTACGAGTTCGGCGCCTCCGGCTTCGCCGTGTTCGGCAGCGCGGCATATACCGAGAACCTGCCGATCATGGACGACCTGACCAACCCCGCCTACATGACCCAGTCCGAGAAGGCGCGGAGTTTCGAGGTCGGGTTGAGCTTTGATCGCGGATCGGTCTTCGCGGATGGCGACCAGTTGAGCCTGAAGGCGAGCGCCTACCAGACGAACGTGTGGGACGTGACCTCCTACACCTCCGCGACGATGACCCCGATCACGAACGTGGCGCTCACGGGGATCGAGCTCGAGGGGTCCTACTCGATGGCGAACGGGTTCTACACCGACGTGAACGCGAACTTTCAGCGCGGGACGAGCACGGATGCCACGGGCGCGACGTCGGACTGGGCCGGGATTCCCGCCGATCAGCTTCGCGTGACCGTCGGCAAGCGCTGGGGCGAGGAATACGACGTGTCATGGGAGGCGGTGGCGGATTTCGCGATGAACCGCGCGACCACGCCGACGCCCTCGAGCCTCGTCCATAACCTGCGCGCCACCTACCGGCCGCAGGACGGGGCCCTGACCGGGGCGGAATTCCGGTTCGGGGTCGAGAACGTCTTCGACCTCGACTACACGCCTCACCTCGCGACCCGCGCGGCGCCGGGGCGGACGTTCAAGTTCTCGGTCGCAAAGACCTTCTGAGGATTAACAAAGGCGCCCTGTGGGGCGCCTTTCTTCTTCGCTCGCCGGATGGTCCCGCGTTCAGGCGGCCCAGGGCATGTGTTTGAATTCCTCGCGGAAGGCGAAGCGTTCAAGGTGCCGGTCGATCACGTCCTTGCCGCGCTCGATCGCCTCGTCATCCTCGGCCGTCACCTGGATCCACAGCTCGTTGTCGTTGGCCCGCAGGTCGACAGGGCCGAACGGAAACTCGATCCGGCCCTCTTCGGGTTTGAACGTGGCTTCGATCTTGTGCCCGAAGTGCTTGCAGAGTTGTTGCAGGTATTTCTGGGCGTTCTCGGTCCGCCACGTGGCTTCGGCTGTTTTCATGTCGTCACTCCTTTGATCGCGCAGAACATAGGGTGACGACAGGGAAGCGGCAATACCTTAGTAATTTGATCGGGAAAATCGACTGCCGGTATCGTGCGGGCCGATGACCGGCCCGCATGTGCATATCACAGGGCGGCGAGGCGTTCCTCGGCCTTGGGTTTTTCCGCCTTCACGGCGTCCTCCCAGACGGGGCCGTAGCCGCGCATTTCCATCGGCGCGTGCAGGATCGTGGTGCAGTCGCCGGCGTTCTCAGCCGTCGCCTTGGCCGCGACCCGCTCCATGATGCCCTCGTACCAGTCGATCATCTCGCGGTTCATCCGGCGTTCATGGGTGTAGCCGAACACGTCGAACATCCCGCCACGCAGGCGCTTCATCTTCGCCATCATGCCCAGGGCGGGGCGCATCCAGCGGCCCAGCTCCACCTTCTTCGGCCGCCCACGCTCGTCCTTGCCGAGCGGCAGGAGCGGCGGGGCCATGTGGTAATGCACCTTGTAGTCGCCGGTGAAGCGCTGGGCGAGTTCGTCCTCGAACCCCATCTGCGTGTGCAGCCGCGCCACCTCGTACTCGTCCTTGTAGGCCATCAGCTTGAACAGCGACTTGGCGGCCTCGGTGACCAGCGGGGTCTGCGTCCCCTCGGGGAGCGCCGCGCGGAACGCGGCGATCCGGTCGCGGTAGCGGCGGGCATAGGCCTCGTCCTGGTAGCCGACGAGGAACGCGGCCCGCTCCTCGATGAGTTCGTCGAGGGTCGGCTCGCGATCCACTTCGGGTTCGAGGTGCGGGGTCAGCGCCTCGGGCGTTTCGGCCATGATCCGGCCGATGGCGAAGGCGTCGCGGTTCTTCTCGATCGCCACGCCGTTGAGCTCGATCGCGCGGTCCAGCGCCCAGAGATCGACGGGGACGAGGCCCTTCTGCCAGGCGAAGCCCAGCATGATCGTGTTGGCGAAGACCTGGTCGCCGAGAAGGTCGTCGGAGAGCTTGTTCGCGTCGAGCGGCGCGACGTTCTCGGCCCCGACAGCCTTGCGGATCGAGCCCGTGCGCACGCCGACCATCAGGTCCGCATCCCGGCGCAGCACGATGTCGCCGGTCGGCATCTCGGCGGTGTTGAGCGCGACGCGCGTGCCCTGCCGGTAATGCGCCGAGGCTTTGGGCGACGAGGACACGACCACGTCGCAGCCGATCACCGCATCCGCCGCGCCGTCTCCGATCCGGACCTGGTGGACGGCCTCGGGGGCCGCGCCGAGGCGGATGTAGGAGAGCACGGTGCCGAACTTCTGCGCGAAGCCGGTGAAGTCGAGCACGCTGGAGCCCAGCCCCATCAGGTGCGCGCCCATCGTGACGAGTGCGCCGACGGTGACGACCCCGGTGCCGCCCACGCCGGTGACGAGGAGGTCGAAGGGATCGTCCAACGCGGGAAGTTCCGGCTCGCGGATATCCTTGACCAGCGCGGCGACGTCAATGTCGGCCACGGTGCGCTTGGCCCGCTCGGCCCCCTCGACGGTCACGAAGGAGGGGCAGAAGCCGTCGAGGCAGGAAAAGTCCTTGTTGCAGGTCGACAGGTTGATCTTGCGCTTGCGGCCGAACCTGGTCTCGCGCGGCTCCACCGACAGGCAGTTGGACTCCACCGAGCAATCGCCGCAGCCCTCGCAGACCAGCGGGTTGATGTAGGCGAACCGCTTGGGGTCCTCCAGCGTGCCACGCTTGCGGCGGCGGCGTTTCTCGGTCGCGCAGGTCTGTTCATAGATCAGGAGCGAAACGCCCTTCACCTCGCGCAACTCGCGCTGGATCGTGTCCATCTGGTCGCGGTCGTGAAAGCTCGTCTCGGGCGGGAACTCGGACTTTGTGAACTTGCCGATGTTGTCGGACACGAGCGCGATGCGCTGCACGCCCTCGGCCCGCGAGGACCATGCGATGTTCTGCACGCTCAACGGACCGTCAACGGGCTGACCGCCGGTCATGGCGACGGCGTCGTTGTAGAGCACCTTGTAGGTGATGTTCGCGCCTGCTGCGACCGCCTGCCGGATCGCGAGCGAGCCGGAGTGGTACCACGTGCCTTCGCCGAGGTTCTGGAACTGGTGCTTGTTTCCGTTCCATTTCGATGACACGGACCAAGGCACACCCTCGCCGCCCATCTGGGCGAAGCCCGCCGTGTCGCGGTCCATCCAGCTTGCCATGACGTGACAGCCGATGCCCGCGCCTGCGGTCGAGCCTTCGGGCACGACGGTGGAGGAGTTGTGCGGGCAGCCGGAGCAGAAATAGGGCGTGCGGGTCGCGCCGGGGGTGTTCAGGATCGGAGGCTCTTCGGCTGTAAGCGCGCGGGCCTTTTCGGGCAGGTTCTCACCCGGGAAGAACGCGTCGAGCCGGGCTGCGATGATCGGGGCCAGCTCGCGGGCCGACAGCTCACCGGTCCAGGGGACAAGGTCGTTCTCGGCTGCCGCGTCGTGCTTGCCGACCATCTTCTCGGGTTTCTCGCCGGGCCAGTCGTAGAAGTATTCCTTGAACTGGCTCTCGATGATCCCGCGCTTTTCCTCGATGACGAGGACCTCTTTCTTGCCCTTCACGAAGGACAGCGCGTCGCGGCGGGCCAGCGGCCAGACCATGCCGACCTTGTAGATGTCGATGCCGAGCTCGCGGCACTTGGCCTCGTCCAGCCCGAGCAGGCGCAGCGCCTCCAGAGTGTCGAGGTGGCCCTTGCCGGTGGTGACGATACCGTATTTGGCATCGGGCAGGCCGTAGATCGCGCGGTCGATCGGGTTGGCTTCGACGAAGGTTTCCACGGCGCGCAGCTTGGCGCCCATGCGCACCTCGATTTCTGTCGAGGGCGGGTCGCTCCGGCGAATGTGGATGCCGCCCGGATAGTCCTCGCGCTCTGGCAAAACGAAGGTGCGATCGGGCCTTAGTTCGACGGAGCGCCCGGATTCCACGGTCTCCGAGATCGCCTTGAACCCGACCCAGGTGGAGGAATAGCGGCTGAGCGCGAACCCGTATTCGCCGAAGGTCAGGTATTCCTCGACCGAGGCCGGGTTCAGAACCGGCATGAACCACGCGAGGAACACCGCGTCGGACTGGTGCGGCATGGAGGACGAGACGCAGCCGTGATCGTCGCCTGCCACGACCAACACGCCGCCTTTGGGGTCGGTGCCGTAGGCATTGCCGTGACGCAGCGCGTCGCCGGAGCGGTCGACGCCCGGCCCCTTGCCGTACCACATGCCGAACACGCCCTCGACCTCGCAGTCGGGATCGAGCGTTGCCTGCTGGCTGCCCAGCACGGCGGTCGCGCCGAGATCCTCGTTCACCGCGGGCATGAAGGTCACGCGATCCTGATCGAGCCGCTTGCGCGACTTCCACATCTCTAGGTCCAGTGCGCCGAGCGGCGAGCCGCGGTAGCCGGAAACGAACCCGGCGGTGTTCAGCCCCGCCTCCCGGTCACGCCGGGCCTGGTCCATCATCACGCGGACGAGGGCCTGCGTCCCGGTCAGGAAAACGCGGCCTTCGGTCAGGTCGTAGCGGTCCGTGAGTTGGTAGTCGGGCGTCGTCGCGGGCGCGTGCAGCATGGAAAATCCTCCTTCTCCCCGCAAATCTAACTGCTGGATGCCGAATTATTGTTCCAGCCTTGAGCGTCCGGCGTGCGATAGTGGAATGGAATTTCCAGATTCGAGGAAAAAGCGGCATGGGCGCCCAGATCGACATCGACCAGCGGGACCGGAAGATCGTATCGATTCTTCAGGAGGACTCACGCATCTCGAACGCCGACCTCGCCGAGCGGACCGGCATGTCCACCTCCGCCTGTTGGCGGCGGGTGAAGGCATTGGAGGAGGCGGGGATCATCACGCGGTATGGCGCGGTGGTGGACCAGGAGAAGCTCGGGCTGGGTTTCCAGGCCATCGTCGAGGTGCAGCTCATCCGTCACGATCCGAACGAGCTCGCGGACTTCATCCGGGCGCTCGAAGCGCGGCCCGAGGTGCAGGAATGCTTCGCCACCACCGGCAACGCGGACTACCACATGCGCGTGGTGTGCGAGGATATCGCGACCTACAACCGGTTCCTCGAGGAGTTCCTGTTTCGCCAGACGGCGGTGCGCGCAGCGCAGACCAACGTCGTGCTCAAGAGCGTGAAGCGGGCGACCGGCCTGATTGTCTGACACTGTCGTCGCGGCGCATACGCGTTATTGCTCTTCACAACACTGCCGGTGCTTGGTCCCGACAAAGCAGTGCCCGGCTGGTGAACGCGGTCCTTCTGGTCGCCACGGCGATCCGCCGTGCAAGGTTCAACCGCGCTTGATCTTGCGGATCGACCCGCGCGCCGGGTCGTAGCCCCAGGCGGCCAGCCCGAAGGCCACGACCGTTACCCCCGCGACCACCGCCGCCGACAGGAGGTTGAACTTGCCGTAGGCGGCGAAGCGGATCAGCTCGACCCCGTGGGTGAACGGGTTGAATGTGGCGATCCAGAACAGCGCCTCGGCCCCGCTTTCACGCAGTTTCCACAGGGGGTAGAGCGCGGTGGACATGAAGAACATCGGGAAGATCACGAAGTTCATCATCCCCGCGAAATTCTCGATCTGGCGCGCGTAGACCGAGATGATGAGACCGATGGAGCCGAGCATCAGCCCGGTGAGGAAGATCGCGGGCAGGATATAGAACATCCCCATCGGCGTCATGTAGAAGCCGAAGAGCGCGGCGAGCGCGAGGAAGACGTAGATCTGCACGGCGGCGAGGATCGTGGCGCCCAGGATCTTGGCGAAGAGCAGGAAGGACCGGGGCAGGGGGCTCACCAGCATGACCCGCATGACGCCCGCCTCGCGGTCGTAGACCATCGAGAGCGCCGATTGCATGCACTGGAACAGAACGATGATCCCGCACAGACCCGGCAGGATGTATTCTTGGTAGGGGGTGTAGGTCTCGTACGGCTCGATGATCGAGATGCCGAGGAGGTTCTGAAGCCCGGTGGCGAAGATGAACAGCCACAGCGACGGGCGCACGATGGCCGAAATCAGCCGCTCGCGCTGGCGCATGAACTTGAGGACTTCACGCTCGGTAACGGCGTAGAGGCCCAGGAGAAAGCGGGGCTGGCTGGCAATGTCACTCACAGGTGAACTCTGCCTCGTCCTGTCCCAGCGAGTCCAGCGTATTGCTCTGGTGAAGGAAACCCTCGATCGGCGCGATGTCGATCACGGCGTTCGACGTGGTGAGCAGGATTGGCATACGAAGCTGCCCGTTCCAGCTGCGGAAGGTCATCGGCACGCCCTTGGACCCGTCGAGGCTGAGCCGGTGGGAACGGATGTAGTCGTTGACCGCCCCCACGCTGTCCTCGCGCGTCTTGGCATAGGCGGTCAGGACGGCGCGGCCCGCGGCCCATGTCGACCAGTCCTGCCAGTTCATCCGGCGTCCGTCCTCGGACATGTCCTCGAACCGGGAATTGACCTGCGGGGCGCCGTAACGCTCCAGCGCCCAGGACCATTCCTGCGCGACGAGGCCGGCGGCGCCGATCACGGGACGCGGCAGCGCGCTTTGGTATTCCACGTAGCGGGAGTATTCGCCGAAGTCGTCGGCGATGAAGATGACGCTGTAGTCGCGCAATCCGCCCGTCACGAGCATGATGTTGTTTTCCTCGCGCAGGGCGGGGTTCGTGGACAGGTCGAACTCGCGGGTTGCAACGACATCGATACGCAGCCGTTCGGCGGCCTCGATGAAGGCGTCCGCGCGGGCGCGGTCCCGGTCGCTCTTGCCGCGCAGGACTAGGGCGCTCGTCCACTTCTGACGCGCGAGGTGCTGCACCAGCGCGTCCGAAATCATCCTGTCCGAGGCGCCGGTATGCAGAAGGCCCGGGATACAGGCGCGGCGCAGATCGTCCTCGGGCGCGGTGGTGTTGAGCACGGTCGCGCGGTCGCCCACGGCGGTCGCCACGGCGCGCACCTGCGGCGCGGGCAGATCGACGATCAGGAAGGCGGCGCCCTCGGAAATCATCCGCTCGGCCTCGGCCACCAGCGCGTCCTCGGCGACCGAGGCCTCGTCCAGCACGACCTCGAACCCGCGGGCATCGGTCAGGATCTTCATGTCCTCGATGGCGAGCTCGACGCCGGTCACCGTGTCCCCCTGCGGACGCAGGGCGATGCGGGCATAGGCGAAATCCTCGTCGAACCGGGGATCGTTTTCGAGTGCGAGGAAGCCAAGGCGCACCTCGCGCGCGTCCTGCGCCCCGGCCGAAACGGCCAGGGCGCACCAGAGTGTCAGGGCGAGAAACCAGCGCATCAGTCGTCGATCACCACGGTATGCGGCACACGGCCGACGGGGATGGAGCGGATGGGGCGGCGGCTCTCCATGTCGACGAGCGTGATGTCGTCGGAGAGGCCGTTGGCGACCACGGCCACGCTTTCATCCCGGTTGAGCGCGACCGACCAGGCCCGGTTGCCGACGAGGACGTAATCCTCCAGCTCCTTGGTTCTGGCGTCGATGATCGCGATATGGTTGGCGCGGCCGAGGCTGATGATGCCCGTATCGCCATCTTCGGTGAGCGCCATGCCCACGGGCGTCACATCCTCGGGCCGGAAGCCGGGCGGAAGGAACTCCAGCACATCTTTTACCTCGTTCGTCGCCCGGTCGATGATGTAGATCTCGCTCGACAGCTCCGCCGAGACCCAGAGCTCGTTGGTGTCCGGGGTCAGGACGAACCGGCGAGGACGGGTGCCAACGATGATGTTGTCGGTGACCACGCCCGCCTCGGGATCGACCACGTGGATCATGTCGGCCACCTCCGAGGTGACGTAGACGGTCGAGCCGTCGGCGGTCTGGATGACGCCCTCCGGCTCGGCGCCCGTCGGCACGTCGTGGACCACGATCCGGCTTTCCATGTCGATCACCTCGAGCATGGAGTCCTCTTCGTTCGAGACGTACATCCGCGACTCGTCGGGGGAGAAAGCGAAGACCTCCGGGCTCGGCCCGGTGGGGATCTGGTCGACCACCTCGAGCGTTTCCACGTCGATCACGTCGATCACGTCGTCGTCGCCGCAGGCTACGTAGAGAAGCGTCTGCGCGTCGTTGAACTTCATATCCCGGGGCCGGCGCGAGGTCTCGATCTGCTTGACCACGTTGAACTCGGCGTCGAGCACCCAGACCTCGTGGCTTTTCTCGTTCGACACGAAGACGAGCCCGGTATCCTTGGCCTGGGCCGGCCCGAGGGCGAGCCCTGCCGCGACCACTGCCGCAAACAAACTCCGTTTCATCAGCGCACCACGAACGTGCCGGCGATGCCCCGGTTCTCATATCCCGGAACGTAGAAGTCGTAGTTGCCCGGACGGATCGGGACGAACCAGATGTCGATGGTGCCCTCGTCGTCGAACTCCACGGAATGCAGGCCCATCGGCTTCACTTCCAGATCGTTGATGACGACTTGGTTGATCCAGGAGTTGCGGAACAGGTCCGGCGCCATGAACTGGAACTCCTCGCCCCCGTCATGGACGATGCGCCAGCGGTAGTACTGCCCGGTTTCCAGCTCGAACTCGTTCACCGACAGCGTCAGCGCCGCGCTGTCGATTACCATGTCCTCGAGCCGCGTTGCGTCGGCAGCGAGATTGCCTTCGGCCACTGCGCCGGTGGCCATTACGGCGGCGACGGCAGCACATAGACCAGAATAAATGACTTTCATAGATTGACCTCCCTTTTTTCAGGTCATGCTGTCAGATGGAGCCCCATTCGAGCAAATAGATAATTCCAATTTGCGCCATTGGGGTCTTGCCCATCCTCAGGTGTTAGCCTTGCACCAAAGAAGACGTGCGCCCACGCGCACGAGGGAGGATACTGATATGAAAAGACGCGATTTTTCTGCCATGCTCGGCGCCGGCCTCGTGGGGGCCGCCCTGCCCGCCGGACGCGCCACCGCGTTCAACCCGCCGAACACTGAAAAGGTGCCGGTCACGGTCGGCGCACTGGCCAACGGCACGGCCCAGTGGGAGCTGTCCGTCATCAAGGAAATGGAGCTCGACAAGAAGCACGGGGTGGACCTGAGCCTCAAGGACGTGTCGGGCAAGCAGGCGAGTCACGTGGCGCTCATGTCGGGCGACGTGGATATCGTTCTGTCCGATTTCATCTGGGTCGCCACGGTGCGCGCGGATGGTGAGGATTTCACAGTCGTTCCGCACAGCTACGCCGTCGGCGGGCTGATGGTGAAGCCGGACGGCCCGATCCAGTCGCTCACCGACCTGCCGGGCAAGACGATCGCCATCGCGGGAGGCCCGGTGGACAAGAGCTGGGTCGCGCTGCAGGCCTATTACAACAAGGAAACCGGCGAGAGCCTTGCCGACAAGGTTGAGGCCCGGTTCGGGGCGCCGCCGCTGGTCAACGAGCTTCTGGCGGAGGGCAAGGCGGATGCCGCCCTCAATTTCTGGCACTTCAACGCCCGCTCCAAGGCGGCGGGGATGCAGGAGCTGATCTCCGTCACCGAGATGATGGAGGGGCTCGGCGTCACCACGCAACCGCCGCTCCTCGGCTGGGTCTTCCGCGAAAGCGTCGCGGCGGAGAAGCCGGATGCGATCAAGGGCTTCCTCGACGCGTCCTTCGAGGCGAAGCGGGCTCTGCTCACACGCGACAGCATCTGGAACGACCTCAAGGAAATGATGCGCGTGGGCGACGATCAGGAGCTGTTCGAAACGCTCCGCTCGGATTACCGCAAGGGGATCATCCCCGAATACGGACAGGACATGGTCGAGGCCGCAGCGGCGTCGTTCAAGATCATGGCGGAGTACGGTGGGCCGGACCTGGTCGGTGAAGCGACCGAGATGCCCGCGGGGACCTTCTGGTCCGACTACAGCGTCTGACCCGCACCGGACGGGACCGTATGGAGCGCGGAAAGCAAAAACCTCCCGGGGTGGCGGGGGGACTGGAATGGTTCTCCCTGCCGCTTCTCCTCCTCCTGTGGCAGGTTCTGGCGGTGGTCGTCGACCACCGCCTTTTTCCCACGCCCATCGTCGTGGTCGGGGAGGTCTGGCACCTCGCCACGGAACGCTCGCTGATCCCGGACGTGATCAAGACGCTCACGCGGGCCGCCATCGCCTTTGTCGTCGCGATGGGGATCGGGATCGTGCTGGGCGGCGTCTTCGGGCGGTTCCGCGCGGCCGACAGGCTCTTTGGAAGCTGGGTTCTCATCGGGCTCAACATCCCGGCGATCGTGGTCGCGATCACCTGCTACATCTGGCTCGGCCTGACCGAGTTCGCGCTGATCCTCGCCGTCGTCATCAACAAGGCGCCGCTCGTCACCGTCACCATGCGTGAGGGGGTGCGCGCGCTCGACCACGGCTATGGCGAGCTCGCCCGTGTCTACCGCGTGCCGTTCTGGCGGAGGGTGCGACGGTTCATCGTGCCGCAGCTCATGCCTTACGTGCTCACCGCGGCGCGCACGGGCCTGTCGCTCATATGGAAGATCGTTCTGGTGTTCGAGGTTCTGGGCTCGGACGGGGGGGTCGGGTTCCGTATCGGCATCTTCTTTCAGAACTTCGACATCGCCGGCATCCTTGCCTATACGATGTCCTTCATGGCGGTGGTGATCCTGATCGAATACGCGGTGATGCGGAAACTTGAAGCGAAGGTACTCGGATGGCGTCCGGCGTTCCTGTCCGCATAGACATATCCGACAAGAGTTTCGGCGACACGCCGCTGTTTCGCGATCTGACGCTCGAGATCGCGGCGGGCGAGGTGCTCGCCCTCATCGGGCCGTCCGGCGTGGGCAAGTCCACGCTCCTGCGCATGATCGCCGGGATCGACACGGATTTCGAAGGGCGGGTCGAGGTCGACGGAAAGTCGCCAGAGCGCGCGCCGGTGCCCGGTTTCGTATTCCAGGATCCCCGGCTCCTGCCGTGGGAGACGGCGACGGGCAACCTGCGCGTCGTGAACCCCGAGATGAGCGTCGAGGAGGCTCACGGGCTTCTTGGCGAAATGGGCCTCGCCGGCTCCGAGGACGCGCTGCCCGGGCAGCTTTCCGGCGGGATGCAGCGGCGCGTCGCGCTCGCACGGGCGCTGTCGGTGGCACCCGGCCTCCTGATCCTTGACGAACCCTTCGTCTCCATCGACCGCAAGCTCGTGCGCGAGTTGTCCGCGCTTCTGGTGCAGGTCATCGAACGGTATGGCCATACGGTCATCCTCGTGACACACGATCCGGAGGACGCGGCGCGGCTCGCCGATCGGGTCGTGCTGATCGAGGGGCGCCCGGCGACCGTCACCGAGGACCGGCGCATCGACATCCCACGGGCGGAGCGGGACGACGCCACCGTCGCGGCGCAGACCGCGCGTATCACAGGAGAGGACGGGGCATGAGCGTGCTGGAAATGACCGGGGTCGAAAAGAGCTACGGCAACGTCAAGGCGCTCGACGGGGTCGACCTCAAGCTGGACGAGAGCCGGTTCGTCGGCCTGCTGGGCCCGAACGGCGCTGGCAAGTCGACGCTGTTCCAGATCATCTCGGGCCTCTTCGTGCCGGATGCGGGCAGTGTGAAGCTCTTCGGCATGACCCATGCCTCCGACGGACCGGAGATACGCCGGCGCATGGGCGTCGTGTTCCAGGCCCGCTCGGTCGATCTCGACATGACAATCCGCGCCAACCTGCGGTTCCACGGGCGGCTCTTCGGTCTGGGCGGGCGCAAGCTCGATGCGCGGATCGACGAGCTGGCGGAACAGTTCGACCTGACGGACCTGGTGAAGCGCCCGGTGCGCAACCTTTCGGGGGGTCAGCAGCGCAAGGTGGAGATCGCGCGCGCGTTGCTGAACGACCCGCGGTTGCTCGTGATGGACGAACCCACAGCCGGGCTCGATGCGCCTTCGCGTCGGGCGCTGGTCAGGGACATGCGTGACATCGCGACCGATGCGGGCGTCGCGATCCTGTGGGCGACGCACCTAGTCGATGAAATCGAAGGCGCCGACCGCGTGATCCTGCTGACCGCTGGGACGATCGTGGCCGACACGACGCCCGAAGGGCTGAAGGAGATGACGGATGCGCCGGGCCTGACCGAGGCCTACGCCGCGTTGACCGGGGCCGCGACCCCCGAACGGGAGTAGAAGCCGTGCGCCCTAAACGACCCCGGTGCCCCGTGGAAACCCCAATTGCGGGCATCGCGAACGCCAATGCCCGATCCCCGTAGCATGGCCCTGTCGGTCGAGGAGGAATGATGCGTTTCTGGAGCCTTCTTCTGTCTTGCTTCCTGATCGTCGCGTCGGGACTTGGCCTGCTGGTCCTGGCGGGCGGGGCCAAGCACCTGGCCGCGCCACCGCTGGAAGCCCAGCTCGACGTTCAGGCCTTTCCCGTGCCCGAGGGGTTCGGGATCGATCCGGCGCGCGTGGCCGGCTACATGGCCGACAAGCTGGTGCAGCGGATGGATGGTGACGTTGCCATGCGCATGACGCTCGATTCCGAGAACATGAAGAAGGTCAAGGAAATCGTGCTGCCGCGCCTCATGAGCGTCGTCCCCGTGCAGGAGATGATGCGCGATATTCCCGAGCTGTCGGCTATCCTCGAACTCGGATCGTTTCGCGGCAGCGTCACGGGGCGGATCACGAGTGCCGAGGCCGCGCGCGACGTGGCGCTCACGGTGCCCGACGCGCGTCTGGCCGAGGTGGACGGCGAGAAATTCGAGATCACGACGACCTCCACCGGGATGACGGCGCTGGTTCTGGGCGACATGGCCGCGGGCGAGGTTCGCGAGGTCACGGTTTGGATCGGCGAGGAGGGCATGAACAGCGACCTTGCGCGCACCATCCGCGTCGGGGCCGATGCCGGGCTGCGCGGTCGCGTGCTCCTGTGGGGGGAGGACGAGTGGTTCGGCGCTGACGTCGAAGCGCTCCGCTGGTCGCGCTGGCTGATCGGGGCCGTGCTGGGCGGGGTCCTGTTGTTCGGTGTAGCGAGCTTGATCCTGCCGTTCCTCACTGCCCGGCAGGCGCGGTCGGGCCGCAGCGCCCTCGACGCCTCCGGCCGATAGTCGCGGGCACAAAGCGCACCCGAACGGGGTCTATTGCGGTTTGGACGGTGTGATCGGCGCGGCCTCGGTGTCGAAGGTCAGCATCGACGGATCGAAATTGGAAATCCGTTGACCGGCTGTCGAGCTTCCGCCCGGCCGGGTCTCGGTGACCTCGGCCTCGATCGCTTCGGCGAGCGCCTCGGAGGTTGCCTCAGGCAGAACCTCCTCGGAGTCGATTGTGCCCTGCATCTCTTCGCCCTCGGAAATCTTGCCCAACGCCTCGTTCACCTTGACGATCAGGTCGTCGGAATAGGGCAGCTGATAGGCGCGCGGGGGGCCGACCGGGTAGTTTTCGGAATCCAGTGCCTGCAGCCAGACGTAGACCCGCCCCTTCTCGCCCTGCAACGCGTTCGGTTCGATCATCTGCGCCCAGAGCATCCTGAAACTGAGCGGTAGTTCCCCGTCCGAAGGCATTCCACGCAATTCGCCCACGCCCCAGAAAGTGAGCGGGATCGTCGCCACCGTTGCCGCCGTGGCGAACACCTTCATCACGATATGGATGTTCGTCAGCAGCACGAGGTAGGCGAGCATGGAAACCACCAGCGCGTAGGAGGCGGTCAGGGCCAGGATGACGTAGGTCATGTTCATTGCCGCGTCTCCGAACCGCCAAGCGTCTGACCGGTCGTCGCGTCGATCGGGCCCGAGGGCCGTCCGGCCTGAGAACTCCCGCCCTTGGCGCCCAGCGAGCGCGTCAGCTCGACGAGGCTCTTGGGGACGTTGTTGACGTTCACGACCTCGTTTCCGTCGAGGGTGAAGCGAACGGCGGTCTGTTCATCCCCCGTGCCCGTCAGTTCGAGCGTCTGGTAGAAGATCACCTTGACCGACGGGTTCAGCTTTTCCACCTTCACCGAAACCGGGAGCGGTGCCGTGCCGTTCGCGATGTAGTGGACGACGTTCACCACGTATTCTCCATCCTCCAGCCCGCGAAAGCTGATGATCTCCTGGTTCAAGGGGTTGGTCACTTCCTTGTCGTTGAACAGAACCACGTCCTTGAACATGCCCCGGTCGTCGCGGTCGAGGTGCATCAGCCCGGCCTCGCGTTGCGTATACCAGACGATATTCCCGGCCGGGTCCATGACATAGGTATCCACGTCGTCGGGGTTGTTGTCCGGCCACGACACGGTGATCAGCATCTCGGCCTTCGGGTCGACCTTCCCCTCGTCCGCCGGCTTGTTGATCATGGCGAAACTGATGAAGAACATGAAGGTGATCGCCTTCAGGGAATTGAAAAGCAGGGCCGAGAAGATCTCGAACTCCGGTTCCTGTTCTTCTTCAAACAGCATTGCCGGCTTCGCGCTCCCTTTGCGACAGCAGGGGGAGGAGGGAGGCCTCGGTGAAGGACACCGCGGTCTGGCTGATGTCGGTCACGAGCGCATCCGCGATATTGTATTCCAACCGCAGAAGGATGCCGCCGATCAGCCCCGCGATCGTCGTCAGGAGCGAGACGGCCATGCCGGCGATCATCTTCTGCAAAGCGCCGCGCAGCGTATCGACATCGAAATTCGACAGGTCGCCCATAGAGTTCAGCATCATGACGAAGCCGACCATCGTGCCCAGCATCCCGAGCTTGTAGAGCAAGTCCGCGCCATAGGTGCCGATCTTGGTGCGCCGCCGGAACGCGGCCCCCAGGCTCATCATGAGCAGATGGGCGTTGCCCTCGATTTCGCCCGGATTTTCGCGCGACCGGATCAGGTCCGCCACAAACCGGTCGACCAGCCCGTCGCCACGCTTCAGATCGGGCATTTCGGATGTGGCGTCCAGTTGTGCCTTGATCTGCAGGGCGCGCCGGTATTCCCGGCCGAGTTCCACCAGGATCCACAGGCAATGGACCGAGAAGCCCACGTAGAGAACCGCGATGAGCACGGTGATCCGGGATTCGTCGGCAGCAAAAAGATAGGTGAGAAGCCCGTATTCGTATGAGACCACCGCCCCGAGGGTAATCAGGGCCATCAGGAGGACCCATTTCATGACCGCATCGAAGGCGCCATCGCGGCCCGGTGCTGAAATTGCGTCGGCGAGTTGTGCCATGTTCTATGTTACCTCAAACCACCCGGAGTCTCGCGGCGGCGAAACTCCCAAGGCTCCTCGAACTCCACGCCGACCTGCCACAATCCGACGCCCGCCGTGATGGCGTCGATCATGGCCGGCAGATACTCGTCCGACTGCTCTTCATAGGCGAGGGCGAACCCCGCTTTCACCATCTCTTCGTTCAAGTCCTGTCCTCCGCTCGTGCAGACGCCGAATTGACGGCCCAACCTGTCGGGCTCGCCGCGATAGGTGCAGGATACCTCGCCACGACCGGCGAGGACCTGAAGGTGCCGTTTTGCCGCCTCGTGACAGCCCCAGAACTTGCCTTCGATGTAACACCGCTGTGGGCGCTCGGGCGCGTCGACCCCCCAAAGAATCACGCGTTGCTGGCCGAACCTCAGCACGTCGGCGTCGATCACCTCGGCCATGCCGCTGATGCCCGTGTCGTCCGATTGGGCGTGCGCGGTGGACGGCAGGACCGCCACGGCCCCAGCGGTAATTGAAAAGATCAATGCCCAGCATTTGCAAACGTACGCCAGATGGCCTGTATCAGGAGGCATGCTTATGACCTTTCGAAAACATGTGAGAACGGTACGGCGCGTCGCCTTCGCGGCGGCTGTTGTCGTGGCCGGCGCACCCGCGAGCGCGGATCAGGTCGCCGATCTGATTGCCGGGACGATCAAGGAATGTCGCGGCTGCGACCTGCAGGGGGCGAACTTCAAGAAGGCGAATCTCGCCGGTGTCGACCTGACGGGGGCGAACCTGACCGACGCGACCTTTCACCGGGCGAACCTGCGCGAGGCGATCCTGACGGATGTCACCGCGGTCGAGACCAATTTCAACGTGGCCGACCTGACGCTGGCCCAATTGGGCGGCGGAGATTTCACGCGTGCCTTCTTCTACGCCGCGCAATTGTCCGGCGCGGATCTGAGCGAGGCGAACCTGACGGATGCGCGCATGCAGACGTCCCGGCTCACCTCGGCGAAGCTGCCGGGCGCGATGCTGGACCGGGCGCTCCTGATGGAAAGCGTTGCGAACAACGCCGATTTCAGCGGAACCTCGATGAACCGGACCAACCTGACCGGCGCGCACCTGAGCCGCGGAACATTCGAAGGGGCCACGATCAGCTTCGCCGGGTTCGTCCAGGCCAAGGCGGGCCGTGCCACCTTCGACGGCGCGAAGATCGCACATACCGACTTTTACGGCGCCGACCTGCGGCGCGCCAGCGTGGCGGGGGCGACCCTGATCGGCAACCGTTTCACCACAGCAGCCGCAGGTGGGGTCGATTTCGAGCAAGCCACCATGAACGGCAATTTCATGGTCAACGGCCAGCAGCAGAAGTGAGTTCATCGCGGGGCTCCGGGTTCGTAGGGTTTTTGCACCTCTTCGAACCGTGTCTTGCTTTCGAAATAGCCCTGATTGACCTCTTGCGTTTCGGGGTTCAGGCCGCGTTGCCCTTTCTTGCGCAGCAAGGTGGCTTCGAGTTCGAGGAGCCTGGAGCCATCGGGTGACTCGCCCGTGCAGAGCTCGTGTATGAACTGCTTGCCGACCGGCTGTTCGCCTTCCTTCATGTCGATGTCCCTGCACTTCAGCGACCAGTTCGTGAAACGGGCCTTGAAGTTGCGGATCAGCGTGACGGCGTTGCGCCGGTCATACGTGTCGATGCGATCGTCGGTAAAGATGCGGCGGCCCTGCACGATCCCCTCGGGGTCGACGAGCACGGAGACGATGACGGGATGGGCGAAGACCGAGGTGCCGCCGTAGAGGAACTTGTATTCCGCGTTCAGCGCGAGCGCGATGTAGTCCTGTTCGTCATCGTAGGTGAAACTGACCTCCCGCAATCCGGACGGTTCCGGTTCGCAGGTCTCGTAATCTGCAAAGGACACCAGGGGCCGGCCCTGCGGGCCGCCGTTCGTGCCACAGGCGATCTCGCCGACCTTGATGTCGGGCGCCTGCGTTACGGGCGCGCCAAGTTCAAAGTCCCAGATCGAAAATTCGGGTTCGAGCCGCACCTGGCCCGTGGCCATCTGCGCGGAGAGGGCGAGGCCCAAAATCGCGGTGAATGTCGTGTGTCTCATGTCAGCGCTGCCTCAGGAAGTCGCAGGCACCAACCTCGGGATCGTCGAAAAATTCGCCGCATTCTTCGAGCGTCGGTTTGCCACGCCCGATGACTTGCTCCTGCAGGTATGCGACGACGTTCGCGATGTCTTCGTCGCGGATCGTCTTGCCCTGAACCGGCCTGTCGTCCTCGTCGAAATCGGACATCGTCATTCCGTAACAGGCCTCGTCCCTGTAGGCCTGTCGATCATGATAGGGCATCGGGGTGCCCGGGCGTCCGCATCTGACGACCTCGGCCAGAGCCTCCGCATCGAGGGTGGAGTCGCGCAGGTTCGATCCCGGCGGGGCACGCAGGTGAACGCCGGTTTTGCCATCGGCGGGCCAGCCGTGGCACCTCATGCAGTCCCCGGTCGAGCGATATACGGTCTTTCCACGTTCCGGATCCCCCATCAGGTCCTCCGCCTGCAGCCCCGTGGTCAGGGGTGCGGTCAGCGCGATGGAGAAGAACATCGTGGCCGCGAGACGGGTGACGTGCATGGTTGCTCCTTGGTGTTCGGAAAAGATGTGCATACGAAAATGCCGGGCAGCGCGAACTGCCCGGCAATGGGAGGACTTCAGATCAATTGACCGTGAAGACCCAGAGCATGTTGGCCTGCTGCATGACCTCCAGTTCGGCATGGCCGTTGGCGTTGCCGCCGACCGGGCCGCCCAGGATGGCGACATACTGCTTGCCATCGACCGCGTAGGTCATCGGCGGTGAGCGGAACGACGTGCCGGTGTTGACCGACCAGAGCGGTTCCAGCGTGGAGGCGTCGTAGGCGCCAAGGGTCCCGTCCAGCGAGCCCGAGAAGACCACTTCCGGCGTGACCAGCACACCGCTGTGGTTCGGGTAGGGCATGTTATGCTTGGCAACCTGCTCGCTGGTCGTCACGTCCATCGCCGTGATCGAACCGGTCTGCTCGTTGCTGGAAGCATAGGTGCCGCCAAGGAAGATGACGCCCGGCATCACGTCTTCCGCCGCCATCTCCTGCGTCCCGATTTCCGAGCAACCTTCCTGCCCGGCGCCGTAGGCGATGCCGGTGTTCGGGTTGTAGGCCGTCGGGTAGTAGTTCACGCCACCCGTGATGTGCGGGCAGGTGTCCACGTTGTCGCTTCCGCGGCTGATCACGCCCTGGGCGTAGGTCTGCAGCGACTTGGACGGGTCGTATTCCACCGGCATCCCGGTCTTGGGGTCGACCCCTTCGGTCCAGTTCAGCTCGGTGACGTACTGCGCCGACTGGATGTAGGCACCGCTGTTGCGGTCGAGCGTGTAGAAGATGCCGTTACGCCCGAAGTGCGACAGCACCTTGCGCTCTTCGCCATCGATCGTGGTGTCCATCAGCAGTTGGATGCCGACTTCGTCGTAATCCATGTAGTCGCCCGGCGTGTACTGGAAGTGCCACTTGAGCTCACCGGTATCGGCGTCCAGCGCGATGGTCGAGTTGGAGTAGAGGTTGTCGCCCGGGCGGAACTCGGGGTCGAACATCGGCACCGGGTTACCCGTGCCCCAGTACGTCGTGTTGGTTTCGGGGTCGTAGGAACCCGTCACCCACAGCGCCGCACCGCCGGTCTTCCAGCAGTCGGGGTTGCCGCTTTCCTCGCACAGCCACGTCTCGGAGCCCGGCTGACCCGGTTCCGGCACCGTGAAGAAGCGCCAGACTTCCTCGCCAGTCTCGCCGTCGATGGCGGCCAGCCAGCCACGCGTGGCCCAGTCACCGTAGGACTGACCGACGAGGAGCTTGTCGCCGATCGCGAGAGGGGCGGCGGTGAAACCTTCGCCCTGTTCGGTGGCGAGCTGTTGATCCCAGGCGACCTCGCCGGTTTCGGTGTTGCAGGCGACGACGCGCCCGTCACTCAGCGCGGTGACGACATTGTCGCCGTGCAGCGCGAGACCGCGGTTGGCCAGGAGCACGCCCGCAGTCGGGTCCTTTTCGATCCCGGTGTCACAGACCCAGAGGATCTGGCCCTTCGTGCCCGACGAGACGTCGATCTTGTACGGCGTGCCCCAGGGGTCGGAGATGTACATCATCCCGTTGTCGACCAAGGGCGTGCCTTCCATGTAGCCGGCACCGAAACCCGACGGCTCGAGCCCGCCGATGGGAACGGCAAACGCCAGGTCCATGTCCGCGGCGTTCTCGGCGTTGATGTCGGTCAGGGGCGAGAACCGGTTTGAGCTGTAGTTCTTGTGAACCATGAGCCAGTTGCCGGCTTCCTCCTCCGATTCTGCGGCGAGCAGCCGTTCCGGGGTAACTTGCGCGAACCCCACGCCTGCCATCCCTGCAGCCGTCATGGCTGCCAGCAGCGCGTAACTATACTTCATTTTCATAGTTTTCCTCCCATCTGGATATGCTGAATCCCTATGTGCAGCCATGCTGTCACTTTCGGTTGATGGGTTTACCAATATGCCACATTGCTTTTTTCCAAGGCGGTCCCTGGCCGGTCAGGATTTGAGTCAGAAGACCCACGCAACCGAGCGGGGGTGGAACTCTGCGATGGGTGCTGCGCTTCCGTAGGGTTGTCGTTGAAATGGCGGGACTCCCTGCCGCGAGCGACTGCACGCGCACTGAAACGAAAAATGCCCGGGCGATGGCCCGGGCATCTCGTTCTCGATCGTTTGCGTATCCCTATGTCTTGGGGCTTCGCACGAACAACCCTCGCAGCAAGGCGATGACGACGAGGACCGCACCCGCGGCCAGCGCGTAGTAGTAGCCCATCTTCAGGTAGCCTTCCATCTTCACCTTGTTGCCCGTCATGGCATGCGTGACCGTGGCCTCTCCGACGAAGGCACTGTCGGCCATTCCTGCGCGCCACTCGCCGATGACGTAGGCAAGCACGACCGCGAGGATGTAGGACAGGCCGACCAAAAGGATGAGGAGCGTCGCGACCGGCAGTTTGAACCGGCCCAGCGAGAGCCTGCGCGATATGAACAGGCTCAGGGCGAGCGCCAGCATACACACCGCGAAGTAGGTCCACATGAAGGGTTCGAAGATTGCGGGCATTGCCCAAAGCTCCGGGTCGGCATTCGCCCGGACTTGTCCGTGAACCTCGATCCCCCAGGGGCGCATCAGCATGTGATCGTCGCCGGGCAGGACCGCGATGCTGGCCCCCCACCAAGGTGTATACCAAGAGTACACCATGAACGCGGCACCTGCGATGAGCAAAACCCTGAAAATCCAAACCCCGGCGCCGGAACTCGTAGCCCCCTGGACATCTGTTTGCACCATGTTTCCTCCCATTCGGGCGCCCCGTTCCTTTCCGGGTTCCCGCTTTTTTAGCCAATGATTACAATTGCTTAGGCGACTTTTGGTATAGTAGCAGCGTCATTTTTACCAAGTCAAGCCTCGGGCCGGGGCGTGCTGGCCGCCGTATTCGCGGTTTCATGGGGGAGCGGATAGCGTCGCACCGATCGGTCTGGCCGCCCGACGGCCCCTACCGGACGCAGTGTGCGGACATCGAAAGCTGCGAAGAACCTGATAAGGCATGGGGATAAAACGGGTTTTTCCTGGCCTCGCGCCGCCGCGACCAGCGCGGGCGCACCGTGTCGTCGGGTTGCCCGGACGGGGCGAATAGTTGCTCTTCTCCCAGTATAGCCTTTTCCAATCCAATGCATTGGAGGGCGGAATGTCAGACTCGTTGTCCAATCGCAAATCGCTGGGGCGCGGCTCGCGCCTGAGCTATTCGGCTGCGATGCGCAGTTCCGGCAGGGTGTGGAGTTCCTGTTCCAGATGGTCCTCGGAATACTCGGCCTTCACCCAGTCGCTCAGACGTTGCTGGAACTCGGCGAACGGGCGCAGGGTCAGCAGGTGTTTCGGCATCACGAGAACCGCGTCGCGCACGTATTCCCCCAGATCGTAGACCTTGACCCGTTCCCTCACCGAATTCGGAAGGTTAGGCAGAAGCGACAGCGGGGCGTGACAGGTCGCCAGCCCCGCGGCCACGATATCCACCGCGCCCTGGTGCGTCATGCAAGAGAAATAGGGCGCCGCCCGCGGCATGCGCTGCCTGTACCAATGCTCGCTGCGCGATTTCCAGGGCACCTCCTTGCCGATTTCCACGTAGTTGCGAAGCGGACTGGTTTCGTCGTCGTCGTGCTCCATCCCGTTCAGTGTCCGCACGAGCGCGGCATCGTCGATATCTTCGGGGACGACCAGAACGATCTTGTCGTTGAACAGGTGGACCATGTGTATGGACATCTTGTATTCGACGACGCTGGCTTCGCTCAGGATGGCGCAGTTGATCCGGTGCGTCGCGATCATTTCGACCAGTTCGGCTGAACCGAGCGCCCAGAAGAATTCCATTCGCGAAAAGCCGGGAATGTCGCGCGACAGGGTCGCGGCCTTTTCCATGAAGCGTCCGCGCATGGACGGTGTCGTGCCGAAGTGCAGTTCGACCCCGTCCTTGCCGAGGCGGGCCTTGTGATGGACCTTCGCCTGATCGAGTGTCCCGAGCACGCTCTGAGCCACCTTGAACCAATGTTCGCCGGCCTGCGTCAGCTGCCCGTCATTCCCGCGCTGGCGGTAGATGAGTTGCGCGTCGAGCAAGTCCTCGAACTTGGCGAGCTGTTGGGAAATCGTCGGCTGAGACAGCCCCAAGGCCCTTTTTGCTTTGCTGATGGATCCGCTCACCACGATGGCGTGCAGGATCTCAAGATGGCGAAGGGTGATATCCACAGGGACTTCTCCAGATGGGCTTCCGATGAAACCCTTTCATAATTTCAATACCTTACAAGAGCCGGGAATGTGAGCGCACATTCCGCTCGGCCACGCGGCCGGGGCGCTTGCGGCGGACGGGAGGCCCGGTTGGGGCGTGACGTGCAGCGGAGGCGAACGGAGGACGAGCAGGCGGTGCGGTCGGGGATGAGAATGCCGCGCGGCGTGGGCGTCGGGCCGACACGATGCGCTCGCCGCTTGCCGCCGAACAGCATCCGGTGCCCGTTCCCGGTCCGGTCGATCTCGGTCAGCACGCGCTGCGTCGCCATCACCCGGCAGGCGCCCGCGACGGATGAGCCAGACGCCCGGCACGAATTTGACCTGGGCGCGCTGTTGCGAAATCGGCGGCTGCCAAAGGTCAAGCATGCGCTTGGCCTTGCTGATCGAACCGGCGACGACGATGGCGTGGAGCACCTCCGTCTGCGTGGCGGTCACGCGCACGACGGCAGGCTCCATGGCTGGATGGTGGTCATGTAGTCTCTCTCCCTGACCACAAGCTTATGTCGGATATTTGAAAATTCAATCGATTCCGGCGACATCCTGCCGCAGCCCCTTCGACTCGCCGGGAAAGCGCCGAAACCCCTCGTGACGGGACATTTTCCGCAACGGAAAGTTCGATTCATAGGCAGTCACCCGGAATACCGCTCAATAATTGTGCGAATGCGCCGAACTGGCCGCCAGATGCATGCGAAGGTTTGCTGAAACGAGACTGGCACCGAAAGGTAAGCCTGCCCGATGGAGCGCGAAGAACCGCGCAGAGGGTGTGTGACGGCCCGACAGTCTGCAAACCAGGGCCGCCACACGGATGCAACAGAGTTGCGGGGACAGACATGGGGAACGTTGCCCTCCGGGGCAAGTGCGACCGCTCGTCTCCGCGTGGGAGAGTCCTATGAAATTCATGAAAACCCTTCTCGCCGGTAGCGCTGCGACCGTCGCCCTGTCGACCGCCGCGATGGCGCAGGATTGCCCGATCAAGGTCGGCGTGCTGCACTCGCTGTCCGGCACGATGGCGATTTCCGAAACCACGCTGAAAGACACGGTCGAAATGCTCGTGGAGCAGCAGAACGCGGCGGGCGGTGTGCTCGGCTGTGATCTCGAAGCCGTGGTCGTCGACCCGGCCTCGGACTGGCCGCTCTTCGCCGAAAAGGCGCGCGAGCTTCTGACCGTGCACGAAGTCGATGTCATCTTCGGCAACTGGACGTCGGTGTCGCGTAAATCTGTGCTTCCGGTGATCGAAGAACTGAACGGCCTGCTGTTCTACCCGGTTCAGTACGAAGGTGAAGAAAGCTCCAAGAACGTATTCTACACCGGCGCCGCCCCCAACCAGCAGGCGATCCCGGCAACCGATTACTTCCTCGAAGAACTGGAAGTCGAAAAGTTCGCCCTGCTCGGCACCGATTATGTGTACCCGCGTACCACCAACAACATCCTGGAAAGCTACTTGCAACAAAAGGGTATTCCGGCGGAAGACATCTTTGTCAACTACACCCCTTTTGGTCATTCTGACTGGTCCAAGATCGTGGCTGATGTGGTCGCCCTTGGCGCAGACGGCAAGAAGGTCGGGGTGATCTCCACCATCAACGGTGACGCGAACGTTGGCTTCTACAAGGAACTGGCGGCTGCAGGT
>CAXRHZ010000022.1:0-132923 GCA_964230745.1 Maritimibacter sp. | reverse complement strand
TGGTGAACCGCACCGACGGCACCGTGGCCAAGACGATTTCCGCGCGCGAGCTGTGGGAAGACATCGGCCACGCGGCCTGGGCCTGTGCCGATCCCGGCATCCAGTACCACGACACGGTCAACGCCTGGCACACCTGCCCCGAAGACGGGCAGATCCGCGGCTCGAACCCGTGCTCGGAATACATGTTCCTGGACGACACCGCCTGTAACCTGGCGTCGATGAACCTGCTGACCTTCCTCAAGGACGGCGTATTCCAGGCTGACGACTACATCCACGCCTCCCGTCTTTGGACGCTGACGCTGGAAATCTCGGTCACCATGGCGCAGTTCCCGTCCAAGGAAATCGCCCAGCTGTCCTATGACTTCCGGACCCTGGGTCTGGGCTATGCCAACATCGGCGGTCTGCTGATGAACATGGGGCTAGGCTACGATAGCGACGAAGGCCGGGCGCTGACCGGTGCGCTGACCGCGATCATGACCGGCGTCTCTTATGCCACCTCGGCCGAGATCGCCGGTGAGCTTGGGGCCTTCTCGGGCTACCAGCGCAACGCCGAGCACATGCTGCGCGTCATCCGCAACCACCGCAACGCCGCCTATGGCAATGCCGAGGGCTATGAGGACCTGGCGATCAAGCCCGTGCCGCTGGACCACGGCAACTGCCCCGACCGCAAACTGATCGATCTGGCAAAAACCAGCTGGGACGAGGCGCTGCGCCTGGGCGAAAAACACGGCTATCGCAACGCACAAGCGACCGTTATTGCACCGACCGGAACGATCGGTCTGGTCATGGACTGCGACACCACCGGGATCGAGCCCGACTTTGCCCTGGTGAAGTTCAAGAAGCTTGCCGGCGGTGGTTACTTCAAGATCATCAACCGGTCCGTGCCCGCCGCGCTGGAGAAACTCGGCTACGGCTCGGCCCAGATCGAAGAGATCATCTCTTACGCGGTTGGCCATGGGTCGATCGGCAATGCGCCGGGGATCAACCACACCGCCCTGATCGGCCACGGCTTTGGTCAGCGCGAGCTGGACAAGATCGATGCAGCGCTGGCCTCGGCCTTCGACATCCGCTTTGTCTTCAACCAGTGGACCCTGGGCGAGGATTTCTGCACCAAGACCCTGGGCATCCCGGCCGAAAAGCTGAACGACCCGACCTTCGACCTGCTGCGCCACCTGGGCTACACCAAGAAGGACATCGAGGCCGCGAACGACCACGTCTGCGGGACCATGACGCTGGAAGGCGCGCCGCACCTGAAGGAAGAGCACCTGAACATCTTCGATTGCGCCAACCCCTGCGGCAAGAAGGGCAAGCGCTTCCTGTCCACCGACAGCCACATCACCATGATGGCCGCGGCGCAGTCCTTTATCTCGGGTGCGATCTCGAAGACGATCAACATGCCGAACGACGCGACGATCGAAGACTGCCAGCGCGCCTACGAACTGTCGTGGTCGCTGGGGATCAAGGCGAACGCGCTCTACCGTGACGGCTCCAAGCTGTCGCAGCCGCTCGCCGCCGCGCTCGTCGAGGACGACGAGGAGGCCGAAGAGGTGCTGGCCACCGGCACGCCGCAGGAAAAGGCGGAAGTGCTGGCCGAGAAGATCATCGAGAAGGTGGTCATCAAGGAAGTGGCGCGCGCGGGGCGCGAGAAGATGCCGGAACGCCGCAAGGGCTACACCCAGAAGGCGGTCGTGGGCGGTCACAAGGTCTACCTGCGCACCGGTGAATATGCCGACGGCAACCTCGGCGAAATCTTCATCGACATGCACAAGGAAGGCGCGGGCTTCCGCGCGATGATGAACAACTTCGCCATCGCCGTGTCGGTGGGCCTGCAATACGGCGTGCCGCTCGAGGAATTCGTGGATGCGTTCACCTTCACCAAGTTCGAACCGGCCGGCATGGTGCAGGGCAACGACTCGATCAAGAACGCGACCTCGATCCTCGACTACATCTTCCGCGAACTGGCGGTGAGCTACCTCGACCGCACCGACCTCGCCCATGTGAAGCCCGAAGGCGCAACCTTCGACGACCTGGGCCGCGGCCAGGAAGAGGGCGTCGCCAACGTCAAGGAGATGTCCGAGACCGCCGCGACCCGGTCGCTGGAGATGCTCAAGCAGGTGTCCTCCACCGGCTACCTGCGCAAGCGTCTGCCGCAAGAGCTCGTCGTCCTGCAGGGCGGGATGGAAGCCACCGGCACCGGCGGCGACCCGGTCACCGCGCTGCACACGCTGGTTCCCGAGACATCGGGCGGCATGGCCGGGGGCACCGTCCTCTCGGGCTCGTCGACCGCGCTGTCGTCGGGCGGGGTGCAGACAATGGACGCGCGCGCCAAGGCCAAGATGCAGGGCTACGAGGGCGAGGCCTGCGGCGAATGCGGCAACTACACGCTGGTGCGCAACGGGACCTGCATGAAGTGCAACACCTGCGGCTCAACCAGCGGCTGCAGCTGAGGACGGCACGATGGAGCTGAGAGATTTCCGAGGGTCCTTCCGGATCGACGGTCGCGAGACGGACCGGATGGACCTGCGCATCCTCCTCACCATCGGGGGTGGCGAAACCCACGGCTCGGGCGCGTTCCGCGTGCCCGCCGCCATGATCGGCACGGAGACGGGCGGCCCGCTCACCTTCGTGACCGACGCGGGCGAGGAAATCACGCTCGTCGTGCGCGAGTTCGACCTGACGCAGGGGGTGGCCTACTTCCTGACCGAAGGTGAGGTTCCGGCGCTGCCGCAGGCGCGGAACACGGCATAGAGACACGGGGCGGGTGCGCTCGCCCCTGACGCGGATAGGGCCGCAGGCAGAAAACAAACCGGGCGGTACAATGACGAGCCTTATCAGCGAAACTGGGGAGCCACGGGCTCCCCTTTTTCTTTTCGGGTGGGGCTGGGGGCGAAATATTCCTCCGGAATTCCGGGGCTTGAGCGCTCAAGTGGCGGCCGCCGTCAGATCGGGCGTGTCGCGCGCATCTCGGCACGGATCGCGCCCGGCGTGCAGCCGAAGTGGCGCTTGAAGTGCCGGGTCAGGTGGCTCTGATCCGCGAACCCGGAGTCGAGCGCGATTTCACCTACAGTCAGGCCGGTGCTGCGCAGGAGCGTCATGGCACGTTCAAGCCGGAGGTGGCGCAGGCGCGTCATCGGGGTCTCCCCGAACCGGGCCTTGTAGGCCCTGACGAAATGCGAGCGCGACAGGCCAGCGGCCTGGGCGAGGTCGTCGAGGGTGAGCGGCTCGGCCAGCCTTTGTGCCACAAGCGCCTCGACACGGCGCGCGCGCTGTCCTGTCAGGGTCTCGCTCCCCGGACCCGCGGGCGTGTCGTCGGCGAAGAGGGTGACAAGGTCGGAGACGAGTGCGTGGGCCGTGCGGTCGCGTGACAGTCGCGCGAGCGGCGTATCCTCGCCGGTTGCACCCCGGTCGATGCGCTGGCAGGTGGCCGCCAGCATGTGCTGGTCGAACCGGCCCGTCCGGCACTCCTCCAGTCGGGCAGTCGACAATTCGATCCCGTATTCCTCGGCCACCTCGGAGAGGAGCAGGCGGGAGACGTAGAGGTGCAGGAGCGAGAACTGACCCTCGGTCACCGCCTCCGGGGTACCAGAGGCAGGCACCACCATCCATGACCCCGCCGCGAGCTTGCCCTGATGGCAGGGCCGGCCATCGAGGCGGACCTCGACACAGTCGACCGGGGTGCGGTGGAGAGAAACGACCAGCGTGTCGTCGGGAAGGTTCGAGGGCAGGTGGCGCTGCGCCGGGTTCACGCAGTCCCAGACCACGCCGCAGATCCCGTTGCGCGCGCCGAATTCCCATCGGGCGTCGAGGCGCCACGCCTCGCGCATCATGTCGATGGGCGCATACGCACCGCGCTGCACTCGGGTCTCCTCCATCCCGAGATCATCGCAACAGCGTTCCGGTTTGGCAATCGCGTTCAAGACCGGCGTGCATGGGGCGGGCGATGGTCCACACGGTCAAGTTAAGGGAGGACCCAATGGACGACCACGCGAACCAGGGCGACTACGCGTCGCTCACCATCACGAAACACGAACGCCCCGGCTTCATCGACCCCGAGACGATTCCCTGGAATCCCTGGGTCATGGAGGGCACGCATTTCCGGCTCATGGACGTCGATGTCCGTTCCGGCGGCTTCACCTTGTTCCTCAAGGTCGACCCCGGGACCGAGGCGCCGCCGCACGGCCACATCGGCGGCGTGCAGGGTGTCATCCTCGAAGGCGGTTTCGGCTATGACGACGACGTGGGCAAGGCGGGCGACTACATCCGCGAGGAGCCGGCTGCGATCCACAAGCCCGACAGCCCGAACGGCTGCGTCATGTTCGCGATCACCCACGGCCCGATCGTGGGCTACAACCCCGATGGCACGATCGCGGCGGTCGTGGATGCGCGCATGATGTATGACATGGCGGTCGCGGCGGGGGCGGCCGACCATATCGAGGCGCATTGGACCTGAGCGACCGGAGGCCGGTCCCGGGCGGGGCCGGCCATTGCATCATTTGCGGATGAGGTAGGCCGTCACGGCATCCCGCTCCTCGGTCCCGAGGAGGTCGTGGCCTTCTTCGGCGCAGAAATGCGGAACGTCGATCACGGCGACCGGATCGGTGGCCAGGAGGCGCAGGACCTGGCCCGGCGCCATACCGCGCAGGGCCTTGCCGGCCTTCAGCACGGGCCAGGGGCACATCAGCCCCGTGGCGTCGATTTCCACGTGGATCTTCATGCTCCGCCACATAGCCGTGGCGGTGTTACAAGTCCATCGCCCGGATGTGACGTCGTGGCAGGTGACGGCGCGCGCGGGGCAGGGTAGAGGTCGGCCATGTTCGGGATAGACCTCATCGACGCGAGCCTCTTGCCCGCGCTCCTCATCGCGCTCGTGGCGGGCTTGCTGAGTTTTCTCAGCCCCTGCGTGCTTCCGATCGTGCCGCCGTACCTCGCCTACATGTCCGGGGTCAGCGTCACGGAACTGTCGGAAGGTCAGAAAGCCTCGCGCAAGGCGACGCTCGCGGCGCTGTTCTTCGTGCTTGGCCTGTCGACCGTGTTTTTGTTCATGGGGTTCGCGGCCAGCGCCTTCGGCGCGTTCTTTTTACAAAACCAGACTGTTTTCAACGCGGTGGCGGGGATCGTGGTCATGGTCTTCGGCGCGCATTTCCTGGGGATCTTCACGATTCCCTTCCTCAACCGCGAGGCGCGGCTGGATGCGGGCGACCAGGGCGGGAACGCCTTCGGCGCCTACCTTCTGGGTCTCGCCTTCGCCTTCGGCTGGACCCCGTGCATCGGTCCGCAGCTGGGTGCGATCCTGTCGCTCGCTGCGTCGGAGGCGAACGTGGCGCGGGGTACGTTCCTTCTCGGCGTCTATGCCGCCGGGCTGGGCATCCCGTTCCTGCTGGTCGCCGCGTTCTTTCCGAGGATGCGGGGCCTCATGGGCTGGATGAAGCGGCACATGGACCGGATCGAGCGGATCATGGGGCTCCTTCTGTGGACCATCGGCCTCCTGATGCTGACCGGCGGCTTCTCGGCCTTCTCCTACTGGCTGCTCGAGACCTTTCCGGCGCTCGCGACACTGGGCTGAGGTTTCGCCGCGCGGGGCGCGCGGCGACCCGCGCGGGGGCTCTGCCCCCGCACCCCCGAGGTTTTTTGAAACAGAGAAGGGGGCGGGGTGTGCCCGGATTGTCGCCTGAGGGGCTTATTTTCGCCGGAAACGGGGGGTATCGTTTCGCGAAAGAGGCTGAGAGCGATGACGGACGGGCAGGGACAGAGTGTCAGGCGGCGGCGGGTGTTCTACATCCCCGGCTATGATCCGATTCATCCCCGTCGGTATCGTGAACTCTATCGCAGCGAAGGCGGGGCGCAGGCCGAGATTTCCGGCTACGAGATCGGGCTGGTCGGGCGGCAGGGCGGCGCGACCTATGGCTGGCAGGTGGACGGCACGATCGAGGGGGGCGAAGTCGAGGCGGAGTTCGACGTGCTCGTCTGGTCCGACATCGTGCGCACGTCGATGGCGTTGAACATTCCCCAGACCTACCTGCTGATGGCGCGCACCGCCTGGACCTATATCGGGTCGGGGGCGCTGTGGCGGCTGATGCGGCTCCGAAAAGGGCCGGTCATGGCCGCGCTCTACCCGGTCGGAATGCTCATCCTGCAGCTGGTGGTGGCGCTGCTGGCCGGCTGGATCGCCGGGGGCATTTTGGCATGGCTGGCCGGGGTCGTGGTGCAGGGGGTGCTCGTCACCTTGGTGTTCTGCATCGCTTTCGTCGCGACCGTCGTCGTCGTGTTGCGTGGCTTCCGGCGCTACGACAACAAGCTCTTCGTCTATTACCTCATGCACGACTACGCCTATTCCGCGCGCTCGAAGGGTGCCAATCCGCCGGAGCTGGAGGCGCGGATGGCGCAGTTCGCGGACCAGATCGCGGCGGCGCTCGAGGAGGATGTGGACGAGGTGCTGGTCGTCGGCCATTCCTCTGGCGCGCATCTGGGGGTGTCGATCCTTGCCGACCTCGACCGGGCGGGGCGGATTCCCGCGACGGGGCCGGCGCTCGGGTTCCTCACGCTGGGGCAGGTGGTGCCGATGGTGTCCTTTTTGAGGGATGCGGACCGGCTGCGGCGCGACCTGCATGACCTGTCGACCTCGGAACGCCTGTTCTGGCTCGACGTGACCGCGCCGGGGGACGGCTGCGCCTTCGCGCTGTGCGATCCGGTGGCCGTGTCGGGGGTGGCCCCGGCGGGGCAACGCTGGCCCATCGTCATCTCTGCGGCCTTCACGCAGACCCTGTCGCCCGAGAGGTGGGCCGAGCTGCGGTGGCGGTTCTTCCGGCTACATTTCCAGTATCTCTGCGCCTTCGACCGGCCCGGCGACTACGACTACTTCCGGATCACGGCGGGGCCGCGGACGCTGGCCGAACGCTTCGCGGGCCGTGCGCCGTCGAAGAGCCGGATCACCAAAGCCGCGTCGAAGTTCACGAGCATGGCGCCGTGACGCAGCCCCCGAAACCAACGCCGCGCAAGCGCCGGGTGTCGCTGCGCCGCTATGCGCGGCTCTTTCGTGAGGACATCCTCTCGGCGCAGCCCGGGCACCTCTACCGCGCGTGGATGGCCGAGTTCCGCACGCCGTTTTTCCGGTCCTACCTGTGCAACGATCCGGCGCTCACGAAGCTGGTGCTGAAGGAGCGGCCCGACGATTTCCCCAAGTCCGACAGGATTCGCGAGGGGCTCGCCCCGCTTCTGGGCAACTCGGTCTTCGTGACCAATGGCGAGACGTGGAAGCGGCAGCGGCGCATCATCGACCCGGCTTTCGAGGGGGGGCGGCTGCGCGATACCTTTCCGGCCATGTGGGCGGCGGGCGAAGCGGCGGCGGCGCGGATGGAGGCGCGGGCGGGGCAGACGCTGGACGTCGAGCCGGAGACGAGCCACGCGGCGGCGGACGTGATCTTCCGCACCCTGTTCTCGATCCCGATCGAGGACGAAACGGCGGCGCAGGTGTTCGAGAAGTTCCGCGAGCATCAGCGGGCGCAGCCGGTCCTGAACCTTGGCGCGGTCCTGCCGCTCCCACGCTGGTTTCCGCGGTTTCACAGCCGGGAGACTCGGCGCACGGCGCGCGAGATCCGGGCGCTCATCACCCGGCTCACGGCAGAAAGGATGGCTGAGATCGAGGACGGCACGGCGCCCGACGACCTTGCCACCAAGATCATGACGACCGCCGACCCGGTGACGGGGGAGACCTTCGGCACCGAGGAAATGGTGGACCAGGTCGCGATCTTCTTCCTCGCGGGGCACGAGACCTCGGCCTCGGCGCTGGCCTGGACGCTCTACCTGTTGGCGATGTTCCCCGAGTGGCAGGAGAAGGTGGCGGCGGAGGCGCAGGCGGGGCTGGGCGAGACGCCCGATTTCGCGACCGTGTCCCGGCTCACCACGACGCGTGACGTGTTTCGCGAGGCGCTGCGGCTCTATCCGCCGGTGCCGATGATGGTGCGCGAGGCGGCCTGTCCCGAGCATTTCCGCGACCGCGATGTGCCGCGTGGCAGCCAGATCGTGCTGAGCCCCTGGCACCAGCACCGGCACGAACGGCTCTGGGACCGGCCGGACGCGTTCGATCCGGGCCGGTTCGCGACGGAAAACGGCAAGACCTGCCTGCGTGAGGCATTCATGCCGTTCTCGGCGGGGCAGCGGGTCTGCACCGGAGCCGGGTTCGCGATGGTCGAGGGGCCGCTTCTGATCGCGATGCTTCTGCGGCGGTGCCGGTTCGAGCTCGTCGACGGCAAGCCGGCGATGCCGGTCGCGCACTTGACGGTGCGGGGGAAGGACGGCATCTGGCTCAAGGTTTCGCGGCGCTGAAAGCAGGCGCCTTGGGGCATGGGTGTTTCCCCTGAATCCTAGAATCCTAGAATCCTAGAATCCTAGAATCCTAGAATCCTAGAATCCTAGAAAACCGGGGCCAGGTGCAAACGTTTGTCAATAAACAAAAAAACGCGCGCCCGGATGGGGCGCGCGCTCTGTTTTTTTTAATTCCAGTCCCGCTCACCCGTCGTAGTCGACTTCCTGCGTGATGCGAAGGGCAGCGGGGCGCAGCTTGGCGAGGTCCATGAGGTTCACGTCATCCGCCGTGAACTCGCCCCAGCTGTCGACAAGGTCGGAGTTCGCCACGCCTTCGGCCACCGGGTATTCATAGACAGCCTCGGCGTAGATTGCCTGCGCCGCGTCGGAGGCGAGGAATTCCATGAACGCCACGGCGTCTTCGCGGTGCGGCGCGGCCTTGGTCAGGGCCATACCGGAGACGTTCATGTGGGTGCCCGCGCCCTCGAACTCCGGAAACTCGATGCGCACGGAGTTGGCCCATTCGGTTTGCTCTTCGTCTTCGAGCATCGCACCCATGTAATAGGTGTTGCCGATAGAGATGTCGCATTCTCCGGCCCAGATCGATTTGACCTGCGCGCGGTCGTTGCCCTGCGGTTTCTGGGCGAGGTTGGCCTTCAGACCCTCGAGCCATTCTTTCGCGCCGTCTTCCCCCAGATGGTGAATCGCGGCGGAGGTCAGCGCGACCATGTAGGCGTGGGTGCCGGAGCGGGTGCAGATGCGGCCTTCCCACTTGGGATCGGTCAGACCCTCGTAGGTCGTGATCTCGCCATCCGCCACGCGCTCTTTCGAGGCATAGACGACGCGGGCGCGTCGGGTGAGGCCGAACCACTCGTTGCCCGGATCACGGTATTCCGCCCGGATCTGGTCGGCGAGCACGTCGCTTTCCACCGGCTGGGTCACGTCGGCTTCGACCAGTTCGGCAAGGCGCGAGATGTCGGTGGTCAGGATCACGTCCGCGGGGGAGCGTTCGCCCTCCGCCTGCAGCCGTTCGACCATGCCGGTGTTGAGGAAGGCCACGTTGACCTCGATCCCGGTCTGTTCGGTGAAGGCGTCGACCAGCGGCGCGATCAGCTCCGGCTGGCGGTAGGAATAGACGTTGACCTCGGCCACGGCTGGGAGCGCGGTGGCGGCGAGGCAGGTTGCGAGACAGGCATGACGGATCATGAACGGGACCTCCGTGACGGTAGTGGAAGTGGAACCGGCAGACGGAGCCGGGTCAAGTGGGACGAAATCGAAAAGGGGCGGCCCGATGAGGCCGCCCCGCTTGCGAAGAAACGATGGCGATCAGCCGTCGAAGTCGACCTCCTGCACCAGCCGCAGCGCATCGGCGCGGTAGCTGGCGAGTTCCATGAGGTTCACATCGTCCGGCGTGAACTCACCCCAGCCCTGCACGAGGTCGATGGCCTCGGTGCCCGGCTTGATCGGGTATTCATAGTTGTCGGCAGCATAGATTTCCTGCGCCTCCGGGGTCGACAGGTACTCGATGAACTTGACCGCGTCTTCGCGGTTCGGCGCGTGCTTGGTCAGCGCCACACCCGAGACGTTCACGTGGGTGCCGCCATCCTCGAAGGTCGGGAACAGGATATCGACGCTTTCGGCCCACTCGGTCTGCTCTTCGTCCTCGAGCATCTTGCCCATGTAGTAGGTGTTACCGAGCGAGATGTCGCATTCGCCCGCCCAGATCGCCTTGACCTGCGCCCGGTCGTTGCCCTGCGGCTTGCGCGCGAGGTTCGACTTCACGCCTTCAAGCCACTCACGGGTCGCTTCCTCGCCGTGGTGGTGCAGATGCGCGGCGACGACGGCGAGGGTGTAGACGTGAGTGCCGGAGCGGGTGCAGATGCGCCCTTCCCATTTCGGGTCGGCGAGGTCTTCGTAGGTGGTGACTTCGGACGGATCGACGCGCTCTTTCGAGGCATAGACGATGCGCGCCCGGGTCGTGAGGCCGAACCATTCGTTGTCCGGGTCGCGGTACTGGGCCGGGATATTCTCGGTCAGCACGTCGCTCTCGACCGGCTGGGTCAGGTCGGCGTCGACCAGCGCGGCGAGGCGGGAGATGTCCACCGTCATGACCACGTCGGCCGTGGTACGTTCGCCTTCGGCGGCGAGCCGTTCGTTGATCGAGCCGTCGATGAAGGCGACGTTGACCTCGATGCCGGTCTCTTCGGTGAAGCCGTCGATCAGCGGCTGGATCAGTTCCGGCTGCCGGTAGGAATAGACGTTCACCTCGGCCATGGCGGGAAGCGCGGTGGCGGCAAGGCAAGCGGCGGTGATGGTGGTGCGAAGCATGAAATCCTCCGTGTTGCGTTCGCGGAGGTTAAATCCGAGTAATTTCGTCAGGTCAATGGCCGACTGATATTATCAGGAATTTTCGGCGCGCTTTTCGTCGGCTTTTGCCTTGTCCCACAGCGCGTCCATCTCGGCGAGGTCGCTGTCCTCGGGGCGTTTCCCACGATCGGCGAGGTCCGCCTCGATCCGGCCGAATCGGCGGACGAACTTGGCGTTGGTCCCGCGCAACGCCGCCTCGGGATCGACGCCGAGGTGCCGCGCCACGTTGGCCAGCACGAACAGGAGATCGCCGATCTCCTCCGTCAGCTCCGCGTGGCTCAGGCTTTCGCGCGCCTCGACCACCTCGCGCGCCTCCTCGGCCACCTTGTCGAGCACGGGTTCGATGTCCGGCCAGTCGAACCCGACGCGGGCCGCCCGTTTCTGCAGTTTCACGGCCCGCAGAAGCGCGGGCAGGCCCAGCGCCACGTCGTCCAGCACGCCGGTGCGCGCCCTGGCCGCGCGTTCGGCGGCCTTGATGGTTTCCCAGTCGACGGTCTGCTGGTTCGCCGATTTGTCGCGGCTCTCGTCGCCGAAGACATGCGGGTGGCGCGCGACCATCTTGTCCGACATGCGGTCGGCCACGTCGTGAATGTCGAACAGGCCCCGCTCGTCGGCCATCTGCGCGTGGAAAACGGACTGGAACAACAGGTCGCCCAGCTCGCCCTCGAGTTCGTCCCAGGCCTCGCGTTCGATCGCGTCAGCCACCTCGTAAGCCTCTTCGATCGTGTAAGGCGCGATGGTGGCGAAGTCCTGCTCGATATCCCAGGGGCAGCCCGACTCGGGGTCGCGCAGGCGGCGCATGATCTCGATCAGGCGGGGCAGGCCACCCCTGGGGTCGTGCACGATCTCGTCCGAGGTCCGGGTCATGGGCATCTCCTTCGCTTTCGACCTAGCAAAGCGCGCGGCCCGCCGCCAGCGCTTGCGGGGGCGCGGGCCCGGTGGCAACGTGGCGGCGACCAGACAGGAGGCACCATGTCGCTCGAAGACGCACAGAACGAAGTCGACGTCGCGTTCACCCGTGAAGAGATGAAGGGGCTCGCCTTCGAGAACACCTTCGCTGGCGCAACCAGTTTCCTGCGCCGCCGCTACACGAAGGACCTGACCCATGCCGATATCGCGGTCACGGGCATCCCGTTCGACCAGGCGGTGACGAACCGCCCCGGCACCCGGCTCGGCCCGCGCGCGATCCGCGAGGCTTCGGCGCTCCAGACGCCCGAGCCGCCCTATGGCTGGGACTATGACGTGATGTCGACCTTCGCCATCGCGGACTACGGCGACATGGCCTTCGACTACGCCGCCCCGGTGGAGATTCGCGAGCGGATCGAAGCGCATATCGCCGGCATCCTCGCGCAGGACTGCGCCGTGGTGACGCTCGGCGGCGACCATTCCATCACGCTCCCGATCCTGCGCGCCCATGTGGCCAGGCACGGACCGCTCGCGCTGATCCAGTTCGACGCCCATACCGACAGCTGGGAAAACCCGGACCCGTCACGGGTCGACCATGGCACCTTCGTCTATACGGCGGTGCAGGAGGGGCTGATCGACACGGCACATTCGGTCCAGATCGGTATCCGTACCGTGAACGAGGACACGCTCGGCATCACCGTCATCGACGCGCCGGAGGTGCACCGGATCGGCCCCGAGGCCACCGTCGACCGCATTCGCGAGGTCGTCGGCGACGCGCAAGCCTATCTCACCTTCGACATCGACGGGCTCGACCCGGCTTTCGCCCCCGGCACTGGCACGCCGGTCTGGGGCGGTCTCACCTCGGCGCAGGCCGCCGCGATCCTGCGCGGCCTCAAGGGCACGAACATCGTCGGCGGCGATATCGTCGAGGTCTCGCCGCCCTTCGACCCGACCGGCATCACCGCCGTTGCGGGCGCGCATGTCGCGGTCGAACTCCTCAGCCTCTGGGGATACACCCGCCGCTGACCGCTTCTTCGTTTCCGAAATACTTCAGGGGGTGGTCGCATTTGCCCGCGAATGCGGCCCGGGGGACTGGTCCCCCGCCGCGTGGGCCCGCCAGCGGCGGGACCGCGCAAGACCTGCGCGGGCGCGAGCCCGCACCTGTTGGGCACGCCTACTCGCAGCGCTCCCATTCGGCGACGAAGCCGTCGCGGATCACGTAGACGCCGCTGTCGGAGGTCATCAGCATCACCCGCTCCGTGGAGGACATGCCCTCGCCGAAACAGGTCATGTCGAAAAGCGTGGCGGCCATGTCGCGCACCTCGACCGGGTCCGACAGGGAGCAGGCGTTCTCGACCCCCTGGATCTCGCCCCCGCCGATGGCGACCGCGCCGCCGTCCATGCCGATGCTGGTGCAGTCCCACCCATCCATGCCGGCGGGCCGGTAGATCCCGTCGTACTGCTGCGCCACGGCGAGGCCGGGCAGGCATATGGCGGCCAATATGGCGCGTATCCTCATTCCAATCTCCGAAATTCCCGTTACCCTGTGGCGCATCTTAACAGACCGGAGGCCCCATGCTCCTCAAAATCATCGGTGTGCTCATCGCCCTCATCCTCGTCTTCGGTATCTGGGTGCGCGTCTCACCGCTTCAGGAAGAGCGTTTGACGGACAAGCCGGGGCCGGACGAGCCGGGGACGCATCCGATGATGGGCGGGATCAAGGTGGTGCGCCCGCTGGCCGAGCTGCCGCCCGACGCGTTCGAGAAACTCACCGCAATTGCCGCCGACACGCCGCGCACGGAGCGTTATGGCGAGAGCGACGATCCGGCGGCCTTCGTCACGCGCTCGAAGCTTTGGGCATTCCCGGATATCGCGACCATCTGGGTGGAGGGCGGCAATCTGCATGTCCATTCCCACCTCGTCTTCGGCAAGGGGGACATGGGCGTGAACGCGGCCAAGGTCACGCGCTGGTTCGAGCGCTTGGAATCGCAATCCTGAGGCCGCGCGCGCCTGTCTGGCGCGGCCCGAAGCGGCCTTGTCCGGCGCTTGGGGCGGGACAGGCCGCAACACGGACTTGACCAGATCACGGCTTTGCGCGACGAGACGCGGATGGTGCCTCTCGACAAACTCGACGCGATCACGCAACGCTTCCAGTATCTGGAGGCGCGGATGTCCGAGGGGTTGTCGGGCGACGAGATCGCCGAGGTGGGCCGGGAATATGCCGAGCTGAAACCGGTGGTGGAGGAGATCGCGGCCTTTCGCCAGCTCCTCTCCGACATCGAGGAGGCCGAGGCGATGCTCGCCGACCCCGAGATGCGCGAACTGGCCGAGGACGAGTTGCCGGGCCTGCGCGAACGGCTCCCAGAGATGGAACAGGCGATGCGCGTGGCCCTTCTGCCGCGCGACGCCGCCGACGCCCGCCCGGCCATGGTCGAGATCCGGCCGGGCACCGGCGGGGACGAGGCGTCCCTCTTCGCCGGCGACCTCGCCCGCATGTACCAGCGCTACGCGGAAGAGCGGGGCTGGCGGTTCGAGGTCCTGGAGCAGAGCCTGACCGAGGTCGGCGGGGTGAAGGAGATGGTCGCGCGTGTCTCCGGCGACGGCGTCTTCGCGCGGCTGAAGTTCGAATCCGGCGTCCACCGGGTGCAGCGGGTGCCGGAGACGGAAAGCGGCGGACGCATCCATACCTCCGCGGCCACGGTGGCGGTGCTGCCCGAGGCCGAGGACGTGGATATCCGGATCGATCCCAACGACCTGCGGATCGACACGATGCGATCTTCCGGCGCGGGCGGCCAGCACGTGAACACGACCGATTCCGCCGTGCGGATCACGCACATTCCCACGGGTCTGGTCGTCACCAGCTCCGAGAAATCCCAGCACCGCAACCGCGAGATCGCGATGCAGGTGCTCAAGACCCGGCTGTTCGACATGGAACGCGAGCGCGCGCATGACGAGCGTGCGGCCAGTCGCAAGGCGCAGGTCGGCTCCGGCGACCGGTCCGAGCGCATCCGCACCTACAACTTCCCGCAGGGGCGGATGACGGATCACCGCATCAACCTCACGCTCTACAAGCTCGCCGATGTCATGGCGGGCGACCTCGACGAGATCATCGACGCGCTGATCGAGGCGGACCAGGCCGCGAAACTGGCGGAGCTCGACGCGTGACCATCGCCGAAGCGCTTGCGATGGGGGTGGCCCGGCTGCGCGCGGGCGGGATCGAGGGAGCGCCGCGCGATGCCCAGCTTCTCCTGGCCGATGTGCTGGCGGTGCAGGTGATGCGCCTGTCGCTGGAACGTGACCAGGTCCTGTCGCCCGCGCAGGTGACGGCGTTCGAGGATGTGCTCGACCGGCGGCTGGCGCGCGAGCCCGTGTCGAAGATCGTGGGCCGCCGCGCCTTCTGGGGCCGCGAGTTCATCGTGACGCGCGACGTGCTCGACCCCCGGCCCGAAACCGAAACGCTGATCGCCGAGGCGCTGACCGGCCCCGCGCCGTCGCGGATGCTGGACCTCGGCACCGGCTCCGGCATCCTCGCCGTCACGCTGCTGGCCGAGTGGCGGGAGGCCTTCGCGGTGGCCACGGACCTCTCTGAACTCGCGTTGACCATCGCCGCGCGCAACGCGACGCTGAACGGGGTGGAGGACCGGCTGACGCTAACGCGCTCGGATTGGTTCGAGGAGGTGGAAGGGCGCTTCGACCTCATCGTATCCAACCCACCCTATATCGCGGCGGACGAGATGCCATCGCTCGCGCCCGAGGTGCTGGGTTACGATCCGCAGATGGCGCTCACCCCCGGGGGCGACGGGCTCGGCCCATATCGCGCGATTGCGTCGGGGGCGGTGCGACACCTCGACCCCGGCGGGCGGCTTCTTGTCGAAATCGGGCACAGGCAGGGGCCGGAGGTGGCCGCGATTTTCTCGCAAGCGGGCCTTGACGCGGTACGGATTCACCCCGACATGGATGGCAGGGACAGGGTCGTTTCGGCCCGCCCGAGCGTTTCCTAACGAAATTTCAGGGTTTTCGCGTCACAAAGTGGCAAAAATCCCCGGTTATCGTTCGGAAACGCCTAAATTGCCCTTGTCACGCAGGCATGTGCGTGTTTACTCAAGGACAGCACCTGACGAGGATAACGCCTCTCGGTGCGACAAGCCGACAAGCCGGACCGCAGAGACGCAGCGGAGGAGCTGCGCGGACCGAGAGCCAGAAAACAGGCTGGATACAGGAACTTATGAGATCTTCGAAATCACGTTCGCGCGGGAAGAACAACCGTAACCGCTCGCCCTCCAACAACATCAACCGGGTGTTCGACTCTTCCGGTCCGGAGGGCAAGGTGCGCGGGACCCCGCAGCAGATCATCGACAAGTACACGCAGCTCTCCCGCGACGCCTTTCTCGGCAACGACCGGGTGGCGGGCGAGAACTTCCAGCAGCACGCCGAGCATTACGCGCGCCTGCTGTCCGAAGCGCAGCGCGATGTCGAGGCCAAGCGCCAGCAGCAGGGCCAGAACAACAATCAGAACAACAACCAGAACCAGGGGGGCGGCAACAACAACGCCCAGAATGGTGGCGGTCAGAACAACGGCGGGCAGAACCAGTCCGGCGGGAACGACCGCAAGGACCGGGACGCCCAGCGCCGCGAGGAAAAGCAGAAACGCCAGCGGGACTACGACGATCCCGGCGCGTCTCCGCAGCCCGACGTGATCGAGGCGACCGGGGACGACAACGGCTTGGTCGAGACGCCCGAAACCGCGCGCAGCGAGGAAGAGCCGAAGGCCGAGAAGCCGAAAAAGCCCCGCGCGCCGCGCAAGCCGCGTGCCAAGAAGGCGGAGGCGGGCGACGAGGCGCAGCCGCAGCAGGACACGCCCGACGGCGGAGCGACCGAAGCGGCGGAGTGATCCGCGCGACAGAAAGAAACGAGGCCGCTTTTCGGGCGGCCTTTTTCATTTGAAACGGGCCGGGGCACCTTCACGCCCCGCACCTCCGGGTAAGGGGTCGCGTTGGCTGAACCCCGCGATATCTATCAACCGTCTTCGTATTCCATGAGCCGCACTTCGCCCGTCGAGACATGAATCGCGTAGAGCCGGTATCGCTTCGCCTGCGGATAGGGCTGGGCGGGATCGGCAGAGGCGGAGGCGAGGAGCCAGCCGTCACGGTAGAGATGTGGGCGCAAGGGTGGGCCGTGCTCGTTTCCGTAGTCGAAAAGGTCGGTAAGGCCCGGAAAACGGGTGGTCGGGACGAAGACCTGCGTGCGCTGACCGTCCAGTGTGAAGGTCCGGATGTCGCCGGGGCGCGAGAAGGCGCCGGTGGTGATGAGCGTTCGGGTCGCTGGGTCGAAGATAAGGCCGGAGGCATCGTACTCGTCGAGGGCCGCGACAACGCGCCAAGCGCCGGTGTCGGTGTTCACCGCATAGAGATACCCGACGCCGCCATAGGTGAGGGCATAGACCGTGCCGGACGCGGGGTCATGGACACTTGCGGCGGGGAGCAGGACGGGCGGCACGTCGCCGGATACGGGGAAATGCTGCGCTCCGGTGGCCTCGGTGAGCGTGATGCCGCTCCGGTCGAAGGTCAGCGTGGGTCCGTCCGGCTCGGTCCCGGGCCAGTCAAGCAACCCCGCGGGCAGGTCGTCGCGCGGAGCGATCTGGGCGGCGAGGTAGCCGCCAGCCAGGGCGGGGTTCGTTGTATCGACACGGTCCACCCTGAGCGCGGCGGACCCGGCCCGGTGGCTGCCTTGAAAGCTGGCGAGGCGGTCGGTGCCGAAGCGCTGCGTCAGGGTGGCAAGGAGGGCGCGGAAATGGATACCAACGGGCTTGTAGACGAGGGGCAGGGCCGGGGCGTCGCCCCCGACCATCGGGATGCCGGAGAGCGTGACGCGGGTATCGTCGGTCTCAGGCCCGCCCCGGACGACCTCGACCAGCCGCGTGCCCGGGGTCGTTTCGATCCGCCAGTGCGTCTCGCCCCCGTCGAGCAGGACGAGCGCGACATCGGCATCCGGGCGGTCGACGAGGACGCGGGAGACGGGCAGGGCGTAGAAATCGTCGGGCTGGAGCCCCTTTCCGATGGCGACGACGTGGACCTCGACCTCGGCGCGCATGGGCGTGCCCGTCAGGAGGATCAGGCAAACCAGAGCGGCAAGAAGTCGATGTGTGGCACTCCCCATGTCGCCCGATCCGCCCTCCCGTGGAAATCCGCGTTTCGCTGATACCAGCCTAGCCTCCAGGGATGTGCCGGTCGAGACGGGCGGGCCAGCAACGAAAAAGGCCGCCCTCGCAGGCGGCCTTCGGTGTCCGATGTCAGGTCGCTCAGGCGTTGGCCGTCGCGTTTTCCTTGAGCCATTTCAGGACGTTCTCGGGCGAGCTCTCGCCATACGGGTCCTCGGCGTGGTTGTCGCTCATGCCCGGCTCGACGAAGAGCGCCTCGATCACGCCGTCGTTCACGACAGCGGCGTAGCGCCAGGAACGCGCGCCAAAGCCGAGGTTATCCTTGGCCACGAGCATCCCCATCGCCTTGGTGAACTGGCCGGAGCCGTCCGGGATGACCTTCACGTTTTCGAGCTTCTGGTCGATCGCCCACTTGTTCATCACGAAGCTGTCGTTGACGGACATGCAGTAGATCTCGTCGATTCCTTCGGCCTGGAAGTCGGCGAAGCCCTTTTCGAAGCCCGGAAGCTGGTAGGTCGAGCAGGTCGGCGTGAACGCGCCGGGGAGCGAGAAGAGCACGACGCGCTTGCCGGCGAAGTAGTCGTCCGAGGTCATTTCCTGCCAGCGGAACGGGTTGGGACCGCCGACGCTTTCGTCGCGGACGCGGGTCTGGAAGGTGCAGGCGGGAACGCGGTCACCGATGTTCATGAGTCTCTCCAGTCTGGACAAAAATTCGGCCCGGTCGGGCGGGCCCGCCGGGAGATGCCCTCTAGATACATGCTGCTGCCGCAGAAACAATGCCGCGGCGCGTCATGGCTCGTATGCGGTCGCTGCAACCCGGGCATGCGTTGGGCGAGCCATGTGTCGCAGGCAACCCGGGTCACGGGATTTCGCGGTGACATTCGGGGGCGAGAAGGTATATGTGTGCCCAAACGGAGGACGACATGCGTGACCTGACGACGCCCCAGGGCCGGCATCCCGAAAAAGCCCATCGCCCCGACAACGCCCAGCCGAAAAAGCCCGACTGGATCCGCGTGCGCGCGCCGGGCGGCAAGGGCTATGCCGATACGCACAAGATCATGCGCGAGCACAAGCTCTCGACGGTCTGCGAGGAGGCCGGGTGTCCGAACGTGGGCGAATGCTGGAGTCAGGGTCACGCGACCATGATGATCATGGGCGAGATCTGCACCCGCGGCTGCACCTTCTGCAACGTCGCCACCGGGCGGCCCGATGCGCTCGACGTGTTCGAGCCGGGGCGGGTCGCGGACGCGGTCAAGAAGCTGGGTCTGAACCACGTGGTCATCACCAGCGTGGACCGTGACGACGTCGAGGACGGCGGGGCGGAGCATTTCGCCATGACGATCCGCGCGGTGCGCAAGCAGGCGCCGGACACGACGATCGAGATCCTGACGCCGGATTTTCTGCGCTGTGGCCCGGAAGCGCTGGAAGTGGTGGTCGCGGCCAAGCCGGACGTGTTCAACCACAATCTCGAAACCGTGCCCGGTCTCTATCCCGAGGTGCGCCCCGGTGCGCGCTACTTCCATTCCCTGCGGCTTCTCCAGCGGGTGAAAGAGCTCGACCCCGGCATGTTCACCAAGTCGGGGATCATGGTCGGGCTCGGCGAGGATCATGCGCAGGTGACGCAGGTCATGGACGACATGCGCGCGGCGGATATCGATTTCCTTACCATCGGGCAGTACCTGCAGCCGACGCCGAAGCATCACCGCGTGGACCGCTTCGTGACGCCGGACGAGTTCAAGGCCTATGAGAACGCGGCCTACGGCAAGGGCTTCCTCATGGTGTCGGCCACGCCGCTCACCCGGTCCTCCTACCACGCCGGCGAGGATTTCGCGCGGCTGCGTGACGCGCGCAACGCCAAGCTCGGCCGCGCATGACGCCCGAGGAGGCGGAGGCGATCGGGCGGGATATCCTCGCCCGGCAGCCTTTTTCGACCGCGCTCGGAGTCGAGCTCGTCGCGCTCGAAGTGGGGGCCTGCGAATTGCGCCTGCCGCTCGCCGAACGCCACACCCAGCACCTCGGCATGGCCCACGGCGGGGTCATCGCCTCGCTCGCGGACATGGCGCTGGCCTTCGCGGGCGGGCTCCTCATGGGTGAGGGAAGCGTGACGCAGGAGTTCAAGATCAACTTCCTGCGCCCCGGCAAGGGCGAGGCGCTCGTCGCGCGCTCCGAGGTGATCGGGTCGGGCCGCAACCAGGCCGTCGTGCGGGCCGACGTGCTGTCGGTCGACAAGGGCGCGGAAAAGCTCTGCGCCACCGCCCAAGGCACCATCATGCGCGCCGCGCGCTGAGGTCCTTACCGTGCCTTGCGGCGCGGGGACCTCTTACCTTGTTCGGGAGGAGGCCGCGCGTTTCACTGAATCGGCAGCGCCTTGATATAGGCCGCGACGGCTGCGCGGTCCGCTTCCGGGAGAGCTGCGAGGTTTTCGACCACGAGCGCCATGTGCCCTCCCGCCGTGTCGAACTCGGGCGTGAAGCCTGAGGTGAAATACTCGACCAGCTCGGCCTCGGACCAGGACATTTCCGGCGGGGTGAGATCGGGGAAGGTGCCCCGCCCGGCGGGGTTGGGCGCGCCGGTGAGCCAGTTCGCCCCTTCCTTCAGCCCGCCCAGAGCGTTGCGCGGCGTGTGGCATTCGGCGCAGTGGCCCATCGCCTCGACCAGTTCGCGGCCCCGGGACAGCTCGGGGGACAAATCGCCCTCCATCACCCAGCCCTCGTTCAGGAACAGGAGCTTCCAGCCGCCGACCGCGAGGCGGATGTTGAACGGAAAACTCACGTCATGGGGCCGGGACGGGGTGCCGTCGGCGGGCAGGTCCTGCATATAGGCATGAAGGTCCACCACGTCCTGCGGGTCGAGGTGGATGTAGGCACCGTAAGGCAGGACCGGGTAGTAATGCTGTCCGTCCGGCGAGGTGCCGTGGTGCAGCGCGTTCCAGAAGTCGAGCGCGGTCCAGTCGCCGATCCCCGCTTCGGGGTCCATCGAGATGTTGGGCGCGTGGAACGTGCCGAAAGGCGAGGGAAACTCCTGCCCACCCGACAGGACCAGCTTGGCCTCGCCCTCGGCCCCCTCGGCCATGTGGCAGGAGGCGCAGCCGGAGGCGGTGAACACCGTCTCGCCGTGGGCCGCGTCCGGGGTGAGGCCCGCGAGCACCTCGGCTCCGTCCGTCTTCGGCCGCGTGACCCAGAGGCCAATGGCCGCGACGATGGCGACGAGGACGATCAGGCGAAAGATTATGCGCATCGGGCACTCCCGGACAGGGGGAGGGCCGGGGCGTCGCCACCCCGGCCCGCGTTTTCAGGTCTGGGACAGCTTAGTCGGGCTGCCTGTAGGCTTTGTGACAGTCGCCGCAGGCGCCGCCAAGTGGCCCCATCGCCTGCTTGAGCGCGTCGAGGCTTTCGCCGGCGGCCGCTTCCATCGCGACGGCGGCTTCGTTGAGCGCGACGGCGTCCTCGATCACGCCCTCCATGTCGGTCCAGATCTCCGGCAGGGCGCGCGTACCATCGATGTCGTCCGTTGATGTGGCGGGTTCCCACATGGGGCCCTGGTTCAGGCTCGACAGTTTCACGAGGTTCTCTGCGGCGGCTTGAGCGGCCTCGGCATCGTACTCGATCTTTTCCTGGGCCATCGCGCCGATGGTGCTGAGGTTGAAGGCGTAGAGCTGCATCGTGGCTTGCCGTGCCTTGACCGAGGCAGGCACGCCCGCCTCGTGGCTGGCAGCTGTCACGGCACCGGCCAAGGTACCTGCGGCGGCAAGACCCACGAGGATGGTGCGGATGGATGTCATGGCTGTCTCTCCCGTTGGACAAGTTGGCTGTTCTCCACGCTAGCTGTTCGGTATCTTGGGAAAAGTCAGGAAAACCGCAAAGGCTCTGTGCAAAATGAAACAGATGGATTGGGAGGACCTGCGCTACGTCCTCGCCGTGGCGGACGAGGGGTCGCTTTCGGGCGCGGCGCGCAAGATCGGCGTGAACCACGCCACGGTGTTACGCAGGGTCAACGGTTTCGAGGAAAACATGGCGCTGGCGATCTTCGACAGGACCGCGCGGGGTTACCGGATCGCCCCCCGGCGCAAGCGGGTGATCGACGCGATGCGGGCGGTCGAAGAGGCGGCGCTGGGGGTGGAGCGGGCGATCACGGCGGCGCGATCTCCACTCGCCGGCGTGGTGCGCGTGACCTCCACCGACACTTTCTGCCTCGGCATCCTGCCGGAAATCATCGCGGGGATCGAGCTTCAGGCCGAAGGGTTGGAGATCGAGTTGAGTTCCCAGAACCAGCACGCCGATCTTGCCCGGCTCGACGCGGATATCGCGGTGCGCCCGGCCGCGAAGATTCCGCCCGAGCTGACGGGGGTCGTCGCGGGCCAGCTCGGCGTTGCCGTCTATGCCGCGCCGGATGCGCAGGACAGGTGGCTGGGGCTGTCGGGCAACCTCGCGAGCGTTGGGCTCGGCACGAGAATCGCGGAGCTTACGGGCGAAGCCAGGGTGGGCGCACGGTCCGACAGCTTTCCGGTGTTGCGCGAGATGGCGGCGGCCGGGCAGGGACGGGCGATCCTGCCCTGCATCCTCGGCGACGCCGATCCGCGGCTCGTGCGGATCGACGGGCTCATCCCGCTCACGGCCGTGCCGATCTGGGTGGCCTCGCATGTCGATCTGGCGGAGGTGCCGCGCATCCGGGCGGTGCGCGACCTGATCATCGCGGGGCTGGAACGGGCCGGGCCGCGCCTGCTGGGCGCTAGCGCGTAGCGTTCGCCCCGGGACCTTCGCTCATGGTGAGCCAGTCGGGCCAGCCGATGAGCCGTTCGACGGCGAAAAGGGCGAGGCAGATCGCGATGATCGCGAAGACCATCTTCACCTGCTTCTCGCCGGGTGGGTTACGCGCCCATTTCGCCATCCGAAAGAAGTGGCGCATGTTCCAGTTCATGCGCCCTCCGGCGTGTCGGTGAAGCGCACGGTGCCGATATACGGCAGGTTGCGGTTGCGCTGCGCGAAGTCGATGCCGTAGCCGACGACGAATTCGTCCGGGATCTCGAAACCGATCCAGTCGGCCTTCACGTCCACCTCCCGGCGCGACGGCTTGTCCAGCAGCGCGCAGCAGGCGAGACGGGCGGGTTCGCGGGACTTGAGCAGCGAAATCACGTGCTTGAGGGTATGGCCTGTGTCCACGATATCCTCGACCACGAGCACGTCGCGCCCGCCGATCTCGCCCCGCAGGTCCTTGAGGATGCGCACCTCCCGGCTCGACTCGGTGGAATTGCCATAGGAGGAGGCTTCAAGGAAATCGACCTCCACCGGCAGGTCCAGCTCGCGCACGAGATCGGCGATGAACACGAAGGAGCCGCGCAGGAGCCCCACGACCACCAGCTTGTCCGTGCCCGCGAAGCGCGCCTTGATTTCGCGCGCCAGCGCCTCGATCCGGGCGGCAACCGCCTTGGCCGAGATGAGTTCGTCTATGACATATGGCCGCGACATGGTCCGCCCCCTTGCATCTTGTGCGCATCCTATGGAATTTGCGCCGCGAGTCACGCAGCGAAAGGGCGACATGCCGACACATAGCGACAAGCGCGTCATGCCCTACACGGCCGAGCAGATGTATGACCTCGTGGCCGACGTGGGACGCTATCCCGAGTTCCTCCCGTGGAATTCCGCCGCGCGCGTGCGCAGCGTGGAGGAACAGCCCGACGGGACCAAGGTGATGGAGGCCGACCTCGTCATCTCGTTCCGGGTGTTCCGGGAGCGGTTCGGGAGCCGCGTCGTGCTCGACCACGACAACATGCGCATCGACACCGAGTATCTCGACGGGCCGTTCAAGTACATGAAGAGTTACTGGAAATTCGTGCCCTTGGACCAGGGCTGCGAGGTCGAGTTCTTCGTGGATTTCGAGTTCCGCAACGCCATGCTGCGCAACCTGATCGGCGTGGTGTTCAACCAGGCGATGCAGCGGATCGTGAAGGCGTTCGAGGATCGGGCGCGCGAGCTGTACGGCTGAGGGTCACGAGTTGCGCGCCAGCGGGTGACGGGTCAGCACCAGTTCCTTGAGCCGTTCGTCCAGCACATGGGTGTAAATCTCGGTGGTCGAGACGTCGGCATGGCCCAGAAGGGTCTGGATCGCGCGCAGATCGGCGCCGTGGGCGAGCAGGTGGGTCGCGAAGGCGTGGCGTAGCCGGTGGGGCGTGACCGCTTCGGGCGAGACGCCGGCGGCGACCGCAATTTCCTTGATCAGCCCGTGGAACCGGTGCCGGGTGAGATGACCGTCCTTGCCGGTCGAGGGAAAGAGAAACCGCGAGGGTTTCGCGCCCTTCGCGCGGGCCGCGTCCTCCGCCTCGTCGCGGACGGCGAGCCAGTCGGAGAGCGCCGACCGGGCCGGGGTCGTAAGCGGCACTAACCGTTCCTTGCCACCCTTGCCCATGACGAGCAGCATCCGGGGATCGCCCCGCGCAGCGGCGACGGGCAGGGTGACGAGTTCGCTCACCCGCATTCCCGTCGCGTAAAGCACCTCCATCAGGCAGGTGTTGCGCAGCCGGTCGGCCGCGCTGCGCCCGTGGCGGCGGGCGGCGGTGAGGAGGCGGTCCACCTCCTCCTCCGACAGCGTCTTGGGCAGGCGTTTCGTCTTGCCGGGGCCGGTGATGCGCAGGGTGGGATTGTCCGTGCGCCAGCCTTCCTCGAAGGCGAAACGGTAAAGCTGCTTGATCGCGGAGAGGCGCCGGGCACGGGTCGAGACGGCCAGCCCTTGCGCCTCGCAATCCACGAGATAGGCCTCGATCACCGCGCGGTCGGCGCCTCCCAGTGCTTCACCTTTCCGGTCAAGAAAGCCCGCGAAGTCCTTGAGATCACGGCCATACGCGAGGAGCGTGTTGCGCGAAGCGTCGAGTTCGGCGGCCTGGGCCTCGAGAAAGGTCGATATCCAGGTATCGGCGCCGCGCGGGCTCATCCCCGACGCTCCAGGATCAGGAAATCGAGCGCGGCGCGGCGGGCCGTGTCCTCCAGCCCGACCATGCGGAAGAGCGCGATGGCGTCGGCCAGTTCGTCGTAGTCGCCGCGCGTACCTGTGGTGAAGAGGGTGAGAGCGCGCAGGATCGCCTCGCCCAGCCGGTCGTCCTCCACCAGGGTCGCGAACCGGGCGGGGATGGCGGTCGCCGTGAAGCCGTCCTTGACCGCCCGTGCCTCATCCGTCGGGGCGGTCGCGCCGGTGAGTGTCCCCTGGGCCACGGCGGCGAGGAAGCGGTCCTCCGGGTCGTCCGGCACGTCGCCCATCGCGACGAGTTCATAACGGTCGGTCAGCAGCCCCATGCGGAACGCCACCCGGCCCGCAACGCCGGGCAGGTCGAGCGCCGCGAGCGCTTCGCCGTAGATGCGCGAAATCGGGACTTCGGTCTCGGCGTTTGTGAGTGAGGCCCACAGGTCGGGGAGGAGAGGGGCAAGCGCGTCTCGGTCCTCTTCCTCCACCGCCGCATCGAGGGCCTGAACCAGGCGTACACGCTCCCACACGCCCCCGGAGGCGGCGGCGTCGCGGCGGGTGTAGAGCCCGACGAGCTGGTTGTCCGAGACCGCGCCGGTCCGCGCAAGCCGTTCGCCCGCCTCCACCTGCGCCTTCCAGCCAATGTTGGAGCGCAGGTCGGCCTGTGCGAAGGCGCGATGGAGATTCGAGGTCGGAACCGGCTCCCCGATCGCTTCGAACAGGCGGAAGGTAAGCGGAGTCATGCGGCGCGGCGGGGTGAGCGGCTTCTCGCCCTCGAACAGGTCGGGATCGAGGAAGCGCGACAGGAGCTTGTCCTCGAAGTCCGTGATCTCGCCCAGGGCGCGGGCATTGGCCATGACCAGCACGGCGCCCTCCCAGTCCCCTTCGCGCGCGAGGCAGAAGACGCGGGCCGGGTAGGTGGGCGAGAGGTCGGGGGCGGCCTCCATCGCCTTGCACACCGCGTCCTCCTGCCCGATCAGGAGCGCCGCGTCGAACCAGCGACGGACCACCTCGGGCGACGAGGCGCCGGCGTTTTCGAGGAGCGCATGAGCCTGTTCCACGGCGCCCATGTCGAGGAGCTTGTCCACGCGGGCGAGGAACACGTCCTGCCCGGTGCCGCCGCCCGCCTGCGGAGGGTCGAGCTCGGCCAGGAGCACCTTCATCAGGAGCGCTTGGAGTGCCGGGAGCATGTCGGCCCGTTCCTCGGCGATCCGGCGCGCGATGGTCGTGGGGTCCGAGGCGCCCCAGAGGTCTGCGGGCAGGCCCGTGAGATGCGGCGCGAGGAGGCCGATGGCATCGGGTTGTGGTCCGTCGTCCTCGCCCAGCGGGGAGACGGTCACCGCCGCCACCTCGGCCCCGCCTTCGACGGGCGGGTCGACAGGCGCGGGCCCCAGCGCCTCCTGCGACGGGGTCGCGAGGCTGTCGGAAAGCCAGTTGATCGCCGACATGGGAGCGCCGGGATCGTCCTGCGCCCAGAGTGTCGCCGGCGCAAGCGTCAGAAGGGTCGCGAGGGCGAACCTAGCCTTCATCCAGCGTCACCGTCATGGACTGTTCCGACGCCGGGGGCGTGAGGTCGCCCACGTAGGCGTAGCCTGCAATGCCGATTGCCCCCAGCACGGCGATCGTCGCGACGAATTTGATGAGTCGCCAAAGCATGCCGTCCCCTTTGTGCCTCGTGTTCTTCCGGTTCTTGCCCGATCACGGGTTTTGCCCCGCCTGCAACTCATATATGGCATGTTCGGCGCGGTCACGCCATGTGCCCGCGATCACAAACCCTTCGGCAAGGCGCTGCCAATGGACGCGACGCGGTGAGTTACAGGTTGAGAAAGCCGGTCACGGTGGTCGGCATGATGGGAGCCGGAAAGACGGCCGTGGGCAAGTCGCTCGCCGCGCGTCTCGGTGTCCCGTTTCTCGACTCGGATGCGGAGATCGAAGCGGCCGCCAACATGTCCATCGCGGAGGTGTTCGAGCGGGACGGGGAGGCGTTCTTCCGCGACCGCGAGGCCGAGGTGATTGCGCGGCTGCTGGCCACCGGTCCGATGGTCCTGTCGACGGGCGGCGGCGCGTTCCTCGCCGAACGCAACCGGACCGCGATTTCCCATGCGGGGGTGTCGGTCTGGCTCCGTGCCGACCTCGACCTGTTGTGGCAAAGGGTCCGGCACAAGACCACGCGTCCGCTCCTCAGGACCGCCGACCCGCGCCGGACGCTCGGCGAGATTTACGCGGCGCGCGAGCATATCTATGCGCTGGCCGACCTCGTGGTCGATGCGGACCCGCGTTACTCCATCAACGACATGACCGATCACGTGGTCCGGGTACTCGGGACCCGGCCGGACGTACTGGAGACGACATGAGCATGGAAACGGTTCACGTGGACCTCGGCACGCGGTCCTACGATGTGCGGATCGGACCGGGGCTTCTTGCCGAGGCCGGGGCGCATGTCGCACCGCTCCTCAACCGCGCGCGGGTCTCCATCGTGACCGAGGAACGGGTGGCTGGCCTTCATCTCGACGCGCTGCAGGCGGCGCTGAAGGCCGAGGGGATCGAGAGCGAGGCGCTGGTCCTGCCGCCGGGCGAGGCGACGAAGGACTGGGCGCATCTCACGCAGACGGTCGAGTGGCTGCTCGACCAGAAAGTCGAGCGCAAGGATGTGGTCGTGGCCTTCGGCGGCGGCGTGATCGGCGACCTTGCGGGCTTCGCCGCGGCCATTCTGCGCCGGGGGGTGCGGTTCGTGCAGATGCCCACGTCGCTGCTCGCACAGGTCGACAGTTCGGTGGGCGGCAAAACCGGGATCAACTCGCCACATGGCAAGAACCTCGTCGGCGCGTTTCACCAGCCGTCGCTGGTGCTGGCGGATATCGACGTGCTGGGCACGCTGAGCCCGCGCGACTTCCTCGCGGGCTACGGCGAGGTGGTGAAATACGGCGGGCTCGGCTCGCTCGACTTCTTCGAATGGCTGGAAGCGAACGGTCCCGCGCTCGCGGCAGGCGACGTAGGTTTGCGGACCGAGGCGGTGCGCCGCTCGGTGCAGATGAAGGCCGATATCGTGGCGCGCGACGAGACCGAGCAGGGGGATCGGGCGCTTCTGAACCTCGGCCACACCTTCGGTCACGCGCTCGAGGCGGCGACGGGATATTCCGACCGGCTCCTGCACGGCGAGGGCGTGGCCATCGGCTGCGCGCTGGCCTTCGAGACCTCGGCGCGGATGGGGCTCATGAGCCAGGAGGCGCCGTCGCGCTTTCGCGAACACCTCGCCGCGATGGGGATGAAGCGCGACCTCGCGGATATTTCCGGCGATCTGCCGGATGCCAACGGGCTTATCGACCTGATGGGGCAGGACAAGAAGGTCGAGGCGGGGCGCATCAAGTTCATCATGGCCCGCGCGATCGGCGAAGCGTTCGTAACGGACGAGGTAGACCTCGCGCTCGTCCATGACCTCCTCGAAGAGGCCCTGTCGCGTCGTTAACGGCGGTTGAGCCGGCCCATGACGCTCAGCCGGCTGATGTAGCCTGCCACCTCGCCCGATCCGTCCACCACGGCGACGCCGGGGGCGGAGTTCAGCAGACGCAGGACGTGGGACAGGGGCGTGTCCGTCTGCACTTCGGGAATGCGGGAGACCATCGCGCGGGTCACGGGGGCATGGCCGCCCAGCGTGTCGATCTCGCGCTTGAGGTCGTCGCGGGTGACGAAGCCGGTGATGCGCCGGCTCACGCTGTCCACCACGGGAAACTCCGGCACGCCCTCGCGGGAAAAGGCCGCCGCGGCCTCGTCCAGCGTCACGGTGCTGCCCAACGCCTTGAACCCGGTGGTCATCACCTCGCCCGCCGTGGCGGTCCGCGCGAGGCTGGTGAGGCGCACGTGCTGCATCTCGGCCCGCGCAGCCATGAAGATGAACACGGCGATGAGCGGATAGATCAGGCTGCCGATGTAGAGGCCGTAGATCCCGAAGGCGACGGCGAGCGACTGGCCGATGAGAGAGGCGATGCGGGTTGCGCGCAGCCGGGTGGTGACCATGGCGAGCAGGGCGCGCAGGACACGGCCCCCGTCCATCGGGAAGGCCGGGACCATGTTGAAGGCAGCGAGGATCAGGTTCAGCGTGGCGAGTTCGCGCGGCAGGTCGGCAAAGGTCATGCCGCCTGTCAGTGGCGCGGCCTCGACGCTGAGGCCCGCGCCGAGCCAGAGGAGCACGAAAATCACCACGTTCACGGCGGGGCCTGCGAGGGCGACGAGGACTTCCTGCCCCGGTTTCTCGGGAATGCGCAGGAGGCGCGCAACACCGCCGATGGGCAGGAGCGTGATGTCGGGCGTCGGGATGCCGAACAGTCGGGCGGTCAGGGCGTGGCCGTATTCGTGCGCGATGACGCAGGCGAAGAGCGCGAGCACATAGACTGTGTTGACCAGCGCCGCCTGCGGTCCCGCCGCCATCCATGCGCTGCCCGCCACATAGGCGAGCAGGATCAGGAACGTGCCGTGGACACGTAGTTCGGAGCCGAGCAGGCGGCCGATAGGAAAAGACCAGCGCATGTTTCAGACATAGGCGCGGGCTCAGGGCGTGATAAGGGGCGTGCGCCCCGTCGTCACGTCAGCCGCTCAGAACGGGATTTCGTCGTCGAAATTGCCGCCGCCGGTTGCGGGCGAGGACGGGCCGCTGTCGTATCCGCCCCGGTCGTCGTAGCCGCCGGAGGAGGACCCGCCGCCGTAGCCGCCACCGGAGTCGCCGCCGCCGCCGCGCGAGTCGAGCAGGGTCAGTTCGCCGCGGTAGGGGCGCAACACGACCTCGGTCGAATAGCGGTCCTGGCCCGACTGGTCCTGCCATTTGCGGGTTTCGAGCTGGCCCTCGATATAGACCTTGGAGCCCTTGCGCAGGTACTGCTCGGCGATGCGGCCGAGCGGTTCCGAGAAGATCGCGACCGAGTGCCACTCGGTCTTCTCGCGCCGTTCGCCGGTGTTGCGATCCTTCCAGTTTTCCGACGTCGCGATGCGCAGGTTCACGACCTTGCCGCCGTTCTGGAACGTCCGCACCTCCGGGTCGCGCCCGAGGTTGCCGACGATGATCACCTTGTTGACGGACCCAGCCATGAGGACCTCCCGAATCTTTAAAATTAGCTTCAAACGTTACATCACCCGTGCCCGGTGAAGGAAAGGTTAAAATCCGGCGAGAGGACCCGGCGGGCCGTTGCCGGTCCGCCCGCCTCGAGGGTGGCGAGTCGGACTGTTTGCAGCTATAGTCCCCGGCAAAACGGAGTATGGGCGGTGAACAAGGGACGTGTTTTCGGGACGTTGATCCTGACCTTCGCGATGGCCGTGCCCGTCAGTGCGGACACGCTGTTTTCTTCTTCCAACGGTCGGCGCAGTTTCGACAATGCGCTGAAGGTGCTCGACGGTCGTGCGTCGGAGCAGTATTCCGGCTCGGTCCGCTACCAGCCGCGACCGAAAGAGCGGGTGCCGACCTACAGCGGCAGCTACAAGGGCGAATACCTCGAACTCGCGAAATCCCTGGCCGTGAAGCATGGCATTCCGGAGGACCTGTTCCTGCGCCTCGTGCAGCAGGAGTCGGGCTGGAACCCGGCGGCGAAATCCCACGCGGGGGCCATCGGCCTCGCCCAGCTCATGCCCGAGACCGCCGCGCTTCTGGGCGTGGACCCGGAAGACCCGCGCCAGAACCTCGAAGGCGGCGCGCGTTACCTCGCACAGCAGTACAAGACTTTCCGGAGCTGGAAACTGGCACTCGCGGCCTACAACGCGGGGCCGGAGGCTGTGAACAAGTACGACGGGGTTCCGCCCTACAAGGAAACCGAAGGTTACGTGAAGGCCATTCTCGGCGGCTGAGGGTCAGAGGTCGCGCGTGACGAACGTCAGGTGCGCGGTGTTGAATCGCGTCGCGAGGAGTGCCTTCCAGCGCCTCGTGGCGAGGGGTAAAGAATAGCCCGAATGGCGGGGGATCGTGAACCCGTCGCGTGGCTCGTCGGCAAGGTCCTTGCAAAACGTGCGCCAGCGAGGTTGCGGCCGCCGGTCATCCGGAAATCGGTCCGAGAACACGCCGATCCAGGGTCGCCCTTTTCGGTCGATGAACATCGGCGTGTCGCAACAGGTCGCGATCACCCGGCGCGACGGAGACTCTTCGACCAGCCTGTGACCCGCGAGGTGGTCGGCGCCCATGACGCACTCGACCCGATCCTTGCGCCAGATGCCGAAGGTCGTTCCGCCCCCGGGCTCGGCGATGTTGCGATCAAACTGGTCGCGGAACACGACAGCAGCCGTCTGGCATTCGGCGCAATGGCAGATCGTCGACGCCTCGCAGGCGCCATGAAGGCGAAGCCGCACCTTGCGGCAGTCGCACATGATGTCTTGGGTTATCACGAAGGTCTCCTAACGGGGTCAGGAGAGTCTTCTTATGCTCCAGTGTCAATCTATGTGAGGTGAGAGTCTCACTTACGTCGCCTAAACCCTTGTGACAGCCCGATAACTTTTCGGCGGCAGGAGCTTCAGGCGCCGCGGCGGAACTGCGACGGCGTGCGCCCGGTGTGATTCTGGAAGGCGCGCGTGAAATAGGCGGCCGAGGCGAATCCCAGCGAGGAGGCGATGTCCTTGATCGGCATATGGGTTTCCGTAAGGAGGCGTCGCGCCTCATAATGGACCCGGTCGGCCAGGATCGAGGAGGCCGGACGCCCGCAGGCCTTGTTGCAGACCCGGCTGAGGTGCGTCGGCGTCACGCCGAGTTCCTGGGCATAGTCGCGCACCGATTTGGAAGAGTGGAAATCCTGCTCCACGAGCGCGGTGTAGGCCGCGGCGAGGCGGGACGCCGCGTCTTCCTCGGGCTCTTCAATGTCGAGTGCGCGCATCTGGCGTTCGATCCAGACCGACAAAAGCCCGGCGTGGCACAGCATCGCGCGGTCGGAGGCGAGGTTGCCGCTTTCCAGTTCGGATTGCAGGTTCTCGATCAGCCGGTTCAGTTCGATGTGCTGATCGGCTTCCTGAAGGCGCAGGTGCACCGGGTCCTCGGGAAGCGACAGCTCGTCCTCCACGCCGACCGGGAACACCACGATCATGCCGTGGACGGTCGAGTTCATCTCGAACCCGTGCATGGTGCCGGCGGGCACGTAGATCGCGTTGTGCGAAGTGTAGCCGGAGGTCTTGCCGTTGACCGTGATGCGGCCCTGGCCGCGGGTGAACCACAGAAGGACCGGAGCGCCGTAGCTTCGCATCGCCTCGGTGCGCCACCGGCCGCCGCTTGCGAGGCGGGCGAGGGGGATGACGCGGAACGGTGAGCTGAGGCTGTTGGTCTGGTCCATTTTTTGTTGGTTCTCCCTGTCTGTCCCAAGGTAGACGAGCGATTTTTGTTCGATTCGTCTCATCGCACGGCACCCCCTCACGCCGGCGACCTCTCACGCGTAGACGATTCCCGCGGACCTGTCGCCCCGGCTATCCACAGGGGGACGGTTTTCCTGTGGATAAGTCAAAGGTCTTTTCCCGATGTCTCACTAGAGCCACACAGGCGGACGGTTAAGGGACCTGCGGTATCGGCACGCGCGTCCATCCGGACATGCGCGAGCGGAACCACGTGCGCTGCCGCTTGGCGTATTGCTGACTCGCGACGATCGCGGCGTCGCGCGCGGCCTCCAGCGTCATCTCACCGTTGAGGTGGGCGATGAGTTCGCGGGCGCCGATCGCCTTGGCCGAGGGCAGGGTGGGCGACCAGCCAGCCAGGTTGGCCCGTGCCTCCTCCAGCGCACCTTGCGCCAGCATCGCGTCGAACCGGCGGGCGATCCGGTCGCGCAGCCAGTCGCGCGGCGGATCGAGCGCGAGGGGGAGCGTGTCCGCAAGCGGGAGAAGCGGCGGGGGCGTGTCGTCCTGCCATGCCGCGAGCCCGCGCCCGGTGGTGCGCTGAACTTCCCACGCCCGCGCCACACGTGCCGGGTTCAGAAGATCGATGCGCGACCGGGTGTCGGCGTCGAGCGCGGCGATCAGCACATCGGTGCCGTGATCGGCCAGCAGCCTTTCACCCTCGGCACGGATTTCCGGCGGCGTCAGGGGAATATCGGCGAGTCCCTCGGTCAGCGCGGAGAAGTAAAGCCCCGTGCCGCCGACGATGATCGGACGCAGGCCTCCCGTGAGGATCGGGGCGAGGTCACGCAACCAGTGGCCCACGGAATACTCCCGGTCGCCGGGCACGTGTCCGTAAAGACGGTGGGGCGCGACCTCTTCCTCCGACACGGTCGGGCGGGCGGTCAGGATGCGCCAGTTCGCGAACACCTGAAGCGCGTCGGCATTCACGATCACGCCGCCTGCGGCCCGCGCGATGGCGAGGGCGAGGCCGGACTTGCCGCTAGCGGTCGGTCCCGCGATGAGCACGGGGCGGTCCGGGGCGAGCCCGTCGAGATAGGGTTGAACGAGATCGTCCGCCATCATCCGCCCTTGCACGGGGCGTTTCGCGGATTGCGCCCACCCCCGATTTCCGACATTTTGCGCGCGATCCATACATGAGCCGCGAGGACGACGCAAAGACATGACCGAGCCCGCAACCGACGCCGCCGCCGAGAGCCCGAAACCCAAGTACACGCGGGTGATGTTGAAGATTTCCGGCGAGGCGCTGATGGGCGACGGGTCCTACGGCCTGAACCCGCCCACGGTCGCGCGCATCGCGCAGGAGGTGAAGTCGGTGCACGACATGGGCGTCGAGATCTGCATGGTGATCGGCGGCGGCAATATCTTTCGCGGGCTCGCGGGCTCGGCGCAGGGGATGGAGCGGACCACGGCGGATTACATGGGCATGCTCGCAACCGTGATGAACGCGCTGGCGATGCAGTCCGCGCTGGAAACGCTCGGCGTCTACACCCGTGTCATCAGCGCGATCCCGATGGACCAGGTCTGCGAGCCCTACATCCGCCGTCGCGCAGTGCGCCACCTCGAGAAGAAGCGGGTCTGCATCTTCGCCGCCGGCACCGGCAACCCGTATTTCACCACCGACACCGCCGCGACGCTGCGCGCGAACGAGATGGCCTGCGAGGCGATCTTCAAGGGCACGAAGGTGGACGGGGTCTATGACAAGGACCCCAAGAAATTCGACGACGCCAAGCGGTATGACGAGGTGAGCTACGACGAGGCGCTGGCGAAACGGCTGGGGGTCATGGACGCCTCGGCCATCGCGCTCGCCCGCGACAACAACATGCCGATCATCGTCTTCTCGCTGGACGAGCCGGGCGGGTTCAAGGGCATCCTCGCGGGCCAGGGCACCTACACCAAGGTGCATGGCGGCAAGGCGGCCGGCTGAGGGCCGCGCCGGGCGCGCGGGGGGCTCGCGCTCTATACATCCCGGCGCGAATGAGAGTATATGACGCCAAACACCGGGCCCCGGGGTCCAGCGCAGGAGGTATGAGCCATGGCAGCAGAAGATTTCGAGATCGACACCGACGACCTTGAGCGCCGGATGGACGGCGCGATGGCCGCGCTGCGCACGGAATTCGCCTCGCTGCGCACCGGCCGCGCCTCGGCCTCGATGCTGGAGCCGGTGCATGTGGAGGCCTACGGCCAGCGCACCCCGATCAACCAGGTGGGCACCGTGAACGTGCCCGAGCCGCGAATGGTGACGATCAACGTCTGGGACAAGTCGCTCGTCAACGCGGTGGAAAAGGCGATCATGGAATCCGGGCTGGGCATCAACCCCCAGACCAACGGCACGATCATCATGCTCCCGATCCCCGAACTGAACGAGGAACGGCGCAAGGAGCTGGCCCGGGTCGCCGCGCAATACGCCGAGACCGCCCGCGTCGCGATCCGCAACGTGCGCCGCGATGGCATGGAGCAGCTCAAGAAGGCCAAGAACGAGGGCATGAGCGAGGACGACAACAAGATCTGGCATGACGAGGTCCAGGCGCTGACCGACAAGTACATCGCCAATGTCGACAAGGCGCTCGAGACCAAGCAGGAAGAAATCATGCAGGTCTGATCCCGAGGGGACCGGACCCATGCGCCCGCGCGGGTGAGGGGGCGAACGTGAACGAACAGAGCCAGATCGCCACGAAGACCGGACGCGGGCTTCATGTCGCCATTATCATGGACGGCAACGGACGCTGGGCGAAGGAACGGCGCCGGCCGCGGCTCTTCGGCCACCATGCGGGCGCGAAGCGGGCGCGCGAGATCGTGGAAAGCTGTCCCGATCTGGGCGTCACGCATATCACGCTCTTCGCGTTCTCCACCGAGAACTGGAAACGGACCCAGTCCGAGGTGGCCGGGCTCATGAGCCTGTTTCGCCGCTACATCAACAAGACCGCGCAGGAGCTGGACGAAGAGGGCGCCTGCGTGCGGTTCATCGGGGACCGCATCAAGCTCGACCCCAAGTTGCGCAAGCTGATGGACGATCTCGAGAATCTGACGAAGGAAAACGACCGCGTTCATGTGACCGTCGCCCTCAACTACGGCGGGCGTGACGAGGTGGCGCGCGCGACCCAGCGGCTCGCCCGCGATGTTAAGGCGGGCAAGCTCGATCCCGAACAGATCGACGAGGAGACGCTGCCGAAATATCTCGACACCTGCATGTTGCCGGACCCGGACCTCGTGATCCGCACCTCGGGCGAAGCGCGGGTATCCAATTTCCTGCTGTGGCAGTCGGCCTATGCGGAATACGAATTCGTCGACACGCTCTGGCCCGATTTCGACCGCGCGAAATTCGCGGAGGTCCTGGACCGGTTCGCCGATCGCGACCGGCGGTTCGGTGCGGTGAAGAATGGCTGAGGCCGCCTCAAGCTCGAAATGGTCGGACCTGTCGACGCGGGTCGTGTCGGCGGGCGTGATCGTGCTGCTCGCGCTTGGCGCGCTCTTCGCCGGGCCGCTGGTCTGGTCGATCTTCGTGCTCGTGGTTTACGTCCTGATGCTGCGCGAACTCGCCAAGCTCTGCGAGGTGGAGATCCCGACGCTGCGCCGCTGGATCATCGCGCTCCTGCCCGTCGCCGTTCTGGCGGTCACGCTCCTCCTTCCGCTCGCGGGACCGGAAGAGGCGGGGCCGGAAGCGGTCTGGGATGCCTTCCGCCTCGGCACGATGCGGGTCGCGCTGGTGGCGCTGGTGCCGCTGGCGGTCGGGCTCGTGCTTCTGCGGTCGGGGCACCGGACCTGGATCGCCTATGGCCTCCTCCTCGCGGTGGCCGCCGCGTCGCTGGTCTTCGGGCAACTCGTCGCAGGTCCGCGCGGTATCCTCGCTCTGGTGGGGATCGTAGTGATCTCGGACGTGGCGGGGTATTTCGCGGGTCGGGCGTTCGGCGGGCCGAAGTTCTGGCCGCGCGTGAGCCCCAAGAAAACCTGGTCCGGCACGGTTGCGGGATGGATCGGCGCCGCGATCTTCGGCGCGGTCGTCGCCCCGGGGCTCATCGGAGCGTCCTGGTGGGCGGGCGCGCTCGGCGCTGTGGTGCTGGCTTTCGCGGGCCAGATGGGTGACATCGGGGAAAGCTGGCTCAAGCGCCGGGCGGGCGTGAAGGACAGCTCCGCGCTCATCCCCGGCCACGGCGGCGTGCTCGACCGACTTGACGCGCTGGTCGCGGTGGCTGCGCTGGCCGGGATCGCGGCGTGGCTCTCCGGGATGCTTGCATGAGCCGGAGGGTTTCAATCCTCGGCGCGACCGGGTCCATCGGCTGTTCCACCATCGACCTGATCGCCCGCGACCCGGACGGGTTCGACGTGGTCGCGCTGACCGGCGGGCGCAACATCGCGCGGCTGGCCGAACAGGCGCGTGCGCTTGGGGCCGAGATCGCCGTGACGAGCGAGCCGGAGCTTCTGGGCGACCTCAAAGACGCGCTTGCGGGCACGGGAATCGCGGCGGCGGCGGGGGGCGAGGCCATCGTCGACGCCGCGCGGCGTCCTGCGGACTGGGTCATGTCCGCCATCGTCGGGGCCGCGGGCCTGCCGCCCGGCCTGGCCGCGCTTGAGGAAGGCGCGACGCTGGCGCTCGCCAACAAGGAAAGCCTCGTCACCGCCGGGCCGCTCATCCTCGAGACCGCCGAGACGCACGGCGCGCGCATCCTGCCGGTGGACAGCGAGCATTCGGCGGTGTTCCAGGCGCTCGTGGGCGAGGACATAGAGGCGGTCGAGCGGGTCGTCATCACGGCCTCCGGCGGCGCGTTCCGGGACTGGCCGCTCGACAAACTCGCCTCCGCGTCGCTCGAAGAGGCCTCCAGCCACCCCAACTGGGATATGGGCCAGCGCATCACCATCGACTCGGCGTCCATGTTCAACAAGGCGCTGGAGCTGATCGAAACGCGGGAGTTCTTCGGCGTCGACCCCGCCCAGATCGAGGTGATCGTCCATCCCCAAAGCCTGATCCACGCGCTCGTCGGCTTCAACGACGGGGCGCTCATGGCCCATGTGGGGCCGGCGGACATGCGCCACGCCATCGGCTATGCTCTGAACTGGCCCGTTCGGCGCACGCTTCCAGTCGAGCGGCTGGACTTCGCCACAATCGGCCAGCTCGATTTTCGCGCGCCCGAGGACGCCCGCTACCCGGCGCTGCGTCTCGCGCGCGAGGTGATGGAGGCCCGGGGCATGGCGGGGGCCGTGTTCAACGCGGCCAAGGAGACCGCGCTCGACGGTTTCATCGCCGGGCGCATCGGCTTCATGGACATGGCGGGCGTCGTCGAGGACGTGCTCGCGCAACTGTCAGGTGACACGGGCCTCATGTCTGCCGCATTTTCCCTTGATAACGTGCGCGCCGCAGACCACATGGCGCGGATCAGAGCAGAAGAAAACATGGCCGGGGGACGCACCCCGCAAAGGAGCGACTCGTGGACCTGACCGGGCTGATCCCGTCTTTCGGCAACCTCGCCTTCACCCTCATCGCCTTCATCATCGCGCTGACGATCATCGTCGCGATACACGAATACGGGCACTACATCATCGGCCGGATCACGGGCATCAAGGCCGACGTGTTCTCGATCGGGATCGGGCCGGTACTGGCCAAGAAGACCGACAAGCACGGGACGCAATGGCAGGTCGCAGCCTTTCCGGTCGGCGGCTACGTGAAGTTCCGGGGGGATGCGAACGCGGCTTCGGCGGGCGCGGACGAGGGGGCCATGGCGGGCCTCAGCGAGGAAGAGAAACGATCGACCATGCACGGCGCGCCGCTCTGGGCCCGCGCAGCGACGGTGGCCGCCGGGCCGGTGTTCAACTTCGTGCTTTCCGGGCTGATATTCTTCACCATGGCCTTCTACAGCGGGATCGCGACCGATCCGCTGACGGTCGAGGAACTCGCGCCCGTCGCAGGGCTCGAGGAGCTGGAGCCGGGCGACCAGATCCTGTCCATCGCGGGTCAGGAGACGCCGCCGCTCGCCGAGTTCCCGGACTTCGTCGCCACGCTCCCGAACGCGAGCCCGGTGGACTACACGGTGCTGCGCGACGGGCAGGAGGTGAGCCTGCGAGCCATCCATCCTTATCCGCCTTACGTGAGTTCAATCACGCCGCAGTCCGCCGCAGCAGACGCTGGCCTCAGGCAGGGCGACCTGATCCAGACCGTGAACGGCGATCCGGTCGCGACCTTCGAGGACCTGCGCCAGATCGTCGGGGACGGGGACGGCGAAGCGCTCGACCTCGGCATCCTGCGGGACGGTGAGACGGTGGACGTGACACTGACGCCGCGCCGGGTGGACCTGCCGCTGCCGGAAGGGGGATTCGAAACCCGCTGGCTCATCGGCATCACGGGCGGTTTGGTCTTCGAGCCGGAAACCCGTGCGCCGACCTTCGGCGAGGCGGCGTCCACAGGCGTGGGGCAGGTGGGTTATATCATCACATCGTCCCTGTCGGGGCTGTGGCACATGATCACGGGCGCAATTTCGTCGTGCAACCTGCGCGGCCCCATCGGGATCGCCGAGACCTCCGGGGCCGCCGCGAGCCAGGGCGTGGACAGCTTCATCTGGTTCATTGCGGTGCTGTCGACCGCCGTGGGCCTTCTGAATCTCTTCCCGATTCCCGTGCTGGACGGGGGTCACCTAGTGTTCCACGCCTACGAGGCGGTGGCCGGCAAGCCGCCGAGCGAGCGGGCGATGCGGGTGCTCCTGACCGTGGGGCTGGCGCTGATCCTGTCGATCATGGTGCTTGGCGTGACAAACGACCTGTTCTGTCCCTAAGTGCAGGGGCGGGACGCAATGCCCCAAAAATGCCGTAATTGCGCGATGCTCCCGCCCGAATCCATAGCGACTATGACCCGGACGAATTGGAGTTATGGGTCATGGAACACATCCAGCAAAGCTATCGCGGGCTTCACCTGCTCATGGATCTCAACTGGGATCGGCTGCTCTATGTGGGCACCATCGCCGCCGCGCTTGGCTGCGGCGCTCTGATGGGGGCGTTCCTGCACTGATTTCGGCACCTCGCGTACCGATCAGAAAACCTTCAAAAATCGAACCTGTCGCGGGGCCGCCATAGCGCGGCCCTTCGGCGTTTCACACGCTTTGACACGGTCCCGCAAACCGGCTAGTCACACTAGGGACTGGGATGTCTGAGCGGATGATAACAAGATGACGTATAACGAGCAGCGTGAGGCCCGTCTTGCCGGGCTGCGCAAATCCGTCCTTACGCCGGCTGCCACGGCGCTTTTCCTTGGGGTTTCAGGGGCTTCGCTCCTCGCGCCAACGGCCGCCTCCGCACAAGCCTACAACTTCTCCTCCGTACAGATCGTCGGGACCCAGAAGATCGAGGCCGCGACGGTCCTCTCCTACCTGGGATTCGGCAAGAACCAGACGGTGAGCGCGGCAGAGCTCAACGACGCCTACCAGCGCCTCCAGGGTTCCGGTCTGTTCGACACGGTCCGGCTCGAGCCGCGGGGCCGCACGCTCGTCGTGCGGGTCGAGGAACAGGCGTTCATCAGCCGCATCAACGTCGAGGGTAACCGCCGCAAGGACGATGACGAGCTGATCGCGCTGATCCAGTCCCGCCCGCGCCAGGTCTTCTCGCCGGCGCAGGCCGAGCGTGACGCCCAGACCATTGCCGAAGCTTATGCCGCGGACGGTCGCCTCGCCGCCGACGTGACGCCGCGCATCATCCGCCGCAACAATGGGCGCGTGGACCTCGTCTTCGAGGTGATCGAGGGCAACAACGCCGAGATCGAGCGTCTGAGCTTCTCCGGCAACCGCAGCTTCTCCGACTCGCGCCTGCGCCGCGTCCTCACGTCGAAACAGGCGGGCCTCCTGCGCGCCTTCGTGCAGGCCGACACCTACGATCCGGGCCGGCTCGACTTCGACCGGCAGGTCCTGACCGACTTCTACAACTCGCGCGGCTTCATTGACTTCGAAGCCCAGGCTGTGGCGGCGGAAGTGCCGAACGCGCGGGACGGCTACCAGGTGACGTTCCGCGTCATCGAGGGTCAGCAGTTCTCGGTCGGCACCGTCAACACCGTGTCCGAGGTCGACGGGCTCAACGTCGCCGAGTTCGAGCGCGTGGCACGGCTGCGCGAGGGCGCGGTCTACAATCCGGCCGACGTCGACCAGGCCATCGCACGCATGGAGCGGCTCGCGATCCAGCAGGGTCTCAACTTCATCACGGTCGAACCCCGCATCCAGCGCAACGACCGGGAAGGCACGCTCGACCTGACGCTCGCAATCACCCGCGGTCCGCGCGTGATCGTCGAACGGATCGACATCGAGGGCAACCAGACCACGCTCGACCGCGTCGTGCGTTCGCAGTTCCGCACTGTGGAAGGCGACCCCTTCAATCCGCGCGAAATCCGCAACGCGGCGGAGCGCATCCGGGCGCTCGGCTACTTCGCCGACGTCGCCGTCGAGGCGCGCGAAGGCTCCGCGGCCGACCGCGTGATAGTCGACGTGGACGTGGAAGAGCAGGGCACCGGCTCGCTCTCCTTCGGCGCGTCCTACTCGACCGCGACGGGCTTTGGCATCAATGCCTCGTTCCGCGAGACCAACTTCCTCGGACGCGGGCAATTCATCTCCGCCGAGTTCACGGGCGGCGTGGCGCAGCGCAACTATTCCTTCAGCTTCGCGGAGCCGCGCCTGTTCGGGCGGGACCTCGAGCTGGGCATCGACGCCTTCTACCTCGACACGTTGTCGAGCGCACGGGCGCGCTACGACACCACGCAGCTGCTGGTGGAACCCTATCTCGAATTCCCGATCAGCCCGTCGAGCCGGATCGGTGTGCGGGCGAACGTGAAGGGCGCCAACATCAACAACCTGTCGCCCACCAGCTCCGCGATCCTCGCGGCGGAGGCGGCGCGCGGGTGGCAGATCGGCGTGGGGGCCGGTTTCACCTACAAGTTCGACACGGCGATCAACGCGCTGGACGATACCTCGCGGTTTTTCCTCCAATTCGACGGCGATATCGGTGGTCTTGGCGCAGACAACCAGTATCTTAAGGCGACCGCGCTGGCACGGGCGCAGACCCGCATCCTGAACGACGAGGTCACGCTGCGGGCCGAGGTCGAGGGCGGGGCGCTCTACTCCTTGTCGGGGGCGGGCAGCCGCGTGACCGACCGCTTCCAGCTTGGTCCCGACAAGGTGCGCGGCTTCCAGTCCTACGGGACAGGCCCGCGTGACCTGACCGTCGCCAACCGCGACGCGCTCGGCGGCAACTACTTCGTCGCGGCGCGGGTCGAGGCGCAGTTCCCGCTGGGTCTGCCCGAGGAATACGGCATCTCCGGCGGCATTTTCGCCGATGCGGGCTCGCTCTGGGGTCTCGACAACACGGGCGGCGGCACGGTGGACGACTCGTTCTACCTGCGGTCCTCGGTCGGTGCGTCGCTGTTCTGGGACACGCCGATCGGTCCCTTGCGGTTCAACTACTCGATCCCGGTCGTGAAGCAGGGCTATGACCGCGAAGGCCGGTTCGAGGTGACGATCCAGACGTCGTTCTGATCCCCGGTGCCCGCCACCGGACGGGAGCGCCCATGACACTGAAAGCCGTGTTTTTCGCCTGCGCCGTGGCTATCGGCGCCTCCATGCCCGCCGCAGCGCAACAGCTAGGGCAGGTGGTGTCGCCCATCCTGACGGTGGATCGCGAGGCGCTCTTCGAACAAAGCGAGTTTGGCCAACGCGTGTCGGCGGGGCTGGAGGCCGAATCGGCGCGCCTCTCGGCCGAAACGCGCGAGATCGAGCAGGCCCTGGAAGCCGAGGAACGCCGCCTTACCGAACAGCGCGACACGATGACTGCCGCCGAATTCCGGGAAGCGGCAGACGCGTTCGATGAGAAGGTGGTGCAGCTGAGGTCGGACCGCGACGCGGCGCAGGCCGAGTTCCTGAACCGCCTCGAATCCGCACAGCGCGATTTCTACAACCGTATCGGCCCGGTGCTGGGCCAGATCATGCAGCAACGCGGGGCCGTTGTGCTGCTCGACAAGCGGTCCGTCCTCCTCGCCATCAACGGGATCGACGTGACGCAGGACGCGATCGAGGCGATCGACGGGTCCCTGGGCGATGGAACCGCCGAGACGCCGGCCCCCGACCCTGAAACGGTGCCCGAGGACGGAACCCTCGCGCCGCAATAGGCGCCGGTGCGTTCTGCGCCCTTGCACAGAAGCCCGCGCCGGGGCAAAAGGCGAGCCACATCACGAAGGACTTGCGCATGACCGACGTTCCCGCCACCGCCGATATTCACCTGATCCAGCGCTGTATTCCCCATCGCTACCCGTTCCTTCTGATCGACCGGGTCGAGGATATCGTTGCCAACGAAGGCGCGGTCGGGGTGAAGAACGTCACCTACAACGAGCCGCATTTCCAGGGACACTTTCCCCAGACCCCGATCATGCCGGGCGTGACCATCGTCGAGGCCATGGCACAGACCTCCGCCGTGATGGTGTCGCTGTCGCTCGGTCTCGTGGACCGCGAGCCGCTGGTCTATTTCATGGGGATCGACAAGGTGAAATTCCGGCGCAAGGTGGTGCCGGGCGACGTGCTCAAGATGCACATCACGACGATCCGGGGCGGATCGAAGATCTGGAAATTCGACGGCAAGGCGATGGTGGACGGTGAAATGGCGTGTTCCGCTGAATTCTCGGCAATGATCGACCTGAGCCAGTCGCCCTCGGCCTGACCGTATCGAAGCGGCGCGCGAGGCCGGGCCCCGCACACATGATTTGCGCCGCCCCGCGCTTGCGCGCGGGACGTCGCGGTGGCGAGAGGGCCAGCCCTCTCGCGCTCTCCCGAAGTATTTAAAAAACGAAGAAGGGGTCAGCGCCCCGCGTGGATCCAGCCGCCGCCGAAGACACGGCTGCTGTCCGGCGCGTAGAAGACGCAGGCCTGGCCGGGCGAGACGCCTTCTTCCGGCGTGAGGAGTTCTACTTCGGCTTCCGTCGCGCTGGTCGGGCGGATGATCGCCTCGCGCGGCGGGCGGGTCGAGCGGACCTTCACCGCGAGGTGCCATTCGGCCTGTGAAGTGAAAGGCGCGTCGCCCAGCCAGTTGATCTCGCGCACCGGGATTGTGCGGGTCGCGAGCATCTCCTTGGGGCCGACGACGACCTGCCGCGTCTCGGTGTCCAGGCGCACCACGTAAAGCGGCTCTGCGAGCCCGCCGATGCCGAGGCCGCGGCGCTGGCCGATGGTGTAGTGAATGACGCCCTCGTGCGTGCCCAGCACACGCCCGTCCGCATGGACGATCTCGCCCGGTTCCGCAGCCCCCGGGCGCAGCTTCTCGATCACGCTGGCGTAGTTGCCATCGGGCACGAAACAGATGTCCTGGCTGTCGGGCTTGTCCGCCACTTCGAGCCCGAATTCACGGGCCAGGGCGCGGGTTTCGTCCTTGGTCTTCAGATGCCCGAGCGGAAAGCGCAGGAAGTCTAGCTGTTCCGGCGTTGTCGAGAACAGGAAATAGCTCTGGTCGCGGTTGGCGTCGGCCGCCCGGTGCAGTTCCGCGCCCGCATCGCCGTCGAACCGCTGGATGTAGTGCCCCGTCGCCATGCAGTCGGCGTCGAGGTCGCGGGCGGTGGCCAGCAGATCCTTGAACTTCACGCGCTCGTTGCAGCGGATGCACGGCACCGGGGTCGCGCCGCCGAGATAGCTGTCGGCGAACTCCTCGATCACCGCCTCGCGGAAGATGTTCTCGTAATCGAGCACGTAGTGGGGAAAGCCCATTTCCTCGGCCACGCGGCGGGCGTCGTGGATGTCCACGCCCGCGCAGCAAGCGCCTTTCTTGGCCAGGGCCGCGCCGTGGTCGTAGAGCTGGAGCGTCACGCCCACCACGTCGTAGCCCTCGCGCGCGAGCTTGGCGGCGACCACGGAGCTGTCGACGCCGCCGGACATGGCGACAACCACGCGGGTTTCGCTCTCCGGCTTGGCGAAGCCGAGGGAATTCAGACGGGTTTCGGTATCGAGGCTCATGAGCAGGCTCCTTGAAGCCGCGCAATATATGAAAATTGGACACAAGAACAAGACTGCGTTTCACCACTCCTTAAGTCAGTCGCGCAAAAGTGCTTGCGCAAGACGACGAGGGACCAAGGTGATGTACCTGAAGAAAGTCGATGGGCCGCGCGCGGTGCGATTGCCCGACGGGAGCCACATGACCCGTGCGGATCTGCCCCCTGCGAACACGCGTCGCTGGGTGGCGTCGCGCAAGGCAGCCGTGGTGCGGGCGGTGAAATTCGGCCTGCTCCCCTTGCCGGAAGCGCTGAGCATCTACGCCCTGTCCGAAGAGGAGTTCGCGGAGTGGCAGCACGCGGTCGAGACCCATGGCGAAGCTGCGTTGAAAGCCACGGCAGTGCAAAAGTATAGACAACCCTAGGTAGAGTGCGCTAAAAGTTCCGCAACGGTAACGAGACGTTAACCATTTTCGTTAAAGGTGCGAACGAACGGAACGTGAACTTTTTGGAGATAGATTGATGCGGATCCTGCTGGTCGAAGACGATCCCACCACCTCGCGCTCGATCGAGCTCATGCTCACTCATGCCAACCTGAACGTCTATTCGACGGACCTGGGCGAAGAGGGGGTCGATCTCGCGAAGCTATACGACTACGACCTGATCCTTCTCGACCTGAACCTGCCGGACATGAACGGGCACGAGGTGCTGCGCCAGTTGCGTATGGCGCGGATCGAGACGCCGATCCTCATCCTGTCCGGGTCCGACGACACTGAAAACAAGCTCAAGGGGTTCGGTTTCGGCGCCGACGATTACATGACCAAGCCGTTCCACCGGGACGAACTGGTCGCCCGCATCCACGCAATCATCCGTCGTTCCAAGGGACATTCGCAGTCGGTCATCGCGACGGGTCGTGTCGCCGTCAACCTCGATGCCAAATCGGTGGAGGTGGACGGCAAGCCCGTGCACCTGACCGGCAAGGAATACCAGATGCTCGAGCTTCTGAGCCTGCGCAAGGGCACGACGCTGACCAAGGAGATGTTCCTCAACCACCTCTACGGCGGCATGGATGAACCGGAGCTGAAGATCATCGACGTCTTCATCTGCAAGCTGCGCAAGAAACTCGCCGAGGCCACCGGGGGCGAGAACTACATCGAGACGGTCTGGGGCCGCGGCTACGTGCTGCGTGATCCGCAGCCTGACGAGATGGAGACCCAGGTGGCGATGGGGGCCTAGGCCCCGGGTTGCGCGCGGTGCCTGTGCATGGTGCCGCGTGAGGCCCGGCAAATCCCGGACCGATTTCATTTCGACCCTCCCGACTTCCCGGCGGCCTCGGCCGCCGGGTTTTTCCTTTACTGTCGCGCCTCTGACTGGACGCGCGGGCGGGTGGCACGTATCTGTTTTCCTGCGCCAATCCTGGGGGACCACGTGACGGATATCGCGAACAAGCCTGTGTCGGAGCTGAGCGAAACGGAGGCCGCCGGAGAGCTCGCGCGGCTGGCCGATCTGTTGGCCCGGGCGAACACAGCTTACCACACCGAAGACGCGCCGGAGATTTCGGATGCCGATTACGACGCGGCGAAGCGGCGCAACAGCGAGATCGAGGCGCGGTTTCCCGCGCTCAAGCGCGCTGACAGCCCGAGCGACCAGGTCGGGGCCGCCCCCGCGGAAGGCTTTGCGAAGGTGCGTCACCGGGTTCGGATGCTGTCGCTCGCAAATGCCTTCGACGACGACGATATCCGCGATTTCGACCGGCAGGTCCGGTCGTTCCTTGGCCTCGATGCGGACAGCCCGCTGGCCTTCACGGCTGAGCCCAAGATCGACGGGCTCTCGCTCTCCCTGCGCTACGAGAACGGACGGCTGGTCGAGGCGGCGACGCGAGGCGACGGGGCGGAGGGCGAGAACGTCACCGCGAATGCGCGCACGATCGAGGACGTGCCCGAGACGCTCGAGGATGCGCCCGAGGTGCTCGAAGTGCGCGGCGAGGTCTACATGACCCACGAAGATTTCGCGCGGCTAAACGAAGGGCAGACGGAGAAGGGCGGCAAGACCTTCGCCAACCCGCGCAACGCGGCGGCCGGATCGCTGCGGCAACTCGACAGCCGGATCACGGCGGCGCGGCCCTTGCGCTTCTTCGCCTACAGCTGGGGCGAACTGAGCGAGCCGTTGGCGGAAACACAGATGGGAGCGATCGAACGCCTCGAGAAACACGGGTTCTCGACCAACCCGCTGACCAGGCTCGTGACCACGCCCGACGAGATGCTCGACCACTACCACGACATCGAGGAAAAGCGCGCGACGCTGGGCTACGACATCGACGGCGTCGTCTACAAGGTCGACGACCTGGCACTCCAGGGGCGGATGGGCTTCCGCTCCACGACGCCCCGCTGGGCCATCGCGCACAAGTTTCCGGCGGAACTCGCCTGGACGCGTCTGGAGGCCATCGACATCCAGGTCGGGCGCACCGGTGCGCTGTCGCCCGTGGCGCGGCTGACCCCGGTGACGGTCGGCGGCGTGGTGGTGTCGAACGCCACGCTGCACAACGAGGATTACATCGCGGGGCGCGATTCGAAGGGCGAGGAGATCCGGGGCGGCAAGGACATCCGGATCGGCGATTGGGTTCAGGTCTACCGGGCCGGTGACGTGATCCCGAAAGTGGCCGACGTGGACCTCGCGAAGCGGCCGGAGGACGCGACGCCCTACGCATTTCCACAGACCTGTCCCGAATGCGGGTCCGAGGCGATCAGGGAGGAGGGTGATGCCGTGCGCCGCTGCACCGGGGGCATGATCTGCCCCGCCCAGGCGGTCGAGAAACTGAAACATTTCGTCTCCCGCGCCGCCTTCGACATCGAGGGGCTGGGCGCGAAGCAGGTCGAGGCGTTCTACCACGACGAGGGCCTGCCGATCCGGGAGCCAGCCGACATCTTCACCTTCGCCAAACGCGACGATGCGGCGCTGGCCAAGCTCAAGAACCGCGACGGGTGGGGGGAGAAATCCGCGGCCAAGCTCTTCGAGGCCATCGAGGAGCGGCGGCGCATCCCGCTCAACCGTGTCATCTTCGCGCTCGGCATTCGCCACGTGGGCGAAAACTCCGCCAACCTGCTGGCCCGCCACTACGGCGACTGGCCGACGTTCGAGGCCGCGATGACCGACGCGTCGCCCGAAGGCGGCGCGGCCTGGGAAGAGCTTCTGTCCATAGACGGGGTCGGGGAGACGATGGCGACCTCGCTCGTCACGACCTTCCACCAGGATGCCGAGCGTGCCTCCATCGACCGGCTGGTTGCCGAGCTCGACATCGAGGCGGTGGCGGCCCCGCAGAGCGACGGAAGCCCGGTGGCCGGCAAGACGGTGGTGTTCACCGGCACGCTGGAGAAGATGACGCGGGCCGAGGCCAAGGCGCGGGCCGAGGCGCTGGGGGCCAAGGTGTCCGGCTCCGTCTCGGCCAAGACCGACCTCGTCGTGGCCGGTCCCGGCGCGGGCTCCAAGGCGAAGAAGGCAGAGGAGCTGGGCGTCGAGATCATCGACGAGGACGGCTGGCTGGACCTCATCGCGGGCGCATGAGCACGCGGCCCGAAATCCTGTTCCCGCTCTTCGCCGAGCTCGAGACGCTGGGCGGGATCGGGCCGAAATCGGCCAAGTCCCTGGCCGCCCTGGATATCGTCCATCCACGCGACCTGTTGTTCTCGCTGCCCTATTCCGGTGTCGACCGCAGTTTCCGCGCCTCGGTCGCCGAGGTGAGGCCGCCGGCAACGGTGACGGTCGAGGCCGAGGTGGGGCGCCACATCGCCCCAAGCAGCCGCAACCGGCCCTACAAGGTCGAGATGACGGACGCGCTGACCACGTTCCACGTCATCTTCTTCCACGGCAATCCCGATTGGATTTCGCGCAACCTGCCGACAGGGCAGCGGCGCATCGTGTCGGGCAAGGTCGAGGAATACGACGGCATCCGGCAGATGGCGCATCCGGATCACATCCTGCGGCCCGGCGACGCAGATCAGATTCCGGAGTTCGAGCCGGTCTATCACCTCGCTCAGGGCGTGACGCAGAAGCTCATGTTCCGCGCGGTGGGCGAGGTGCTGTCGCGCGTCCAGCCGCTCATCGAATGGATCGATCCGGCGTTGAAGGCGCAGGAGCACTGGCCGGACTGGCACGAGGCGGTGCGCATCGCGCATATGCCGCAGGGGCCGGACGACCTGTCGCCACAAGCGCCCGCGCGGCGGCGACTGGCCTATGACGAGTTCTTCGCGCACCAGTTGACCCTCGCGCTCGCCCGCGCCCGGATGCGGCGGGGCAAGGGGCGCGCGTCGGTCGGGACGGGCGCCTTGCAGGACAAGGTGCGCGCGGCGCTGCCCTACAAGCCGACCGGGGCGCAGGAGCGGGCGGTCGCCGATATCGCCGCCGACATGGCCGCCGGCCAGCGCATGAACCGTCTGTTGCAGGGCGACGTGGGCGCGGGCAAGACGCTCGTCGCCTTTCTCGCGCTGTTGATCGCGATCGAGGCGGGCGGGCAGGGCGTGATGATGGCACCGACCGAGATTCTCGCCCGTCAGCACCTCGAAAGCCTGCGGCCGATGGCTGAGGAGGCGGGGGTCGTGGTCGAACTGCTGACCGGCCGGGACAAGGGCGGCGAGCGGCGCGCCAAGCTGGAGGCGCTGAAGCGCGGTGACATTCACGTGCTGGTGGGCACCCATGCGGTGTTCCAGGACGATGTCGAGTATCACGACCTGCGGCTCGCGGTCGTGGACGAACAGCACCGGTTCGGCGTGGCCGAGCGTATGCGGCTCGGGCGCAAGGGGACGGCGGCGGACGTGCTCGTCATGACCGCGACCCCGATCCCCGCTCCCTGTCGCTCGCGCAATACGGGGACATGGATGTCTCGATCCTCGACGAGAAGCCGCCGGGGCGCAAACCCATCACCACCTCGGTCCTCTCGGTCTCGCGGCTCGACGACGTGGTGGGGCGGCTGCGCTCCGTCACGGCGGAGGGTCAGCAGGCCTACTGGGTCTGTCCGCTGGTGGGCGAGAGCGAGGTGAGCGAGCTGATCGCGGCGGAGGAACGGTTCAAGCAGTTGCGGGCCGCGCTTGGCGAGGGAGTCGTCGGGCTGGTCCACGGGCAGATGCCGCCTGCCGAGAAGGATGCGGCGATGGCGGCATTCCAGCGCGGCGAGACCAAGGTCCTCGTCGCGACCACGGTGATCGAGGTCGGCGTGGACGTGCCCAACGCGACGATCATGGTGATCGAGCGGGCCGAGCATTTCGGCCTCGCCCAACTCCACCAGCTCCGGGGCCGGGTCGGGCGCGGGTCGCAGGCTTCGACCTGCCTGCTTCTGTACCAGCCGCCGCTCACTGAAGGGGGCGAGAAGCGGCTGGGTATCATGCGCGACACCGAGGACGGGTTTCGGATCGCCGAAGCGGACCTGGAAATCCGGGGGGCCGGCGACCTGATCGGCACAGCGCAATCCGGGCTGCCGCGCTTCATGATCGGCGATCTCGAACACCAGGCCGGGTTGATGGCGGTGGCGCAAAAGGACGCGCGCAAGCTGCTTTCGGACGATCCGGAGCTTACCTCGCAGCGTGGCGAGGCGGCGCGTGTTCTCCTATGGCTCATGCGACAGGACGAGGCGATTCGTTTGATTTCAGTGGGTTAACCGGAATGTTCCAAAAAGTTCCGAGATGTTCTTAAAAAGTTCTTTACAGATTGCCCAGCGATATGAGAACAAAGGGTTAACAAAAGAACGCAAACGGAACACACGAGCTGGAGCCCACGATGATGAACGAGATTCGCCAAGTGCTGAACCGGTCCCGCGCGACGATCTGGCAGGATATGGCCGGTGGTGCCGCACTCATGGTCGGGCTCGTCGGTGTGCTCCACCTTCCCGGCTTCTTCTGATCTTTCGATTTTCTGCCTGCGGTAAATAGGGTCCCGGCATCTCTGTCCCCAACCTACGATGCCCGCGCTGTCCCAAGCGTCGCCTGTCCCACCCGGTTCTGCCTCTTTCCCCGGGTCCGACCCACACCGCATAACTTCCGCCGTCTCGGACCCCGAGGCGGCGGTTTTTTTTGTGCGGGTCGTTTGTGTTCCTCAGGCGGCGTCCTGCGCCTCGTCCATCGCGGCGAGGGTGGCTTCCCATGCCAGCAGGATCGAGGGGTGGCGGTTCTTGAACTCCCGCGCCGGGCGCAGGACTTCGAGATCCTCGAACGGCGCGGGCGGTGTCGGCCCGTCCTCCTTCAGCATCGCGATGAGGGCATCGCGGGCCGCAGCGATGGTCGTGCGGTCCTGTCCGATTACGTGCTGCCCGAGGATGGCCGAGGACGCCTGTCCAAGGGCGCAGGCTTTCACGTTCTGGGCAAAATCCTCGATCTTTCCGTCCCGCACCGTCACGTCCGCCGTCACCGTTGAGCCGCAGAGCGGGGAGCGCTGCTTGGACGTGCCGCCGGGCGTGTCGAGCCGCCCGTGATGCGGGATGTCGGCCGCCAGCGCGAGGATGCGCTTGGAGTAGAGCTTGATCAGGTCGCTGTCGGACATGGGTTTCCCTCGGGTGTCGTTCCCCCTAGATAGGCGAGCGAATTGCGTTTGGAAAGGAGTGCGACATGGCGTTCGACCCTGCGAGCCTCGCCTACGATCACAAGGGCCTGATCCCCTGCATCGCGCAGGAGGCGGAGACCGGCGAAGTGCTCATGATGGCGTGGATGAATGCCGAGGCCGTGGCGCGCACGCTCGAGACGGGCCGTGTGACCTACTGGAGCCGGTCGCGGAAGGCGTTCTGGGTCAAAGGCGAGACATCGGGGCATGTCCAGTCCCTTGTCGAATTGCGCGTGGATTGCGACAACGATTGCCTTCTGGCGCTCGTCGAGCAGGCGGGGCCGGCGTGTCACACGAAGCGTCGGACATGTTTCTACACTGCGATCCGGGACGGGGAAGAGGTCGAACTGATGGGCCCGATGGCCTGATCACAGTCGGTCGATGTCGGAACTCTCGACGGTTTCGCCGATCTTCTTCTGCTGGATGGCATTGAGCAGTTTGGTGAGGCGTTTACGCTTGCGCCGGGCGCGGATCTGGCGGGCTTCTACCGAGCAGGGGCGCACGGCCACATCGCCGCCGCCCGCGATGTCGAATTCGCGCGACGCCGCGACAATGTGCTTTGCCTGGTTGGTCGCTGCGACAACGATGAGTTTCAGGCGTTTGGGTTGGTCAGAGGCGCTCGTCATGTCGTGAAACGCAGCACGCGAGGCCACGTCGCGAAAACTGCCGATATCGACGAATGAGCCGCTGTTGATGGGCCCCTGGCCGGTGATGTCCGTGGAGCCCTCCTTGTCGCCGTCGCGCAGTTCCTTGCGATCCACGACCGAGGCGAGCGTCGGGGCCTTTTCGCCTTCCGTCGCCGCGAGCACGTCGAGCAGGTAGACCGGCTGTGCCCCCATGTTGGAGATCAGGCACCGGCTGTCGAGATCCTCGCCCCCGCCGCGGTTGATGAGCAGCGACGATCGGCGTTGCTGGATGAAACCGATGAGAAAGATGTTCAAGTAGACGACCCAGACCAGCATTGTGGTCAGGGATGTGATGAGCTGGACGACTTCGATGTTTTCGGTCAGCGAGTCGAGCATTTTGGGACGGTTTCTCTTCGGTCACGTTTGGTCACGGTCTGGTAAGCGACCCAACACGAGCCGGGCAGGGAAGTTCCCGATGACCGTCAGAAACCGACGAGGGTCCTGAGTTCGGCGGGTGAGAGGCCATCGTCGCGGAAAGCGTTGATGGCGCGGGAATGGGCGATCTTGGCCAGCCGCGTTCCATGCTCGTCCCGGACCAGGTCGTGATGGTGGTAGACCGGCACCGGCCAGCCCATCAGGGTCTGGAGCGTCACATGCAGGAACGTGGCGTTCCAAAGGTCGGCCCCCCGCACCACATGCGTGATCTCCTGCTCGGCATCGTCATGGGGGCAGGCGAGGTGGTAGGCTGGATCGCCGGTTTCCTTGCGCTGCAGGACCGGGTCCCCGACGTTGGCCATGAGTTCGTCCGGGTCGGGACGCCATGCGCCTGGGTGAAGCGGACCGGTTTCGACGAATTCGGACAGGGGGCCGGCCGCTTCGAGGGCTCGGTCCAAGTCAAGTCGAAACGCGTCGCCCGGGCGTGCGTCGGCCATGTTACGGTGCCTGCACGTTCCCGGGTAGACCATCCCGTCCCACCCGACGACCGCGCCCGCTTCGGCGATGTCGCGGCGCGAGCAGGAACAGGGATAGAGGAGGCCCCGGTCGCCCAGCGTGGCGAGCACGGCGTTGTAATCGGCACGGTGGCCCGACTGGCGTCGGACGGGTTCGGGCCAGTCGAGGCCGAGCCAGTGCAGATCGTCGTAGATCGCCGCCTCGTATTCGGGTCGGCAGCGCGTGCTGTCGGTATCCTCGATCCGCAGGAGCGCGGTGCCGTCAGCCTCGGCGGCGACGCGCCAGACGGTCAGGGCGGAGTAGGCATGGCCGAGGTGGAGGAGACCCGTCGGGGACGGCGCGAAGCGGGTGCGCACGCATCAGATCTCCAGCACGTAGACGCGCGAGCGCGAGCCAAGACCGGGGATGTGATCGCCGATCTTGTCGCTCAGGATCGCGGCGGTTCCGGTTACCTCGTCCAGCGCGTCCATGTAGGCCCGGTCTTCGAGCGTGTGGTCGTTGAAGGAGAAGGCGAGGAGCGCGCCCGGCTCCATCCGCTCCACAATAAAGGGCAGGACCTCGGGCGGGGCCGCGCCGGTCGAGATCACGCCGACCGCGCAGACCAGCGGGTAATTGGCGAGGTCGAAGGGCAGGGGCCGATCCTCCTCCGTCTGCCACAGGTTGCGGTAGATGCCCTTGGCCTGCGCCTCCTCCAGCATACCGGCGGAGACATCGCAGCCGTCCAGCGTGGTGAAGCCCACCGACGCCAGCGCGGCACCGCCCAGCCCGGTGCCACAGCCGAAATCGAGCAGCGGCGCGGATTTGTCAGGGGCATGGAGGGCGAGCGCACGGGCCAGCCGTCCGGGGGTTGCGTAGCCCTGACCGGTAAGCTCGCCGTCGTAGGCGTCAGCCCATTCATCATAAAGGCCGGTCAGCCGGTCGGGATCGGTCTCATAGACCTTGTCGAGAAATTTGTCAGCCATGATGCGAGGCTAGGGCGAACGGGCGCGCCCGTCCACCCGCCAGCCGTCAGTCTCGCGTCGCGCGCTCGATCCGGCGCGCGCGGCGATCCTCGCTCGACTGGTAGATCAGGATCCAGGCGAGGATGATGAACATGGGATGGGTGAGCCCGCCCGAAAAGATGATCGCGGGCACCCAAATCAGGAAGATGACGATCGCGAGGATCGGACGGCCTGTCAGGAGGATCGACAGCGGCGGCAGGAGGAGAGCGAGGACGTAGTTCATGCGCTCTCAACGACCGTCCCGGCCAGCCAGTTCCGCCAGTCGGACTTGGCGCGGTCGGTATAGGCCTTGTAGCGCGCCGGGCGGTTCTTTCGCCCGCCCTTTAGGTCGACGGGCGGGAACAGGCCGAAGTTGACGTTCATCGGCTGGAACGTCTTGGCGTCAGCCCCGCCGGAGATATGCGTGACCAGCGCGCCCATCGCCGTGGTGTCGGGAACCGGCGGCAGGCTTTCCCCCGTCAGTTCGGCAATCGCGTATCGCGCGGCGAGCAGGCCCATCGCGGCGCTCTCCACGTAACCCTCGACGCCGGTCACCTGACCCGCGAAGCGGATGTTCGGTCGCGAACGCAGCCGCATCTCGTGGTCGAGCAGCGTCGGCGAGTTCATAAATGTGTTGCGATGGATGCCGCCGAGGCGCGCGAAACTCGCGTTTTCCAGCCCCGGGATCATGCGGAACACCTCGGTCTGGGCGCCGTATTTCATCTTGGTCTGGAAGCCGACCATGTTGAACAGCGTGCCGAGCGCGTTGTCGCGGCGCAGCTGCACGACCGCGTAGGCCTTTTGATCGGGCTTGTGCGCGTTGGTGAGGCCCACGGGCTTCATCGGACCGTGGCGCAGGGTCTCGCGCCCGCGTTCCGCCATGACCTCGATCGGCAGGCAGCCGTCGAAATACTTGGCGGTCTCGCCCTCGTGGAACTCGGTCTTGTCGGCGGCCAGGAGCGCGTCGATGAACGCCTCGTACTGGTCCTTGGTCATCGGGCAGTTGAGGTACGCCTTGCGCTCTTCTTCCGTTTCCCCCTTGTCGTAGCGCGATTGGGCCCAGACCACGTCCATGTCGATCGTGTCGGCATAGACGATGGGCGCGATCGCATCGAAGAAGGCGAGCCGGTCCGCCCCGGTCTCGCGCGCGATGGCCTCGCCAAGCGCGGGCGAGGTGAGCGGGCCGGTGGCGAAGAGCCAGTGGCCCTCGGACGGCAGATGATCGACCTCTTCACCAACGACGGTGACGTTGGGCATAGCGTGAAGCGTGTCGGTGATCTGGGCCGAGAACGGTTCCCTGTCCACGGCGAGCGCGCCGCCGGCGGGAAGGCGGTGTTCGTCCGCCGTCTTCATGATGAGCGAATTGGCCGCGCGCATCTCCCAGTGTAGCAGGCCCACCGCGTTCTGCTCGTCATCGTCCGAGCGGAACGAGTTGGAGCAGACCATCTCGGCCAACTTGCCGGTGTGGTGGGCAAAGGTTTCAACCTTGGGGCGCATTTCGTGGATGACCACGTCGAGACCCGCGTTGGCAGCCTGCCAAGCGGCCTCGGACCCGGCCATGCCACCGCCGACGATATGAAGCGTTCTGGACATGGAGGCGATGTAGGCGAGCGGCAGGCAAAAGAAAAGACCCGCGCGAGCGCGGGCCAGTTTGCACCTTGAGGAGGCGGAAACGAATTAAGAGGCGGCGAGGGCGGCGGCCTGCGGGCTCTCCGGCCCCTTGCCGTAGCCGATCAGGTCGAGGATCTGCGCGTAGCGTCCCTGAGGCCGGACGGTGCGGTGGCGCACTTCGGCCGGGCGGCCCGTGATGTCGATGCGGCGGTAGGAGTAAGCCATGTGTCTGTCCCTCTTGCGTTGTCCCCAATAGGCCACCGGATTGGGGCGCGATTGCGGAACGGGTCGGGTCATTGTTCGGCAAATGTGGGAAATCGACGTGATGACCGATGATTGGCCACAAACCCGAAACGGGTCAGCCGTGTTCCCCGTCCGCCGCGTAGAACGCGCCAAGGTGGTTGGCGCAAGGCGTGTCGTGCGGGTCGAAGATCACGTCGAAGGTCAGGGCGGCGCCGGTTTCCACGTGCACCATGACGTTCGTGGAGGTCAGGAAGTGGAAATAGGCCCCGTCCGGTGGGTGCGTGTCCGGCTTGTCGAGCGCGACCTCGGCATAGGCCGCGAGGAAATCTTCCGTCGCGGGCATCGCGAGGATCTCGGGCGTGAAGCTTTCAGCCAGCGCGGCGCGGCAGGCCTCCACCGTCCGGCGCAGTTTGGCACCGCGAAAGAGTTGCGCCGTCGCGGGCTGTGCGCCAGCCAGCGCCGCCGCTGATGACAAAAGGAGGGTGCGCCGCTTCATGCGACCAGCCGCCCCGCGCGCAGGGACAGCGCGGAGATCGTGAGCGTCGGGTTGGCGAGGCTGGAGGTCGGGAAGACGCCGGAACCGAGCGCATAGAGCCCGTCGACGCCGTGCGCCCGCATGTCCGGGTCGACCACGTGGCGCGCCGGATCGGTGCCGAAGCGATGGGTGCCGATCACGTGCTTCTCCGTTTTTACCGGCTCGGTGAATCCCCAGAAATCGAGCCCCTCGGGCAGGATCGACTGCAACTGCTCCATGCCCCATTCCAGCCCGGACCACGCGTAATCGTCGTGTCCTGCCCATTCGATCACGTAATCGTCGCCACGCAGGACCACGCGGTTGTCGTCGCGCGGCAGGTCCTCGGCGATGATCTTCATGCGCAGGCGTTCGCCCCATTTGCCCGGCTCGCGGCGCAGTTCCATCGGGGCATTATAGGTCTCCATCAACACGCCTGAATGCTTCGCGCGGTGCGGCCCGTCGTAGAGCGCGTAGCCGTGCCCCGTGACGGAGGTTCCGCCGAAATAACCCAGCTCCGGCCCGTCGATCAGGACGTTCTGCGCCACCTGTTCGTTGATCCCGACACCCAATTTCGGGTGCTCGACGCCGGAGCGCAGAAGGATCACGGCATTGAAAAGCGCGTTTGCGCCGAGGGCGACCGCGCTGCCGGAAATCTCGGCCTCGTCGCGTCCCTGGCGCACCTGAACGCCGGTCGCGCGCCCGCCCTCGAGGCGCACCGCGCGGACCTCGGTGTCCGTGAGCAGATGGGCGCCGTCATAGGCGAGGCGGTCAAAGCTGTTGAGGACCGTGTATTTCGAGTCGATGGGGCATTCGTCGCAGGCCCCGTTGGCGCAGCACTGCGCCCGTGGCCCGCCGTTGGCCCGCGCGGTCGGCTGTGCCCACCACATGTCCGAATGGGCCCTGAGCAGCTTGTCCGAACGTGTCGGCAGGTGGGCCGGGTAGGGGAAGGGCTTGTCCCGCGGCAGAACATGGTCGGAGCCGCCCCCGTTCACGTCCATCGCCTCCTCCACCTCCTGGTAGAACGGCGCGAGATCCTCGTAGCCCAGCGGCCAGTCCTCTCCTACGCCGTAAAGCGCGTTCATCCGGAAGTCGGAGGGGTGGAAGCGCGGCGTGCAGGCCCACCAGCAGTTTGAATTGCCGCCGAGGAGGGTGTGGAGCACCCATTCCTTCTCATGGGGCGAGGTGTTCACCATCGGCACGTCTTCGAGATTGCGAAAGCCGGTGGTGATCTGTTCCTCGTGGGTCATGTGCCGACCCTTTTCGATCAAGAGGACCGAGAGCCCCTTGGGCAGACCCTGAAGAAAGAACATCGCGGAGAAGGAACTCCCCGCGATGATCACGTCCCATTGGCGGCTGCGCGCGGCGTCGAGCGTGAGCGTCGGGAACATCCGGCCTCAGCCTGCGAAGGGTCGACGATGGCGCATCACGCCTCGGTCGCCTCTTCTTCCTCTTCGCTCGCCTCCGCGATCCAGGCGACCGACACGACGCTCTCGCCCTTGCCGGTGTTGAACACCTTGACCCCGCCCGCGCTGCGCGAGCGGAACGAGATGCCGCCGACCGGGCAGCGGATCGACTGACCCTTGGAGGTGGCGAGCATGACCTGGTCGTCGAGGCCAACCGGGAAGGACGCGACGAGGTCGCCGCCCGGCATCGCCTTGGCAAACGCGGTGACGCCCTGGCCGCCACGGCCCCGGACCGGGTAGTCGTGCGAGGAGGACAGCTTGCCCAGCCCGGCCTCGGTGATGGTCAGGATCAGCTCTTCGGCCGCCTGCATCTCCTCGAACCGCTCCTGGGTGATCGCGCCTTCAACCTGCGGCTCCTCGTCATCCTCGGCCTCGCTGTCGTCCAGCCCGGCCATCTGACGACGCATCTTCAGGTAGGCGGTGCGTTCCTCGGAGGTCGCGTCGAAGTGACGGATCACCGACATCGACACCACCTCGGCATCGCCGGACAGGAGCTTGATCCCCCGGACGCCGGTCGAACTACGCGAGTTGAATACCCGCACGTCGGTGACCGGGAAGCGGATCGCGCGGCCCTTGTTCGTCACCAGCATGACGTCGTCGTTCTCGTCGCAGATGCGCGCGTTGATGAGGCGCGTGCCCTCGTCCTCGCCCTCGAACTTCATCGCGATCTTGCCGTTGCGCATGACGTTGGTGAAATCCGACAGCCGGTTGCGGCGCACGGAGCCCTTGGAGGTGGCGAAGACGATCTGGAGGTCGTCCCATTCCTTCTCGTCCCGGTCCACCGGCATGATCGCGGCGATGCCGACGCCTGTGGGGATGGGCAGGATGTTCACGATCGCCTTGCCGCGCGAGGTGCGCCCGCCCATCGGGAGGCGCCAGGTCTTGAGCTTGTAGACCATCCCGTCAGTGGTGAAGAACAGGAGTTGGGTGTGCGTATTGGCGACGAAGAGCGTGGTAACCACGTCGTCGTCCTTGGTCGCCATGCCGGAAAGGCCCTTGCCGCCACGCTTCTGCTCCCGGTACTCGGCCAGCGGCGTGCGCTTGGCGTAGCCGGACTGCGTGATCGTGACGACCATGTCCTCGCGCTCGATCAGGTCCTCGTCGTCCATGTCGCCGGACCAGTCGACGATCTCGGAGCGGCGCGGCACGGCGAATTCGTCCTTCACCGCGGTCAGTTCCTCCGAGATGATCGCCATGATCCGGTCGCGCGAACGCAGGATGTCGAGGTATTCGCGGATCTTGTCAGCCAGCTCCTGCAGCTCGTCCGTGACTTCCTTGACCCCGATCTGGGTCAGGCGCTGCAGGCGCAGTTCGAGGATCGCGCGGGCCTGTGTCTCGGACAGGTGGTAGGTCCCGTCGTCGTTCATCTTGTGCGTAGGATCGTCGATCAGCCGGATATAGGCAGCGATGTCCTCGGCGGGCCAGCGGCGCGTCATGAGCTTCTCGCGCGCTTCCGCAGCGTCGGCCGAGGCGCGGATGGTCGCGACCACCTCGTCCACGTTCGATACCGCCACGGCGAGACCGCAGAGCACGTGGCTGCGCTCGCGCGCCTTGCGCAGCAGGTAGGCGGTGCGCCGCGCCACAACCTCTTCGCGGAAGGTGATGAAATGGCGCAGGAAGTCGCGGAGCGTGAGCTGCTCGGGCCGCCCGCCGTTCAGGGCGAGCATGTTGCAGCCGAAATGCGTCTGAAGCTGCGTGAAGCGGAAGAGCTGGTTCAGTACCACCTCGGCCGTCGCGTCGCGCTTGAGCTCGATCACCACGCGCACGCCAAAGCGGTCGCTTTCGTCCTGGATCGCCGAGATGCCTTCGAGCTTCTTGTCGCGCACGAGGTCCGCGATCTTCTCGATCATCATGGCCTTGTTGACCTGGAACGGCACCTCGTCGACCACGATGGCGTAGCGGTCCTTGCGGATTTCCTCCACCCGGGTCTTGGCCCGCAGGATCACGCTGCCGCGCCCTTCGAGGTATGCCTTGCGCGCGCCGGAGCGGCCCAGGATCACGCCGCCGGTCGGGAAGTCCGGGCCGGGAATGATCTCCATGAGCCGTTCGTCGGAAATGTCCGGGTTCTGGATCATCTCGAGCGTGGCATCCACGACCTCGCCCAGGTTGTGCGGCGGAATGTTCGTGGCCATGCCGACCGCGATGCCACCGGCCCCGTTGACGAGCATGTTGGGGAAGCGGGCGGGGAGGACCGTCGGCTCCTCCTGCTTGCCGTCATAGTTGTCCTGGAAATCGACGGTTTCCTTGTCGATGTCCTCCAGGAGCGCCTGCGCGGCCTTCTCCATCCGGACTTCGGTGTATCGGAAGGCCGCGGGCTTGTCCCCGTCCATCGAGCCGAAGTTGCCCTGGCCGTCGAGGAGCGGCAGGGACATCGAGAAATCCTGCGTCATCCGGGCGAGCGCGTCGTAGATCGCGGCGTCGCCGTGCGGGTGATACTGACCCATCGTGTCGGCCACCGGGCGCGAGGACTTCCGGTAGGGTTTGTCGTGCGTGTTCCCGACCTCGTGCATCGCGTAAAGGATGCGCCGGTGCACCGGTTTCAGCCCGTCGCGCAGGTCCGGAATCGCACGGCTCACGATCACGCTCATCGCGTAGTCGAGATAGGAGGTGCGCATTTCTTCCTCGATCGTGATCGAGGGTCCCGAATAGGTGGGGCGTTCGGGCGGCAATTCGCCTTCGTTCTCAGGGGGTTCCGGGGTGTCGTTCAAGTCGTCCGCCGTTTCTTTTTTCTGGATCGTTCGCCTGTGATGTGTTCACCACATTTTGTTTGTCTCTCTATACCAACAACCAGCTATGGGGTGCAATCGGAAGCGTCCAAATGTCGCCCGGAAAAGCGGCATATCGGGTTGGCATTTTCGGCGGCTTCCCCGATAGTCCCGCGAAACAACCGCAGAGGATCGAGATGGCCCAGCCTGGTCGCAGCATTTTCGAGGAAGTGGACGAGGGTGCCGAGCCCCGCAAGGCGGTCACCACCGGAATGATCGAAAAAGGGGCCGGGCGCGGCGCACGGCGCGCGATCCGGGCCTGGCTCATCGGGCTCTTCGCTCTGGTCACGGTCATGGTGGTGGTCGGCGGTTTGACCCGGCTCACCGACAGCGGATTGTCGATCACCGAGTGGAACCTCGTTTCCGGCACGCTGCCGCCGATGAATGCCGAGGACTGGTCGTCGGAGTTCGAGAAATACCGCGCCTCGCCGGAATACCGTCTCCAGAACGAGGGGATGAGCCTCGCCGCGTTCAAGACGATCTACTGGTGGGAGTGGGGGCATCGCCAGCTCGGCCGGTTCATCGGGCTCTACTGGATTTTCGGGTTCCTGGGCTTCCTGATCGCGAAACGTATTCCCGGCGGCTGGACCGGGCGGCTTCTCACCATCGGTGTAATGATCGGCGTGCAGGGCGCGGTGGGCTGGTGGATGGTCCATTCCGGGTTGCAGGGCGACCGGGTGGACGTGGCCTCATACCGCCTCGCGACTCACCTGGGGCTCGCCTTCGCCATCCTCGGGCTGATCCTGTGGTGCATCCTCCTTCTCAGTCGATCAGAAGCCGACATGATGCAGGCGCGACGGCTGCGCGAGCGAAGCCTCTTCGGCATGGGCACGGGCCTTATGCATCTCGCCTTCCTCCAGATACTCCTCGGCGCGCTCGTGGCGGGGATCGACGCGGGGCGCAGCTTCGTGGACTGGCCGCTGATGGCCGGGCAGTTCTTCCCGCCGGACGCGTTCTCGCTCACCCCGGGCTGGCGGAATTTCTTCGAAAACCCGGGCCTCGTGCAGTTCATGCACCGGATGGTCGGATACCTGCTGGTCCTTTTCGCTATCGGGGCGTTCTTCCGGGGGCGGCGTGCCGCCGCATCCTCGACCCGCACCGCCTTCATGCTGGCCTCCGGCATGATCGTGGTGCAGATGGTGATCGGCATCTACACGGTGCTGACCGCCGCACCGCTCCACATCGCCATCGTGCACCAGGCGGGGGCGATCCTTACCTTCTCGCTCATCATCCTCGCCCGCTATCGTGCGGGCTATCCGAAGGCACAATCCGTCAGGGGCTGAACCATGTCGCATTACGAAGACCTGATGGCGTTCGAACGCCAGACGCAGGCCTTGTCGCAGGTCGCCGGACGGCTGAGCTGGGACCAGGAGACGGTGATGCCGCGCGGCGCCGGACCCCAGCGGGCGGAGGAGAGCGAGGCGCTGGAACATGTCCTGCATGCCCGCCGCACCGATCCACGGGTGGGCGAATGGCTCGCCGATATCGACACCGCGACGCTGGACGCGACCGGGCAGGCCAACCTCCGCCATATCCAGCGCCGGTTCGACCGAACCAACCGCGTCCCGGTGAAGCTGGCGGGCGAGATCGCGCGCGTCACCTCGTCCTCGCAGCGCATCTGGGCCGACGCCCGCGCGAACAACGATTTCAAGGCGTTCGCCCCGGTTCTTGAGAAAGTGGTTGCACTGAAGCAGGCGGAAGCGGAGGCGTTGGCCATCGGCGGCGATCCCTACGACGCGCTGCTCGACGATTATGAGCCGAACGCGACGGCCGCCGAGCTCGAGGCGATGTTCGACGCGCTGCGTCCGCGCCTCGTCGACCTGCACGACCGGATCATGGGGGCGGACCACCAGCCTGCGCCGCTCACCGGCACGTTCGACGAACAGGCGCAAATGAAGCTCACCCGCGAAATCGCCAAGGCCTTCGGTTACGACATGGCGCACGGGCGCATCGACAAGGCAGTTCACCCGTTCTCGTCCGGCTCCGGCCTCGACGTGCGGATCACTACGCGCACCAGCGCCACCGATCCCTTTGGCTCGATCTACTCGACGGTGCACGAGGTCGGCCATGCCTGCTACGAGCAGCACATCGACCGCGACTACCTGCTCACGCCGCTGGGGCAGGGTGTCTCGATGGGCGTGCATGAGAGCCAGAGCCGCATCTACGAGAACCAGATGGGCCGCTCGCGCGCCTTCACCGAATGGTTGTTCATGCGGATGCGCGCGGTCTTCGGCGAACTGTCCGTGAAGGACGCGGATGCGTTCTACGGCGCGGTGAACCGGGTCACGCCGGGCTATATCCGTACCGAGTCGGACGAGGTGCAATATAACCTCCACGTCCTTCTGCGCTTCGACCTCGAACGCGACCTGATCTCGGGCAAACTCGCGGTCAAGGACCTCGAAGAGGCGTGGAACGCGCGGTTCGAGAAGGATTTCGGCGTGAAGGTGGACCAGCCCGCGAACGGTTGTCTCCAGGACGTGCACTGGTCGGTCGGCCTCTTCGGCTATTTCCCGACCTATTCGCTGGGCAACGTCTATGCCGGGTGCCTGATGAAAGCGCTGCGCGCGCAGGTGCCGGAGGTGGACAGCCACCTCGCCAAGGGGGAGCCGGCCGAAGCGACCAAGTGGCTCGCCGACAACCTGCAACGCCACGGCGGGCTCTTCGAGCCGCGCGAAGTAGTCACGCGGGCCTGCGGGGGCGAGGCGCCGAGCGAGGAGCCGCTGCTGGATTACCTCGAAGCCAAGTTCGCGGACGTCTACAAGCTCTGAGCGTTACTTGACCGGCGCCGCTTCGGGCGTCGCGTCGATCCGTTCCGGCTCCTTGCAGCCCTCGGTGCAGCAGCGTCCGGGCTGACGGGACACCTTGCGGCCTTCGGCAAGCACGCCCCGGTCCATCAGGTCCGAGACGAGCTCCTTGCGCTCGCCCACCGGGTAGTTGCGCCAGATCTCGCGCTTCATCGCCTCGGGCGAACCGCCGCCGTGGAGCGAGATGACCGAATACCACGCGCCCTGGTTGGAGACCGTGAGATCCTCGATCATCCGCGCGACCTCCATCCGCCGCTCCGCCGGGATGTCCTCCCGTCCGCCGAGCACCGCCGACAGGCTCGCCTTTGTCGCCGGATTGTGGTCCTCGTCCGGGCCGGGCAGGGCGACGATCAGCCCGCCGGAGACGTAATGCGCCAGCTTGTGCATGTCGTAGATCTTGGTCGCGAGCAGCAGCTTGCCGATGTTGGAGAAGACCGCGTCGGGCATCACCGACCCCGCCGGATCCTCGGCGCCGTAAACCGAGGCGGCGACACCACAGGCATAGAAGCTCTCGGTGATCGTGATGAGGTCCACCATCGCCTCGCGGATATGCCCGTGGCGGTCGGGGTCGAGCCCGTTGGCGTCCACCATCAGCGCCCCGGCACCGATCAGGAGATCGCCGAATCCGGCACGCGCCCCGATGCAGGAATGGCGGTGGTGCGTGGCGTAGGAGGTCGTCAGGAACCCGCCTTCCTCGGTCTCGCCAGCGAGGAAAACGCGGTCGTGGGGCACGAAGACATCCTCGAACATGACGACGCCCACCGATTGCCCGTACTTGGCCGAGAACTTGGCCGACGCCTCGCCCGGGCGGCCCGCGGGTCGGGCGACGATGGTGACGCCTGGCGCGTCGCAGGGCACCGCGCAACAGACCGCGAAATCCGCATCTTCGGGCGTGTGCGTGCGGCAGGGCATGACGAGGAATTCGTGCATATAGGGCGCGCCTGTGACGATGGCCTTGGTCCCCGAGATCACGATCCCGTCCGGGCGCCGCTCCTTGATATGGACGTAGACATCCGGGTTCGCCTGCTTGCCCGGCCTGAGCGAGCGGTCGCCCTTGGCATCGGTCATCGCCACGCCAAGCGTGAGGTCGCGGTCCTGCACCTTATGCAGGTAGGCGAGGAAGCGCTGCGAATAGTCGGTGCCGTGGGTCGCGTCGGTCCGGTTCGTCGCCTGGTATAGACCGTTGAGCGCATCGTGGCTGAGGTAGCGCTGCGCGCAGCCGGACACCTTGCACACCAGCCGCACGGCTTCGAGCTTGGTCAGGAGGTCCTGCGTCGAGGTGTTGATGTGCAGCATCCGGTTCACGGTCTTGCCGCTCGTCGACTGCGTCGCGGTCATCAGCGACCTGGCCTCATCCCGGTGCGCGAAGTCATACGTGACGCCGACCCCGTTGATCCCCGGAGCGAGGCGCGGCTCGTCCGCCACGCTGTCGATCCGGTCGCCGTCGATGAAAACCCGCGGGGCATAGGCACGAAGCGACTCGCGGTAGTCCTCGGCGGTCATGAGCATGGCACTTCCTCCCTCGTTTCGAACAGTGTTCGATTCTTGTCCAAACTATCGAACACCGTTAGAACATTCGTCAAGACATGGCGACGAGGGACCGGTGACAGAGCGCAAGGCACAACGAAAGAAGGTTCAGGCGGAGCAAAAGCGCGGCTTCATTCTCGACGCTGCGCGCGAGGTGTTCGCGTCCGAGGGGCTGGAAGGTGCGAGCGTCCGGGCCATCGCGGCCCGCGCCGGGTACACGCCCGCCGCGCTCTATTTCCACTTTCCGTCCAAGGAGGCGATCTATGCCGAACTCCTGCGCGCCTCGCTGGCCGCGCTGCGGGCGGCGGTTCTGGAGGCAGTCGGACGGCAAGAGGACGCGCGAGCGCGTTTCCGGGCGGCGGCGATGGGGTTTTACCACTACTACGCCCGCAACCCGCGCGAGCTGGACCTCGGGTTCTACCTGTTCCGCGGCGGGATGAAGCCCGCGGGGCTGAGCCGTGAGACCGATCAGGAACTGAACGCCGCGCTGGAGGCCGCGCTTTCGCCGGTCGCCGAGGCAGCGCGAGAGCTTGGGGCGTCGCAGGAGACGGCCGGGCACGTGGTGGTCGATGTCTTCGCCCATGCCACCGGCCTGCTCCTCCTGCTGCACACCGGCCGGATCCGGATGTTCAGCGCTTCGCCCGACACGCTGATGGAGCGGTTCACCGAGTCCAAGCTGCGCGATCTCGCGCTCTGACCCGCATCAACCGAGACCGGCGACGAGGTTCCCGGCCACGTAGGCGAGGGCCGCGCAGAGCGCGCCGAGGACGAGAGTCTCGCCGATGGCCCGGCGCGGCGTCTCGCCCGTCGCGCGCTGTCGCAGGGCGCCGAGACCGGCCAGGGCCAGCAGGGTCGCGGCGGCGGACACAAGCGTCGTCGCGGGGTGGTCCGGCGCGACGAAGAACGGCAGGATCGGGATCAGGCCGAAGGCGAGGAAACTCACGAAGGTGACGAGACCACGCAGCAGCGGGGGCGCGCCGTCCTGCACCTCGGCCTTGTCCCGGTAGCGCAGCGTGAGGTCCGTAGTGAGCTCTGGCGAGGTGGCGAGCGCTGCCGCGGCCTTCTGCGCCTCGGCGGGGGCGAGGCCCTGTTCTTCCAGCACATGGGCGAGGTCGGCGCGGTTGGCCTCGGCCCCCCGCGACGCGACCGCCTCGGCCCGGCTGCGGTAGAGCGCGCGGGTCGACCGGCTGGAGAGCACTTCGCCCAGCCCCATCGACGCGCCGTCCGCGATCAGGTTGGCCATGCCGAAGACGAGGACCGCGAGGCTCCCGATCTCGGCCACGCCATCGGCCTGCGCGCCTGCGAAGCCCGCGACGATGGCAAAGGTGGTGATGATCCCGTCGTTGCCGCCATAGGTGATCTGGCGCAGGAAGGTCTGGATGAGCTGGGGGCGGTCAGCCACCGCCATGCTCGGCCCGAAGGCTCGCGATGAGTTCCATCGCACGGGTCTCGGCCCGGCGGACGCGGACGGCGGTCATGTAGGCCTCCTCCAGCGTTTGTGAGGAAGTGCCGATTACCTTCTTCACCTCCTCGATAATGTCGAGATTGCCGGTCTCGTCCACGAGCTTGAGCACTTCGATGGCCACGCGGTCGGCGACGTCGTCGATGAGTTGCATGGATCAGCCCTCGTTCAGCGAGTCGACTCGGTCAGCCGGCGGCGAACGTATTCGTCCACGGCGCCAAGCATGGTTTCCATGTGGTCGCCTTCGTAGAAGTGGCCGGCGCCCTCGACCTCGGTATGCGTGATGGTGATGCCCTTCTGCTCGTGCAGCTTGTCCACCAGCGCGTGCGTGTCCGCCGGCGGGGCCACCCGGTCGCCCGTGCCGTTGATGACGAGCCCGGAGGACGGGCAGGGGGCGAGGAAGGAGAAGTCGTACATGTTGGCGGGCGGCGACACGCTCACGAACCCGGTGATCTCGGGGCGCCGCATGAGAAGCTGCATACCGATCCACGCGCCGAACGAGAAGCCCGCGACCCAGCAATGCTTGGCGTTCTGGTTCATCGACTGAAGGTAGTCGAGCGCCGAGGCGGCATCGGACAGCTCGCCCACGCCCTGGTCGTATTCGCCCTGTGACCGGCCCACGCCGCGGAAGTTGAACCGCAGGACCGTGAAGCCCATTTTGAAGAACGTATAGTGGAGGTTGTAGACCACCTTGTTGTTCATCGTTCCGCCGAACTGCGGGTGCGGATGGAGCACGATGGCGATCGGGGCGTCGCGGTCCTTCTGCGGGTGGTAGCGGCCTTCGAGCCGGCCTTCGGGGCCGGGAAAAATCACCTCGGGCATGTGGGTCTGTGTCTCCCTCGGAGCCGGATTTCTTGACGGAAGAATCCGGACAATTTACAAGCGGTTCGGTTCCCGTGCGGACGGCTGCGCGGGGTTCCAAGTCACCTAAAGCCGCCGGGCGGTTTCGTCAATGTTTCGAGGGGCGCCATGAAGCTTTCCACCAAGGGCCGGTATGCGATGGTCGCTCTGGCGGAGCTCGCGCTCCAGCCCGAAGGCACGCGCCTGTCGCTCACCGAACTGTCGGAACGGCAGAAAATCTCGCTTCCTTACCTGGAGCAGCTCTTCGTGAAACTGCGCCGCGCCGACCTGGTTCAATCCGTGCGCGGCCCCGGCGGGGGCTACATGCTCGCGCGGCCCGCAAGCGAGATCCGGGTTGTCGAGATTCTCGCCGCCGTGGACGAGACGGTGAGCGCGATGCACACCGGCGCCGGGGCCACGGGCGGGCTGTCGGGGACGCGGGCGCAATCGATGACGAACCGGCTGTGGGAAAGCCTGTCGGCCAACGTCTATGTCTTCCTGCACCAGACGCGGCTTTCGGACGTAGTGCACAACGAACTCGCCCCCTGTCCGGCCGTTCCCTCCCTTTTCGAAGTGGTCGACGAGGAGTAGGACGGGCGCACGCCGCCCGCGCGGCACCGTTCAGGACGAAAGGCAGGCCGTGTCCCGGATCTACCTCGATTACAACGCGACCACGCCGCTCCGCCCCGAAGCGCGGGCGGCGATGATCAAAGCGATGGACATCGCCGGCAACCCGTCCTCGGTCCATACCGAGGGGCGCGCGGCCAAGGGCCTGATCGAACGGGCACGGCGGCAGGTGTCGCAGGCGCTTGGCGCCGAGGGGGCGGACGTGGTTTTCGTCTCCTCCGCGACCGAGGCGGCGGCGCTCGCGCTGGCGGGCCGTGGCATGGTCTGCGCGGACGTGGAGCACGAGGCCGTGTCGGCCTGGTGCGACCCGGTCCTGCCGGTCGACCGCGACGGCCGCGTGACGGTGACGGAGCCCGCGAGATCCACGCTCCAGGTGGCCAATTCCGAGACTGGGGTGATCCAGACGCTGCCCGAAGGTTTGGCTGTGACGGATGCCACGCAGGCCTTCGGCAAACTCCCCTTCGCGTTCAATTGGTCCAATTCGGACATGGCTTTCGTATCCGCTCACAAGATCGGCGGACCGAAGGGTGTCGGCGCGCTCGTGATGAAACGCGGCCTCGATGTCGAGGCCCGCATCAAGGGCGGCGGACAGGAAATGGGTCGACGGTCCGGCACGGAGAACGTCATCGGAATCGCCGGGTTCGGTGCGGCAGCAGCCGCGGCAGCGCGTGACCTCGACGACGGGTGTTGGGAACGGATTCGGGAACTTAGAAATATTCTAGAGAAAAGGCTTTCAGAATCTTCAAGAACGACTATTTTTGTCGGGAAAGACGCGAACAGGCTCCCCAACACGTCCTGTTTCATCACGCCGGGCTGGAAAGGGGAGACGCAGGTGATGGTGATGGACCTCGCGGGAATTGCGGTCTCCGCGGGATCGGCTTGTTCATCGGGCAAGGTCCGGGCCAGCCGCGTGCTTCGCGCGATGGGATACGACGACACCGAAGCCGCCTCGGCGCTGCGCGTGTCGTTGGGTCCCGAAACGACTGATGGGGACATCTCGGCCTTTGCCGAAGCATGGCTCCGCGAATACGAGAAATTCCGCGCCCGGCGCGGGGATTGAGAGGCGAAGATGGCAGACGATACGATGGTCGCCAAAGAAGGCGTCGAAAAGGAAACGGTCGATGCCGTCAAATCGCTTGGAGACAAGTACAAATACGGCTGGGAAACCGATGTCGAGATGGAATATGCCCCCAAGGGGCTGACCGAGGACATCGTTCGGCTCATCAGCCAGAAGAACGAAGAACCCGAGTGGATGACCGAGTGGCGGCTTCAGGCCTATCGCCGCTGGCTCCAGATGGAAGAGCCGGACTGGGCGATGGTCGATTATCCCGAGATCGATTTCCAGGATCAATACTACTACGCCCGCCCCAAGAGCTTCGAGACCAAGCCAAAGTCGCTGGACGAGGTCGACCCCAAGCTTCTCGCTACCTACGAAAAGCTGGGCATCCCGCTCAAGGAACAGATGATCCTCGCCGGTGTCGAAGGCGCAGGCGAGGTGCCGGCGGACGGCGACAACTCCGAGCGCAAGGTCGCGGTGGACGCGGTGTTCGACTCCGTCTCGGTCGGCACGACGTTCCAGAAGGAGCTCAAGGAAGCGGGCGTCATCTTCTGTTCGATCTCGGAAGCGATCCGCGAGCACCCTGAGCTAGTGAAGAAGTACTTGGGTTCCGTGGTTCCGCCGACCGACAACTTCTACGCCACCCTGAACAGCGCGGTCTTTTCCGACGGGTCCTTCGTCTACATCCCGCCCGGGGTGCGCTGCCCGATGGAACTGTCGACTTATTTCCGCATCAACGCGGAAAACACCGGCCAGTTCGAGCGCACGCTCATCATCGCGGACAAGGAGGCTTACGTCTCCTACCTCGAAGGCTGCACCGCGCCGCAGCGCGACACCGCGCAGCTTCACGCCGCCGTGGTGGAGATCGTCATCCTCGACGATGCCGAAGTGAAATACTCGACCGTTCAGAACTGGTATCCCGGCGACGAAGAGGGCAAGGGCGGCATCTACAACTTCGTGACCAAGCGCGCCGATTGTCGTGGCGACCGCTCCAAGGTGATGTGGACGCAGGTGGAAACCGGCTCGGCGGTGACGTGGAAATACCCGTCCTGCGTGCTGCGCGGTGATGAAAGCCAGGGCGAGTTCTACTCGATCGCCATCACCAACAACATGCAGCAGGCCGACACCGGCACCAAGATGACCCACCTGGGCAAGAACACGCGCTCGCGCATCGTGTCCAAGGGCATTTCGGCCGGCAAGTCGAACAACACCTACCGTGGCCTCGTCACGATGCACCCGAAGGCCAAGAACAGCCGCAACTACACCCAGTGCGACAGCCTTCTGATCGGTGACCAGTGCGGGGCGCACACCGTGCCCTACATCGAGGTCAAGAACCAGTCCTCGCGGGTGGAGCACGAGGCGACGACGTCCAAGGTGGACGACGACCAGATGTTCTACTGCCGCCAGCGCGGGATGGACGAGGAAGAGGCGGTCGCGCTGATCGTCAACGGTTTCGCCAAGGAAGTGCTCCAGGCCCTTCCGATGGAATTCGCGATGGAAGCGCAGCAGCTCGTCGCGATTTCGCTCGAAGGCAGCGTGGGCTGAGGCCCGGACAGACAGGCGCGGGTGACCGCGAGAAGGATACGGATAGATGCTTAAAATCGAAGACCTGCACGTCAAACTGGAAGAAGAGGACAAGCAGATCCTCAAGGGCGTCACGCTGGAGGTTCCGGCGGGCGAGGTCCATGCGATCATGGGGCCGAACGGGTCGGGCAAGTCGACCCTGTCCTATGTCCTGTCGGGCCGCGACGGCTACGAAGTGACCGAAGGCTCGGCCTCGCTTCTGGGTGAGGACCTGCTTGAGCTCGAAACCGAGGAACGTGCGGCCGCCGGCCTCTTCCTCGCCTTCCAGTACCCTGTCGAAATTCCCGGCGTGGGCAACATGACCTTCCTGCGCACCGCCGTGAACGCGCAGCGTAAGGCGCGCGGGCAGGAAGAGATGTCCGCCGCGGACTTCCTCAAGGAAATCCGGGCCAAGGCCAAGGAGCTCAAGATCGACGCGGACATGCTCAAACGGCCCGTGAACGTCGGCTTCTCGGGCGGCGAGAAAAAGCGCAACGAGATCCTGCAGATGGCGATGCTGGAACCCAAGATGTGCATCCTCGACGAGACCGATTCCGGGCTCGACGTGGACGCGATGAAGCTCGTCTCGGACGGCGTGAACGCGCTGCGCGACGAGAACCGCGGCTTCCTCGTCATCACGCACTACCAGCGCCTGCTCGACCACATCGTGCCGGACGTCGTGCACATCATGGCCGGCGGCCGGATTGTGAAATCCGGCGGGCCGGAACTGGCCCTCGAAGTCGAGAAGAACGGCTATGCCGACCTGATGGAGAGCGCGTGATGGCGGTCGCCAAGGAAAAACTCCTCGCCCGCAAGCGCGACGCGCTCGTCGAGCGTCTGGGTGGCCTGACCATGCCCGAGGGCGGCGCCTGGATCACTGAGGCGCGCAAGGCCGCGCTCGCCCGGCTCGAGGCCACCGGGCTTCCGGCCCCGCGTGACGAGTACTGGCGCTTTACGCCGCCCGCAACGCTGAACGCGGTGGACCCCACGCCCGCGGCCGTGTTCGATCATGGCGGCGAGGCCCCGGTGTTCGACACGGTCGACCGGCTGAAGATCGCCTTCGTGGACGGCGTGTTCGATGCGGAGGCGTCCGACGACCTGTCGCTCGCCGGGATCGAGGTCGAGCGTCTGGCCGATGCGGCCATGACGGACATCCACTGGGCCAAGAGCGTCTTCGGCGTGATCGAAACACTCGGCCAGAGGCCGGTCGAGCGCCCGCTCGCGGCGCTGAACACCGCTTTCGCGCAGGACGGCGTGCTGATCCGCGTGACCGGCAAGGCGGAGAAGCCCGTTTCGCTTATCTACAAGCACGAGAGCGACACCTCGGACGCCTACCTGCACAACGTGGTGAAGCTGGAGGCGGGGGCCGAACTCACGCTTCTGGAAAACGGTCCGGCCGCCGCGCGGTTCAACAAGTGCCTCGAGGTGGACATCGCCGAGGGCGCGCGCTTCCACCATATCCGGGCGCAGGGCCGCGATCACGAGCGGCAGGCGTTCACCGGCATGTTCGTGCGGCAGGATGCCGACAGCCTGTTCAAGAGCTTCACGTTGACCGCGAACGGGCGGCTCACCCGCAACGAGGCGTTCATCCTGCTCGAAGGCGAAAACGCGTCCGCCCATATCGCGGGTGCGGCGCTGGGTCATGGTGACTTCCACCACGACGATACGGTCTTCATCACGCATGACGCGGAGAATTGCGAAAGCAGGCAGGTGTTCAAGAAGGTGCTCCAGAAGGGCGCCATTGGCACGTTCCAGGGCAAAATTCTTGTCAATCGCGGTGCGCAGAAGACGGACGGTTACCAGAAGTCCCAGTCGCTGCTGCTCGACGACGACGCGCAGTTCCTCGCCAAGCCGGAACTCGAGATCTACGCCGACGACGTGGCCTGTTCGCACGGCTCCACATCCGGTGCCATCGACGAGGACATGCTGTTCTACCTGCGTGCCCGCGGGGTGGACAAGGAGACCGCCATGGACCTCCTCGTCATCGCTTTCGTGGCCGAGGCCATGGAAGAGATCGAAGACGAAGGGTTCCGCGACGAGATCATCGGGCGGCTGGAGGCCTGGCTCCTGCGCCGTCGGAGCTGACCCGTGTCCGTCGTAGGTGACGTGCTCGGCGCATACCGCGCGCCCCGTGCCGTGTTCGCACGGCGCCTGGGCGATACGGTGCGCGAGGACCGGGCGCTCGCCGTGCTCATGGTGGCCTGCATCCTGATCTTCGCGGCACAGGCGCCGCGTCTTCAACGCGTTTCCATAGAGACGGGGCAGGAGTTGAACCCGCTCCTCGGGGGAGCGTTGTTCGCGTGGCTCTTCATCATGCCGCTCGCGGCCTATGCGATCTCGGGCATCAGTCACCTGATCCTGCGCCTCCTGGGCGGGAAGGGCAGCTATTTCGGCGCCCGGTTCGCACTGTTCTGGGCGCTTCTCGTGGCCGCGCCCTTGTGGCTCTTGTGGGGCCTGACGGTCGGTTTCGTGGGACCGGGAACCGCCGAAACGGTCGTGGGTGGCATTGCGCTCGCCGCCTTCCTGATCCATTGGGGGCTGAACCTTCTGGTGGCAGAACGCGGAGGCGGGGCAGCGGCGTGAAACTCGAACCGGGATACCTTTTCGGGATGGCGCTCCAGTCGATCCCGGAACCGCGCAAGATCGCGCGGGAGCTATTCAACCTGCGTCTGAATCGCGGGGCTCTGTGGCAGGCCCTCATACTGCTTCTCGTGATCGGGGCCATGATGGGGGTCGGATCCTCCGTCCTGTTCCCTCCCGCGCCCGAACTGTCGGGCACGGTATTCGCCATGCCGCTGATGGTGTCGCTTGCGGAAGCCTCCATCGCGATCATCACGGTATTCCTGATCTTCTGGCTCGGACGTGCCGCAGGCGGGACGGGCGCATTCGAAGATGCCATCGTGACGGTCATCTGGCTCAACTTCGTGCTGCTCATCGTGCAGATGACGGTGCTCGTTCTGAGCCTGTTCGCCCCCAGTCTCGCCGCGCTGGTATGGCTCGCCGGCGGGTTCGCGGGGTTCTGGATCCTGAGCCATTTCATCGCCGAGATGCACGGTTTCACATCAGCCATGCGCGTGTTCCTCGCGATCCTGCTCACGAGCTTCGTGGCGGTCGCGGTGCTGTCCATCGTGCTGGCCATGATGGGCGTGGGTGCGGCGATCACATCGGGAGAGCTTGGCAATGTATGACGTGAACGCGATCCGCGCGGATTTTCCCATCCTCGCGCGCGAGGTGAACGGCAAGCCGCTTACCTATCTCGACAACGGCGCCTCGGCGCAGAAGCCGCAGGTCGTGATCGACGCGGTGACGCGGGGCTACGCGGAGGAGTATTCAAACGTCCACCGCGGGCTACACTACCTCTCGAACCTGTCGACGGAGCGGTACGAAGCGGTGCGCGGCACCATCGCCCGCTTCCTGAACGCGCCGTCCGAGGACGAGATCGTGTTCACCACCGGCACGACGGAAGGCATCAACCTCGTGGCCTACGGCTGGGCGGCCCCGCGCATGAGCGAGGGCGACGAGATCGTCCTGACGGTGGCCGAGCACCACGCGAACATCGTGCCCTGGCATTTCCTGCGCGAGCGGCAGGGGGTGAAGCTCGTTTGGGTGGAGCCGGACGCGGACGGGTCGATCCCGGCCGACAAGGTTCTGGCCGCCGTGACCGAGCGCACGAAGCTCATCGCCGTGACGCAATGCTCGAACGTCCTCGGCACCATCGTGGACGTGAAGGCGATCAAGGCCGGGGCGGGCGATGTGCCGGTGCTGGTGGACGGCTCGCAGGGCGCGGTACACATGCCGGTGGACGTGGCCGACCTCGGCGTCGATTTCTACGCGATCACGGGCCACAAGCTCTACGGCCCCTCGGGCTCCGGCGCGATCTACATCGACCGCGCGCGGATGGGCGAGATGCGGCCGTTTATGGGCGGCGGCGACATGATCCGCGAGGTGACGCGCGACACGGTGAGCTACAACGACCCGCCAATGAAGTTCGAGGCCGGCACGCCGGGCATCGTGCAAACCATCGGGCTAGGTGCCGCGCTCGAGTACCTCATGGGGATCGGGATGGAGAACATCGCGGCCCACGAGGCCGGGCTCGCGGCCTATGCCGCGGAGCGGTTCGAAGGGCTGAACTGGCTGAACGTGCAGGGCCACGCGCCGGGCAAGGCGGCGATCTTCTCGCTCACCGTCGAGGGCGGGGCCCATGCGCACGACATCTCGACCATCCTCGACAAGAAGGGGATCGCGGTGCGCGCCGGGCATCACTGCGCCCAGCCGCTCATGGATCACCTCGGCGTGCCCGCCACGGCGCGGGCGAGCTTCGGCATGTACAACACGACGGACGAAGTCGATACGCTGGTCGAGGGTCTCGAACTCTGCCACCGGCTTTTCGGCTGAGGCTGGGCGTTACTGCGTGCAGCGGGCGGGCTGTGCGAAGCGGTAGTGCGCGGTGCCGTCCTGCGTCACGCGGCGTTCGAGGCAGGCTGTGTCCGTGACCGTTTGGGCCAGTTCGAGGCTCTCGGTGCCGATACGCATTGTCGTCCCGTCGGACAGGCGTAAAGCTGCCCTAAACACAAAAGACGTCTCGTCGCTCGCTGCCGTGTCGGTGCCCAGGACCTCGGCGGTCACGTAGCCGTCGTGGCTGTGTGGCGCCGGGCGGACAAGCCAGAGGATCGGGAACGCGACGGAGAGGAGGGCGAGGGCGCCAAGGCCGAGGACGAGGCCGACATGCGTCTCCGCCCATGCGGTGAACCGGTAGTAGCGGTCGTCGCCCAGCACCCGGCGCAGCATGGTCAGCTGTCGGCCTTGATGAGACCGAGGCCGCGCAGGTAGACGCCGATGCCGGTCTCCAGCAGGTCCTCCGGCGGGAATGGCGACTTGGTGCCCGGAGAGCCGCGTCCGAAAAGCTCCACGACGCCGTGGCTCATCGCCCAGATATGGGCCGAGACCATGCGGGCTGGTGGGCGTTTCTCGGGCGGCACGTCGCGCAGGAGTTCGTTGGCGGCCATGTCCAGCACGCCGAGGGCGCGGTTGGCGACATGGGCGAGATCGGCGGAGCGGTTGATCGACACGCCGGACTCGAACATCGCGATGTAATGTCCCGGAAACCTGCGGGAAAACGCGAGGTAGGCGCGGCCGGTCGCCTCGAATGAGGCCAGCGCGGACGGGCGTCCCTTGTCGTAGGCGTGCTCCATGAGGTCCGCGAAGATTTCATAACCCTGTCGGGCCGCCTCGGCGATCAGGTCCTCGCGCCCGTCGAAATGGCGGTAGACCGCGGCGGGCGTCACGCCGGCCTGTTTCGCCGCTTCGGACAGCGTGAAGCCGGTCGGACCCTTCTCCTCGATCAGCGTCAGGGCTGCGTCGACGAGGGCCTGCCGGAGGTTCCCGTGGTGATATCCGCGCTTTTTCGTGGGCACCGGGTCAGGTGCCCCAGATATCGAGGCCGCCCGCGATGCGCGGGTCGGGCGGGCCGGTGACGTCGTGATCTTTGCCCGTGTAATCAAGCCCCTGAAGCATGGTCCTGATAGCCGCGATCCGCGCGCGTCGCTTGTCGTCGGAGCGGATGATGGTCCAGGGAGCGTAATCGAAATGCGATGCGGCGAAGGTTTCCGCGATGGCCTGCGTATACGCGTCCCAGCGGTTCAGCCCCTCGACATCGATCCACGAGAGTTTCCAGTGCTTTAGCGGGTCCTGTTCACGGCTGAGGAAGCGTCGCAGCTGCTCGGCCCGCCCGACGTTGAGCCAGATCTTCACGAAATGGATGCCCTCGTCGACGAGCATATGCTCGAACTCCGGCAACTGGCGGAAGAAGGCGGCGCGCTGGTCGTCGTCGCAGAACCCGAACACCTTCTCGACCACGCCCCGGTTGTACCAGGAACGGTCGAACAGGACCATCTCGCCTTCGGTCGGCAAGTGCCTGACATACCGCTGAAAATACCATTCCCCGGCCTCGCGGTCCGAAGGTTTGGGGAGCGCCACGACACGGGCGACACGCGGGTTCAGGTTCTCGCGGATCCGCTTGATCGTGCCGCCCTTGCCGGCGGCGTCGCGCCCCTCGAAGACCACGACCACGCGCTTGCCGGTCGCCTTTACGTCGGCCTGAAGCTTCACAAGTTCCATCTGGAGCGCTTCAAGCGTGTCCTCGTACTCGTCCTTGTCCATCCTCTCATCATAAGGATAGCCCGGATCGAGCACGTCGTTATTGTCGGCATCGGCGATTGCGTCGCGGATCTCTTTCGGCGCGGTCTGCTCGTAGAATTTCGAGATCGCCCCGTCGTGGGGAAGCTCCATGCTCTCCTCCGGTCTGCCTGACTGCCAGTATGTCTATTTGACCCCGGCGCGCAACGCCGCGCGGTCGATGGCGGCGATCGTCTCGTCCATCCGGACGTGGTGGGGCATGTGGCCGACACCGTCGAGCACGGTGAGGTTGCCGTTCTGTACCTCGTTCACCAGCGGTTCGGAATGCACCTGGAGGCCGACTGTCGTATCGGCGTCGCCGTGGATCACCTCGACCGGGATAGTCACCTCGGTATAACGCGGCTGCTGCTCCTCGAGGTGATGGAGAAGTTCGTGGCGCTGCTGCGCGTTCGCCTTGAACTGTTCGGGCAGGAGGATGATGCCGGGGCCGATGTAGTCGGCATAACCAGGCAGGGGATCGTTCGGGGCGAAGACCGAGTCGATCTGTTTCTCGAGGTAGGCCTCGGGCAGCCAGGCGGAGATGAGGTGCGCCATGACAGGGCCGATGACCGGCTGGGCGAGGAGGGCATAGAGCATGTCGCGCCCGCCCGGCCACGGATGCGTCGCCCCGGCGATCGACACGGCCGCGGCGATGCGGTCCGGATGATAGACGGCCCAGTTCATCACGAGCGCGCCGCCGAAGCTCTGGCCCGCAACGACCGGGTTCTCGACGCCGAGCGCACGGGATGCCTCGACCATCAGGGTGGTCTGTTTTGACAGCGTCACACCGTTGGCGGCCAGCGGCGGGGTGTAGCCGAGGCCGGGACGGTCGAGGATCGTGACGCGGTAGTCCTCTGCCAGTCGGGGCGCGATATCGAACATCCAGTCGCGGGTGGACCCGGACGCGCCGTGCAGGAGCACGAGGTCAGGCCCTTCACCGATCTGGACGTAATGCACCGGATGCCCGTCCACCTCGACGAACTGACCCTGCGGCGGGTGCTCGCGGTAGGCCGCGAGCCGCCTCTGTTCGACCCGGATCATCGTGGCGAGCGCGACCAGTGCGAGGATCAGGAGGAAACTAAGTGCCAATTTCATCGGGATCGTAATGCGTCGTCTGGTAGATATCGTTGATCCAGTTGCCGTAGAGCAGGTGGGCGTGGCTGCGCCACCGGTTCTTGGGCTTCCTGGTCGGATCATCGTCGGGGTAATAATTGCGCGGCACGTCGATCGGCGTCCCCTCGGCAACGTCGCGGTCGTATTCCTGCTTCAACGTGTCCGAGTCGTATTCGAAGTGGTTGAAGATGTAGAGCGCCCGGTGGCCCGGATCCTCGACGAGGCAGGGCCCCGTCTCGGGCGAGCCGAGCAGGGTTGTCAGGCCGGAGGCCGCGTCGATTTCGTCCTGTTTCATTTCGGTCCACCGGCTCACGGGAATGATGAAGCTGTCAGAGAACCCACGCAGGAAGGGCGAGGTTGGTTTCAGGTTATCCTGCGGAAAGCAGCCGAAAGACTTCTCCGGCAGGATGTGCTTCGGGACCCCGTGGAAGTGATAGATCATCGCCATCCCGCCCCAGCAGACGCCGAAGGTGGAATGCACATTGGTCTGGGTCCAGTCCATCACCTCGACCATCTCGTCCCAATAGGTCACGTCCTCGAACGGCAGATGCTCGATCGGCGCGCCGGTGATGATGAGCCCGTCGAACTTCTGGTCCTTCACCTCCTGGAACGTGCGGTAGAACGTGCCCAGATGTTCCTCCGGCGTGTTGCGGGAGGCGTGTTCGGTCATCCGGATCAGCGTCAGCTCGATCTGGAGCGGCGTGGCCCCGATCAGGCGGGCGAACTGCGTCTCCGTCTGGATCTTCTTGGGCATAAGGTTCAGGAGGCCGATCTTCAGCGGACGGATGTCCTGCCGCGCCGCCTGATGCTCCGGCATGACCATGACGCCCTCGCGCGTGAGCACGTCGGCGGCAGGCAGGTCGGCAGGGATCTTGATCGGCATTGCGGGGAACTCCGGAAAGGTTCGGGTGAGATAAGTCTTTGATCACCGGGCCTCAAGGGCGGCGGCGATAAGGTCGTCGAAGTCGTCTGGCGTCTTCACGCGGGCCACGTCGTCGGCCTTGACCGTGACGCCCCAGTTGCGCGCCATCGCGGCATAGAGCGGCTGGCGGTGGTGCAGGGCGCGGGCATAGGTGGCGCGCATGAAGTCGTCGGGATCGACCTTGTCGGGGGCCACTTCGTTCTCGGCGAGGTACTCGGCCCAGTAGGTCTGAAGCGTCTCGGGCTGGTAATACATCGGCTTGGGCGCGCGCACGAAGCGGCGCACCAGTTCCTCGGTATGGGCCTCGGACCCTTCGATCCAGACCATGAGCAGGTTGTCCGAGAGCGCGGTGAGCACCGGGTCGTCGGGATCCTCCGGGTCAACGACCTCGCAGATCGAGCCCCCCGAGTCGCAGACGAAATTGTCGTAATTGTAGAGCGACTTGGCCCGCGCGATGTAGCGCACGGTGTCGTGGAGCGCGGCGATCTCGGCGTCGCGATGCTGCTCCTGCCGCTCGAGGTAGTCTTCGAAGGGCAGTCCGCCCTTGTCCGGGTCGCCGGGCTTGCCGAGGTAGGTCGAGAGCGGCGCAAGGTTCTCGAACGTGATGTTGGAGGCGATGTAGACGCTGTCGGTCAGCAAGAGCTCCCGCAGGAAGGGGTTCTTCATCGCCTCGCGTTTGAAATTGTCCGCGATGAGCTCCCCCATGTAGCGCGTGCCGATCCGGTAATCGACCGAGTAGTGGAACCACTCGCCTTCTTCGCGCAGCATGTTCGACACGTGGGTCTTGCCGAGCCCGGACATGCCGAAGAGCAGCACCTTCTTCGCCTTGGCGTCGCGCCACGCCTGCGCGGTCTCGTAGATCATGGTCGTCCCTCTTGCCCTCGCGTCCCGCTTGGTAGCGGGCAGGCGGGGTCAGGGCAAGCCGGGTGCGCGGACGGGCTGCCGTGCCTCGCGCACGCTGGCGCGCATGTTGATCCAGTTCGCGGTGAGGATAAGGGCGCCCCCCATTGCGACGGCAAGTTCGAGGCGCTCTTGGTAGAGCAGCCATCCGATGAGCGCGATGATCGGCAGGCGGGCGAAATCGATGGGCATGACCACTGTGGCGGGCGCGAGCTTCAGCGCCGTCGTCAGGCAGAAATGCGCGGCGAGCCCGGCGAGTCCGATGATGACCAGCCAGGGGGCCGACTGAGCGGACGGCAGAGCCATGTCCCCGTCGATAGCGGCGAGAACGAGACCGAAGACCGCCTGCATCGTCGTCAGGAAGAACAGGATGGCGGCGAGACTCTGGGTGCGCGTCAGCTTGCGCGTGAACACTGCGGAGCCCGCAAAGCCGATGGCCGCGCCGAGTGCGGCGAGAACCCCGGGGCCAAGCTCGAGCGAGAAGGGGCGCGTCACGACAAGGATTCCAACGAACCCAACGAGGGCGGCGAAGGCGCGGGGTGGCGTGATCCGTTCACCCAGGAAAATCGGGGACATCAGGAGCACCCAGAGCGGCGCGGTGAACTCCAGTGCGAACACCTGCGCGAGCGGGATGACTCCGACCGCGTAGAACCAGAGGTTCTGACCTGTGAAATGGGATACGTTGCGCACGAAATGCAGGCCGAGTTGGTTCGGCCCGACCTCGCCCCAGCGTCGCGTCAGCGTGACGACCGAGACGACAATGAAGATCCCCACACAGGAGCGGTAGAACATGACCTCGAACGTGTCGTGATCGAGGCTCACCTCGCGCCCGGCGACGGCCATGGTCGAAAAACAGGTGATCGCCCCCAACATCCAGAGCGCGGCGCGCAGGATCGGGTTCATCGGGCGGTCTCAAGGATATCTGGCTTGCCATGGTGCGACATGGCGGCAATCTGCCCTTATCCCGGCGCAGCGGCAAGCATGATGAACGCGAAGAACCCGACCACGACAACCACTGGCAGCGTCACGACGGCAATCAGCGTTCCGGGCCTTTGCCAAGGCGATTTCTCGGCGTAGCATTTACCACATTCATTGTGAGCCAACCGCATGCGATGCCCGCATGACTGGCATTTGAAAAGTCTGATCGGCATCCCCGTCCCCACGGTTCGCACATTAAAAAAAGCGAAAAGGAATCGGTGCGCGAAATAGTCGGTGCGCTTCCGCTCGCTGGGCGACAGCTAGCACGAAGCAGTAACGTCTCCAAACACAATCGATGTAGAAATCATTCCATCGAGGGGACTTATGACGATGCAAAGGATTTGTGCAGATGAACGTCAAAGTTTCATCGTCCATTCAACTCGCCCGTGAGCCCGGCGAAACGTTACCGTTCCAACGCATCCGACGCCCGGCGCCGAAGGCTCCATTCACTAGCCGCGCTGCCGCCCGAGTTGAGGGAACAGGGGGCCGTTGCCGTGTCATGGCGCGGACGAGAGAGACCTGTGGTTCAACGCTTTAGCGTGGCCTTGTAAACCGTGTGTTTGCTTTCGTCCTCGACAGATTCGAGCTCGAAGTGCTGTTCAAGTGCGCGCTCACCATCGGTGCCCTTTCTTACGTCGATCAGGAGGACGCCGTTTTCGCTGATGATCCGTGCGACGGAGTCGACATAGATGTCGACAGGGTAGTGAAAGCCCCACGAAATCGTCGACACGACGAAGTCGATGGATCGGGGTTGCAGCGGGATGTTTCCGTCTTCGGGCGCTTCGTGCGTGTGTACCTTGTTCTTCGGGACACCATTGGCGACCAGCATGGATTCCGCGAGGTCGAGCGAATTGTAGAATGCCCCTTTTTCCTCGAACATGTACCACACCTGCTTCTCCGTCGCCGTGCGGTCCAGCAGATGCAGGTCTGGATTCTTCAGGCCACGGAAGAGAAACAGGTCAAGCCCGGCGATGCCACATCCGATGTCGAGAACGCTTTGCGCGTTCTGGGGCACGTGCGGGAGGATCTTCGCGGCCAGAGCCTCCATCTCCCGGAAATATGCCGAATCGACCGTCTCAGCATGCTCGTCCGCATACCCCCGCACAAACGAATGATACCCGTCATCCTTCAGTCCCAGCCGTATCATCAGGCGGTCGAACCGGCTCGGTTGCGGTCGTTTTGGAAGGATCTTGGTCCTCTGGTAAAGCACATACTCACGTGCCTGCGCGGGAAGTGTGAGAGAAGTCATCGGGTCAATGCCTGCGTAGCTGGGTTGAGGTTCCAAGCCCGTCCGATGTCGATGGGCCGAGCGTCTCATTCAGTGTGATGTGAAACATTCGAACATGTAAACAAGCGGCAGCCGCAATCATTCCCACTCGATGGTGCCCGGGGGCTTCGACGTGATGTCGTAGGTCACACGGTTGATGCCCTGCACCTCGTTGATGATCCGGGTCGCGGTTTCGCCGAGGAATTCGTGGCTGAAGGGATAATAGTCCGCCGTCATGCCATCGACGCTGGTAACGGCGCGCAGGGCGCATGCGTAGTCGTAGGTGCGCCCGTCGCCCATGACGCCCACGGTGCGCACCGGCAGGATCGCGACGAAGGCCTGCCAGATCTCATCGTAAAACCCGTGCTTGCGGATCTGGTCGATGTAGACCGCGTCCGCCTTGCGCAGGATGTCGAGCTTGTCGCGCGTGATCTCGCCAGGACAGCGGATTGCAAGGCCGGGGCCGGGGAAGGGGTGACGCCCGATGAAGCTGGCGGGCAGGCCCAACTCGTGCCCCAATGCGCGCACCTCGTCCTTGAAGAGCTCGCGCAGCGGTTCGACCAGTTTGAGCCCCATCTTCTCGGGTAGGCCGCCGACGTTGTGGTGCGACTTGATCGTGACCGAAGGCCCTCCGCTGAACGAGACGGATTCGATCACGTCGGGGTAAAGCGTCCCCTGGGCGAGGAAGTCCGCATCCTCGATCTCGCTCGCGTACTTCTGGAACACGTCGATGAAGAGGCGCCCGATGGTCTTGCGCTTCTCCTCGGGGTCGGAAACGCCCTCCAGCTCGCCCAGGAACAGGTCGCGTTCATCCGCATGGATCAGCTTCATGTTGTAGTGGTCGCGGAACATCGTGACCACTTCCTCGGCCTCGTTGAGCCGCAGGAGGCCGTGGTCGACGAAAACGCAGGTGAGCTGGTCACCGATGGCCTCGTGCAGCAGGACAGCCGTCACCGAGGAATCGACACCGCCCGACAGGCCGCAGATGACATGCGCGTCGCCCACCTGCTCGCGGATTTTCTTGATCGCTTCCTCGCGGTAGGCGTCCATCGTCCAGTCGCCCGCGAAGCCCGCGTCGCGCACGAAGTTTTCATAGAGCGTCTTGCCGTTCGGGGTGTGATGCACCTCCGGGTGGAACTGCACGGCATAGAACCGTCGCTCCAGATCGGCGGTGACCGCGAAGGGCGCATTTGGGGAGGTGCCGTAGACCTTGAACCCCGGCGCGATCTTGGAGACGTGGTCGCCATGGCTCATCCACACCTGCTCGCGCCCCGTGCCGTCCATGAACCAGCCGTTCAGAACGTCGATGCGTTCCTCGGTCGGCGTCACGTAGGCCCGGCCGAACTCGGCGGTGCCGTGGCCGCGCAGCACCTCGCCGCCGAGCATCTGCATCATCACCTGCTGGCCGTAGCAGATGCCGAGGATCGGAACGCCCAGGTCAAACACTTTTTCAGGCGGTCGGGGCGAGCCTTCGTCGATGACGCTGGCCGGCCCCCCGGAGAAGATCACCGCTTTCGGCGCGAAATCGTCGAGAAACGCGTCGGTGACGTTCTGGTAGGGGTGGATTTCGCAATAGACGTTCAGTTCCCGCAGGCGACGCGCGATCAGCTGCGTCACCTGGGAGCCGAAGTCGATGATGAGGAGGCGGTCGTGGGCGGAAGTCTCGATCATGGCCGCTGATTAGGCCCCGTCCGCGTGACTGGCAAGCGTGAAACGGGGGCAGGGCGCCCGGCACCGCCGAATCCTTGCGGATTCCGCGTCTGCATCCGAGGGTAGCGCCCGGACCGACAGAAGGAGCAGGGCATGAGTGACGACGTCTACCTGGTGCGTGCGGGCGAGATCGCCGCAATGGAAGGGCTGGCCAAGACCCATTTTCTGAACCCGAACGCGCAGCGCGTGAACAAGTCACTGGGGGATGTGACAGGGCTCACCGGTCTCGGCTTTCATATCATCGAGGTGGCGCCCAGCCACGAGACGACCGAACACCATCTGCATCATCACGAGGACGAGTGCGTCTATATACTCGATGGCACGGCGACTGCGCATATCGGTGACGCGGATGTCGCGGTCGGGCCTGGAGATTTCATCGGCTATCGCAAGGGCGGTCTGGCCCATTCCATTACGAACACCGGCGACACTGTGTTGCGCTGCATCGTTGTGGGGGAGCGGCGCGATCACGACGTCGGCGATTATCCGAAACTGGGCAAGCGCATCTACCGCCAAGTCGGACTCGCGTGGAACGTCGTGGACCACGACGACATCGAAACGCCCACGGCGGGGGCCAAGAAATAGCGCGCCGGCCAGCGTCGTTTTCGCCCGCGAAGTGTCGTAAATCCTCCCGACCCCGCGCGACCGGCCCTGTATCAGGGGGCAGGATCAGGCGCGGAGAATGACAATGGTCGAGGATACAGCGGTCGACGGACGCAAACGGCGGGCACGCGGAGGCGGCGGTGCGGCACGACGGGCCGAACGCACGGCAACACGGATCGAGAACGTCCCCCCCATCGTGCGCAAGACGCCCACTCTGGACATCCTAGACGCCGAAACGCTCGACATCATCGAACGCAATGCGGAAACCGTTCTCGAAGAGATCGGCGTGGTCTTTGCCGAGAACCCGGGGGCACTCGAGCGCTGGCGCGAAGCCGGGGCTGACGTGCGCGGCGAGCGGGTGCATATCCCGCGTGGGCTGGCGCGCAAGCTGTGCCAGACGGCCCCTGCCACGTTCACGCATCATGCCCGCAACCCCGAGAAGTCGGTGGAGATCGGCGGCAACAACCTCGTCTTCGCGCCAGTCTATGGCCCGCCCTTCGTGCGTGACCTCGACGGCGGACGCCGCTACGCCACGATCGAGGATTTCCGGACATTCGTGAAGTTGGGCTACATGTCCAAGTGGGTGCACCTCTCCGGCGGCACCCTGTGCGAGCCGACCGATATCCCGGTGAACAAGCGCCACCTCGACATGTTGATGGCGCACATGACCCTGTCCGACAAACCCTTCATGGGGTCGGTGACGGACAAGGAATGGGCCGCCGACTGCATCGAGATGTGCAAGATCCTGTTCGGTGCCGATTTCGTCGACCAGAACGCAGTCATGACCTCGCTCATCAACATCAACTCGCCGCTCACCTTCGACAGCGTGATGATGGGGACGCTCGAGACCTACGCGGCCGCGAACCAGGCCTGCATCATCTCGCCCTTCATCGTGGGCGGCGCGATGGCGCCGGTGTCGGTCGTCGGCACGCTCACGCAGGTGCTGGCCGAAGTGATGGCCGGGGTCGCCTATTCCCAGCTGGTGCGTCCTGGTTCACCCGTGATCTTCGGCGCCTTCGTGACCTCGATCGACATGAACTCCGGCGCGCCGACCTTCGGCACGCCCGAGGCGAGCCAGATCACGATGGGCGCGGGCCAGCTCGCCCGCCGCATGGGCCTCCCGTTCAGGTCCGCGGGCGGTTTCACCGGGTCCAAGGTCTGCGACGCGCAGGCCGGGTATGAGAGCGCCAACAGCCTCCAGATGGGGATGAACGCGGGCGTGAACTTCATGCTGCACGCCTGTGGCTGGCTCGAGGGTGGGCTGGTCGCGAGTTTCGAGAAATTCGTGATGGATGCCGACCAGCTCGGCACCATCCACAAGTTTGCCGCGGGCGTCGAGTCGGACGAGAACGGACAAGCGATGGATGCGATCCGCGAGGTGGGGCCGGGCGGCCACTACCTCGGCTGTGCCCATACGCAGGCGAACTTCAAATCGGCTTTCTGGCGCTCCGAAGTCCTCGACTACAAGCCGTTCGAGACCTGGGAAGAGGAAGGCGCACGCACAACCGTCATGCTCGCCGCAGAACGGGTGCGTAAGATCCTTGGCCAGTACGAGACGCCTTACATGGACCCGTCGATACACGAGGCCCTCCAAACCTATGTCGCGCGGCGCAAGGAGGAGATGCCGGACGCCTATACCTGATCCGGCCGATCCACGGCCCGCATTTCCGCCAGAAGAGCCGTGAGAACGGCGACGTGGCGGCGCGGTGAATATGTGACGTCACCTGCGCGGCGGGCAGTATCGAGGTCTGCCTCGCGGTCATAAAGGGCATGCAGTTCCGTGCCCTCCATGCGTGGGCTGCGGCCCAGCACGGCGCCCAGATCCCTTTCACGGACAAACGCGGCAAGCCCGCAACGGGCCGCGGTCAGCAACAGTTTGGGGCGGCGCAGGGGGGTGATTTCGCGATTCTGCAGGGTCATGGCATTCTCCGGTTGCGATGGTCAGCCAACAAAAATACACAACTTTAAGGCGTGTTGCATTTGTGGGAGCAGCACCGAACGCTGCCTTTGGAATCCATTATTTCATGACGTTGCAGGGTTGGTGTCATCACCGAGAGCCTGTGGATAAGCTCGCGAATTGATGATTGCCTGTGGATAACGACTCGCTTTAAGGTTGTGCTGTTTCCTTAATGGAAACGATCCGGAGTCCAGGAGGAGCCATGCAACATCTTGTCCCGCAAACCTGCGCGATAGTACAACCTCTGCCCGAATGGGTGCCGGATACAGTGCGAACCTACCTTGCTCATGTCGAGGGCGGGGCATCGCTCAGGAACATCGCGCGTCAGACCGGCGTGCATGCCTCCACGGTAATGCGACAGGTGCGACGTTGCGAAGGGCTTCGTGACGATCCACTCGCGGACGCAGCTCTCAAGTCACTTGAAATGCTTTGGCACGACCGGTCCCACTCCAGCGGTCCGGCGCGCCACGGAGGCCGTGAGAGACCCATGACACGCACGACACAAGATACAGAACGCCTCGACCGCGAAACGCTCCGTGCCCTCCGCGCCCTGACGGAGCCGGACGCGCTCCTCGTCATCGCCGACGGCATCGAGGATGCAGTCGTCGTGTCCCATGTGGAGGACGACCGCCCGGTACGCCGCGCGGTTGTCCCGCGCGACGTGGCGGAAATCCTCGCGCTGAAGGAATGGATCGCTGGGCAGGCGAAGGGCAGGCTCGCCCGTTACAGAATCACGCCCGCGGGGCGCAGCGAACTCGGTCGTCTGGTCGCTGCCACGGAATCGCGCAAGGTCGCTGCCGTGGGCGAGGCGTCGGGGCAGTTCCATCCCGGCAAGGGGAGCGCGCGCAAGCCGAGAACGGCAGGGGCCGAGCCGCCGCTGCGGGTTCTCGCGCGACGGAAAAGGACGGACGGGGCGCCTTTCCTCACGCCGGCCATGGTCCGTGCGGCGGAACGGTTTCGCGAAAGTTATGAGATCGCGCGGGCCGGCGGCGCGCTCGAGGCAGATCTCGAACCACTATTGTCCGGGACGATCACGCTCCGCCCTCCCACCGCACGGGGGTCCGCTGCTGTCGCGGTGTCCCGCGATCTCGTTGCCCTGGAAAGCCTAGTGAAAGCCGTGAAGAAGATCGGGCCGGAACTGGCCGAGGCCGTTATTCTGGCCTGTTGCCGCGAGACGGGCATGGAACAGATCGAGGAGCAACTCGAATTCCCGGCACGATCAGGAAAGATCATCCTGCGCATCGCGCTCGGTGCGCTTCAACGCCATTACGACGAGGTCGGCGACGAGAACCACGACCTCATCTATTGAGCCTCAATCAGGCGGATTTCGCCTCGGGAGAGGCCGATACCACGAGAACGTCGAAGTCCAGTTCCGGAAAGCTCGTCCCGATCTCGCGCTTGACCAGTTCCGGCCGGGGCAGGTTCTCGGCAAAGGCGCGGTAGCGACCGTCGAACCCGCTGTCGACCAGCTTGTTCGCCACCTCCACGCAGTCGAAACCATTCGAGACGAGCGGAGACAGGACAACGTGGGGTTGATGCATCTCGATCACCTCGGCCGAAAGGTCCGCAAACTGCACGAACCGGGCGCCGGGAAGCCGATCGGCTTGCGTAGCGATCCCGTCATCCTGCGATCGTCCCACGGCGAGCACACGTAAAGGCTGCACGGATGTTTCCTCCGACCGATCGTCCCTGTCAACGTTCTTGGCGTTTCCCAGTTGATCCATTGGTGTCGGAACCCTCCGTGGCAGGATCGGGATAGCCATCTGTCCAAATCACGCACTCGCACTATGGTTGAATTTGCGAACGAATGCAAAGCCCGGCTGTTCACGTTTCGCCGAATTTCGGCGTATAGGCGATTGGAGGGCAACCGGAGGGACCGATGACGCCGGACAAATTCATCAAGGCCATTCCGATGGCGTGCATCGTGATCGGCACGGACGAACGTCTGCGAGCGCTCAATCCGGCCGCGGAGGCGATGTTCGGCACCGCGGTTGTCGGGCGTCACTTCGCGGCCGTTCTGCGCCAGCCCGCTTTGCTCGATCGCATTGAGGGCGCACTGTCCAGCCGCAAACCCGCCCGGTCCCGGTACGTCTATACCCGGGAGGCGCGGGAACGGACATATGACGTCACCATAACGCCTCTGGAAGAGGCGCCGGGACTGATTCTGGCGTTCGACGACGTGACCGCGCTGGCGGAGGCGGGCGAAATGCGCTCGGAGTTCGTCGCGAACGTGAGTCACGAATTGCGCACGCCGCTCACCGCGATCAGCGGGTTCGTGGAAACCCTGCGCGGTCCGGCGAGAGAGGATGCGGCAGCACGAGATCAGTTCCTGGCGATCATGGAAAGCGAGACACGGCGCATGCACCGGTTGGTCGACGACCTGTTGTCGCTGGCCCGGGTCGAGGACACAGAGCGCCTGCGTCCATCCGAGGAACAGGACATCGCGGAGCTCGTCCGCTCTTCCGCCAAGAGCCTCGAGGGACTCGCGGCCGAGACGTCGGTCCGTCTCCGGCTCTCCGGTGCCGATGTGCCGGTCGTCGTCCCGGCCGATCCCGACCAGATGACACAGGTTTTCACGAACCTGATCGAGAACGCGATCAAGTATGGCGGGGCAGGGGGCGAAGTGTCGGTGTCGGTCGAGCAGGTTCGGCACGACCCAAGGCTGCGCGGCCCCGGTGTGATCGTCACGGTGTCCGATACCGGCGAGGGAATCGATGAGCGCCACCTCGGCCGGCTGACCGAGCGATTCTACCGCGTGGACAGCCACCGCTCGCGCGGTATGGGCGGAACCGGGCTTGGACTGGCCATCGTGAAGCACATCGTGAACCGCCATCGCGGACGGCTTCGGATCGAGAGCACGCCCGGAGAAGGCAGCAAATTCAGCGTCGCCTTGCCGACAGGGTGAATTATGGCGACCTGCACTCCACAGGCCCGACGCGGGTTGTTACACAGCTGTTACAAAACTGTCGCAAAACCATTGTGGACTCACCATAGGCAAGCGCCCAGTGCGGCCAAACTGAACCACGGTCGCCTGCTGCAAACCAAACCAGGAGACACTCATGTCCTTTGCGAAACTGACCGCCTCCACGCTGGCGATCGCTGCCGTTTCCGCCTCTGCCGCCGTGGCGCAGTCGCGTGACAACGTCCAGATTGCCGGTTCGTCGACCGTTCTTCCCTACGCGTCGATCGTGGCGGAAGCCTTCGGCGAGAACACCGACTTCCCGACCCCCGTGGTCGAATCGGGCGGTTCCTCCGCTGGCCTCAAGCGCTTCTGCGAAGGCGTCGGCGAGAACACCATCGACATCGCCAACGCGTCCCGCGCCATCCGCGAGTCGGAAGTCGAAACCTGTGCCGCCAACGGCGTGACCGACATCATCGAAGTGCGCATCGGTTACGACGGGATCGTGTTCGCCTCCCAGCAGGACGGCCCGGCCTTCAACGAGTTCGTGCCTTCCGACATCTTCAACGCGATCGGCGCTCAGGTGCTGGTCGACGGTGAGATCACCGAGAACCCCTACGAGACCTGGGCCGAGTTCAACGCCGACCTGCCGGACGTCGAAATCGCGATGTTCATCCCGGGCACGAAGCACGGCACCCGTGAAGTCTTCGAAGACAAGGTCCTGCTCCAGGGCTGCGAAGACACCGGCGCCATGCAGGCGATGCTGGACGGCGGCATGTCGGAAGACGACGCCGAGGACGCCTGCCTCGACGTGCGCCAGGACGGCAAGTCGGTCGACATCGACGGCGACTACACCGAGACGCTCGCCCGTATCGACGCCAACCCGAACGGCATCGGCGTGTTCGGCCTCGCGTTCTACGAGAACAACACCGACAAGCTGAAAGTGGCGACCATGTCCGGCGTCGAGCCGAACACCGACACCATCGCGTCCGGCGAATACCCGGTCTCGCGCCCGTTGTTCTTCTACATCAAGAAGGCCCACATCGGCGTGATCCCGGGCGTCAAGGAATTCGCCCAGTTCTTCGTCTCCGACGAACTGGCCGGCCCGAACGGCCCGCTGTCGAACTACGGCCTCGTGTCCGACCCGGAACTGTCGGCGACGCAGTCGATGGTCGAGAACGAAGAAACCATGTAATCCGGCCTCTGGCCCGATTGCCGGGGGCGGCATATTCCGCCGCCCCCTTTCCTTTTTGGACCTTTTAAAAGACCCACAACGGACATCAGGAGACGGGGCCTCATGCCAATTCTCTGGCTTTTTCTGATCGTGCTCGCGATCGCAGCCGTCGGCTACGTGATCGGCCGATCCCGCGCGGTGCAGAGCGCCGGCGGCGACAACCGCAAGCTGCACTCGCTGCCGACCTTCTACGGCTCCAACGTCGCCATCAAGGTGTTCGTCCCGGCGTTCATCTTCACCGTGGTCTGGCTCCTCGTGCAGCCCATCGTGGTGAATGCGACCGTGTCCAACCTGATCCCCGACAGCGCCATCGCCGAAGGCTCGTCGCGCGGGCTCGTCATGGCCGAGGTGCGCCGCGCCGCAGACGGAATCGACAGCGCGATCGCGGCTGGCAACATGACCGAGGAGTTCGCGCGCAATGCCCGCGCCGACGTCAACGACATCACCCAGCGACTTCAGGATGCGGGCGCGATCATCACCTCGCAGGTGACGCAGCCGGTTCTCCGGGCCGCGCAACGCTACCGCGTGCTGAACGACACCGGCAACCTGATCATGTCGGGCCTCGTCCTTCTGATCGCGCTCGGCGGAGCCTTCTGGGGCATCCGCGAAAGCCACGCCGGGTTCCGCGCCCGCAATACGGTCGAGACGTCGATCCGCGCGCTCCTGATCGGCGCGGCCTCCATCGCGATCCTGACCACGCTGGGCATCGTGCTCTCGCTGATCTTCAACACCATCGAGTTCTTCCGGCTCTACCCGGCCGCGGACTTCTTCTTCGGCACCAATTGGGCGCCAAGCTTCTCGGGCCGGGGCGGGTCGTCGGACCTCGGGGTGTTGCCGCTCCTGTGGGGCACGTTCTACATCTCCATCGTGGCGCTCGCCGTTGCGGTCCCGATCGGGCTTTTCGCCGCGATCTACCTGTCGGAATACGCCTCCAAGCGGGTCCGCTCCTTCGCCAAGCCGCTGCTCGAAGTGCTCGCGGGCATTCCGACCATCGTCTACGGTCTTTTCGCGCTACTGACCGTCGGACCGCTCCTCCTCGAAGTCTTCGGCAAGGACGGGCTGGGCTGGATGCAGGCGGGCACGGCGGTCATGACCGCGGGTCTCGTCATGGGCATCATGCTCATCCCCTTCGTCTCGTCCCTGTCGGACGACATCATCAACGCAGTGCCGCAGGCGATGCGTGACGGCTCCTACGGGCTGGGCGCGACGCAATCCGAGACGATCAAGCAGGTGGTGCTGCCCGCGGCGCTTCCGGGCATCGTCGGCGCCGTTCTCCTCGCCGCTTCGCGCGCCATCGGCGAGACGATGATCGTGGTGCTCGGGGCAGGGGCCGCGGCCAGGCTCAGCCTCAACCCGTTCGAGGCGATGACCACCGTCACCGCCAAGATCGTCAGCCAGCTCACCGGCGACGCCGACTTCGCCTCGCCCGAGGCGCTCGTCGCCTTCGCGCTCGGCATGACGCTCTTCGTCATCACGCTCGGGCTCAACGTCCTCGCCCTCTACATCGTGCGCAAATACCGGGAGCAGTACGAATGACCGACGCCAGCCTTCAGCAGAACGGCCCGCGCCGCCCGAACTCCATCGCCGAGACGGATGCCCGGACGAAAAAGCGCAACGCGGCCGAGAAACGCTTCCGTGCGCTCGGCATGGGGGCCATCGGGATCGGCCTGTTCTTCCTGATCGTGCTGTTCGTGACGATCATCCGCTCCGGCACGCCGGCTTTCACACGCACCGTCGTGGACGTGGAATTCACGCTCACCCAGGCTCAGTACGAAGAGGCGGAGGCGACGCTGTTCAAAACGGCGGCCTATTCCGACCTGTTCATCGCTCAACTTGAAGAGACGCTCGCCGAACAAGGTGTCGTGGCCGAGTTCGACGCCGAGTCGATCGAGCGCACGCTGGGCAAGGTGGGCGGCACGCTGCGCGAATACTACCGCGCGAACGAGGACCAGCTGGGCGAACAGGTCGCCTTCAGCCTCGCCACATCGTCGCGGGTGGACGGGTATTTGAACGGTCGGGTGACCAGAGAAAGCATGGAAGATAGCCGTTTCCTCATGGCCGCCGACCTCGACCTCGTGGACGAGCTTGTCGAGGCGGGCGTCATCAAGAGCGAGTTCAACTGGCCTTTCATCACCGGTGCCGATTCCGGCGTGGACAACCCGGGCGGGGCAGGGATCGGCGCGTCCGTCGTTGGCTCCTTCTTCATGATGCTCGTTGTCCTGGCACTCGCGCTCCCAATCGGTGTCGCGGCCTCGATCTACCTCGAGGAATTCGCGCCGCAGAACCGGTTCACGGACCTGATCGAGGTGAACATCTCGAACCTCGCCGCGGTGCCCTCCATCGTCTTCGGTATCCTGGGCCTCGCGGTCTTCATCCAGTTCGCCGGGCTTCCGCAGTCCGCGCCGCTGGTCGGCGGTCTCGTCCTCACGCTCATGACGCTCCCAACGATCATCATCTCGACGCGCGCCTCGCTGAAATCGGTGCCGCCCTCGATCCGAGAAGCGGCACTGGGGGTAGGGGCCTCGAAGATGCAGACCGTGTTCCATCACGTCCTGCCGCTCGCCATGCCCGGCATCCTGACCGGCACGATCATCGGGCTGGCGCAGGCGCTCGGCGAAACCGCGCCGCTTCTGCTGATCGGCCTGGTGGGCTTCGTCGCACGCGGCTATCCCGACGGCTTCCTCGCGGGCTTCACCGAGGCGACCTCGGCCATGCCCGCGCAGATCTACACCTGGGCGGCGCGCGCCGACGCGGCGTTCTATGACAAGGCATGGGGCGGGATCATCATCCTTTTGATTTTCCTCATGTTCATGAACATTGTGGCGGTGATCCTGCGCCGTCGTTTCGAGCGCCGCTGGTAAGGCGGGGCAGGAGGACACTATGATGAAAGACAATGTAGACGAACGGATCGGGGTGGACGCAATGGACGTCAAATTCGCAGCGAAGGACGTGCAGGTCTATTATGGCGACAACCACGCCATCAAGGACGTGTCCGTCGACATCCTCGACAAGACGGTCACGGCCTTCATCGGCCCGTCGGGCTGCGGCAAGTCGACCTTCCTGCGCTCGCTCAACCGGATGAACGACACGATCCCGATCTGCCGGGTCGAGGGTGACATCACGCTGGACGGGCAGGACATCAACGCGCCCGAGGTGGACCCGGTGCAACTGCGAGCCAAGGTCGGCATGGTGTTCCAGAAACCCAACCCGTTCCCCAAGTCAATCTACGACAACGTGGCCTATGGCCCGCGCATCCACGGGCTTGCCCGCAACAAGGCCGAGCTGGACGAGATCGTCGAGAAATCGCTCCGCCGCGGCGCCATCTGGGACGAGGTTAAGGACCGGCTGGACGCGCCGGGCACCGGTCTCTCGGGCGGTCAGCAGCAGCGCCTGTGCATCGCGCGCGCCGTGGCGACCGAGCCCGAAGTGCTCCTGATGGACGAACCCTGTTCCGCGCTCGACCCGATCGCAACCGCGCAGGTCGAGGAGCTGATCGACGAGCTCAAGCAGAACTACTCGGTCATCATCGTCACCCACTCGATGCAGCAGGCTGCGCGGGTGAGCCAGAAGACGGCCTTCTTCCACCTCGGAAACCTCGTGGAATATGGCGATACGACCGACATCTTCACCAATCCGCGTGACTCGCGGACCGAAAGCTACATCACCGGCCGGATCGGTTGAGGAGGGCAGAGACATGAACGATCCCCATATCGCGAAAGCGTTCGACCGCGACCTCGAAGGTGTGCAGGCGCAAGTCATGAAGATGGGCGGCCTCGTCGAAGAGGCGATCCGCGAGTCGGCCAAGGCGCTCAAGGCGCGGGACGTGGAACTGGCGGAGCGCATCCGCCGCAGCGACACGCGCATCGACGAGCTCGAAGACCTCATCAACACGCAATGTGCCCAGGTTCTGGCCCTGCGTCAGCCTGCGGCGGGCGACCTTCGCACGGTTCTGACGGTGATGAAGATCGCCGGGAACCTCGAACGGATCGGTGATTATGCCAAGAACCTCGCCAAGCGGACCGAGGTTCTGTCCCACATGCAACCGATCGAGGGGGCGTCCAGCGCGATCAAGCGGATGTCCAAGGAGGTCGAGAAGATGCTTTCGGACGCGCTCGACGCCTATGTGCGGCGCGATGCGGCGCTGGCCGAAGACGTGCGTCACCGAGACCTCGAAGTCGACCAGATGTACAACGCGCTTTTCCGGGAATTCCTGACTTTCATGATGGAAGACCCGCGTAACATCACGGCCTGTATGCACCTGCATTTCATCGCCAAGAACATCGAACGGATGGGCGATCACGTGACCTCTGTGGCCGACCAGGTCATTTATCTGGCCACCGGCCAGTTCCCGGACGAGGCGCGTCCAAAGGACAACAAGTCCATCTATCGTGTCGAGGGAGTGGACGAGGCGGAAGAATGAGCAGTGACAAACCGCTTGTCCTTCTTGTCGAGGACGAGCCCGCGCAACGCGAAATCCTGCGCTACAATCTTTCGTCCGAGGGTTACGACGTATCGATCGCCGAGAACGGTGACGACGCGCTCGTGCTGGTGGACGAGATCGGACCCGACCTGATCCTGCTGGACTGGATGCTGCCGGGCGTTTCCGGGATCGAGATCTGCCGGAGGGTGAAGACCCGGCGAGAGACGAGCGAGATTCCCGTCATCATGTTGTCCGCCCGTTCGGACGAGATGGACCGGGTGAGGGGGCTCGAGACGGGGGCGGACGACTACATGGTCAAACCGTTCTCGGTTCAGGAACTCATGGCGCGTATCCGGGCGCAACTTCGGCGCACGCGCCCCGCAGCCGTGGGACTCCGCCTCGAATACGACGACATCATCCTCGACGGCGAGACCCATCGCGTCACGCGCAGCGGAGATCCCGTCAAACTCGGGCCCACGGAATTCCGGCTGCTGACCACGTTCATGGAGAAGCCGGGCCGCGTATGGAGCCGTGAGCAACTTCTGGACCGGGTCTGGGGCCGCGACGTCTACGTCGATACAAGGACCGTCGACGTGCATGTCGGGCGGTTGCGTAAGGCTCTATGCAAGACCGGGGGGGAAGATCCGCTGCGAACGGTGCGCGGAACCGGTTACGCTCTCGGCTGATATAAGGGCGGTAGAATACGAGACGTTACACTGCCAGCTGGAAAATCAGTCGCGCGTGTAATCGGTATTATGTAAAGTTTTTCAGTTTGACTGAAAAGCGTTTACCGCCAAAAGGTTACCCCATTTACTTTCAAGCCCAAACAAACACATAGTGTTCTTGTATCGGTTTTTTTGTCACGATGTCCGCATTGGCCCATACCAATGGTGGCAATCCTGACATTCGCATGCGAGTTTCTTGGTTAACGAGGTGCTACGAAAGTATGGGCGCCCAACACGTGGGAACGGGATACGAAAACAATGCTTGAGATTCTGGAGCAACTGGTGCGGGCACGCTCCCTGCAACAGGTGTGGCAGTTGCATTGCACACGCATGGAAACCTTCGGTTTCGACCGACTCATCTATGGGTTTACGCGTTTCGCGACGCCGAATTCGGTCGGCGAACTGATGGACGCTCTCTTTCTGACCAATCACAATCCGGAGTATTTCGAGCAATTCATCGAGGAACGGATGTTCCTGCACGCCCCCCTGACTCGCTGGGCGCGCGAGCACGAAAGCGGCTACTGCTCCTGGGGCGCACTTTGGACCCGGCCCGAGGACCTGACCGAGAAAGAGCTCTCCGTTATCTCCTTCAACCGCGCCATGAATGTGCATGCGGGTTATACCGTTGCGGTGCCAACGCCTTCGGCACGCTCGCACGCGCTCTTCGCGCTGGCGGGCCAGAAAGACCTCTCCCAAGGGGAACTTGATCGAATTTGGGCTGACCACGGCAAGGAAATCGAGATCCTGTGCAATCTCGTGCATCTGAAGATCGCGTCGCTGCCCATCGAGACGAATCGCCCGAAGTTGTCCAAGCGCCAGCTCGAGGTGCTCGAATGGGTTTCCGAAGGCAAGTCGAACCAGGATGTGGCAACGATCATGGGCGTCTCGGTCCCTACGATCGAGAAACACCTGCGGCTCGCGCGGGAGAAGCTGGGCGTCGACACAACCCCGCAAGCCATTGCGAAGATTACCTTCCTTAACCAGATCCACGTGCGCAGCTCCGAACAGGCCGAGTCGATCAAGCTCAACGACGACGCAGACGAAGCCGCCGGGTTCGGACGACGTTTGCGCAGCACCGATCCGGACGATCTTGGAGTGCTCTAGCCGGCCCGTCCGCGCAACATTCTTTCGGAGGTAGGGGAAACCCTACTGGAGACTCGTCCGGAAATGCGAGATTGTGTCTCTGTTCCGTGAGTGGTGGCAATTACAGCCTTTGGAGCACGGGATGGGGTTGCCCGCAATTTCGGGTGCTCCCCATTCCACCTTAACTCTGTTCCGCAAAAGTTTGTCCGGCAACGAAAAACCCGGCCCGCAGCATGGCGGACCGGGTTAGATCTTCGTGGGATCGGCGCCCTGCCCCGATCCCTGACTTTCATTGCGCTCAGGCGCCGGCGGCTTTGGCCACTTCGGCGGCGAAGTCTTCTTCTTCCTTCTCGATGCCGTCGCCGACTTCCATGCGGATGAAGCCGGTGATCGTGGCGCCGGCCTCTTTTGCGGCGGCTTCCACGGTCAGGTCCGGGTTCACGACGAAGTTCTGGCCGAGGAGCGTGACCTCGGAGAGGAACTTCTTCATGCGGCCTTCGATCATCTTTTCGATCACCTGCTCCGGTTTACCGGATTCGCGGGCGATCTCGATCTGGATCTGACGTTCTTTCTCGACGACGGCCGGGTCCAGTTCGTCCACGTTGAGCGCGGCCGGGTTCGCGGCGGCCACATGCATCGCGACCTGTTTGGCGAAGGCTTCGTCACCGCCGGTGGTGGCGACGAGAACGCCGATCTTGCCCATGCCCTCGGCCACACCGTTGTGGATGTAGGACACGATGGTATCGCCCGTGATCTTCTCCATGCGGCGCACGCCCATGTTCTCGCCGATCTTGGCGATGGCGTCCGTGATCATGTCGGCAACCTTGGAACCGTCCACGTCGGAGTTCTTGAGCGCCTCGACATCGTCGATCTTGAGCGCGGCATTGGCGATCTTTGCCACCATGCCCTGGAATTCGGCGTTCTTGGCGACGAAGTCGGTTTCCGAGTTCACTTCGACCGCGATACCGGTGTTGCCCTCGACCGCGACGGCGACGAGGCCTTCGGCGGCGGTGCGGCCGGACTTCTTGGCGGCGGTGGCGAGGCCCTTGGTGCGCAGCCAGTCCATCGCGGCGTCCATGTCGCCGTCGGTTTCGGTCAGCGCCTTCTTGGCATCCATCATGCCCGCGCCGGATTTCTCGCGGAGTTCTTTCACTTGTGCAGCTGTGATCGCCATCTTGGCTCTCCTTACGTCTGGATCGGGGTCCGTTCCGGAGAACGGGTCCGAGGGCGGTCTGCCCGCCCCCGGTTACAGGACTGTGACAGGGCTCAGCTTTCGGCCGGCGCGTCTTCTGCCACGGCTACTTCGGCCGGTGCTTCCTCGAGCGCGCCGACATCGATGCCGGCGGCTTCGAGCTGACCCGACATGCCGTCGAGCGCGGCGCGAGCGGCCAGATCGCAATAGAGCGCGATGGCACGTGCGGCGTCATCGTTGCCCGGGATGATGTAGTCGATGCCTTCGGGCGAGCAGTTGGAGTCGACCACGGCCACGACCGGAATGCCCAGCTTATTGGCTTCCTTGATGGCGAGGTCTTCCTTGTTCACGTCGATGACGAACAGGAGGTCGGGACGGCCACCCATTTCGCGGATGCCGCCGAGCGAGGCCTGAAGCTTGGCCTGGTCGCGTTCGATACCCAGACGCTCACGCTTGGTAAGGCCTTCGGCGCCCGTAGCCAGCTGCTCGTCGTAGGACTTGAGCCGGTTGATCGACTGCGACACGGTCTGCCAGTTGGTCAGCGTGCCGCCGAGCCAACGGTGGTTCATGTAGTACTGGGCCGACTTTTCGGCGGCTTCGGCGATCGGCTTGGACGCCTGACGCTTGGTGCCGACGAAGAGGATGCGACCGTTCTTGGCGACCGTCTCGCGGATCACGTTGAGCGCGGCGTCGAGCATCGGGACCGTCTGGGTCAGGTCGAAGATGTGGATGCCGTTGCGCTCACCGTAGATGAACTCGCCCATACGGGGGTTCCAACGCTGAGTCTGGTGACCAAAGTGAACGCCAGCTTCAAGCAGCTGACGCAGAGAAAATTCAGGGAGCGCCATGTCCAAGTTTCCTTTCCGGTTTGCGCCTCGGCGGGGCTTCAAGGGTCGGACGTTTCGCCCTTCCCAACCGGTGGACCGTAACGGGATGTCTCCCCGTCAGGCCCGACCCCGCCTGTGAAGTGCGCGCGGCATAGACGATATATCCGGGGTGCGCAAGCCCCTGCCCTTCCAGGCCGGGAAATGAACCAACCTGATTCCCATGCGTTTTGTCACCACTACCAAGCAGGAGGCCGGATGCCATACCGGATCAAGGCGAAGGACGACACGGTGCAAGCGGCCGTACGTCGGATCGGCGCGGAACAGGTTGCGCGTGGATTGCGAGAACTCGACGACGAGAGGCTGGATTTCGGTGAGAAGGTTCACCAGGTGCGCAAGCGGTGCAAGAAAATGCGCGCATTGCTGCGGCTGGTGCGCAAATCCTTCGGCGACTACAATGACGAGAACCGTGCGTTTCGCGACATGGCGCGCGGGATTTCGGAGGTGCGCGATAGACAGACCCTGATCGAAAGCTACGACCGGGTGATGTGCGCCTACGAGGGTGACATCGACCGGCGTGCCTTTGCTCCCATCCGCGCACGCCTCACCCGCGATCTGAACGAAATCCGGGCTGATCCGGATACGCACGAGCGGCTCGGACGCATGCGCGGAGAACTCGAACGGGCGGCGGCGCGCATCCATACATGGGAGATCGATGCCAAGGGGTTCGACGCGCTCGCCGGGGGACTTGCGAAGACCTACAAGCGTGCGCGCAAGCGGATGGACGACGCCTGGCGGTCGCCGACCGGCCCGGTCCTTCATGAGTGGCGCAAACGCACCAAGTATCACTGGTACCATGCGCGCCTGCTCGAGGAGATCAACACCGGCATGATGCCTGCGACCGTGGACCAACTGGACCAGCTTTCCGACACGCTCGGCGATCACCATGATCTGGTCATTCTCGCGATGCGCCTTGACCAGGATGACTTCGGACCTGCGACCGACCTTGCGGCTTTTCACGCGCTGGCAGAAGCCGAGCGGAACAAGCTTCAGGCGAGGGCCTTCGACCTCGGGCGTCGTGCGCTCGCCGAACGCGCGAAGGCGCGCGTGACACGCTGGCGGGACGACTGGGACGCATGGTCCGCGGGCGAGATGACAGAGGAGCGTCTGATCCTGACGGCCTGAGGGTTGCAAATCCCGGCCCGTCAGTTCATCGGATGCGAATGGAAAAGGCGCCCGACATACTGTGCATCGGTTCGGTCCTGTGGGACGTGATCGGGCGGACCGACGCGCCGATGAGGCATGGAAACGACGTGCCCGGTCGGATCACGCGCCTGCCGGGTGGTGTCGCCCTCAACATCGCCATGACGCTCAGACGCTTCGGGCTGACCCCTGCCCTGCTATCGGTCGTCGGCACCGATCCCGAAGGCGACGAGCTGGTCGCTGCCTGCAATGACATGGGGCTCGCCACCGACGTGCTCTTGCGCGACCCGCGCCTGCCCACCGACAGTTACATTGCCATCGAGGATGCGCGCGGGCTGGTCGCCGCGATGTGCGACGCCCATTCGCTGGAAGCCGCGGGAGACCGCATTCTCGCCCCGCTGTTCGACGGACGGCTCGGGAGCGCGGAGGACCCGTTCGCGGGGCCCGTCGCCCTCGACGGGAACCTGACCGATGCGCTGCTCGCCGAGGTGGCCGAGCACCCGGCGTTCCGCAAGGCCGACCTGCGCATCGCGCCCGCGAGTCCGGGAAAGGCTACGCGTCTTACCCCGCTGCTCGCCCATCCCGGCGCGACGCTTTATGTCAATCTCGAGGAGGCCGGTCTGATCCTGAACCGGACCTTCGGCAGCGCCCACACCGCCGCCGACTCGCTAATTGCAGCCGGGGCCACCCGTGCGCTCGTTACGGACGGGGCGCGCTCCGCCGCGCTCGGCGATGCCGTCGGCGTCGTGAGCGACACACCGCCCGAGGTGCCGCAGAAGCGTGTGACCGGCGCGGGCGACACCTTCATGGCCGCCCATATCGCGGCAGAACTTGACGGCGAGACAGGTGGAGATGCCCTGTCACGCGCGCTCAGGGCCGCTGCAGCCTACGTATCCGGAGAGGACCCCGCATGATCGACATCCGATATTCCCCCGAGGTCGAAGAGGCGCGCGCGGCAGGGACCGCTATCATCGCGCTCGAAAGCACGATCATCACCCACGGGATGCCGTGGCCCGACAACGTGGACACCGCCCGCGCGGTCGAGGCGGCGATCCGGGAGGAGGGCGCCGTGCCCGCGACCATCGCCGTGCTGGAAGGGGTTCTCCACGTCGGGCTGACCGACGCGGATCTCGACAAGCTCGGGCGGGCCGAAGGCGTAGCCAAGCTGTCGCGCGCCGACCTCGCTGCCTGCATTGCGACCGGCGGCACCGGCGCCACCACGGTCGCCGCCACGATGATCGCGGCGCACGCGGCCGGCATTCGGGTCTTCGCGACAGGCGGGATCGGCGGGGTGCATCGTGGAGCCGAGGAGAGCTTCGACATTTCGGCGGATCTTCTGGAACTAGCCACGACGCCGGTGACCGTGGTCGCTGCCGGGGCCAAGGCAATCCTCGACCTGCCCAAGACGCTCGAAGTTCTCGAAACGCACGGCGTGCCGGTCATCGCCTTCGGCCAGAACGCCTTTCCCGCCTTCTGGTCGCGCGACTCGGGGCTGCGCGCGCCGCTGCGGATGGACCTGCCCGAACAAATTGCGCGCGCCGCGGACATGCGCGCCGCTCTCGGCCTCACCGGCGGGCAACTGGTCGCCAACCCGATCCCGAAAGACGCGGAAATCCCCCGCGACGTGATCGGCCCCATCGTCGAGACCGCCCTGTCGGCGGCAGCGGCGCAGGGGGTGCAGGGCAAGGGCGTCACCCCCTTCCTTCTCGACAACATCTACCACGCGACCGAGGGACGTTCGCTCACCGCCAACATCGCGCTGGTGCTCAACAACGCCCGTCTCGGTGCGCAGATCGCCCAAGCGATGGTCAAGACGCCACTCTGAACCGCGATCTGCGCAAAAAGTGATACTCGGCCCTCTCGTAGCCATTGCCGCGCCGCGCCGCAGCACCTAGATTTGCGCCTAGACTCCAGCGCTGGAACAAAATGAACGCCAAACTCACCCCGCCCGATACGCCACGCAGGCGCAGGCGTCTCCGTTTCTTCGCGGGCTTCCGCAACAACTTCCTCACCGGGCTCGTGGTTGTCGCCCCGATCGCGGTGACGATCTGGCTGATCTGGACCTTTGTCGGCTGGATCGACAGCTGGGTCCTGCCCTTCGTACCGAAAAGCTACCACCCGGATATGCTCATCCAGCGCTACCTTGGCGACAAGGAGTGGTTCATTGCCGTCTTCGGCGAGAACGTGACGGTGAACATCCGCGGTCTCGGCGTCATCATCTTCCTGCTTTTCACGATCCTGGTGGGCTGGATCGCCAAGGGCATCCTCGGACGTCAGTTCATCGCCTGGGGCGAGCGGCTGGTGGACCGGATGCCGGTCGTGCGCTCGCTCTACAACGGGATCAAGCAGATCGCCGAGACGGTGTTCCAGCAGACGGAGACGAAGTTCGACAAGGCCTGCCTCGTGGAGTACCCGCGCAAGGGGATATGGGCCATCGCCTTCATCTCGACCAACGCGAAGGGTGAGATCGACCGGCGGATTCCTGTGGACGAGGAGCTCGTCTCCGTCTTCCTTCCGACGACGCCGAACCCGACCTCCGGGTTCCTGCTTTTCGTGCCGCGCCACTCGGTGATCGAACTGGAGATGACGGTCGAGGATGCGGCGAAGCTCGTCATATCGGCCGGCCTCGTCTATCCGAACAAGAAGGACACGGTCAGCGACGAGGGCGGAACGCCGCTCCCCAAACCCGGCGCATGACGCCGGCGCTGATCGGGTTCGCGACCGGGTTCTCTCTCATCCTCGCCATCGGCGCGCAGAATGCCTTTGTCCTGAGGCAGGGGCTCCTGCGCAGCCATGTGTTCTGGCTGTGCCTGTTCTGCGCCGGCTCCGACGCGCTTCTGATTACCGCCGGTGTCGCCGGGTTCGGCGCGCTGGTTGAGGCGCTCCCCGCCCTGCCCCTCGTCATGAGCCTCGGCGGTGCAGCCTTCCTGATCGTCTACGGCCTCACCCGACTGGTCGCGGCCTGGCGCGGCGGCGCGGCGATGGAGATCGCGGGCCGCGATCATTCGCTGTGGAAGACGCTGGCAATCGCGGCGGCCTTCACCTGGGCGAACCCGCATGTCTACCTCGACACGCTCGGCCTGATCGGCGCCATCTCGACCCAGTATCCGGACTGGCCGACCCGCATCACCTTCGGCGCGGGCGCGGTGGTGGCAAGTTTCGTGTTCTTCTTCGGTCTGGGCTACGGGGCCCGCCTCCTCGCCCCCGTCATGCGCTCCGCGCGGGCATGGCAGGTGCTGGACCTCATCATCGGGCTCACCATGCTGGCAATCGCGGCGAGACTCATCTTCGGCGTCGTCTAGGGCACGGCCTCACCGAAGAACATCAGCGCGCAGGCTTCGTCGATCAGTCTGAACGCGGCAGCGCCGTAAAAACTGCGACGGAACGCGATCTCACGCGAAAGCGGTGTACACGGAACAAAGCGTATGATCTGAGCCAGCCGCAAGGGGCTACGTTTCACGCTCCCCATACCCGTCCGATCAAAAAAAACGCCGGCACTAGGGCCGGCGTTCAGTCATTGAGGCAGGTTTCATACAGGCAAGAAACCTATCGAGCAGTGCCCTCAATATAGAGCGACCAAGTGCAGAGTCCAAGCTAAAAGTTTGAAAAGGCACGGATCGCCCTCTAGGCTCGCCCCTGAACGAGGCGCAGAAGAAAGGCACCGGGACATGACGCACGCAATTCATCGCGGATTCGCCCAACATATGTGGGGAATCGCGCTGGCCGCTACCATGGGAGCCGTGACGGGCACGGCCGGGGCCGAACCGATGCACGGGATCGCCATGTACGGCGATCCTGCCCTGCCCCCGGATTACACCCACCTGCCGCAAGCGAACCCGGATGCGCCCAAGGGCGGCGAGATCGTGTTTGCCGAATCGGGAACTTACGACTCGCTTCACCCGGTCATCACCAAGGGCAGCCCGCCCTGGCAGCTGCGCTACATGATCTTCGAGTCCCTGCTGGGCCGCTCCTACGACGAACCCTTCACGCTCTACGGCCTGCTCGCAGAAACCGTGGAGACCGGTCCGGAGCGCGAATGGGTGGAATTCACGCTGCGCGAGGAAGCTGCCTTCTCCGACGGTTCGCCCGTCACCGTCGAGGACGTTATGTGGAGCTACGAGACGCTCGGAACGCAGGGCCATCCTCGCTACCGCGGATCATGGGACAAGATCGAGAGCATGGAGCAGACCGGACCCCGCTCCGTCCGCTTCACCTTCAACACGGTCGACTTCGAACTGCCGCTCATCATGGGCCTGCGCCCGATCCTCAAGAAGGCGCAGTGGGAGGGGCAGGATTTCGAGGAATCCGGGATCGACGTCGTCCCGATCGGGAGCGCACCTTACGTCATCGGCAACTTCGAACCGGGGCGCTTTCTCGAACTGACCCGCAACCCGGACTACTGGGGCAAGGACGTGCCCTTCATGCAGGGTCAGGCCAACTTCGACACGATCCGGTACGAGTTCTTCGGTGATGGCGACGTGGTGTTCGAGGCGTTCAAGGCCGGCGAGGCGAGCACGCATCGCGAAACGAATGCCGAGAAATGGGCGACACAGTACGATTTCCCGGCGGTCCAGTCCGGCGACGTGGTCCTGACGGAGATTCCGCACCAGCGCCCCACCGGCATCAAGGGCTACGTGATGAACACGCGCAGCGAGGTCTTCCAGGACTGGCGCGTGCGCGAAGCGATGATCCAGGTATTCAACTTCGAGTTCATCAACCAGACGCTTAACGGCGGGCGCGAACCGCGCATCCAGTCCTATTTCCACAACTCCGTCCTGGGTATGGACGTGGGTGAACCGGCGACAGGCCGGGTGGCCGAGTTCCTGTCGGAATACGACGACCTGCCGCCGGGCGCGGTCGAAGGCTACGCCCTGCCCGTCTCGGACGGCTCGGAGCGCAACCGCGCCGGGATCGCCCGCGCGCTCGACCTCATGGCCGAGGCCGGGTGGACCGTCCAGGAGGGCGTGATGAAGAACGCCGAGGGCGAGGAGTTCACCTTCGAGATCGTTCTGAACCAAGGCGCCACGCAGGACCGCCAGATCATCGACATCTACGCCGCCGCGCTGGAGCGTGTCGGGATCACGCCGACGATCTCGGCGATGGACTCCGCGCAGTACACCGAGCGCACGAATACCTACGACTTCGACATGGCACCCTACTGGCGCTCACTCTCCCTGTCGCCGGGCAACGAGCAGCGGCTCTACTGGGGCTCGGCGATGGTGGAGGAGAACGGCTCGCGCAACTGGATGGGCGTCGAATCCGACGCGGTCGACGGGCTGATCGAGGAAATGCTGACCGCCGAGAGCCAGGACGATTTCCAGGCCGCGACCAAGGCGCTCGACCGGGTGCTGACCGCGGGGCGCTATGTAATCCCGATCTGGTACTCCGACGTCTCGCGCATCGCGCATGTGAAGGAGCTGCATTATCCGGAGACCATCCCGATGTACGGCGACTGGCTCGGCTTCCAGCCCGAATTGTGGTGGTACGCGGAATGATGGCGGCAGGCGGGGGCGGCGCGGCCCCCCGCACCCGCTCCGTGACAGCTTCGGTCCGAAGAACGGTCAGCCGTTCGGCAGGAGCAACGAGGAGTCGCCGTAGCTGAAGAACCGGTAGCGTTCCGCGATGGCGTGAGCGTAGATCTCGCGCACCCGATCGATGCCCATGAGCGCCGAGACCAGCATCATCAGCGTGGACTTCGGCAGGTGAAAATTGGTCATCAGGCCGTCCGTGATGCGAAACGCGTAGCCAGGCCGGATAAAAATGTCGGTCGGCCCGCGCCACGGCGCGATCTCGCCCTTGGCCGGGGCCGCGCTCTCGATGAGGCGCAGCGCGGTGGTGCCGACCGGGATGATCCGGCCCCCGGCGGCGCGCGTGGCCGCGATCTCCGACGCGGCCGCCTCGGTCACTTCGCCCCATTCGGCGTGCATCTTGTGGTCGCTCACGTCGTCGACCTTCACCGGCAGGAAGGTTCCCGCGCCCACGTGAAGCGTCACATGGGTTCGCGCAATCCCGCGCGCATCGAGCGCCGCGAGCAACGCGTCGTCGAAGTGGAGCGACGCGGTGGGTGCTGCGACTGCGCCGGTGTTGCGCGCCCAGACCGTCTGGTAATCCTCCCGGTCCTGCGCGTCCGCCCGGCGTTTCGCCTCGATGTACGGCGGGAGCGGCATCCGCCCCGCCTCGGCCAGCGCCGCGTCGAAGGCATCGCCCGACAGGTTGAAGGAGAGCGTCGCATGCCCTTCTTCCCGTGCCACGAGGGTCGCTTCGAGCCCCGCGGGAAAGACGATCGTCTCGCCGTCGCGCACCTTGCGCAGGGGTTTCACGAGCGCCTGCCAGGAACCCGGCGTCGCCGACGGCGCAAGCAACGTGACCTCGATCCGCGACGCTGCGTCACCCCGGTGTCGCAGCCCTTCGAGTCGGGCCGGAATCACCCGCGTGTCGTTCAGGATCAGCCGGTCACCGGGCCGCAGCCAGTCGACGAGATCGGTGACGACGCCATCCGTGATCCGCCCCGGCTCCGCAACCAGCAGGCGCGCTGAGGACCGCGGCTTGGCCGGGCGGGTCGCGATCAGTGCCTCGGGCAGATCGAAATCGTAGTCGGAGAGCCGGGTGCCCGGTTCGTGCGTCGCGCTCATTTGTGCCTCATTCGCCGGGCGGCTGTTGCGGGGCCTGCCGCCGGAAGATCTCCCGTAGCACACCGGGTGTGAGGATCGAAAGCGGGTTGATCCCAACCTCCGGATCATCGTCAGGCCCGGTGAGGGTGAAGGAAAACCCGACGAGCCCCTCGCCGTCGCGCGCGCTCACCACGCGGCCGAGCGAGTTGATGAGGTAGAAGGGCGAGAGCACGCCCTGCATGTCCATCGTGCCCTGTTCGAGGTTGTAATACCCGTCGAGCGACAGGCCCAGCGAGGCCGAGACGGCGGATGAACTGTAGAGCGTAAGCATCTGGGGTGACAAATTAAACCGCCCTTTCACTTCGCTGAAACCGATACCCGGACCGTCGAGCTGGTCGAGCAGACCCACGACCGAGATCGCCGACAGCATCTCGGCCATCGCGGGGGCCTCGACGAGGCGGGTGTCGGTCAGGCTGAGTGTGCCTTCGAACGTGCCGGAGGCGCCGGTGGGGGCCAGCACCACTTCGAGCGCGCCGCCCTGCGCCTTGGTGAAGAGGCCCAGACCGCGCAGGACGGCGCCGCCGTTCGCGGCCTTGATGCGGTATGCGGCGCCGTTCCCGGTTTGCGCAACCGTGCCAGAGAGTTGCGCGCCATTACTCACAGAAGACGTGAAGGTGCCGCGCAGCCCTCCCGCGAGGTCGAAGTCCCCCGCGAAGCCCTGCAGAACGATGCCTTCCGCGATGACCAGTTCGTCCAGCGTGAGGTCGAGCGGGGCCGAGGGGCCGGACGACCCCGACGAACCGGAGGACGAGAACCCGGCATTACGCAGGTCGGCGCGCCCGCCGCGCACGGAAATGGCGACCGGCGCGTTGCCGCGGCCCGTGAGCGTCACCGGGGCATCGAGCCAGCCGCCCAGTCGGACGCGCGAGAACTGCGCGCGGTCCAGCCCGCCCTCGCGTGTCGTGAGGGTTCCGGCAGCGCTCAGACCCGGCGCCGTTATCGTCATCTCGTCGATGCGCGGCCTCTGCCCCAGCGTGGCCCTGATCGCGAGGTCGCCGGTCGCGCCCGGTCCCTTGGACCAGCCGGTTCCGGGGATGGCGAGGCGCAGGCCCGCGAGGTCCGAGGTCGCCTCGATCACAGGCGTTTCACCCGGCACGAGGGACAGGTTGAAGGCCGCCGTCGCCTCGCCCCCGAGCATGTCGTCGTCGAGACCCAGGTTGAACTCCTCGACCAGCGCCCGTCCGAGCATGACCGTGCCGTCCACGGTGGAACCATTCGCGGCATCCTCCTTGCGCAGCGGCTGGTGCCACGTGGCGCGCAGATCGACCGCGCCGAGCTGGCCTTTGCCGGTGACCTCCACCGCCTCCGGCCAAACCTTGAAGTCGAGCATGTCCGCCGTGAGCACGCTTCCCTTCACGATCTTGTCGGACATCACGTCATAGGCGCGCCCGGTGACGTCGAAGTCCACCTCCTCGATCGGCAGGTTCGGCTTCTGGTCGAAATTCACACGCGCACGCGCCTCCATCCGCCCCGACGCGACATCCGGGCCGAAATCGGTCCCCTCGAACACGGTGAACGGCTTGCCTTCGAGCAGGGAGAACGCACCCGCCATCGGGCCAGACATCGCCACGTCGGCCTGAGCGGGCCCCTGCCGCACCCGGACATCCGGGATCGCGAAGGCGCTTCCGGACACGTCCATGTCCGCGCCGTTGGGCGCGGTGAGCGTGCCTTCGTCCACCGTCACCGAGAACCGGTTGTGGGCGAGCGACAGGTGGCCGGAGGCGCCGTGAACGGGCGGCAGCGCCGGCATCACGCGCACGATCGCGTCCGAGATCTGACCGCCGAGGAGCACCTGCGCCGTATCGAAGTCCGGGCCACGCAGCGCGATATGGGCGTCGCTGATGGTCGCGGCCTCCACATTCTTGAAGGCCCATTCACGCGGGTTCGGTGACAGCGGGATCGGCCAGATTTCTCTCAGCTTCTCAGCCTGGATCTCGGGCACCGAGAAGTCGAGAGCGAGATCCCAAGCCTCGCGCGTCGCCCCAATTTGGCCCGAGGCCGAGACGCGCGTATCACCGTGAAACACGACCGCCTGGCCGATATCGAGCTTGAAGGGGGATAGCCTGAGCCGAAAATCCGCAAACCCACGGTCGAAGGTCACCGGCGTGTCGAACAACTCGGGCGTTGTGAAATGCGCGCGGTTCAGCCGGATCTGGCCCAGGACCGCCTGGGGCCAGTCGTCCCGGAAATCGGTCATGAAGAGCTTGCCCTCAAGATCGATCTCTCCGAGTTCCGAGGTGAAGGAGACACCGGAAAGGCGGATCGCGCTCGCCTCGGGGTCGTAGTCGAGATAGCCCTTGGCCCCCCCGAACCCGACTGGCGTCGCGCCGGGCGCCGGCTTGATCGCCCCCTCCTTGATCTCCATCGCTCCCGCAAGGTTGGAGATGGAGCCGTCCGGTGCCAGCGTCGTGCGCAACGCGCCGTCGATGGGCGCCTCGATCAGGCGCAGGAAGGACAACGCCGGGGACTGCGCGCCAATATCGGCGGCAGCGGCATTGGCGAAGCTCACCGACAGGGTGGCCGCGCTGTCGGCCTTGCCTGTGCGCAGGTTCACCTCGACCTCTGCCAGTTCGTCAGTCTGGTTGAAGACGTCGAAGTTGATCTCGGTCTCCACGATCCGGTCAGTCTGGCTCACCGCGAGTTGCCCGTCGGTCACTTGCCAGATCCGTCCGGAGCGGGCGTCCTCCAGAGTGATGGTAAGCCCCAGAGCCTCCACATGTACCGCTTCTTCGAGCAGTCCGCCCGCGAACAGCCGGTCCACCGCGTCCAGCATGTCCGCGAGGCTGCCCGTGGTCGTGTTGCCCTGCCCGAACTGGAGTGCAAAAGAGCCGTCGGCCAGCCGCCGGAAAGTGATCTGAGCCCCCGACAGGATCGCGGTCCGCGGCACGAAATCGCCCTGGAACAGCGGGGCCAGCCGCACGCCGCCCTCGATGGCGTTGAGCTGGGCGATGTCGAGGCCTGAGGCATCGCGCAATCCGACGTCCACGAGCCGGAGCCGGGGCCGCCCCATCGGCGTCACGCCGAATTCGATGCGGCGCAGGCTGATCGACCCTTCGGGCATCGCCGTATTCAGTTCGGTCTCCACCCGCTCGGCGACCCAGTCGGGCAGCGCGATCGCCCGGCCGGTGAGCGACATCGAGGCCAGCAACAGAAACAGCCCGAGCGCGGCGATGGCGAGAACGGACCAGATCCCGAGGTGAAAATGGAGACGGCGCGGCCGCCAGCCGCGCGGGGACGGCGCCGCCCGCTGGCGCGGCGTCTCGGTCTCCTGTTCGGCGGGGTCGGTCATGGGGGTCCGGTGCTTTCAATCCGGTCGTCGAATGCTTAGACCGTGATTAGGGCAAAGCCTGAAGGAAGGGAAGAATATGGCCGAAACGACTTTGGAGGTCGGCGCGAAAGCGCCCGCGTTCACCCTGCCCCGCGACGGGGGCGATACGGTGTCGCTCGATGATTTTGCGGGCAAACCCGTGGTGCTCTTTTTCTACCCCAAAGCCTCGACGCCCGGGTGCACGAACGAGGCGCTGGATTTCACGCGGCTTCACCAGGAATTCGTGGACGCGGGCGCGGTCGTGCTCGGCGCATCGAAAGACAGCGTGAAGAAGCAGGAGAATTTCGCGGCGAAACAGGAGCTTACCGTGCCGCTCCTGTCGGATGCCGAGGGGTCACTCTGCGAGGACTACGGCGTCTGGGGCGAGAAGAAGATGTACGGCAAGACCTTCATGGGTATCACCCGGACCACCTACCTGATCGGCGCCGACGGCAAGATCGCGCAGGTCTGGCCGAAGGTGAAGGTTCCCGGGCACGCGGACGAGGTGCTCGCGGCGGTCAAGGCGCTTTGACGCTCACGCTCTGCGACATGGCGGTGGAGGTTCTGTCCACCGCCGACGGGCGCGAAAAGACCGCCCTGTCGCGCCGCCACGCGGCTACATGGCTCGAGGCGCGCGCGGCGGGTGAGGCCCTGCCGGTCGGCGCGGCCACCCCGCCCGACTTTCCGGCCCGCCCGGACCGCCCCGAACTGCGCGATCCCCGTGACGTGCCGCGCCGGCGCCCCGGAAGCCCAGAGGGGCGCAATGCGCTGCTCCATGCCATCGCGCATATCGAGTTGAACGCGGTCGACCTGCACTGGGACATAATTCCGCGCTTCGCCCATGTCCCCATGCCGATGGGTTTCTATGACGACTGGGTGCGGGCCGCCGACGACGAGTCCAAGCACTTCAACCTCGTCTGTGATGCGCTGGAGGCATTGGGGAGCCACTATGGTGCCCTGCCCGCCCATGCCGGCATGTGGCGCGCCGCTTCGGATACGAACGCGCATTTCATGGGCCGGCTCGCCGTCGTCCCGATGGTGCTGGAGGCGCGCGGGCTCGACGTGACGCCGGGCATGATCGAGATCTTCACCAAGGCGGGCGACGCGCAATCGGTTTCAGCACTTGAGGTAATCTACGCCGAGGAGGTGAGCCACGTCGCATACGGGTCGAAGTGGTTCCATTTCCTCTGCGGACGACACGATACGGACCCGAAGGTGGCGTTCCACGACCTCGTGCGACGCTACTTCCACGGCGCTCTGAAACCGCCGTTCAACGAGGAGAAGCGCGCGGAGGCCGGTATACCACCCGATTTCTACTGGCCGCTGGCCGAAAAGCTGCCCGGATAGCGGGCACTCATCGGCATGTTCTCGCCCGCTGCGACACCCGCAACACCTCGAAAGGGTGATATTTTCTTGCACTTGCGCGCGGTCGCGAGGTAAGCACCCTCAAGCACGCCGAACGCATAGGAAGCGTGCCGCGATGGGATGGGGCAATCCGACGGTGACGACTTGCTGAATCAAATGGCCTATAGGTTCAACCGAAGGCTCGAGCGCAGTTTTCCGGAACAGCGACTGTTCCTGCGCTCGGAAACGGGCACTCGCTTTGTCATCCTGTCACCGACCACGCAGCTCGTCGCATGGCTCGTGAGTGCCGCATTCGTCGCCTGGGCCATTATCGCGACCGCCGTCCTCCTGATGGACTCGATATCCTCCGGAAACGTCCGCGAACAGACGATGCGCGAACAGCGACTGTATGAGACGCGTCTACGCACCCTCGCCGAACAGCGCGACGCCCGCGCGGTCGAGGCGCTTGCGGCACAGGAACGCTTCAACCTCGCCCTCGCCCAGATTTCCGAGATGCAGTCCGAGCTCCTGGCTTCGGAAGAGCGGCGGCGCGAACTCGAAACCGGGATCAACGTGATCCAGTCCACGCTGCGACGCACGATGAACGAACGCGACGAGGCGCGCGGCTCGCTCGAGGCGATGCTGGCCGCGGCCCGAGGCGAAGACACCGACGGCGACGTGCCCGTGATGGTGACCGGTGAGGACATGGGGCAGACGGTGTCGGTTCTCACCGCCGCGCTCGAGGCCACCGCCGCCGAGCGGGACGCGGCCCTCGTGACCGCGACCGAGGCACGCGCCGAAGCCGAGGATCTGATCTACGAGGCGCGTCTGCGCGACGAGCGCAATAACCAGATTTTCACCCAACTCGAAGAAGCCGTCACCGTCTCGCTCGAACCGCTCGACAAGATGTTCTCGGCCGCGGGCATGTCCACCGACAACATACTTGCGCAAGTGCGGCGCGGTTACTCCGGCCAGGGCGGTCCGCTCATGCCGATGATCCTGTCCACGAAAGGCGAAGAGCCGGACGAGGACATGCAGCGCGCCAACCAGATCCTCAACCAGATGGACCGCATGAACCTCTACCGCATCGCGGCGGAGAAGCTCCCCTTCGACATGCCGGTGAAATCAAGCTACCGCTTCACCTCGGGTTTCGGCTACCGTTGGGGCCGCTTGCACGCGGGTGCCGACATGGCAGGCCCGGTCGGCACGCCGATCTACGCCACCGCGGACGGCGTGGTCACCCATGCCGATTGGCAATCCGGTTATGGCCGCCTCATCAAGATCCAGCACGAATTCGGCCTCGAGACCCGATACGCCCATTTGTCGCGCATTAGCGTGAAGAAGGGCCAAAGAGTCTCGCGCGGCGACCGGATTGGTGATATGGGCAACACCGGACGGTCCACCGGCCCCCACCTGCACTACGAAGTGCGCGTTGGCGGCAAGGCCGTGAATCCAATGACATATATCAAGGCAGGACGCGATGTTTTCTAAGAGCCGCATCAACGAACCGGGCCCCAAGGCGGGCGAGTCTGACACCAAACCGACGGGAACCGAAAGCGCCATGCCCAAGCCCCCCACGTCTTCGCACGGCGCCAGCGGCGCTCCGGCCCCGACCGCCGGCAAGGCCAAGCCGCCCGCATCGACCCTTTCCGCCGACCTCACCGTCGTGGGTAACCTGCGCTCCACCGGCGATATCCTCGTCGAAGGCACGATCGAGGGCGACATCCGCGCCCATATGCTCACTGTCGGCGAAAGCGCGACCGTGAAGGGCGAAGTGGTCGCGGACGACGTCGTCGTCAACGGCCGCATCGTTGGCCGCCTGCGTGGCCTGAAGGTCCGCCTGACCTCCACCGCGCGTGTCGAGGGCGACATCATTCACAAGACCATCGCGATCGAATCCGGCGCACATTTCGAAGGCTCGGTGCAGCGTCAGGACGATCCGCTGAACAACAACGGCGGTCCGCGTAAGCAGCAGCAGCCGCAAGCGCAGCCGGCCACGTCGCAGCAAGGCGCCCCGGCCCAGCCCGCGCCCAAGCCCGCCCAAGGCTGATATCCGAACGGATCGAGACTTGCGAGGCCGCCCCGTCCGGGCGGCCTTTCTCGTTCGGGCATGCCTGCACACGGCTCAGGCAGGATGGATCAGCGCCCGGCGGTAAAGGTGCCATGTCGCATGTCCAAGCACAGGCATGACGATGAACAAGCCGAGAAAGAACGGCAACATCGCGACGAAGAGCAGGACAGCGATCACCAGTCCCCAGACCAGCATCACGCCACGGTTGTGCGCGACGAACTGCCACGAAACGATCATCGCAGTGATGAAATCCAGTTCCTTGTCGAGAAGGAGTGGCAGGCTCACCACGGTCAGGGAGAACAGCACGTAGGCGGTCGCGGCCCCCACTAGCGTGCCGACGACGAGCATCTTGATCCCGTTGAAGGAGAAAATGGTCAATTGCCATTCGCTCAGGATATTCTGCATCGGCATGAGCCCGAGAAACAGGGCGAAGATCATGTGCGCGATGAACACCCAGAACAGGAATATCATGATGATGACCACCGCCATCGACGGCATCTGCCGGTCCTTCTGACGAAACACCACGCCGAGGATCTCGGACCAACGGCAGTCCAACCCGCCCCTGAGGCCGCCGCCGCGCCGCTCCAATCGGCGTGAGACTTCGTAGAGACCGACCGCGAGAAAAGGCGCGAGGAGCGGGAAGCCGAGCGCGATCGGTATGAGCGAATAACTCTGGTCCGCCACCTGCAACTGCAGAGCGAGGAGGTTACCGCCCACCACGTAGAACGTCGCGAAGAACAGGCCGATAAGCGGAACGCGGGTGAAGTCGCGCCAGCCGTGACGCAGGACCTCGCCGATCACGGACATGTCCACGTGGCCGACCTCGGGGGTCGGCGACGGTTCGGTCGCTGAAATGTCGGTCACTTGGTCCTCCCGCACGATAGTTCCCACCTGTCGCGCGTGGATGATTTGACCGGATCGCCGCCGGTCGGTCAAGCGCCGGAATTCGTTCGACGAATTCGACCGAAATCCTCGAAGGATTTCCGCCTCCTAGTCCTCGGCGTTCGCTTCGGCCCGGCTCTTGCCCGCGACGTCCATCGCGAGCGTGGCCCCCATAAGTCCGTCGAGGTCCCCGTCGAGCACGCCCTGCGTATCGGATGTCTCGAACCCGGTGCGCAGGTCTTTCACCATCTGGTAGGGCTGGAGCACGTAGGAGCGGATCTGGTTGCCCCAGCCTGCGTCCCCCTTGTTCTCATGCGCCTCGTTGATCGCCGCGTTCCGCCGGTCGAGCTCCATCTGGTAGAGCCGCGACTTCAGGGCCTTCATCGCGATGTCGCGGTTCTGGTGCTGCGACTTCTCGGAAGAGGTCACGACGATTCCGGTCGGAATGTGCGTGATCCGTACCGCGGAGTCCGTGGTATTCACGTGCTGCCCGCCGGCGCCGGAGGAACGGTAAGTGTCGATGCGGATTTCGTTCTGCTGGACCTCGATCTCGATATTGTCGTCCACGACCGGGTAGACCCAGACCGAGGAGAAAGAGGTATGGCGCCGCGCGGCGCTGTCATAGGGCGATATCCGCACGAGCCGGTGGACGCCCGACTCGGACTTCAGCCAACCATAAGCGTTGTGCCCGGAAATTTTGTAGGTGGCCGACTTGATGCCCGCCTCTTCGCCCGGCGTCGTCGCCTGAAGCTCGACCTTGTAGCCATGCGCCTCGGCCCAGCGGACATACATCCGCGCGAGCATCGAGGCCCAGTCGCAGCTTTCCGTGCCGCCCGCGCCGGAGTGGACTTCGAGGAAGGTGTCGTTCGAGTCCGCCTCGCCATTCAGAAGCGCCTCGATCTCGGCCGCGGCGGCCTTTTCGCGCAGCGCGGCGAGCGACGCCTCGGCATCGCTCACGACTTCGGCGTCCTCCTCCATCTCGCCCAGTTCGATGAGTTCGACGCTGTCCGACAGCTCCTGCGCCATCGAGGTGTAGCCGTCCATCGACGCGACGAGCGCCTGCCGCTCGCGCATGAGTTTCTGCGCGCGGTCCGGGTCGTTCCACAGCTCCGGGTCCTCGGTCATCGCGTTGAGCTCCTCCAGCCGGTGCTCGGCGGTGTCCCAGCCGATCCGTTGCCGCAGGAGCGCCAGCGATTTCTCGATAGCCTCGACGTTGTTCTGAGCCTCTGCCCGCATGGGTTGGTCCTCTGCGCGTTATTCGGGTCTAGTTATCAACCGGCTGGACAGGCGGCAAGGTGCGAGCGGTCAAACCGGCGTGCCGATGCGCCGGTCAATGGCGAGGGCGAGGCCGTCGACCACCGCCGTGAACGCCTCGGAACGCTCGATGGCGGCGTCCGGACAAGTCGCGCGGGCCGCCCGTTCGACCAGCGACATGAGCGAGGAGCCACCGACCAGCACGACGCGCGACACATCTGCGGGGGCCACGGTGGCCTGCGCGAGCGTATCGCGGATCGCGCGGGTGAGTGTGTCGGTTTGCGCGGTCAGCGCTTCGTCCATCGACGTGGCGGTAACTTCGGCGTGCAGCCCCGGCTCCACGAGGCCGAGCGCCACGCGCCCGGCGCCCTGCGGCCCGTTTGCGGCGATCTTGCCGCGTTCGACCGCGAAGGCGATGTCATGCCCCAGCTCCTCCTTTATCACCGTGTCCAGCCGTTCGATTAACACCGGCTCCACCGCGTGCTTGGCGTAATCCTTGATCGTGCGGCGGGTCTCGGGGCCGTAGAGGAAGGGGATCTTGGCCCATGTGGCGAGGTCCACGAACAACGCCTTGGGCATGGGGAGGAGCCCGGCGCCCATCTCGCGACGCAACGTGCTGCCATGACCAAAGAGCGGCATGACATGCGAGAGCGAGATCGTCTGATCGAAATCCGTGCCACCGAGCCGGATGCCATGAGAAGACAGCACCTCGGCACCATCCTCCCCGTCCCGGAAGACCGAGAAATCCGACGTGCCGCCGCCGATGTCGACGACGAGGCCGATCCCCGCGCCCTGCCCCGCCGCCAGTGCCGCCGCCTCGGGCTCATAGACGAAACGCAGACGCTCGAACCCGGCGGCGCGGTAGCAGGCCGCGAGGTCCTCGGCCGCGCGCCGGTCCCGCTCGGGATCGTCGGAGTGAAAATGCACAGGCCGGCCCGACACCGCCCCGGTGAACTGACGCCCCGTCATATGCTCGGCCCGCGCTTTCACCTCGCTCAGGAACGCCGTGACAACCATCGCCAATGTCTGACGTTTGCCACCGATCAGCCGGCTCTCGTGAAAGAGCGACGTACCAAGCACGCTCTTCAACGCCCGCATGTACCGCCCCTCGCGCCCCGCAATCAGTGCCTCGCCCGCCTCCGTGCCGATCTGCATCGCGCCGCCCGTGGGAAAGAACACCGCCGTCGGCAACGTCTCGGCGCCGCGCTCCAGCGGGATGCGACGCACCACGCCGCCGTCCAGTACCGCGGCGGCGGAATTGGACGTGCCGAAGTCGATGGCAATGGTGGAGTGCGACCGGTCGCTCACGGGAACCTCCCTGGGAAAGCGCGCCTTCTAGCGCCCCGCCCCGGCTCCCGCAAGGATCAGCTGCGCATGGATTGCCCGTTCGAGAACATATGAACCTTGGCCGCCTCGGCCGTGAGCCGCACCGTCTCGCCCCGAAGGCCCTTGTGGATGCCGGGCAGCTTGGCGATCAGCGGATCGACACCCTCCTCGGCCACGAAGTAGAGCAGCGTCACTTCGCCCAACCGTTCGACGTAGTCCACCGTCGCCTCGAGGATGTAATCCTCTCCCTCGCCCGCGATGCGGAAATCCTCGGGTCGGATGCCGATGTTGACGTCGCGCCCCTTGTCCGCGTCCTGCGTCGCGATGGCACTGTGCGCGGTCCCGTGGCCGGTGACGTCCACCACGGTCTCGGCCCCCGTGCCCTGAACCTTGCCGGGAAGCAGGTTCATGGCTGGCGAGCCGATGAACTGCGCCACGAACTCGTTGTCCGGCGTCTCATAGAGATCGAGCGGGCTTCCGACCTGCGCAATCCCCTTGTTGGCAAGCACCACGATCTTGTCGGCCAGGGTCATCGCCTCGACCTGGTCGTGGGTGACATAGATCATCGTGGAATTCGGCATTGCCTCCTTCAGCTGCGCGATCTCGATGCGTGTCGCCACGCGCAGCGCCGCGTCGAGGTTCGAGAGCGGCTCGTCGAACAGATAGACCTTGGGGTCGCGCACGATGGCCCGCCCGATGGCCACGCGTTGGCGCTGGCCGCCCGAGAGCTCCTTGGGCAGCCGGTCGAGTAATGGGTCGAGTTGGAGGATCTTGGCTGCGCGGCGCACGCCCGCGTCGATCTCCTCCTTCGACTTCTTCGCGATCTTCAGCGCGAAGGACATATTGTCGTAGACGGTCATGTGCGGGTAGAGCGCGTAGCTCTGGAACACCATCGCGATGCCGCGCTCGGACGGTGGCACGTCGTTGACCACCTGTCCGTCGATGGTGAGCGTGCCCGCCGTGATCTTCTCCAGCCCCGCGATCATCCGCAGGAGCGTGGACTTGCCACAGCCCGAGGGACCGACGAACACGATCAATTCGCCTGTCTTGATGTCGAGGTCGATATTCTTGAGAACCTCGACCTTGCCGCCGTAGGTCTTGCCCACGTCGGTCAGCTTGAGTTCAGCCATTCATGTCTCCTCCCCCTCGTCCCGCACCTTGAGCAGGATGGACGGCTGCCAATGTGCGAGATGTATCTGCCCGTCGAGCCGCGGATGCGCAGCGTTCAACTCGGCCCCGATCTCCATCCAGTCACCCTTCGGCGGGGTGATGTTGACCGGATGTTCGCCAAGGTTGATGGCGAAAAAGATCTCCTCCGTCTCCGACACACGCCGGAACGACAGGACCTGACCATAGGCGCGCAGGTCCTCGAGGCTGCCCTTCTTGAGCGCTTCATGGGTGTGGCGAAAGCCGATCGCACGCCGGTAGTGATGCAGGAGCGCCCCCGGATCGTTGTCCGCCTTGTCAACGGCAAGGCCGAGATGTTCGGCAGGGACCGGAAGCCAGCTCTTCGCCCCGTGGGTGAAACCGCCGAGCGCACGGTCGTGGTCCCAGACCATCGGCGTGCGGCAGCCGTCGCGTCCCTTGAACTCCGGCCAGAACTCGATGCCGTAGGGGTCCTGCAGATCCTCGAACGCGACCTCGGCCTCCGGCAGCCCCAGTTCCTCGCCCTGGTAGATGCAGGCCGAGCCCTTGAGGCACATCATCAGCGTCGCGAAGCCGCGCACGGCGGATTGCGACAGGTCCCAGCGCGAGATGTGGCGCTGCACGTCATGGTTGGAATAGGCCCAGCAGGCCCACCCGTCGGGCGCGTAGTCCTCGATCGCCTGCAGCGTTTCGGCCACGTACCCGGCGGTCGGCGTGGACCCCGACAGAAGCTCGAACGCGTAGCACATCTGCATGAGGTCGTCGCCGCGGGTGTATTCGCCGAGGATTTCTAGGCCCCGCTGATCGTCGCCCACCTCGCCCACGGCAGCGGCGTTGTAGTCCTTCATCAGCCCACGAAGCTTGCGCAGGAATACGAGGTTTTCGGGCCGGGACTTGTCGTAGATGTGGTTCTGCCATGTATATGGGTTCACCGCGGGCGCCGTCTTGGCCTGCCGTTCTTCGGGCTTGAGCGGCGGGTTGTTCCTGAGTTCGGCATCGTGCGTGTAGAAGTTGATCGTGTCGAGCCGGAAACCATCAACACCGCGCTCCAGCCAGAAGCGCGCGACGCCGAGGAGGGAGTTCTGCACGTCCTCGTTGTGGAAGTTGAGATCGGGCTGCGAGGTCAGGAAATTGTGCAGGTAATACTGCAAGCGGCCCGGGTCCCACTGCCACGCGCTGCCCCCGAAGATGGACAGCCAGTTGTTGGGCGGCGTCCCGTCCGGTTTCGCGTCTGCCCAGACATACCAGTCGGCCCGCCCGTTGTCCTTGGACGACCGGCTTTCCTTGAACCAAGGGTGCTCGTCCGAGGTGTGGGACAGGACGAGGTCGATCATGACCTTGATGCCCCACATATGCGCCGTCTCGATCACCGCGTCGAAATCCGCGAGCGTCCCGAACATCGGGTCCACGTCGCAGTAGTCGGACACGTCGTAGCCGAAATCCTTCATCGGCGATGTGAAGAAGGGCGAAATCCAGATCGCATCCACGCCGAGCGAGGCGATGTAAGGGATGCGCCCGACGATGCCGAGCAGGTCCCCGATCCCGTCGTTGTTGGAATCCTGGTAGCTGCGGGGATAGATCTGATAGATGACGGCGCCACGCCACCAGTCGGGATCTTTCTCGAGATGGGTGTGCTCTGGCGCGTTCTGGACGTTGACGTTCACGGATGCCTCATTTTACCGAGCCCGCGAGAAGCCCGCGCACAAGGTAGCGTTGCATGAAGAAGAACACGAGCAGCGGCACCGCCATGGAGACGAAGGCCGCCGTCGCGAGGATTTCCCAGTTGCCGCCACGGGTGCCGAGAAGCTCGACGATATGGCGGGTCATGACGGTTGTTTCCCCCGTGGAATCCACGAGGAACACGATGGCGACCAAGAGGTCGTTCCAAGTCCAAAGGAACTGGAAGATCGCGAAACTTGCAAGGGCCGGAAAGCTGAGCGGCAGGATGATCCGCACGAAGATCTGAAAATCCGTCGCTCCGTCGACCCGCGCGTTCTCGATGATGTCACGCGGCAGCCCGGCCATGTAGTTTCGCAACAGGTAAACCGCGAGCGGCAACCCGAAGCCGGTATGTGCGAGCCACACCCCCAGGTAGCCTTTGCCGATGCCGATGGATAGATGGAGCTTGAGAAGCGGGATGAGCGCGAGTTGCAAAGGCACGACCAGCAGCGCCACGATGAAGGCGATGAGGAGCGCACGGCCGGGAAAATCCATCCATGCCAGCGCATATGCCGCGAAGGCCGCGAAGAGGATCGGGATGATCGTCGCGGGGATCGTCACGGTGAGGGTGTTGAAGAACGCCTTGGTGATGTTGTCGGACGTCCCCCCGAAAAGCATGTTCTCGTAGTTTCTGAGCGTGAATTCCGGCGGCGACGTCGCGGTGATGAAGAACCGCTGGCCCCGCCCCGAGAGTTGCTCGTCGTTCCCCGTCCAGCGGTACGTGCCGTCCTCGTTGAGCGTCAATGCCTCGCCGTCGCCCAGGTCTGCGGTTTCGCCAGGGGTATAGGCCGAGACGTCGCGGCTGGATGTCCCCCAGCTTGAAATGGTGATCTCGTTGTCGTCGTCGAACACGCGGCCCTCGACGACGAAGCCCCCCTCAACCTCGACCCGCTCCTCCGGGTCGGCGGTGCGGTACTGTTCGGTCTGCTCGGTCGGGAAGAAGGCCTTCCACCAGCCGGAGGAGGCGATCTGGTCCGCAGTTCTGAACGACGAAACCAGGAGCCCGACCGTGGGGAACAGCCACAGAACGACGATGAAGACGACCGAGAGGTTGACGGCCCAGCCGAGCGCCGGCTTGCGTCCCGCGATATTGTCCATCAGCGCATCTCCTTGCGGGCCTGGCGCACGTTCCAGACGAGAATCGGGAGGACGAGGAGCATGATCACCATCGCGCTGGCCGACCCCATCCCCCAGTCGTTCGAGCGGAAGAGCTTGTCATACATGTAATTCGCCAGGACCTGCGTGCCCCATTGCCCGTTGGTCATGGCAAAGACGATGTCGAAGATCTTGAGCACAAGGATCGTGATCGTCGTCCAGACCACCATGATCGTCGGCATGATCTGCGGCACCTTGATCTTGAAGAAGATCTGGAACGGGTTGGCGCCGTCGACGATGGCGGCTTCGATGGTTTCCTCGGGGATGCCGCGCAGGGCGGCGGAGAGGATCACCATGGCAAAGCCGGTCTGGATCCAGATGAGCACCACCATCAGCAGGAAGTTGTTCAGCCCGGGGATCGTGAGCCATGTCTGCGGCTCGGCCCCTCCGAGCGCGAGGTAGACGGCGTTCAGGATTCCGATCTGCTCCTCGCCCGCCGGGCGGTAGTCATAGACCAGCTTGAAGATCACCGAGGCACCGACGAAGGAAATCGCCATAGGCATGAAGATGATCGACTTGGCGATGTTGCCCCACGACAACCGGTCGGTGAGCTGCGCGATGATAAGGCCGAAGAGCGTGGACAGCCCCGGCACCACGAGCAGCCAGAAGAAATTGTTGCGCAGCGCTTCCCAAAATTTCGGGTCGCGTGTGAGCGCCATGTAATTCTGACCACCCGCCCAGACGTAGCCACCCGGCACCCGTTCTGTCAGCGAAAGCCTGATCGTTTCGACCACCGGATAGGCGAGATAGAGGCAGAGCGCGAAGAGCGCGGGAAACAGGAAGATCCAGGGCCGGATCATGTTGGCCCGGTTGATGTTGCGCCCCGCGTTCTTGCCGCGTGCCGGGAACAGGACCCGGTCCAGAAGCATGTTTGAGAGATAGAAGTAACCGATCGCGACGATGACGGCGACGCCGACTGTCAGCACGCCCTGGATGGCTGGATGCATCTCTATCCCCCTGACCTGTCGCTGCGGGAACGGGCCGCGCGTGGCGGCCCGCTCTCGTTGCTGTTGTGGCTCAGCTTACTTGAGCGCGTCCCAGCTGTCCTGAATTTCCTGGGCGACCTGCTCGGCGGGCTTGCCACCGGCGTAATCGACCATTCCGGTCCAGAAGCTGCCGGCACCCACGCCACCGGGCATGAGGTCGGACCCGTCGAAGCGGAAGGTGGTCGCGTTGAGGAGAATGTCCCCTTGCGCGCGCAGCGTCTCGGTCGCGTAGGCTGCCGTATCCGCGCCGGTGTGGGGCGTCAGGAACCCGCCCTGCGCCATCATGATCTCATGGGCGAAAGCGGTCTGGAGGAAGTCGAGGAACCCGCGGGTCGCCTCGCTGTCATCCGTGATGCCCAGAAGCGTGCCCGCACCCAGAACCGGACGGCCCAGGTCCTTCTCCGCATAAGCCGGGAAGTAGAAGAAATCGACATCGGTGCCGATCTCGGTGCCTTCCGGGAAATACGCCGGAATGAACGAGGCCTGACGGTGCATCATGCACTGCGGCGGCGCATCGAACAGACCCTTGGGCGAGTCGCGGAAGTCGACCGAAGCGACGGCCTCGGCACCGCCGGACACGCGCTCGCCTTCGAGGAACCAGCCGAATTCCTCGATCGCCCCCCACGACGGCCGGATCGTTGAACGGGATCTCGTTGTTCACCCATTGGTCATAGACCGCGGGTTCCTGCGTGCGCAGCATGAGGTCCTCGACCCAGTCGGTCGCAGGCCAGCCGGTCGCTCCCCCCGAGCCCAGGCCGATGCACCACGGCGTCTCGCCGTCCTCGACCATCTGTTCCGTCAGCGCCTTGAGGTCTTCCATCGTTTCCGGAACCTCGTAGCCGAAATCCTCGAAGTTCTCGGGGATGTACCAGACCAGCGACTTCACGTTGGCATTGAAGAAGAAGCCGTAAAGGTTGTCTTCGCCGTTCTCGTTCTCGTAGGTGCCGAGATCGACCCAGCTGTCGCCGGCGGCGTAGTTGGAAGCGATGAATTCGCCCGTGTCGTCGTCAAGCGGAGCCAGGAAGCCGCGCTGCGCCATGTTGGCCGCGAGGCCGGGCTGCGGAAAGACGGCGATGTTGGGGGCCGAACCGGCCTCGGCGTCGATGACGATCTGCTGTTCCATCGAGTCGGAACCGACATAGGACACGCTGGCACCGGTCGCCTCTTCGAAGAACGCCAGAAGGTTCTCGAAGTTTTCCTGCTCCCCCGCGAGCCACGGGCCGAGAATCGTGACTTCCGCACCGGAGTAGTCATGTTCGGCGGCAAAGGCATCGAGCCCTTCCCAGTCGTAAGGGCCTTCGCCCTTGGTGAACATGCCATCTTCGCTCTGGCCGTGGGCAAGTCCTGCGGACAAGGCCAGCGTTGCAACGCTCGCAATCAAGGTTTTTTTCATGAATTCCTCCCGGTTCTGCGCCTTTTTGGCGCGAGTTGATCTCTGCAAGGCGGGCCGCGAGTCACCGCAGCCCAAACCGCTTTGGATGCCTGAAACTTGCCCATGACCTCAAACGAGTCAATCTCGATTCCAGTACTGCCTGCGGATTGCGCACGAAAAAGGGAACATCGACGATAAATCACACGAGGTTTTGACGCCGGGGCTGCGACTCGCTACCGTCCCGGTGATTCAAAGCGGTTTGGAAGAATGACCCTCAAGGAACTCGCCAAAGCCCTCGGCCTGTCGCCGACGACCGTCAGCCGTGCGCTGAACGGCTTTCCCGAGGTGTCCGACGCGACGCGCCGTAAGGTTCAGGCCGCGGCAGAAGCATACGGCTATCGCCCGAACATGCGCGCCCGCTCGCTCGCCACCGGTCGGGCCATGGCCATCGGGCACGTGATTCCGCTCGCCTCGGGGCACGAGATGGTCAACCCCGTCTTCGCGGACTTCATCGCGGGCGCAGGGGAAGTCTACTCCCGCTCAGGCTACGACATGCTGATCTCGATCGTGCCGGAGAACGAACAAGCCCGCGCCTATGAAGAGTTCAAGTCGAAGGGGTCGGTCGATGGAATCATCGTCCACGCTCCGCGCGAGGGCGACCGCCGCATCAGTCTCCTGAAATCCGTCGGTATCCCTTTCGTCGTCCACGGCCGCGCTTCCGGGTCGGACGAGAATTACTCCTGGGTCGACATGAACAACCTGCGCGCATTCCAGCGAGCCACCGCTTTCCTTCTTGACCTCGGCCATCGCCGGATCGCGCTCGTCAACGGCCTAGAGGACATGGATTTCGCGGTCCGGCGGCGCGCCGGTTTCGAGGCGGCGCACGACGCAATGGGCCTGCCCCATTTCGACGAACTCAAATTCTCCGGCGAGATGACCGAGCGGTTCGGACATGAGCGCGCCCGCGCGCTTCTCGGCTCCGAGGATCCGCCGACCGCGATCCTCACATCATCGATGATCCCGGCCATCGGCATCCGCCGGGCAATTGGCGAAGCCGGGTTGGAAATGGGGCGGGACGTGTCGGTCATCATCCACGACGACGATCTGTCCTACCTGCCCAACGGTGGTGACGATCCGATCTTTACCGCGACGCGGTCGTCGGTGCGTGAGGCTGGGCGGCGAGCCGCTTCCATGCTCCTCGACATCATCTCCAGCGGCTCCGACCGGCCGCGCTCCGATCTTCTCGAAGCCGAATTGATCCTCGGCCAGTCCACCGGCCCTGCTCCGGTCCGACCCCAAATCACGGAACACACATGACCCTCACCCATTCCCGCATGGATTTCCCCGAAGACTTCCTCTTCGGCGTTTCCACCTCGTCCTACCAGATCGAAGGCCACCGGTTCGGCGGCGCCGGTTCGACGCACTGGGACACCTTCGCTGCGACCCCCGGCAACGTGGACCGAGCCGAGGACGGGTCGACCGCCTGCGATCATTACCACCGATGGCCCGAGGACCTCGACCTGATCCGGGACGGCAATTTCGATGTCTACCGGTTCTCGGCGAGCTGGGCGCGCGTCCTGCCCGAAGGGCGCGGTGCGCCGAACCCGGACGGGCTCGATTTCTACGACAAGCTGGTCGACGGGATGTTGGAGCGCGGCCTGAAACCCGCGCTCACGCTCTATCACTGGGAGATGCCGTCGGCGCTGTCGGACAAGGGCGGCTGGACCCATCCGGACGTCGCCAAGTGGTTCGCCGACTACGCGCTGATCCTCATGGAGCGGATCGGGGACCGCGTCTGGTCCACTGCGACGATCAACGAGTTCTGGTGCGTAAGCTGGCTGAGCCATTTCCTCGGCATCCACGCGCCGGGACTGCGCGACATCCGCGCCGGGGCGCGCGCGATCCACAACGTGCTACTCGCCCACGGGACGGCCACGCAGGCAATGCGCGCAGCCGGTCACGACAATCTCGGCGCGGTCTTCAACCTCGAATACACGGTGCCATCGGACGACACGCCCGAAGCCGCCCGCGCCGCCGCAACCTACGACGCGATCTTCAACCGAACCTTCCTGGGTGCTGCCTTCCACGGCACCTACCCCGAGGAAATGCTGGACGGGCTCGCGCCCCACTTGCCGCAGGGCTGGCAGGACGACATGGACACGATCCGCCAGCCGCTCGACTGGGTCGGCATCAACTACTACACGCGCAAGATCATCGCGCCCCTCCCGGGTCCCTACCCGGGGCTGGAGGAGGTCGCGGGCCCATTGCCCAAGACCGACATGGGCTGGGAGGTCTATCCCGAGGGCCTCACCCATTTCCTAAACCATGTCACCAAGACCTATTCCGGGGACCTCCCGCTCTATGTTACCGAAAACGGGATGGCCGGGCCGGACGTAGTCGAGAACGGGGCCGTGGAGGACATCCACCGAATTGCCTACCTCGATGCTCACCTCCGCGCCGTCCGCGACGCCATCGCCAGGGGGGCGCCCGTGAAAGGTTATTTCGCCTGGTCGCTCATGGACAATTACGAGTGGGCCCTGGGCTATGCCAAGCGCTTCGGCATCGTCCACGTCGACTTCGACAGCCTTGAACGCCTTCCGAAAGCGTCCTACCACGCAATGAGCCGGGCACTCGCCCGGATCTGACCCAGCCTGACCGGACCCGCCATGACCGAGACCGACCTATCTCTCGTCGCCGATATCGGTGGCACGAACACCAGGGTGGCGCTGGCGGACGGCACCCGGCTCCTGCCCGACACGATCGAGCGGTTCCGCAATGCCGACTTCGCGGGGCTCGAAACCGTGCTCACGACGTACCTTGCCGGCCAGAACAATCCCGGCTGTGGCGGAGCCTGCGTGGCGCTGGCCGGCCCGGTACGCGACGGTGTCGGCAACATGACCAATCTCGACTGGACCATCGACGCCGCCACGGTCGCTCGCGCGGTCAAGGCCGAGACCGTCGACGTCATCAATGACCTTCAGGCCCAGGGTCATGCGCTGGGCCACATCACGCCCGATTGCATCACGCGCGTCGTGGCGGGAACCGACGCGCCGGACCATGCCTCCAAACTCGTGATCGGCGTGGGCACTGGTTTCAATTGCGCACCTGTCCACGAAACGCCCGCCGGCCGCCTGGTCGTCCCCGCGGAGGCCGGGCACGCGAATCTCCCCATTCGTTCGACCGAGGAACTGGACCTCTGTCGCGACTTCGAAACCGCCCACGGCTTTCCAGCGGTCGAGGATGTGCTGTCGGGTCGCGGCCTCGCCCATGTCGCGGGCTGGATGAGCGCCCGGCGCGGAACGGCGCGGGAGTACACGGCGGCGCAGGTCATGGACCTCGCCGATTCCGGGGACGCGGTCGCGCGCGACGCGCTGGCATTTTTCGTCCGGATTCTGGGCACGGTCACCGGGAACCTCTCTCTCATCCACCTTCCGTTCGGGGGGATTTTCCTTGTCGGGGGCGTGGCCCGGGCTGTCGGTCCCTGGCTCGCCGACATGGGGTTTGACGACGCCATGCGCGACAAGGGCCGTTTTGCCGGATTCATGAAGAATTTCCCGGTCTACCTTGTCGAAGACGACTATGCCGCCCTGACCGGATGTGCGCGCCACCTCGCGCAGAAACGCAGGCCCGGAAAAACCGTCTCCGGGTAAGTCTATCTTAACGCCCCGTGCCTTATGCCGGTTTCAGGACCGGACGGAACAAGGGGCCGCACGAGATGACCGAATACTGCGATGGCGCGAGGGTTCGCGGATGAGCGCCACGATCTCCCTGCAGCCGAAGCTCGACCTGCGCGCCGCTGGTCCGCTTCGTGAAGAGTTGCTCGCACATGCCAACGATGATGTCGTGCTGGACGCGGCAAGCGTTTCCCAGCTCGGGGCGCTCGCTCTGCAGGTTATTCGTGCAGCTGCGCGAAGCTGGGCGGAAGCGGGCAGAAGCCTGACGCTGGTAGGCGCTTCGACGGACCTGGCAGATCAGCTTTCGCTCCTTGGATTCACTCCGGACACCGTGACCCAATGGGAGGCGCAGGAATGACGATGCAGGTACTCGCGGTGGATGACAGCCGCACGATGCGCGACATGGTGCGCCTCGCCCTGACTGCCGAGGGGATCGAGGCGCATGTGGCGGAGGACGGCATTCACGGGCTGGAAGTGCTCGACGAAATGGCGCCACCGGACGCGATCATCACCGATATCAACATGCCGCGGCTCGACGGATTCGGATTCATCGATGCGGTGCGCACGCGCGAGGAGCTCCGGTCCATCCCGATCCTCGTCCTGACCACCGAGAGCGCGGCGGACATGAAGGCGCGCGCGCGCGCGGCCGGCGCGACGGGCTGGATCGTCAAACCGTTCGATCCCGCCAAGCTCGTCAAGGCACTCAGAATGGTAGCGGGGTAAACGCATGTCGGACCCGATGGCCGAGATCAAGGCTTCCTTCTTCATCGAATGCGAAGAACTCCTGGAAGCGCTGCAGGACGGCCTGCAATCGATGTACGATGGCGAAAGCGACGGCGAAACCGTCAATGTCGTCTTTCGTGCAGTTCACTCCATCAAGGGCGGAGCCGGGGCCTTCGGGCTTGATGACTTGGTGAACTTCGCCCACCGGTTCGAAACTGCCCTCGATGAACTGAGGAGCGGACACCTCGACCCTGACCCGCAACTGCTCAAGCTGTTCTTCACGTGCAACGACTTGCTGGGCGACCTCGTTCGTGAAAGCCGCGACGGATTGGTGCACGATGCCGCCCGGCTTGATCCGGTCCTGACGGACCTAGACAAGCTGATCGGGACAGATCCCGCAGAGGCGGACGAACAGATCGAGTTCGAGGTGACCACGCTGGCGCTCGACATGGACCTCGAGGCGGGAGTGAACACAGAAGAACCGAGGTGGACGGTCCGTTTCCAGCCGGGCGCCATGCTCTACGCCAACGGAAACGAACCACTGTTCCTCTTTCGGGCTTTGCGCGACATCGGCGACCTGTCGGTGACATGTGAGGACAACGACCTGCCACCGCTCGAGGAACTCGATTGCGAACACGCCCACATTGGCTGGCATCTGAATCTCTCTACCACAGAAGATCGCGCCGCGATCGCCGAAGCATTCGATTTCGTGGAAGGGCTCTGCGAGCTTTCCATCGACCCGATGGATGGCGAGGAGCCCTCTTTGACGGTGCTCCCGGCCCTTCAGGCCCTAGTTTCCGATGACGCCACGCCTGCGCCGTCCGCTGTTGAAGCGGAAGCGCCTTTGTCGCCCAAACCCGGTGTCACCTTGCCCGCACCCGAAATCGAATTTCAGGCGGGTCCGGCCGAAACGGGCGGGGCAGCGCCGCCGGACAGGAAACCGCCCGCGCCGGGCGCCACACCCCGTGCAACCGTGCGGGTCGATCTCGATCGGATCGATCGGCTCGTAAACCTCGTCGGCGAGCTCGTCATCAACCAGGCCATGCTCAGCCAGAGCGTCGAAGCGGCTGGCATCCCGCCGAATTCGCCTGTGCGAACCGGTTTGGAGGAATTCCAGCAACTCACCCGCGACATCCAGGAAAGCGTCATGATGATCCGGGCTCAGCCCGTGAAATCCCTGTTCCAGCGCATGTCGCGGATCGTGCGTGAGGCGTCGGCTACGATCGGAAAAGACGTACGGTTGCGAACGGATGGCGAGAACACCGAAGTCGACAAGACGGTCATCGAACGGCTGGCTGATCCCTTGACGCATATGATCCGGAACGCGGTCGATCACGGGCTCGAAGAGAACGAGACCCGCGAAACGGTGGGCAAGACACGGGAAGGCACCGTATTTCTCACGGCCCTCCACCGTTCCGGGCGCGTCGTCATCGAGGTTGCCGACGACGGCGCGGGGATCGACCGGGCGAAGGTTCTCAAAAAGGCCATGGAGAAGGACCTCATCCCAGCCGACAGCCAACTGACGGACAGCGAAATTGATAATCTTCTGTTTCTTCCAGGCTTTTCAACGGCCGACGAAGTCTCAAACCTATCAGGCCGGGGCGTGGGCATGGATGTCGTGCGCAGCGCCATTCAGTCCCTTGGAGGACGCATTTCCATTCAGTCCGATCCCGGCAAGGGCACGACATTCTCGATTTCACTCCCGCTCACCCTCGCTGTGCTTGACGGGATGGTCGTCAGTGTTGCCGGCGAGACGCTCGTCGTTCCCCTAAACGCCATATTCGAGACTCTGGCAGTATCCAAAGACGACTTGCGGGCATTTGGCCCCTCCACACATGTCGTCAATATCCGCGACAGCTTCGTGCCCCTGATCGACCTCGGCGCCGAACTCGGCTACCGCGCACCCCTTGACGACTATTCGGGCGGGGTTGTGCTTCTCATCGGTCAGGAAGACGGCCTGTCTGCCGCGGTCGTCGTGGACGCGATCGAAGACCAAAGGCAGGTCGTCATCAAAGGGTTGCAAGAAAGCTATGGCCGGGTCCCCGGCATCGCGGCCGCCACGATTCTGGGAGACGGGCAGATCGCGCTGATCCTCGACCCTGTCGATCTCATCACGCAAGCGAGTGGCCAGACGAAACCCGAAAGCTCGGCTCAGTCTGTCGCCTCGAACGTAGACCACATCAATGGAGCAGAAGCATGAACGAACCAGATATCACCTCTGACACCACAGGCGACGGTTCTATTCGTGAATACCTGTCATTCCTAGTCGGCGGACACGACTATTGTGTCGACATCATGCAGGTCCGCGAAATCAGGGGCGGCGCCAGGGCAACGACGCTCCCGCATTCTCCCAGTTTCATGCGCGGGGTCATTAACCTTCGCGGTACCGTGCTGCCAATCATGGATCTCGCCTGCCGTCTCGACATGTCCAAAGAAACCGACAGCGAGCGCAACGTGATCATCGTCGTCGCGATCAGCGATCGCGTGGTTGGCCTCATGGTGGATGCCGTGTCGGACATTCTCGCGATATCCGAGGACGATCTCCAGCTTCCGCCTGACCTCCCAGCGGATCAGCAACGCAGCTTCGTTTCAGCATTGACGATCATGGAAAACCGCATGATCCGCGTTCTCGATCTGGCCGCAGTTCTCCCTTCATCTGAAGAAGAAGCAGCTTGAGCGGCCTGTCCCATAACCCGGCTCCTGCCCGTTCTGGAGTTCAAGACACAGGTCTGCAGGGCCCCGCTCTGAGTTCTGCAGCATTCCGGCGGATCGCTGACATCGCAATGAAGGAAGCAGGCCTCTCGATTGCCGAGACGAAGACGGACATGGTGCGAACCCGTCTTGCGCGCCGCCTTCGCGCGTTGCGCGTGCCCGACTACGAGAGCTATTGCCAACTCGTGGAGGGCCCCGACGGCGTCGAAGAAATGGGCCTAATGATATCGGCCCTCACGACGAACGTTTCCCATTTCTTCAGGGAAAGCCACCATTTCGAACTGATGAAACGCGAGATCCTGCCCGACCTCATTCAGCGTTCAGAAGGGCCGATCCGAATTTGGTCGGCGGGCTGCGCGAACGGTCAGGAGCCGTACTCGATTGCCATGACGCTCGCCGAAGCAGGTATCACGAAAGATCGGGATGCGCGGATACTCGCGACGGACATCGATCCAAATGTCGTGTCCTTCGCAAAGGCAGCTGAGTACCCAAGGCATATGTTGGGCGGCCTCAGCGCGGAAAGGCTCGCGCGTTTCATGCGGCCCAAACGCGACGACCTATTCTGCGCCGCGCCGGAGATCAGGGCGCTGGTCGCATTCCGGGTTCTGAACTTGCTTCGACCGTGGCCGATGACCGGGCGCTTCGATGCCGTGTTCTGCCGCAACGTCGTGATATATTTCGATGGCCCGACGCAAGCGCAACTATGGGATCGCTTTGCGCAGATTCTGAAGCCGGGAGGGTGGATGTTTCTCGGGCATAGCGAACGCGTCGACAGCCACGCGGAAGGCTACTTCAAAAAGGCACAGGTCACTGCATATCGCCGAACAGACATGCCTTACGCACCAAACAGAGGAATAACCTGATGTCCGTTCGAGACCAATTACGAGTCATGGTGGTCGACGACATGTCGACCAGTCGCGGCCTGATCACACAAGCACTAGACGGTTTCGGCATTCGACAAGTTGAGAGTGCCGCGGATGGACAGGCCGCGTTGGACAAGCTCAAGACCTGGCCTGTGCACATGGTTATTTCCGACATGAACATGCCGGGTATGAATGGTCTCCAGCTCCTCCATGCCCTGAGAAATGCTCCAGCCACACGCAAAGTTGGATTTCTCCTCATTACTGGTAAAGCGGACAAATCGGTCATCGAGACAGGAAAGAAACTCGGGATGAACAACTTCCTCCCGAAACCTTTCAATCCCGATGACCTACGCAAAGCGATCGAGGCCATGGTGGGCCGACTCTGACCATGCAAGAAAAACCCGCCACCCAAGGCTCGAAGGTCGAGCTCCCACGCGTGTTGGGAAGTGTCTCCAAAGAACTTGCAATTGCAGCGGAGCATTGCGATGCCCTGCAAGCATTGACCTCTTCCTTGCTGGAGAAGACTAACCACCCGGATCTTGCGGCTGAATTCCGAATGCTTCAGGATCTTGACCGTCTCCAGCAAACCCTTGCGGAACTTGCAAAGATCACAAAGTTCCTTTCGGCTTCCATCTCCATGTCTTCAATGGACAGTCATGTATTCGAAGAGGTGATCGGTCTGAGGAGCTTGCGAGATCGGCTGTTGAACGGCACTTCAGGCCAGTGCCATTCGGTCTTCCAAGTCGAAACCGACACGGACTGGCTTTGAGCGAAGCAACCGAAGGGACACGCGGGCAAATGGCATTCGACCCGAGGTAGCTCATTCGGCGTACGCGTACTTGCTACGTCCAGCCTCTAGAATAGCTCGACGTCTTGAGCGGCGAACTGATTTCTATCCTCGACAATTGGCACGGCTTGCGAGACATATTTCATCCGCGCACGTCCGCTTCCGGGCCAGAACTCAAGTCTTCGGGCCTTGTAGCCACCGGTATCTTCCCCCACCACCTTGATGCCCTCCCGCGTCAGGAACTCACGGACGAAATTCGCATTGCGAGATCCCGCGTCGGACAAGCCATCGATCATGCAAGCACCACCAAAGATCTTCGCATTCAGGTTCTTTCGCTGCGCTCCCAGGCGGAACAATCCATTTAGAAGGAGTTCCATGGCATTTACGCCATGACCATAAGCGTTGAGGCCGCTGCGAGTGTCGTCCACAAAAAGAACATGGTTCATGCCACCGATTGCCCGGTCCGGATCCCAGAGACAGGCGGAAATACAGGAACCGAGCAGTGTTGCGATAACCGCGTCAGGTCCCCCATCGATCGCGAACTCGCCTTGGGACAGGTAAACGCGTCCCGATTTGTGCAGTTGCAGGTTACTCATTTCCTTGCACCTCCCGACTTTCGTCCGTTGTCGCATCGAGCAGTTCGGAGGCAATCCGAGCAAGCGGAACAGTCCGCTCGACCCCGCCCAGCATGTGCGCGACACGCGGCATTCCGTAGACCACGCAAGAATTCTCGTCCTGGGCGATGGTCTTTGCGCCTTCCGCGCGCAATGCCGCCATGCCCTCGGCGCCGTCCCGGCCCATTCCGGTGAGCAATGCAGCCACGAAATCCTTCGCTTGCGGCACGGCTGATAGGAAAAGCAAGTCGACCGATGGGCGATGCCCGGACCGTTTGGCGCCCGGGCGTAGCCGCAAGACGTCACCTGCTGGGTCAACGACCATATGACAATCTCCTCCGGGCGCTATCAGGATTTCGCCTTCAACGACACGGTCGCCGTCACGTGCCAGACGGACAGCCGGCTGAACGTTGGCATTCAAGCGTGTCGCAAAACTCGACAGGAAGGGCGCCGGCATGTGTTGCGTCACGAGCGTGGGTGGGCAATCGTGCGGAAAATCTGCGAAGATCGTTTCAAGCGCTTCGACGCCACCGGTCGAGGATCCGATCAAAACCTTCTTCCCGTTCCAGCGACGCTCACGCGCCACAGCTGTTCTCGAAACTCCATGCCTTATCGTGCCCCGTGACTTCGGCGAGGCACTGCTCAAGTCGACGAGGACATCGGCCAGCCGGGCAAAGGTGTCGCGCGCGGCTCCGAAGCGTGGCTTTTCGAAACACTCGAGGGCCCCCAGCGATAATGCCGATACCGCGGCCTCCGTCCCTTTGCCAGTCAAGGACGAGACCATCACCACCGGCATGGGGCGCGCCAACATGAGACGTTTCAAGAATTCCAGTCCGTCCATTCCTGGCATTTCGACATCGAGCGTCATGATGTCCGGCTCGAATTCTTTGACGCGATCTCTCGCTTCCTTTGCCGACGCGGCTTCGCCAACGACCTGAAGGCGCGGGTCGCCTTCAAGCCCTTGGCGGATCAAGCGCCTCATCGTCGCGGAATCGTCGACGATGAGGACGCGGCAGACGGACCGAATGCTCGATCCCATGCTCAGAACTCGTCCCAGCCGTCGTCGTCTTCGGCCACGGCCGCGGCGGCGGCGACGGCGGGTTCGGACGTTGCCGGGGCGGCGCGCGGCGGGGTGTGCGCCGTGGCCGCGCGGCGGGACGCGAAGTCGACCGGGGCGGCCGCCTGCGCCTCGCCGGTGCGGAACCGGCCCATCGTGCGCGCCAGCGTCTCGGCCTCGCGGGTGAGCGCATGGCTCGCCGCCGTCGTCTCTTCGAACATCGCGGCGTTCTGCTGCGTCACCTGGTCGAGCTGGTTCACGGCCGCGTTGATCTCGGCAAGGCCCGAGCTCTGTTCACGCGAACTCACCGCGATTTCCGAGACGTGGCGACTGATCTCCGACACGCTCTCCACGATCCCTTTCAGCGCCTCCCCGGCCTGCCCGACGAGGCTCACACCCCGCTTGACCTGCCCGCCGGAGGCCGAGATCAGTTCGTTGATCTCGCGCGCGGCGTCCGAAGAGCGCTGTGCGAGCGCACGCACCTCCGAG
>CAXRHZ010000021.1:0-20091 GCA_964230745.1 Maritimibacter sp. | reverse complement strand
CCGCGCATAGCGCCAACCCGAAACCCCGCAGGCCCGCCGCCGCTGCGCTATGTGAGGGCTACGCAGCGCCGGGCCTGCTCACCACCAAGGGGGTCAATATTGGATGCCGATAGGGGGTCAAACTTCAATGCCGATTGACAGACACCAAGCCGCTCAATCCCCATCGTGATCTTATCGGGATTAGCCGCGACAAGGTTCTGCAGATGTCTGAACAGGACCGATCCCTCCGCAAGGTAGGTGTAGACCTCGACGTTCTTCACCCGGGTTAGGAGTTCGGTGGGCACCGTCGTGACGTACAGGTTCCTCTCAACCCGGTAGAGCGCCCCTGCCTTGGCACGCTCATACACTTGAGGGAGGAAAGTCTGGGAGCCTTCGGTGTATCGCCGGTCCCACTTCTCGGTAGGGACAACCCGGCCTTCCTCATCCACGGCGGCCATGCCATTCTCGACATAGTCTCGCTCGAAGTCTGCAGGTGTCACCGCACCGAAGCACTCGAAGGGCGTAATCGCCTCATCGATGATCACGGTGTAATCCTGCAGAAGCGAAGTGGTCTTGATTACGGGGGCCTGACCGGGCTGCCAATCCAGTACTTCGCAAACATCGTAGAGCGGCGAAGCAAGGGTGCCCATCTTGTAATATAACTGGTGGGTCATCACGACTGATTTTCCCTGCCGGATCAGCTTCTCCGCGTGGGATCGCTTGTTCTCGTCCGTCACTCTTGGGGCGGTTAGGAACACGCCGGATTGCTCACGAGCGCCCTCCACGAAACGATCCACCTCCGAGAGGTATGGGAGGGCCACAAGGTACTTTTCTTCCGGCTTGAAGTTCGCAAGCATTCGGCTGGACTTCCCGTAGCCACAAGGCATGTCGATGATTTGGATATGGGTCACGATTGACCTCCATGTTTCAGACCGTCCCGGTCCGGATAGGTTTCTGGGAATGTGTCCTGAGTAGAGGACTATAAGCAGACAGACCGCCGCATCGGGGCCTTCCTTGGACGAGCCGAACTGGGTAGATAACTCTATGAAAACCAGTGACTTATCTTTCGGAGATCCCCCGCAAATACCTGAAAAACAAGAGTTTATCGGGCGCTTCTCCCACGCCAATTGGGAGCGAGGAACCGTGACGCGCCGACAAGTCGGTGAGCGCAGCGGCACGAAGGCGATCTAGTCTAAGAGACGGAGGATTAACGCCCGCGCGGTGAGCGAGGCTCCAGCCAGTCCCTTTCTCTTGAGGCTGAGCATCAAGGGCATGTCGCCCCTCGGCCGATCCAGCAAGCCTATCCTTAGGGTTGGTCCATTGGCGCCCGCCCGCGACAGGCGAGCGCCGTAGTGTAGCGGTCAGTCGGCCGAGCAGGAGCCTTGTAGCACCCATGCACGCTGATACTGGCTCGGGTTGCCCCACCTACCGTGATGCACCAGCAACGATGCGTTGCCGCTCTCATGGATTGTTAGAACCTCGACCATGTCGGCCGTAGTAGACCGCGCATCGGGCCAGTGCGTGAAAACCCGGAATGGCGCAGCCTCGACTGCTTCCAGCGCGCCATGATCCAACCAGCGGCCGTCCGCATATCGTGCTTCAAGAACCAGACCCTGCCCCGTGCGCGAGACGCGGTAGGCGTGGCCATCAAGGCTGACGACCTCCGAGATGTCAGCGCGGCTGGAAAAAACGCATTCGGCCACTACCTCAGCCCACGCCTGACCAGCCAACACGGTGCACGCGGTCAGTATTGCTATCATCTGTTTCATCCCACACCCCGGATTTTCTGCGCGAGGTCCTCCGCCCGGAGATGCGTGTACCGAAAGAGCATCCTAGGATCACGGTGCCCACTAATCAGGGCAACCTCAGGCACGCTCAGACCCATCTCAAAAAAACGACTGACCGCCTCATGCCGGAGGTCATGGAACCGCAGATCAGACAAAGATGGCACATCCTCGGCAGCCCAGCGTCTGCACCGTTCCCAGCATTGACGGAACGCGTTTGCAGTCACGTGGAACACGCGGTCTCGACCCCGGTTCGCTGGGGCCTCCCGCCGTTCTCTCAAGATCGCACAGGCTTCTTCAGTGAGCGGCACTCGCCGGGCGTGGCCGGTCTTGGTTACGGGAATAAGGGCGGTCCCTGTGTCAAGACAGATGTCCGCCCATCGAAGTGCAAGAAGTTCGCCGCGCCTCATACCGGTCTCGACGGCCAGCAATATACCAGCCCGCATCCAGTCATTGCGACAACGATCAGCCGCCTGCAGCACCGCTTCAAGTTCACCCGGGTTGAGCCGCCGTTCGCGCGCTTCCGGCGCCCGTGGCTTCCTGACCATAGCGACTGGATTGTCCTTGATCGGGTAGTCCCACTCATGCCGGGCCACCTCGAAGATCGACCGCAAGAGTCCTAGGTCACGGATCACAGTGCCCGGGCTCACCGACCGTAGGCGCTGGTCACGGTACTTGCTGAACACCTGTGGGGTTGCTCGGGATATCGGCAACTTAGCCCAGCCCTCTCGCATGAACCCATCGATCCGCTTGCACTCGGAGGCAGCACCGCGCTTGTTGACCGTCACGTCTCTGCGATAGCGTTGCAGAAGATCGGCCATGCACTCTCGGTCCAACACGCGGCGGTCCACGGAGAAGGCGGTGGCCTCCAGTTCAGTTTCAAGGCTCCTCGCCCAACGCTGTGCGTCCCTCTTGCTGGTGAATGAGCGTGACTGTGGCTTGTGGCCCTGAACGCGCACTTGCGCTTGCCACTTCCCGTTACGATTCCTGATACTCGGCATGCTTTTGCTCCACTTGGTGTGACCAGAGTGTGACAAGCAGCATTTCAGGGAGTTCCCGCCCCGCGATCACTACCTGCTAGGGGCCTGTGATCATTGCGGTTTTCAATGGCGCACCCGATAGGATTCGAACCTATGGCCTCTGCCTTCGGAGGGCAGCGCTCTATCCAGCTGAGCTACGGGTGCGTTGCTCGCGCGGTATAGGGCAAGGGAACCGGCCTCGCAACAAGGATTTATCGCGTTCAGACCGGCGCATGGTAGCCGAAATGGGCAATCTCATCCGCACAGGTGTCCGCGATGATCCTCGCGGCTTCGGGATAGCGCGTGTAGAGCGCGGAGGCCGTCGCGCCGGGGGGGCGCGGACCGCTCTTGGCGGTGAGGCCTTGCATGATGTCGGCGACATCGCCCAGACCGAGCGCGGCCATATCCTCGGGAAGATGGTCGTAGCGCAGAAACCGGTCGATCCGGTCGGCACCGGAGAACGGTGCAATGCGAGCATTCGCGGAGAGCCGCGCCCGGTGGCGCGCGACGAATGTGCCGAAATCGGTGTCAGCCGCCCTGCCCCGTGCGCGTCGCCAGTAATACCGGGATACGGCTACCTCAAAAGGGTCTCGCGCAATGGCGATTTTCGTGTAGCGCGACCAAAGCCGGGCCGGCATCAGCGCGCGGACCTGAGCGGCAGGAGAATGGTTGCGAAACCCCAATCGCCGACGCCGCAGCGTCCCCGGCCAGCGCAGGCGGTCGAAGTTCTGCGGCCCGCGACCGCCGATCCGCGCCCTGAGCCTCTCGTCGTCGGCGGTGAGCGGAGTCAGGACATCGTGGGGGCCGCAGAAGAGCGACAGCGCGATCTCGAAGGACGTGCCTCCCACCTTGCGGCATTTGAGAAAGACGAGCTGGCGGTCGTGACAGATAATCATGGCCGGCGCAGACAGTTCATCGGCCGGCGTGCATCAGGTCGAGCGTACGCAATCCTGACGGCACGTCGCCATGCTTCGAAGCCAGAAGTGTCTTTTGTTCATTGATCATGTCGACACGTTAGCCGGCGTCCTACCCTCTCTCAAGCTGCGTCGCGTCATCGAGCCGGTGTCGGGCCTTTCGACTTGCTGGCAGGGTGCCGGCCAATTGATAGCTCCGCGAACCCGACTTCTTTCAGCGCCGGTGCAACTCCCTTTCATCCAACCGGCCGCGCCGCCGGCACAATGCCTTCACTCACCCAATGATCAAAGATGCTCAGTGCCAGATCCGAGAATTCGGAGTCGTTGATATGCGCGTCCGTTTCGGTCACTGCCACATGTTTGGCCACGGTCGTGCGAAGTTCGCTCAGAAAGACGTGTAGCCCTTCGGGGTCGTGGCAATCGCCGCCGGGCTTGTCCCATTCCTCGATCCCGCCATGGGGGATCAAAAGGTGGGTCGGTGCCGTGCTCTCCGCGATGCGCTTGTTCAGTTCCCGCGCGATCTCGCGCCGTTCCTCGGCATTGTAGATCGTGTTCGTCACGAGCTTGTTGTGTGTGTGCAGCGGACGATCCCGGAAGCACTCTGGTATTTCCTGCCATCCCGCGAAGTCGATCAGGTCCATGCAGCCCGGCGCGACGATCTGCGGGATGCCTGCCCGTCCCGCTGCGCGATGGCGATCCTTCCCTGCGTTGACGACCGAGCCCGCCAGCAAGTTGCCAAGCTCGGAACCCGCAAAATCGAAAACGCAGACGAAACCGTTTCGCGCTGCGATTTGCTCAAAGGCCATACCGCCCATGCCCATTGCGTGAAAGATCGCGACCTCATAGCCGCGCTCCTCCAATGCGGGCTTCAGGACCTTGATGTATTTCAGGCAGGACGTACCGAGAGACGTTATTCCAATGACCGGCCTTTCGCTGGTCGCGGGCTCCGCGGCACGCGCGGCCCCCAGAACGGCGCCGGCAGCCTGTGCGAGCGAAGAGCGGCAGATCGCGTTCAGGCCGTAAAGCCCACCCGCCCAGAGGATCATCTGGATGTCCGGCGACAGGCGTTCGGACGGGATCAGCGCCGAGAAAGACACGGTGGAAACAACGTATTTCGGCATACCCATCGGCAGAGCCTGACAGACATCGAGCGCGAGGTCGGTGCCCATTGTCCCGCCGAGAATGATCACGCCGTCGATGCGGCCTTCGTCGCACAACCGGCGCGCCAGAACGCACGCCCCTTCCGACATGATATTCATGGCAAGATGCTCGCTGCCGCCGGATATGGCCTCCTCGATGGAACTGCCGCCCGCTTCCGCGACCTCATGCTTCGAGATATCGGTCGGCTCGGCGGGATCTCCCAAGACACTGACATCAAGCGTCAATGTCCCGCCGCCAAGCGAGCGGATCTTGCTGGCAATGAAATCGAGTTCATCGTTCTTGGTATCGTATGTCCCTATTATCAGGATGTTCTTGTCGGACATGAATTCCTCCTCCTTGAAGCCTGTCTCAGCCCCGCATGATCGCGCCGGACGGGTCGTAAAACGGCGCGAGCTGGACTTTCAGCGGATACATCTGGCCAGCAATCTGCACCTTGAAACGGCCCTCCTCGATCCATGCCTTCGACACTCCATCGTCGCGGTGCAGGCTGGCAAGTCCGACCATCGCTTCCAGCCGGAAGCCCCAGTCGCCCGAAGTGACGTGCCCGACGATCGCGCCGTCTTTCCAGACCGGCTCGTTGTGAATGAGGTAAGGACCCGTGGAGTCGACCCCTTCGACGATACAGGACACTGTTCGATGTGTCTGGGCTGGGCCGTTCGCTTTCTGGGCGGCAAGGTGGTCGCGTCCGAGGAAATCCCCCTTGTCGAGGTTCACCGCAAATCCGAGCCCGGTCTCGTAGGGCGTGTCGTCCTCCGCGATGTCATGGCCGAAGTGACGGAAGCCCTTTTCGATACGGCATGCGTTCATCGCGAACATGCCCATATGCCGCAGGCCATGTTTGGCGCCTTCCTCCATCAGAGCTTCGTAAACCCCGGCAACGAATTCGGACGACACCATCAGCTCATACCCGAGCTCACCCAGGAAGGACCGGCGGATCGCCCAGCCTCGGGCGTAGGCGATGTCGATTTCACGTGCGGCACCGAACGGGAAGCCCGCATCCGACAGATCGTCGCCGGAGACTGCCCTCAGGATCGCGCGCGATTTCGGTCCGTGGAGGGAGATCAGCCCGAAGGCCGAGGTCGCGTCGAAAATCTCGAACTGCCAGTTTGCATCCGCGTGGTCCTTGATCCAGCACTGATCGCGGACCTGGCTCGGGTGGCCGGTGATGACCATGAAGCGGTCATGCGCGATCCGGGTAACCGTCACGTCGGCCTCGATGCCGCCGCGGGCGTTCAGAAACTGTGTGTAAACCGATGTGCCCACCTTCACGTCCATCTCGGCGCCGCAGACGCGGTTCAGCGCCTTGACGGCGTCCGGCCCCTGCACCTGGATCTTGGCATACATCGACTGATCGATGAGCACGGCGGCATCACGCGCGGCCAAGCATTCGGACTGCACATGTGGCGCCCAGTCTTTCCAGCGCAGGTTCGGCTCTTCGTTCCACCCCTTCTTTTCTGGGTCGTAATACATCGGGATTTCCCAGCCGATCCGCTCGGCGAAGGTCGCGCCCGCCTCTGCAAGCCGGTCGTGTAGCTGGACGCGGCGCACACCGCGGGCAGAATGGACCTGCCGCCCGGTCCATGAGACGCCGTAATGGAAACCAACGGATTCCGCCGCCCGGTCGCGGTTATACCGGGTGTTCGACTGAAACGGATGCGCGCGCCGCGCCAGCATCGGACCCATACCGCGAGACGGCGCGCCATCAATCATCCATTCAGCCATCGTCAAACCGACGCCGCCTGAATTCAGGATTCCGTTGGAGTTCATCCCCGCTGCAACGAACAGCCCCTTGATCTCGGCGGTCGGCCCCAGGTACGGGCGCCCGTCCGGCGTGAAGCTTTCGGGACCGTTGAAGAACGTCTGGATACCCAGCTCCCCGAGCGCGGGCATCCGTTCGAACATCTTTTCGAGATTGGCCTCCACGTGGTCCATGTCGAAAGGCAATTCGTCGAACTCGAAAGACTCCGGGATACCGTCCACGCCATAAGGTTTGCCTTTCTCCTCAAAGGCCCCGATCAGCAGTTTCCCGGTATCTTCTTTCCAATAGGTGCGCTCTTCGGCGATGTTCAAGATTGGCTGGTTCTTCGGCAGGCCCTCGACGGGGTCAGTCAGGATGTAGAAATGCTCTGTCGCGTGCAAGGGAAGTGTCACGCCTGCGGCCTTTGCGAAAAGATGGCTCCACATGCCGCCCGCGAGCAACACTTTTTCCGTTGCGACAACACCCTTGTCGGTCTCGACGCCGATCACCTTGCCATTTCTGACAAGCAGGTCGGTGACCTTGGTATTCTCGAAGACTTTCGCGCCGCTCCCCCGCGCGCCCTTGCTCATCGCGACCGTCACGTCGAGCGGGTTCACCTGACCGTTCGAAGGCACGAAGAACGCTGACTTCACGTCCGAGGTTTCGATCCACGGCCACTTTTCCTCCAGTTCAGCGACCGACAGAAGTTGTGTCTCAATGCCCATGCGCACGGCATGGTCATGGCTGCGGAGGAGCTGTTCATGGCGCACGTCGCCGAGTGCCAGGTTGATGGTCCCGTTGGGCTTGTAGCCGGTCGCCTGACCCGTCTCTTCCTCGAGTTCGCGGAACAGACGCGCGGTATACTTGCCCAACTCGGTCTGCGCCGTGCTGTCGCGCAGTTGGCCCACGATACCGGCCGCGTGCCACGTAGTGCCGCTGGCAAGCTTGCGCCGTTCGATCAACACCGCCGGCACACCGCGCTTGGCGAGATGATACAGGGTCGAAACACCGATGATGCCGCCACCGATAATCACGACAGGGGCGGTTTCAGGAAGGATGCTGTTCATCTGTTCGGCCTTTCATCAAGGTGCGACCGCTGGGGTCGGGAGGGATCGTTTGATGGCGAACATGACGTCAGTCTGGGTAAGCACATAAGAAATCCTGTCATGGGTGCGATTATCGCACCCCCGGTGCGATTTTTCTGGTTTGGGTGCTCGTCCCGCCTTACTCATGACCCTAGCGGTGCTCGAGCACAGGAACGGGAGCGCGGGATGACGACCGTTGACAAAGCCATGACGCTTTTGCGCCAGTTCTCGCTGGATCAACTTGAGATCGGCCTGACCGACCTGTCAAAGATGATGGGCGAGGACAAAGCAGTTGTCCGTAGATTACTGATATCCCTGATGAAAAGTGGATTCATCGAGCAGAACCCCGAGAACCAGCGCTACTTTCTGGGCTCAGGTTTTCTTGCTCTTGCCAGGCTCCGTGAAGCGACCGTCCCGATGGTGCGCGCAACGCAGATCGTTTCTTCCTGGCTCTGCAAGAAGACAAACGAGACAGTGCATGTGAGCATCGCGGGCGAGACCGGCATGTCGACGGTGGCATACAATTTGCCGCCTCGCGGCAATGTCATAAACCTGCGGCCCGCCGACAGATACCCGTTTCACTCGTCCTCGTCGGGCCTCGCCTACCTGTCCTTTTGCGGGCGCGAAACCCAAGAGCGAATTCTCAAGCTTCCAAGGGAAAGACTGACACGCTTTACGGTCACGGATGTGGATGACCTTCGGGAGCTTTTCGCGACGACGCGGGCCCAAGGGTATGCCTGCACGCGAAACACGGTTGAAGAGGGTGTCGCGAGCGTCGCAATGCCATTCTTCCTGGGGTCGGAAGACCCGTCAGGCACGATCTCAATCGCGGTGCCTGACCTCAATTTGACGCGTGAACATCAGGAATTTCTCGCAGACTGTCTGCAGATGGGCGTCAGCCGGCTCGAGACCGCGCTCGTCGGCGGACCGCGCGCTGAAAGCCCGGAAGGAGCCCCGAACGACTGATTGCTCAGGTCGCAATGCTCAACAGGTGCATCCGACCCATGTCGGCAAGTCGCCTCAGGCTTTCGAACACATGGCCGACGTGTCCGCTGGCGGCAACCCGGAAAGGCCGTCAGGAGCGGAGATCAAAGAGTCCCTGGCCCGGACTCGCCCGTCATTCTCATTTCGACCGTCTCGAACTCGTTCCGCATGTTGCGCAATATTGAACCCATCACGGGAGGCGAAGAGCGACCAATCGACAGGATGGCTCGTGAGCCGCGCATTGTTCGCGACCACGTTCCTCTGCCGTGGCCGACCTCAAGCCCTGCACACTGATCCAGTCAGGCCGAGCGTCACACATCCGCCTGACGCTTCATATTGACTTGAAGGCGCACCAAGGCGCTTGAGAGTTGCGCGGCTTCGTAGGTTCGCGTGGCCTCCGACGGATACACCGACTCACCGTTCGCGATTTGCGCGGCTTCCGTCGCCAGATTGGTAAGCGGCTTAAGGTATCGGTAAGCGAACACCATCGCGAGGATCCCGATGGCGGCGAACAGCCCCGCCACCGTCCAGACCAGCGACCCGATCGCGAACCCCATGGCGGTTGCGCCGGTCGCAGCCGGCACTTGGACCACGAGGGACCACCCGAAGCGCGGCATGCCCCCCTCGACGAGGTCCGGCAGAACGCCGGACACGCTGGAAGCGCCCTTTTGATCCGTGACGATGCTCTCAAATCGCGTTCCCAACTCGGCACGCGAGCGGATCAACGGCGAAAGGTCGGACCCGACCCGTTTGCCGTGCTCGAACAGGGTCTGCGTGTTCTCGTCCAGTACCCTCACATCCACGTCCAGGCGTTCGGCGGCTTGCTGAATGAACCGGTCCAGCCAAGCTCCCTGAAGGCGGTAGACGGCCAATCCGGTCACCTCGCCAAAGGCGTTGCGGGCGGGCCGCGACATATAAATGACAGTCTCCTCTCCGGCGCCCCCGCCGAAATCGGTTAGCACCGTGTCACGGCGGAGCCCCTGGTTGAACCATGTCGCCGTGGACACGTCCGCCCCCTGCTCGCGGCCCAGCGTCGAAGCCAAGACCGTGCCGTCGAGATCCACGAACGCCGCCCAGGTCAACGCCTCGGACGCCATGGCAGCGGCATCCGCGAGCACGCGCGTGCCCTTCTGATCGTCGAGATCCACGTATGCGCTGAAGCCCACGAGGCTTTCCCACTCCCGCTCGAGAAGCGTCGAAACGGAAAGTTGAATTGACTGTGCCGCGTGTCGCGCCACATCGCCCTGCGCCTGAATGGCGACCTCCTCGACCTTCCGATGAAAAGGCAGGATGAAGACGAGGATCGCCAGAAGGAAGGCGATCCCGGCGCTCACGAACAACATGTTGATAATGCGCGGATGGTGGGAACGGGTGACTTTTCGGGGCATGGCCTGAACTCGCAACTGTGTTAACCATGTTTGCCAATTGACGTTGGCAAGAATAAGGCGAGACTCGGACTCTCGCCCGAAAATCCCGGACCCGGGCCCGCCCGTGCAGGCCACACTCATGGAGGCCAGTCGTGGCCATGACACTGAACCGTCGCGCAATTCTCGCCGGGCTGACCGGAAGCGCGATGCCACATGTTTTCGCGAGCCCTCTCAGGGCAGATGAGCAATCCGCTTGGGACGCCTGGAAAACTCGGTTCCTCGCATCGGACGGGCGGGTTATCGACGATCTTCAGGGCGGCGTGAGCCATTCCGAGGGGCAAGGATACGGTGTCCTGCTCGCGCAGGCCTTCGGCGACCGCGCGGCGTTCGACAGGATCGAGGCCTGGACCCGGGAGCACCTGCTGATCCGGAACGATAAACTGATGGCGTGGCGCTGGACGCCCGGAGACCGCCCCGGCGCGGCACCGTCCGACCGGGACTGGCACACTGCGACCGACGGCGACCTGTTCCGCGCCTGGGCGCTCATGCGGGCCGAGGTCTTTTCGGGATGGGGGGCCCGGCAGCAGGTGGTCGACGGGATCGCCGCGGACATTGTCGATCTATGTCTGAAGCCCGACCCACGGGCCCCGGGTGAAGTGGTTCTTACACCCGGCGCCGAAGCGCTGAGCGAACCGGAGCGTCTCCTGTTCAACCCGTCATACATCATGCCCCGTGCGTTGCGTGAGTTGGGGATCTACGCGAACCAGGTCGACCTGGTTCGTGCGGCGGACCACGGCGAAACGATCCTCGCGGAACTCGCCGCGACCGGACTTGTGCCGGACTGGACCCTCATCACGCGCGACGGTTTCGCGCGCCCCGAGGGTTTCGGCACCAACCACGGTTACGACGCGCTTCGCGTAGCGCTCTACCTTCACTGGTCCGGGCGTGCCGAGCATCCTGCGTTGATCCAGAAGGCGACCGTCTGGGACGGCGCCTCACCGCTGCCGGTCGTGTTGACAAATGCGGGCGCCGTCCTCGAGCGCAGCACCTTTCCGGGATACCGCGCCATTGCGGACCTGATCGGTTGCAACGCCGTGGACCCCGGCCTTGAGGCTGCAGAGCCCTATTACCCCGCGACACTAGGCCTGATGTCGGCCGTCGCGCGCCGGGAAAGCGGGGTGTGCTGACACTTCGGATTTCCTTACTTTCGACACGCTCATGGTGTGTTACGGTTAACGAAAAAACAGGTTTACGATCGGGACACTGTTCAAGTTTGCAGGAGGCACATCGTGCGGTATCTTCGCCTCGTCATCGGCGCCTTGGTCATCATCGGCGCCCTTTACGTCCTAGTGGCCGAACATGTGACCGGGGCAAGTTCCAACGCCTTCGTGAACAGCCCCTTGATCACCGTCCGAGCGCCTGTGGCCGGGGACATCGAGATGCCCTCGCGCACGGTCGGCACGCAGGTTTCTGAAGATACCGTCCTATTCAATGTCACCGACGTCCGCGCCGACAGCGTCCGCCTTGACGATCTCACCCTTGAACACGAGCGCGCCCTTGCCGAGATCGTGCGCCTCGAAGCGCAGAAAGCCGCGCTCGAGGAACACCGCGACCGGCTCGAGGCGCAGCGTGTCGCATATGCCGAGGCCAGAACGGACGAACTCGCATTCCAGGCTGGGGCGTCGGCCGATGTAACGGTTTCCGACCTCACCGATTCCGAGAAGCTCGAAGGCCTCGCCACCGACCTCCCCGTGAGCGACACGCCGGAGGACACGACGCAGGACGAAACGGCCGACCCCTCGACCCTCAACGCGCTTCAACTCGAGGCCGCGAATAGCAACGTGTTTCTCGACAACTCCGCGGGCGCCGCCTGGAACTATGCCTACTGGAGCGAGACGGCCCGCCACCAACTCGCCCGACTGGACAGCGAACTCGAGGCCGCTCGGTCTGCCGCGAAGTCTTATGACGACCGGATCGCACGGGAACGTGTCCGCATGATCCGCCTCACCGGCGGCGACATCATGTCTCCGGCCGACGGAATCATCTGGGAGCGGATGGTCGGATCCGGGGTCAACGTTCAACGCGGCGACCCGATCTTGCGGATCGCCGACTGCTCTTCGGTCGTCGTATCGCTCAGTGTGTCCGAGATCGTCTACAACCGGCTGCGCACCGGCGACCCGGCCATCTTCCGGATGTCGGGCGCGGATACGGTAATGGAGGGGACCATTGCACGGCTCGCGGGCGCCGGGGCCGCCTCGGTCTACGACAATATGGCGGTCAAGCCCAGCGAGGCGCATCTCGAACGCTACGACGTGACCCTGATTGTACCGGAGCTGAGAGACACAGATCTGTCGGGTGGATGCGGAATCGGGCGCACCGGCCGCGTGTTTTTTGAGGATCGCCCCCTGGACCCGCTGCGCCGCCTTCTGAATTAGGCCCCGCCCGATGATATATCCCAGCGATCTCGGGTCCAGCTTCAATCAACTTGCCCTCATTCTGGGGATCGCGGTCGTGATTCCGCTGATCTTCGACAAGACGAAGACCTCCCATCGCGTCGTGATGCTTGCGACCGCGATGGTGCTGGCCCTGCGCTACATCTTCTGGCGGGCCACCGAGACCGTCGCGCCGCTCGGCCTTACGCTGGACTGGGCGGCAAGCTGGACGCTGCTCGCGCTCGAATTGCTCGCCTTGATCGGCTCGCTGAGCGCGTTCGTCATCATGATGAGGGTCAAGTCGCGCACAGAGGAGGCGACGGAGCACGCCAACTGGTGGGCGCCGAACCCGGACCCCTCGGTCGCGCTGCTGGTCGCGACCTATAACGAGGAAATCGACGTGCTCGAACGCACGATCATCGGGGCCAAGGCGCTGCGCCACCCGAACAAGGAGGTGATCGTGCTCGACGACGGGCGGCGCGACTGGTTGCGCGACTTCTGCGCCCGGTCCGAGGTCGGATACATGCGCCGCCCGGACAACAAGGACTCAAAGGCGGGCAACATCAACCACGCCCTCGCGCGGCTCGGCGAACGGGACAGCCCGCCCGACTTCGTCGCCGTGCTCGACGCCGATTTCGTGCCCCACCGCGGGTTCCTGCGCCGCTCACTGGCCCTGTTTCACGATCAAGGCGTCGGGCTCGTCCAGACGCCGCAGCATTTCTTCAACGCCGACCCGATCCAGCACAACCTCGGCGTGAGCCAGTCCTACCCGGATGAGCAGAGATTCTTCTTCGACCACATGCAGCCCTCGCGCGACGCGTGGGGCATCGCCTTCTGCTGCGGCACCTCCTCGGTGATCCGGTTCTCGGCCCTCGAGGACATCGGGGGCTTCCCGACCGAGAGCATCACCGAGGATTTCATGCTGACCCTCGCGCTCCAGAACGCCGGATGGCGCACGGTCTACCTGAACGAGGCGCTGACCGAAGGGCTCGCCCCCGAAGGCCTCAAGGAATATGTTACCCAGCGCGCCCGCTGGTGCCTGGGTCTAATGCAGATCGCGCGCGGCTCGCTCGGCCCCTTCGCGAAAAACGCGCTGCGCCTGCGCGACCGGTGGAGCGTCATCGACTCAGTCTTTTACTGGCTCACGACTTTTACCTTCCGGCTCGCGGCGCTCGCCTTTCCGCTGCTCTACTGGTACGGAAACATCACCGTCGTGAACGCTCAGTTGGCGGACGTGGTATCCTATTTCGGTACCTACTACCTGTGGATCCTGCTAACGCTGAACCTCTTGTCGCGGGGCCACGTCGTCCCGGTCCTGAACGACGTGAGCCAGCTGATCGGCGCCTACCCGATCGCCCGCTCCGCCATCACCGGGCTGATCAAGCCCTACGGCCACCCGTTCAGCGTCACCGCAAAGGGCGGCGACCGCAGCAAGATCGTCGTCCAGTGGCGCATGATGCTCCCCTTCGCCCTGTTGCTTGCCGTTACCGTGGGCGGCCTCGCGCTCGGCGTCGTCTCCGACCGTTTCGCCTTCTTCGACGCGGGCGACGGCAAATGGGTCATCCTGTTCTGGACAATCTACAACATCGTCGTGCTGTCGGTGACGCTCGTCGCCTGTGTGGAGTTGCCCCGGCGCGAACGCCATGTCGCCGATGCGCCGGAACAGGTTCGCGTCACCATCGGGGGAGAAGAACTCATCCTTTGGATGACCAATCTTACGCTCGACCATGCCCGCTTGCGCGGCCGTCATTTCGCCGTGGGAACCCGCGGGTTCATCGAAATCGGCGATGTCGGGACCGTTGCCACCTACGTGACCGCGCAATCCGGCGACGGTGTGCGCCTGCAACTCCTGCCGAACGACGCGCAGCGCGCCGCGCTTCTTCTGCGGTTTTACACGGAGGACAACACGCCCGGAATCGCGAACGTGCGGATGAGCGCGATGCTGCGCGACATTGCACGACGTTTTACGTTCTCCTCGAAATCAAAGGAGAGGAGATGACGGCACGCTCTCGCAAGGGACTGACAGGCATATTGAAACACGTCTCGAATTGAGCGAGTTCAATCTTTCGTTGTTTCGCGCAGAGACGGTGCCATTCGGCCAACGCGGCCGCAGCAACCAGCCGGCGTTCGGCGAAGGTTGCGGAGTTGCACACATGCGAATGTTGGATTTCCGTTTGACCTCTCGGAACGCGAATACCGTCAAACCGAACAGGACAAAGTGCCACGAAGTTCGGTTTCGCGAAGCCTTACAAGCTATTCACAAATCGGCGCGGTAGAGCGGTTCTGAGAATATCGCCCCCGAGAGACCGCTTCCGGACCTCCTGCGCCAGGGACAGTGTTAAGGCCAGATAGAATAACACTCTAAAACAACGGAAAAATCCGACCGCAGCCTTTTCCGGAGGAAGCTTTCTCGGGAGCAAGTGGCGGAGGGGATGGGCCTGACCTCCAACCTTCTCCACCGATTAAGATACTGTTTTTATTGTATTGCTGCCGTGTAGCTGGACGACTGGTTCGGGTTAGTCGGCTGATCAGCACGGACCGGCATCTGGTCCCTGCGAGCAGTTACTCGACCTATATCCGAGAAGGGCACCGCCACGTCTTCATTGCGCACAGCCAGTCGCAGACAAAGGGAATTGGCCAATCTGCGCCTCGTGACCAGCTATGCCGTGAAGAGCGCTACCGCAAACACGGCGAACAGAGATAGATGCAACAACCCTTGGGTCGCCGATGTCCTGTGGCCCATGTAGGTCAAAGTCGTCAAACCGAGTGTGAGTGCGACCAGAACTGTCTCCAGCTCGGAAATCCCAAGAACGACCAGCTTTCCAGCGATGAGCCCGACGATCAACACGGCAGGAACGGTGAGACCCACGGTCGAGACGAATGCTCCTAGACACAGGTTGATGGCCCGCTGTGTCTGATCGTCGAGCGCGGCTTTGAGAGCCGTTAAGGATTCCGGAGTGAAAACGATTATCGCGATCAGGACTCCGCTCAAGGCAGCAGGCGCACCCGCCCTTTCGACGCCAAAATCTATGATGATGGCGAGATCGTGCGCCAGAAGAACGATGGGCAAGATCAGTGCGACCAGTGTAATCGCATGCGTCAGACTGCTCCCCCTTATTTCCACCGATGGGTTGCTTCCCCTGGTTTCGCGCCTTCGGGCATCTCTCAAGAGGATGTGCATGGCACCAGTCTGTGGTTGCACGAAGTCGCTTCGGTATTTCCCCATCTGGAGAGCGAGAAAGCCTGAGTAAGCGACAAGTATCAGAATAGAGACGAGAATCGCCTGAACCGGCGTAAAGGTGCCATTGCCTGCACCGAGCGTATTCGGCAGCAGAAACGTTATCCCCACGAATACCAGGATCATGCTGACAAATGTGATCGCCCCAGGGGCGTTGTATTCCTGCTCACCGAAACGAATGGCGCCGAACAAAAGACAGAGACCGGTCACGAGGTTCATGATGATCATCATCACGGCGAGGATCGAGTCGCGCCCAATGGTCGCGGATGCGCTCGGCCCAAGCATGATGGCCGCAATCAGGACGACCTCGATCACCACGATGGACGTCGTGAGGACGAGCGTTCCGTAGGGCTCGCCGAGCCGGTGCGCCAGTTCGTCCGCTTCGTGGACCGCTCCGAATGCGGCCAGCAGAATGGTTCCAAACAGGAGTACAAAGCAGAGTATGGCGACGATTGAAGACATGTCCGGCCCGAGCATCGAATGCAGGCCGAACTGGAACGCGGCCACGACAGCCCAAGCCGCGGCAAGCTTGGCTGCGACACCGCGCGGCGGTACGATTGAGGCGATCTGCTGCATCTGGTGACACTCAGTTCGGGTCGGCGTGGTCGTTGCCACTTACGGATAACTCGCCGAGCAGAGTTCGGAAATCTCGAAACGACCGAATCCGGGAAGCGTTACGTTGTGTGTCCGGCCAGCGACCTCCACCAGCCAAGACCAACACTGCGCCGACTGCACTGCATGCCTTCTGGATTGCTTCGGAGTGCCGGGCGAGAACTTCGGTGTCCGAAAAGACATCCGAAGCCGACACCGCAACCATGCCCGGTCGTGTCAGTTCGATCGTGTTCAGCAAGGCGAGCGTTGGCGTGGGGCTGCCCAGCCAAGTAGCGGACCATCCAGCTTCGCGCAGACAGAGTTCTGCGAGGCTTAGCCCGAGAGTGTGCTGATCGCCCTCGACCGCAGCGAGCACGCAGGTCGGCTCATCCGGCGGCGAGGGTAAAGAAGCGCTACAGGCAAAGAGCGCTTGCTGCATCACGTACGTGGCGGCGTGCTCCTCCGCGATGCTGCAGGAACCACGCTGCCATTGGAGACCCAGCTCTCTGAGCGACCCCGCGGCGATATCGGCGACAGCGGCCCAGGTCCTGTGGCGTCCGCGCAGCTCGACGAGGAGGCTTTGGAGGCGGCAAGTATCCAGGTGGCGTAGCATCGCGCTCAAAAGCGCGCGCACTTCGTCGTCCTGCGCAGGATGAGAGCCGTGAAGAAAGCGGTCGAGCTCGGCCCGCAATATCCGACGATGCCCGCCGGGCGTCACGATGCAAGGGATACGTCCCGCATTTACCCAGCGCTTGATCGTGGAGGACGTGACGCCGAGGAGTCTCGCTGCCTCTGTGCTTGTCAGGAATGCGTCCATGCTCGAAAATTAGCCGGTTTGACTGTTTATCCCAACAGGTTTGTTGCTTGAATCGGCCAAATCGTGCAACATCACTGTGGCATATCGGTGCCTGTAGCAGTGATGTTACCTGGGACAGGTATCCCACGGGGCCCGCCATGCCGCTGTCAGCTCAGCCGATGCCGGATGACAAGGACCGACTATGTGTCCGGCAGAGATCTTCGGCAAGGGATACCGAGCGCAGGGAGAAACCATGGACTTCAGCGAGATCGTTGCACTTCTAGTCGCTCTTTCCGGCGAGCCTATCGATCCGGCCAATCATTTTCGCGAAGTCGCCACCGGCGGACACGACCCTTCGGCGCGAGTGGCAATCGCCCCCTGTCCACAACCGATCGGAATTGCAGAAATCGAGGGCCAGACGATCATCTGCGGCATGGTCAACGTGCCCGAGGACCATGAGGCACCTGACGGCAGGCGGATCGACCTCCTTTTCACCATTCTGAAGTCTCACTCCGATGTGCCGGAGCCCGACCCTCTGGTCTACCTGCACGGCGGTCCCGGCATGGGCAACATGAACGGCATCTCCGGCCTTGCGCGGCATTTCGACGGCTGGCGGCAGACGCGGGATGTCGTCACGTTCGACCAGCGTGCTGCCGGATTGTCCACCGGTGAGGCATCCTGCACCGGCGTCATCAACGAGAACATCAGGGCGGCCCTCACGATGTCGGCGGAGGAGGAGGAGGTCACCGCCTGCGTCGAAGAGCTTCAGTCGAGCGAGATCACGCTCGAGCATTACAACACCCTGCAAAACGCGCTCGACGTTCCGATGGTCATGAGAACGCTCGGCTATGACACCTACAACATCCTCGGGATATCCTACGGCTCGAAGCTGGCGCTCGAAGTGATGCGGTCTGCGCCCGAAGGCGTTCGCTCTGTCATCCTCGACGGCGTCGCGCCGCCCTGGATTCCGCTCTACGACACGCTCGCCGTTCCGATGAACGATGCCATTGTCCGTCTCGTCGAAGATTGCGCGGCTGATCCGGTCTGCGACGGCGCCTATCCCGACCTGGGTCAGGTGCTCGCGGAGACACTCGATGCCGCCGTCGAAAGTCGGCTCGTCCACGGACCGAGCGGCATGGCTTTCGGACCGGAAATCGTGCTCAACGTCTTCGCTCAGCGGGCCGACGGCCATCACATCGGCAATCCCACGCTGACACCGTATATCCCCGCGATGATCTACGAATTCTCGCGCATGGTGGGCGATCCAAACGTCGCGACGCCCACACTCGATCTGGTCATCGATGCGAGCTACGTGCTGCCAAGCGATCCGATTGGCGATCTGCGGCGCACGGCACAGGTTTCCGATCCTGAAAGCGAGACACTGCTGGAACTCGCGATCTCGGAAGCCCTGAGAATACGCGAAGCCGACCACGAACTTGAACTGACGATCCGTGCCTTGAGGGAAGCGATCACCCGCGAACGGGACTACACGCCCCTTGCGGCGCTTCTCGACCGTGAGTTGTCACGCGCGAGCGGTACGATGCTCGGGGACGCAACGCTGGCTGAAGAGCTTGCGATGGATGTCGCCGCCCTTGTCCGCGGAGAGCAGACGCACGAGGCGTTGTCGCGCTTCGTCGACGGCCACTATGATGGGCCGGCTGCCGAGCGGTTGCTGGCTCTCGTCGAGGCGATGAACGACGAGGAGATCGCAAGCTTTTTCGAAGCGGTAGAACGGTCGATTTTCACCACCACATTCAATTTCGTCACCGCGACCGATCTATGGATCTACGCCTGCCAGGAGGACGTGCCGTTCAATTCCATGGAGGGATACCAGCAGACGACGGCATCGCTCAAGTATCCTCAGGTCAGCGCCGTGTGGGACATCAACGCCGGCATGCTTCTCCAAGGGGTGTGCCCTCTCTTCGAGCAGCACCCGCGAGAAGGTTTTCAGGAGATTGTGGAAAGCGATATTCCAACGCTGTCTCTTGGCAGCACATGGGATACCCAGACGTCTTTCAACTGGGCGGCCGAGGCGACGCGGGGACTGACCAATGCCCAGTCATTCATCATCCCCGAGGCCGGCCACGGAGCGGTCATCTATTCGCGTTGCGCGCGAGACATGGCGGAGTCTTTCGTCAACGATCCGTCAAGACGCTTTGCTGCCGGCACCTGCGAAACCGGTGTCGTGCCTCCGTTCTACGTCGCGCCCTGGGTGCAGGAGGTGGCGGCCGAAGTGTCAGCCCCAGCCATCGTTCCACCATCGTCGGACGATGGCGCGCCTACCGCGGAGTCCGAGACGGTCTCCCTGTCGCCTTCCTTCGACTGCGCTGCGGCGGGGTCGAGCGCCGAGCAGTTGATCTGCCGTGATGCCGATCTCGCGGCCCTAGATCTGCGGCTTGCCGATCGCTTTGCCGCGGCGGTCACAGCGGCAGAAGGCCTGGATACCGGCGCGGACGAAGCGGTCGCGACGCTCCGCGCCTACCAGCGCGGGTGGATTTCGGGGCGCGACGAATGCTGGAAAGCCGACGATCTCCGAGCATGCGTCGAAGACACTTACCTTCGGCGGGAAGGCCAGCTTGTCGCCGAATGGTTCCTCGAAGAGCCGACGTCGGTCGTGAGCTACACCTGCGACGGCAATTCCGCGAACGAGGTAACCGCATACTTCTTCGACACCGAGCGACCAAGCGCGCGGCTCGAGTATGGCGACAGCATCGACACCGCGTCGGTCGCACCGTCGGACTTCGGAACACGCTACGAGGGTACGTTCGGGCGGCATCTGGTTGTCGACGGCGATACTGCCTCGTTGGTCTGGACAGAGGGCACCGAATTGGCCTGCGTCGCCTCGCCCTGACATTCTACGGGGTGCTGGCAGACTAATTCGAACCAGTCTCAGCTAGGGCAGGTTCGCTGTCCTTTATTCCGCGCAGAGACCGCGCCACTCGGTCAGAGCGGCGGCGCGGTTGGCCTTGAAAACGGGTCGGCTCGAGAGGCTGCGTTCCTGGT
>CAXRHZ010000020.1:0-168834 GCA_964230745.1 Maritimibacter sp. | reverse complement strand
CCTCCGCCGGTGTCTCCTCCGCCGGTGTCTCCTCCGCCGGTGTCTCCTCCGCCGGTGTCTCCTCCGCCGGTGTCTCCTCCGCCGGTGTCTCCTCCGCCGGTGTCTCCTCCGCCGGTGTCGCCGTCGTCGGGACCGCCGACGGCGAACACCGGGTAATTGGCGGCATCGGCCACCAATTCGGCGCTGATCGGGGTCGTGTCGAGCGGATCGTTCCGGCCGTGTTGCGGAACGTTTCGCAGACTGCCGACGTCGAGCGTGAAGTCTCCAGGCGTGCCCGCGAGCGCGAGGTCGAGCTGACCGTCGACCGCTATGTCGACGTTCCCGTTGTGCGAAACCGCGTAGCCCATCCGCAGGTTATCCATGGCGAAAATGTCGATGTCACCAAGAGCGGCCGCGTTGAGAATGCTTAGATCGCTTGTCGGGTTGAAAGTGAGGGGCGTGTCGTCCTGCCGTGCCCTGATCCCGCCGGTCCAGGCGGTAAGGAACATGTTGCCCGACAACTCGGCAGGAGCGCGGACGTCCGTCGTGATGTCGCCTTGGGTCGCGGTCAGGATGACCACTGCGTCGTCGTCTACGTCCACCCGACCGGCGATATAGATACCGTTTTCGGAGATCACGTCGTAGTGACCCTGCGTCCCGCCCAGGTACTCGAGCTCGAGCGGGCCCACTGACCGCAGGTAAGCCGGGCCGTCACCGAACGTCGCGTGAACCGTTTCGGCACCAAAGCGCAGGGGACCGCCGGAGGTGCCCACCGTGCGCGCGTCGATCAGAAGCTGTCCGTTGCGCGCCGACACCGTGCCGCCGATCTGGATGATCGAATCCGCCGTCAGGCTGATCGCGCGGTTTCTGTTGGCCTGGGTCGAGAGGTTCGCGAACCGCATCGTGCCGCCGGCCTCGAGCTCGATCGGGCCGGCATCCGCGTGGATCCCGGCAGCCCCACTGATCGTCAGGTCATTGCCCGCCACGAAGCTGATCTGCCCCAGGCTGGACGAGCCATCCGCGAGGCCCGTCACCGGTTTGTCGACGAAGATGTTGTTCGCGCCAATGTAGAGGTCGCCAAGCGACGTCGCGGCTCCGGTGAGCGAGATGTTGGCATCCGTTCCCGCGATGAACACCGGGCCCGCGCCGGTTTCCATGTCGGCAATGTTGAGCGAGATGGGGCCGAGCGGGGTGATGCGCGCGTAGCCCTCGGTGCGCAGCGAAAGCTGGGCGGTGTTGCCGCCAAGAGTGAACACGCTACCGTCGGCGATCGTTCCCACGTCCAGGTCGACAAGGCGCGACTCCACCTGGCCGGCGAGGTTGCCGGTCGAACCGGTCTTGACCGTGAGGCTGCCGACCTCGGCATCGGCGAGGAGGACGCCGCCGTTCACGGTCGTCACGTCCAGGTGCCCGCCCATGTCCACGCCGAACAGCCGGACGTTGTCTGCGGCTTCGACGGTGATCGAGTTGTTGCCACCCTCGATCACGCTGGAGGTGGAACCAGCCACCGAACCCGAACCGCGTAGGCCGGCGACGAGGCGGGTGGTGCCGAGGAACTCGCGGCTCGCACCGCCGAGGTTCAGGTTGCGCGCGGCTTCGGCCGTGAACGACTGCTCCGCCGTAGTCGAGAAGTCACGCAGGAGGACGATATCGGATGCCTCCCCCGGCTCGCCGAGCGTGCGCAGGGTCAGGCTCGCGAAATCGCCCGCATCCAGATCGTTGATGAGGTGGCCTGTGGTGGTGACGGTCACATCGCCAGTGCCTGCGAGCAGCTTGGACAGGGTCAGGTCGCCTGTGCCGTTGAACCACGCGTTCAGTGCGCCCGCCCCCGGCATGACGCGCAGCGCGAGCGTGTCGGCGTCGATGGTGAGGCCCTGCGTCTCGCTGCCCGCGTTACCCCAAGCGGTCAGATCCACCGTGCCGTCGGTGTTGAAAGTGCTCCACAGTCCCGACGTCTCGGTGATGTCACCGTTGATCCATGCCTGGATGCCGTCCTTGCCGTGGAACGCGGCCATGCCCTCGGCGCTGCTTGCGGACGTGGGATGCACCACGGTCGCGCCACCGTTCCAGTTCCAGAACTCGACGGTGCCGTTGGTTGACGCGACACGTTCCAGCGCGATCTCGCCGCCAAAAACGTTGAGGCCCAGGTCTTCCCGGCTTTCGGCAAAGACACGCGCGCCCGGCTGGGTCAGCTCGGCATCGACCCCGATGTTGCCCAGCGCCTTGAGCCAGAAGCCGCGCGACAGCATGTCGATCTGGCTGGAGGGGTCGGCATCGCGGATCGACCCCGACTTGGCTTCGAGGAAGACACGCTCGGGCGAATAGATTTCCTCGATCCGGATATCGGAGGACGGGGCGAAGAGATGGATCTCGCCGGCTGCGCGCGCGGCCACGGATCCATTGTTTCGGATGTCCATCAGGAGCGGCGTCCCTTGGGACCCGATACCCCCACCGGACGCCTCCAGCACGATGCTCTCACCCAGAACGCCGCGCCCGCCGTTCGAAGCGATGGTGCCGGCAGTGAACAGGCGCGCGTCGCCCATCGCGTCGAAATCCTCGACCAGCACGTCGGTCTCGGACCCGACATAGGCATTGCGCCCGGCGAAGACGCTGACTTGCCCGGTCGCCTCGATGTCGATGTCGTCGTTATTGTGGATGACGATCTGGGTCGGCGTGATCTCGATATCCGCCCGCGCTGCGGAGAACAGCGCGAGGCGTTGCTCCTTCGTGATCGTGGTGCCCGCCGGGATGTAGGTGGGCGTGCTCGTCTCGCCGATGTCGAGCCCGGCGATCAGCGTCACGTCGCGGCCCACCACGTTCGGTTCCTCGATGGTGAGCTGGGTGTCGAGGACTGGCAGGATCAGGTCGCGGCGGAAGGCGGCCTCGAGCTCGGTCGTCGTGAAGAAGGCACTGTCGATCAGCTCCTTCACCTCGTCGGCGCTCATCTCGTAGGTGTAGCTTTCGTCGTATGGCTTGCCCGCGTAGCGCTCGGCAACCTGGTGGAACCAGTCGTTCTGCTGGGCTTCGAGCGCGTCGATCTCCGCGTCGGTCAGGCCGCTTGCCAGCATGCCGGCCCGGCGCTCGCCGCTGTAATCGTAGGCCTGGAAGTCCTCGTCATATTCGAGGAAACCGCGCGCGTCCGGGTCATCGGGATCGGTCTTCTCGAGCCGCGACCACCATTCCTGGTATTCCGCCGTCCGGTTCGCGATCTCGCGCTGCACGATGGGGTTGGCGTCGAGCTTCTGTTGCTGGAGGTCGGCGCGAACCGCGTCACGCTCGGCCTCGGTCGCGTCGTAGCGGTATTCCGCGTCGAACTCGTTGCCGAAAGAACCGGCCAGTGCGTGGAAAGCATCCGTGCGGTCCTGCACGATCTGCGTGATCTCGTCTTCATCCAGGCCCTTGGCCTTGAACTCGAGCTTCTCACGCTCGCTCAGCTCGAGGACAATGTCGTCGTCGTAGTCCAGAACCCGTTCGACCTTGCCCTCTTCGTTGTAGACGACGAGCCAGGACCACCAGTCGAAGTACTCCGCCGTCTTCTCGTCGACGATGTCCCCGATCACCTTTTCGACCTCGGCCTTGGTCGGTGTCCGAAGGCTTTCGTTGTCGATCAGGCGAAGCTCGTCCCACAACGCGCCCAGCAGTTCGGCCTCGGCCCGGCGGTCTGCGGTCTCGCGGTCGTCCGCGTCTCGCACGGAGTAGGCAGTCGCTTCGAGCCGCACGTCGCCCGTGGTCGATGTGACGTTGGTCACGTCGAAGGCATGGGTCGGCGAGACAAGGTCGATGTACCCGTAGGCCTGCACGTAAAGATCCCCGATGGAGGTAACGTCCATCGTGTTCATTCCGTAGCCACGGTCTGTACGCACGCCGATGCTGCCCGTCTCGGACAGGAGGCTCACGTCCCCGCCGCGGATCGTGCTGTTGCCGAACGTATCAACCTCGATATCGCCCTCGGCCTCGACCTGCACATCGCCCAGTGAACCGGAGGTGACTTCCGCGATCCGGTAGTCACCCGTCGCGTTGCGCAGGCGGATCGAACCGCCGGCGATCACGTCGAGGTTTACCCGGTCGCCGTTCAGCAGCGCCACCTGCGGTGCGCTTTGGCTCGTCGCGGCGCCCAAAAGCTCGTTGCGGTACGCCGCGGCCCCGGCGCCAAGGTCGGCTCCGGTCCGTCGCCCGAAGATGTCGCGTGCCTCGATATCGCCGATGATGCGATACTCGCGCGGGCTGAAGCCGGACGCGGAGGTTCCGCCGATATCGCCATCGGCGCGCAGGCGGGCAGACCCGCCGGACAGGGACGTTTCCGGCCCGACGGTCAGGATGTCACCTGCCGCATCGACATTCACCCGGCCGTTCGGCGAGCGGACGTTCTCATTGAACAGGACCGAGCCGCCCGCTTCGATCTGGACGGAACCATTTGCATTGCGACCGTGGAAATCGATATCGATCTCATGGTCGGCCTTGAGCCGGTGGGTAAAGATCCGGCGTTCGGTGAAGGTGACTTCGTAATCCGTCGTCGTCGTGTCTTCGCGGTAGATCCCGATGTTGAACGTCTCGGTCTCGACATTGGTGACGACCTCCTGCCAGTCGAGCTGGCGGCGCAGGGGCGTGAACTCGTAGGCGTGGCGGAAGTCGCCGTCGGCGTCCAACGCGTCGAGGTTGTCGTCCGCGATACCGATGTACCCGACGTCCGGCTTGTTCGCGAGGAACACGGGGCTCGGGTCGCCCTGGAAGACAGGGTCCGCAACCTCGTCCTCGCGCGAGCCGCAGCCGAAGACGGCAAGACAGGTGAATTCCGTGACGGATTCGGAGCGGGTCTGGCGCACCTCGCGATCCGCGGCGGTCGTGAAGTAGAGCGCCATGTCGTCGACCGGGGCGAAGCTCGCCTCGTCCTCGATCAGGAAGAACTGGCTGGCATTGCTGCTCACCCGGACCTGGTCTTCACCGTATTGCTTGTAGGTGGTCGTGAGGTATTCCGGCTGCTGACCGATGATCAGCACGTTCGAATTCAGGACCTGATTCTTGTCGATGATCCGGATCGTGCCCTCGACCCCCTCTTCCGGTCCCATGTCGACATGGGAGAAGTGGAGATCCCGGCTGCTGTCGCTGTCGATGTAGACGTCGCCATAGCCGTTGGCTGCCTCGATGCGGCCGTTGCCGGTCGACACGATCTTGCCCGCGATCTCGATATACCCGCCCTTGACCCGGATCGGCGCGATTTCCAGCGCGTCGGTGAACGGGTTGTAGGAGATCGAGATGTTGCCGGAGATGTAGGGGTCGCCGGGCTGACCGCTCGTCGGGTTGTTGCCGATCAGTTCGACGTTCGTGCTGTCGGGGTCGCTGCCAACCGGGTCGCCACGCAGCGGGCGGTAGAGGTTTTCGATCGAGGTGTAGTTCTGGTTGTCGATGAAGGTGTCGATGGCAGCGTCGATCGTCAGGTCCCAATCCGTCACCCCGGACTGGATCAGCCCGTTGATGTTGAGGGTGTCGGCGTAGATGAAGATGTTGCCCACGGCGGTCACGGAACCCTGCGCGGCCACGTCCGGCAGAACCTCGTTCGGTTCCGGGGTGTGCCAGTAATCGACGTAGCTGCGCGCCTGGCTCACCGTCTTGTCCGGGTTGGCGTTCATGTGGGCGTAGACGCGGTTCCAGTAAAGCTCCATCGCGTCGAACAGGTTCTCGTACTGCCCGCGCGGGTCCTGCGTCAGGTGGGTGACCGGGTCGGAGGGCGCCAGGAAGAAATCCCCGCCGGAATCGATGGTGACGGAGAGCGCGTTGATGTCGCCGCCGAAGACGTAGATGGACCCGTCCTCGGTGCGCATCTCGACGTTGCCGTTCAGGTTCTCCACATCGCCACGCACGTATATGTCCGAGGTCGGCCCGTTGTTGGACGAGACGTAGTTGTTGCGCAGCACGATGTTCGGCGGCGTCGCGTCGGTGTGGTTTGCGGTGAGGTCGAAGAGCGGCGTCACGGGGGTCGTCGCGCCCGGGATCACGAGGCCCGCGCCCAGCGCGGTCAGTTCGTTCGTCGTGTCGGCGGACACGCCGTTGTAGCGCACTTCGCCTGCATCCTCGAACGGGATGACCAGGCCCGCGACATCCAGGCTGACGGAGGAATTGTTGATGACCTCGATCAGCGCATCGCCATTGGCCGTCACCGCGCCCGTTCCGATGAAGTATTCGCCGGAGACGTTGACGTTGCCGCCCGAGGAAGTGACATCCCGGATGTTCACAAAGTCGGTGGACAGCGATCCGATCCCGTTCGCGTCGAGGAAGTCGAGCCGGGCCTCCAGCGCCTCGATCTGCGTGGTCAACGTCTCGTAAACCGAGGAGCCCGCGTCGTATTCGTCGCGCAGGTCGGTGAGTTCCTCGATGAAATCCTCGATCTTCTGCGAGATGTTGCGGTCGAATTCGAGCTCGTAGTCGAAATCGCCCTCGGTCGTGATGACGAGGTCGCCCGCGTTGTTCACCACCGGGTGCGGCGCGGACGATGCGAAATCGATGAAGAGACGTTGCGCGGCGAAGGCCCCCGCCTCGACCGAGCCGTCCACGATCACGCCCGTGTTCCGCGACACGCTGCTCTCGCCGCTCTCGCGGGCGTAGGACACCTCTTCCGCGTTCACCAGGTTGTTGAAGAAGTTCACGACCGCCTCGGCCCCCTCGGAATAGGCGTCGATGGCGTAGCCGTAGGCATAGGCGTCGTTGAAGCCGGTGCCGGTCTCGAGGTTCACGTCGCGGGCGGCGCGGATGTCCATGGCTCCGCCCACGTCGATGAAACCGCGGTTGTGAATCTCGGCGACCGCGTCGGGGTCGGAGTTCAGCGGTACGGCAGTGCGGTTGTGGACGCGCGCCTCGGCGTGCTGGACCTGTTCCTGCACCCCGCTCTCGTCGGCGCCCACAAGGATCGACACGCTGCCCCGGCGGCTCTCGATCTCGCCGGAGGCAAGGTCAATGTCGCCGACATGGCGCAGGATGGTATGTGCCGTCGCCTCGCCCAGCCCGGCGAAGCCGTAGGTGCGGACATAGGCCTCGGCGTTCATCGCGGCATCCGCGCGCGAGGCGAGGGTGACGTCGCCGTTCGCGAGGATGCGCGCGTTCGACATGTTGATCGTGCCGCTGGACCAGACTTCATCGTCGTTCTCGTCGCCGACGATGACCTTGGACGACAGCTTGGGCAGCGGTACCGCGCCGCCCATGTCGCCGGTCAGACGGTCAGACAGGTCGTAGGTCGTGCGCACGGCGACGGTGACATGGCCCGTGTCCTGCCGCGGATCCGCGGTCGTCGGGACCTGCGTGATGAGGACACCCGGATCGAGGTCGATAGTGGCGTCGCTCTCGACCTCCGTGCGCGAGACGAGCGCGGCCCGGTTGATGCCGCCGAAGCTCCCCGACACCCCGTTGAAGTCGATCGACCGCTTGGTGAAATCGTTCTGCGACGTGATCTCGATCTCTTCGGCCGTGAGGTCGAGCCCGATGCCGAGCCGGTTGTCGCTGTCCACCTGGTTGATCTGGCGCGTCGCGCCGTAGCCAGCGAGGGCGACCTCGATGCTGTCCGAATTGCTCTCGAAAGTGACCAGTCGGTTCGTCGCCACGTCGACCCGTGTCGCGGTGAGCATGGCCCCGTCGAGGTCGAGGTCGGTGTTCACATCCATCGTCAGCCGGTTCTCGGAGGCGAAAACCGAAACGATCCCGCCCCGGCCGGAGACGGCATTGCCGAACAGGTAGCCATCGCCGCCCGACCGCGCGGTGAAGGTGCCGCCGACCGTCGCCTCGTCCAGGAAATCGACGTCGAGAATCGCGGAACTGCGGTCGATCCCGCGTGCCAGCGAGGCACCGAGACCCACAAGGCTCGCCGTAACACCCTTGGCGAGGTATTCGAGGTCGGCCTCGTTTCGCGCTCCCAGCCAGGCATCGCGAGAGACGTCGAAGCTGCCGAACCTGAGCCTCGTCTCCACGGCGCTCTCGTTGCGGGCGAGGGTGTTGGAGCCGTTGAGGCTGCCCCCGGAAATGGTGGTCGAGATCGCTTCGGCATAGACCGTGACGTTCTCGGCCCCCGGAATGTTGTCGACGGCGAGGAAGGTGGCGTCGCCCGCGCTGAGGTCGATGCCGTTCCCGACCAGGTTGGTCGCCGAAAGCCGCTGCGCGACGGCGTTGTGCAGGCCGGTTGTCCCGGCGCCGCCCACCAGGCCGTAGGATTGCGCGTTCACGTCGCCCGCGTTGATCGAGCGCACGATCACCTCGTCGGCCGAGAGGTTGGCGCCTCCCAGGTCGACAGTCACGACCGACGTGTCTTTGGCGATGGCCGACGCGCCGCCGACCCCGATGGCACCGGAAGCAACGAGGTTCACGGTCGCCTCGGTCTTGCCGTAGCGGCGCGCCTCGACCGTGAGGGTCTTGCCACGCAGCTCGGTGGGCCTGCTGCCGTTGGCGAGAAGGACTTGGATGCTGCTGTCGCGCACCGCCCCGGCGATGGCGACGCCCACGCCGATGGCCCCGCCGACGCCGGCCCGCACGAGCGCCTCGGTTTCCCCGGTCTCCTCGGCCTCGACGATCAGGTTCTCGCCGGCGATCAGGGTGTCGGCCGCGACGCTGACGCGAACCGCGCGGCCCACGCGCATGTCGACGATTCCCATGGACGAGGCGATGGCCCCGCCCGAGCCCGCGATGGATTGCGGCGTTCCGTCCTCCACGTCCGCGACCGCACCGATCCGGACGGTGCCGCCCGACTCGCCCGCGATCGTCGTGCCGGAGCCGATCACCGTCTCGACCGTCGTGCCGCGCCGCACGAGCGCGACGCCGTGGGTGGCCGAGATCGCGCCGCCCGATGCGCCGCCCGCGAGCAGGTCGAGTTCCCCGCCTTCGCGCGCGCCAATGTCCACGTTTGCCGCGTTGATGGTGACGTCCGCGCCGATCTCGGTGCGAATCTCGTCGAGGTCCGCCCCGTTGAAGCTGGCATCGAGGTTGATCTCGCGCCGACCGGCCGTGACCTTGCCGAGCATGTTGGCGAGGATGTTCTCCTGTCCGTCCTGCGGCCCGTCCGGGTTGGCGCCCTGCGCCATGTCATAGGTCTCTTCCGGGGCCTCTTCGCCAGCCTCCACCGGATCGTCGCTGTTGGTAAACGTGTCGTCCTGCAGGTTCTCGTCGGCATCGTCGATGCCCGCCTGCCAGTCCGGCGCGTCGTAATCGTCGTCGTCGACCTTGATGCGCTTGCCGTAGGTGAGCAGGATGCCCGACCCTTGGAACGACAGCGCACCGCCGCCGCCCGCGACGACCGCGCCCGTGAAGTTGCGCTCGCCGTAAGCCTGGACGAGCACGTCGCCTTCCGCGTTCAACGTGACACCCCGCCCGATCTCGGCGAGGACCGCGTTGCGCATGGAGGTGATGACACCCGCCGCACCCGCGCCGACCGCCCCGCCCGAGGCCGTGAGAACGAAGACATCCTGACCGTAGGTCTGGTTCGCCGTGACCGTGACATCGTGGAGGTCCAGCCCCTCGAACCGGGTGTAGTCGCCGATGCGCGCCGTCACGGATTGGCGCGCATTGGTGTAAAGACCCGCCCCCGCGATCCCGATCAGACCGCCGGCGTTCCCGATGACGGCCTGGTTGACGCTGTAGCTGCCCTCGCCGTTCTGCCCGTCCACGACGGGCACGCGGCCCGCTGGGATCATGCGCGCGTCCGCGTGAACCTCCAGGTCGCCGCCGATGGTCAGGGTCGAGAAGCCGCCCGAAGCGGTGCCCGACGTGGTCTCGGCGAGCACCTCGTCACGGGAATCGAGGATGACTACGGACGCGCCGACGCCGACGAAGCCGCCGCCCGCCGTCCCGGCGGTCTGCTTGAGCTGGCGCGGTGCGGTGGCGATGATCGACATGTCGCGACCGGTGACCTCGGAATCGAAGACATAGGCCGCGGTGCGTGACCGCGTGATGCCCACCTGGTTCACACCCGCGATGCCCGCGTAGATGCCGACGGCACCCGAAAGCGCGATGCTCGTGATGTCCTCGGGCGTCACCGCTTCGACGCGGATGTCGCGGTCGGCCTCGACCGTCGCGTTGGAAATCGCCGCCTCGGTATGTTTCTCGATCCGGAAGAACTCGTTGTGCGCGCCGACCCCTGCCGTGGTGCCGAAGGAGCCGGTGACGGTGGTGGAGCGCAGGCGGGAGGCGTTTCCGGCGAAGACGTCGACATCGGTGGCGCTCGTCACGTCGGCGCCGTCCATGATCTCGGCGATCACGCTGTCCTTGACGATGAGGACGGGGACCTGCGCCGAGAGCGAGAAGCCGGCGGAGGCCGTGCCGGTCATGGCGAGCGTGTTGAACTCGGTTGCGTTGTCCGCGACGACCGCGACCCCGTGATAGAATTCGCTCTCGCGCTCCATCCACGTCTCGCTGTTCTCGCGGCGGCGCACGCCCTCGACCCCGAAGCCGGCGGTGCGTGTCGCGATGACTTCGCTGTCATCATCAATCGCGGCGCGCACATTCGCAGCGCTGTCGATCACCGCGACAGACACGCCGATGGCCGCCGAGTTGCCGAAGGTGAGGTTCAGCGTGGCCTGGTCGAACGAGCCGAAGAAGGTCTCGTCCGCCCCGCCGATGGAATCGATGCGCCCGCCGTTCAGTGCCTCGACCAGCACGTCGCCGCCCCGGATGTAGGAGTCGGAGACCAGCGAGGTGACGGTGTCGTTCTTGACCGTGATGGAGACGGAGCCCGTGACCCCCGCCGACCCGCCGTAGCCCCCGCCCATGCCGGAGGAGACCACCTTGGTATTATTGCGGGCACGCAGGGCGACGTTGTCGGAGGCGGTGATGTCGGCATCTTCGATCAGCGCCGTGGTAATGCCCTTGTCGACGGCCAAGCCTAGCGCACCGCCCGCGCCCACGGAGGAGGCGATGACGACCTGGTAGGCGAGACCGGCAAGTTCCTGGCTGCGCACGGCTTCGGCACTGACACCCTTGTAGGAGTCGATCACGGCACCGCCGTCGATGATCGCGTCCACCGCCGAGCGGGACAGAATCACGCCGTTGGCCGCGCTGATCCCGGTCGAGTTCGCCGAGCCGACGCCCGCGACACCCATCGCCACCCCGCGCGTGTCGTCGCGGGCCGAGAGGCGCACGTCGCCGAAGCTCGTGCGGATGCCGGCGTCGTCGGTCACCCGGACCTGCGTGCGCGCCAGCATCTCGTTCAGGGCGAGCGTACCGCCGAAGCCGATGTCCTCGCCGATGGAGAGGACGCCGGCCATTGACCACAACTTGTTGTCCGATACGGCCTCGCCGATCAGCGCGCCGGTGGTGAGCGTACCATCGCCGGCAATCCGGGACCGGACAAGCTGGACCTGCCGCGTTACGGCGCCCCCGGCCCCAAGGGCGTTGTCGAGGAACGCAGCGCCGGCAGATGCGGTCATCGCGGCCGTTTCCGAGCGAGCGCTCAGCGTCGTGTCCTGCCCGACGATCGTCTCGCCGGCATTCGCGAGATCGAGGATCGCGCTGACTTCTCCCCCGACACGCACCCATGAGACGCCGATTCCGAAGTTGATCGGTGTATTCTCGTCTCCGCTGCCGCCGTCATCGCCGCCGTCGTTCTGCTGGCCGTCCGCGTTCGCGCTGTCGGCCTGGTCGAAGCTCTCGGCGCCTTCGCTGTCTTCGCCGGGATCGACCTCCTTCTCGTCTTGCTCGTCGTTCCCGCTGGCCTCGGATTCCGGAGCTTCGGGGCGGCGAGCGACACGGAACTTGCCCGTGTCGTCGTCGCGTTCCACCGTCCACATGTCGAGGAGGAAATCGGCAAGGCTGATATCGAGCGTGGCAGTGAGTTGGCCCGAGATCGCATCCGCCTCTCGCGCGTCGATAGCAACGAGTTCGAGGTTTGCGCCGATATCGACCGGCGCGCCGTCGATATCGAGCCGCGCCTCGATCAGGCTTTCACGGGTCAGGTCGAACTCTGCGATGTCGAGGTCGGTGTGCTCCTCGATGAACCCGGCCCCTTCGTTCAGCACGTCTTCGACCACGTCGCGCAGGAGCACGCCGCGCGGGTCGCCATCCACCTGGCCCAAGTCGTTGGAGCGTTGGCCGAAATCGACGTAGCCCATCGAGCCGACCGCCGCGAAACCGCCGCCGACGGTAACGCCAATGGCGACCTGGAGAACCTCGGTTTCGTTGCGCGCGACGAGGTTTACGTCACCGCCTGCCGTGAGGGCGCGTTCGCCCACGATACGAGCTGTGGTCAGGCCGTGAAACTTGAAGATACCTGCGCCGAGGCCCACGCCCTTGGACGACCGGTTCGTCCCGGCCTGAACCGCAAGGAACGTGTCTTCCCGCCGCGCTGCGAGATCGATGGATCCTGCCGTGTCCAGAGTGGTCTGATCGATCTCGGCAATCACGTCGCGTGCGTCGGTCGTCCATGCCACGTTAGCGAGTCCGGTGACGTTCTCTTCGCTGCCGAAGAGCTGCGAAGCACCTCCGTTGTGGCCAAGAACCACGTTCGTCGCCTTGATCTGCGACACGGCCAGCATGTCGATGCCCGCCTGGGTCGTGGTGACACTTCCACCCTTGATGCGCGCGGTGAGGTCGCGCTTGTAGAGGTTGAGGCCGATACCACCCGACGCCCCGCCTGAGGAATTCTCGGCGTAGCCGTTGGCGAACACGTCATGGCGCGTGGCGTCGGTGGCGGTCAGGTCCACGCGTCCCGCGATGGTGTCGGTGCTGCCAAGGATCGCCGCCGTCTCGCCCCGCCCGCGCAGGATGGCGGTTATGACATCGAAGCCGTACGCCGACTCGCCGTCGCGCAATGCGACCGACCGCAAGAGAGTCGAGGTGGTCGCCTCCATCGACAGACGACCGAGCGTGAGATCAGAGCCCGTGACGGACGCGATGGCGTCGGCGTTGTAGGTCGTGATCGCCACGCCGACGGAGGACGAGAATTCGCCCGCCTGGGTTACGGCGCCCTGACGGTTCTTTACCTCCGCGTCCTCGTCGACCTCGACGGACAGGGTTCCCGTCGCAGCGATGTCGGAGGTTTCTACCGTTGCCCGCGTCTCCCATTGTGTCGTGAGGATCGTGACCGGGATGTTCACCGCGTAGCCGCCGTCCTCGTCGCCTGCGTTGTTCGATGCGAGGCCGGACGAGAGCGAGATTTCGGAGATGCCCGTATGGACGGCATCGACCGCGATGTCGTCGCCGGTCGCATCGACGTTGCGCAGCGTGGCCAGCGTGTCGCGCCGGTCGACCAGCGCGGCGCCGGTGATGCCGAGGCCGAAGCGGCTCCCCGCCCCGGAGAACCCGACCTGGTTGCGGGCATGGGCGGAGTTCGTGGCAGCGATCGTGGCGTCGTCAGCGATGTCGAGCGTGACGGGCGCGGTGCCGAAGACCCGCGCGGTCGTGTCCTGCGTCAGAACGGTGACGACCGCGGACACGCTGATCCCGAAGTCCGGATCGTCGCCGGTGGCCGCCGCGATCCCGGTAATGGTCCGCGAATTCTCGGCGGAGATGTCGAGGGAGTCGCCTGCAAGGTCCGAGCTGTAGACTTCCGCCAGCACGGTCTCGACCCGCGAGTTCTGGGCATAGGTGAGGCCGACGGCGATGCTGGTGGACTCGCCCTCATCCTGCTGGTCGCCGCCTTCGCCCGCGTCACCGCCGTCGGTGTCGTCAGCCAGCGGTTCGTCCTCACCGAACGGGTTCACGTCCTCGATGTAGTCCTGAGCGGTTTCGTCGTTGTCATCGCCCAGCTGCTCTTCGCGCGCTTCCTCTGCGGCTTCGCGGGCCAGCGACCCGGCGACGGCGACCGTCGCCCCTTCGAGCTTCGCTTCGATCGAGACGTCGCCCGCAGCCTCGATCCCGCTGTCGTAGATCTGTGCGCCGACCACGGAGCGGCCGAGGTGCAGCGTGCCGGACCCGACCAGGGAGAAGGTGTTCGCCACACCGCCCCGACCGGCGGCCGCGCCCAGAAGATCGCCGTCGTCCAGGGCGGAAATCGTGATGTCACCAACGTTCAGCACGCGGGTGCCGCCGAGGGTAATGGCGTGCACCTCGGTCTTCACATCCGAGATCGACATGGCACCGGCGAGGCCGATGTTGCCCCCGGTCCCAATCATCGCGCCCGTCGCCAGAACCGCGTCCGCGCTGTTCGTGGCGTCGAGAGTCAGGCTGTCGAGTTCGACGTCGCTGTCCACCGCGATGGTCGAGAGCGCCGTGTTCGTGCCGAAGACACCGGCGAAATCGGCGGCGAGGGCGAAGCCGAACGCCTTGTCGGCCACGTCGCCCTGGCCCGTTTCGTCCGAGGTCGTCTGCTCGCCCAGACCCTCCTCGTTCTCTTCCTCGCGCTCCTCGGTCAGACCGCCGGGCAGGTTGATCTCACCGCGCTTCTTGGGCGTTTCGCTTTCGTCCTCGGGGGTATCCGGATCGTCGGGTTCGGGCTCCTGCGCGTCTTCGTCCTCAATCCCCTCGGCCCCGGCGCTCGCCCCCGCCACCGACCAGCCGCCCGTCTCGGTCGTGATGCTGAGATCGCCGAGATAGAGATCGGTGCCGATGCTGGCCTGCCGTGTATCGACCAGCTTCGTCGGGTCGGCCGAAGTCACCGCGCCGATTGCGGAGCGGTCGGCGAAGATCAGGCCGGCGCCAAGGCCGATGGCCACCTTGCCCGACTGCGACCCGGCACCGCCGAAGGCGAAGAGGCGCGCGGCATCCTCGGCACGGATCGTCGTGCCGCCATTGACCGACAGCGACGCCTCGTCGGAGAGGAGCGCGCGGGCGTCGCCGCGGTAGTCGATGATCCCGAAGCCGCCGTTGAAGGCCACCGTGTCGGCAGCACCGAACGACTTGGCGACCACGACGCCCTGCATGTCGTTCTCCGCCGAGACGGTGAGGCTCCCCATCGGGAAGAGCGAGCCGGTATTGGTGAGCGTGTCGACTTCGGCGGTCGCGTTGGCGTCCAGCCGCAAGTATTGCACCGCGCCGCCGATGCCGACCGTGCCGCGCGTGCGCTCTTCTTCGTCCCGCGCGTCCTGGCGATCCTTTTCGTTGAGGTCGTCGCCCGGGTTGTCATCGGTCAGACCGTCGACGAGGCCGCCGAGGTCCGGCTTGGCCGCCTCGTTCTCCTCACGCTTCTCGGGCGAGACGCTTTCCTCGACCGGGATGTCGCGCAGGGCGATGAGGCCGCCCTCGTTCTCGGCCTTGACAGTGACGCTGGCGCCCACAGGCACACGCACGCCGTCCGCGATCTCCGCCGTCGTCTCCAGCTTGGCGGTGTGGATTCCGAGGTCCACGACGAAGCCGACGCCCGCCTGACCCTCGGTCCGATTGAGGACGTTCCAGTCCTCCTGGTCGATGCCCAGCGCGGGATCGGGGAGGAGGTCGTCGGCCAGCAGCGACTCCTCGTCCTCGATGGTCTTGAGCGCGAGGGTCGTGTCGTTCAGCGGGTTCTGTAGCCCCGCGATACTGTTGGTGGGGAGCGCGTTGCGCGCGGAGACAGTCAGGCTCCCGGCGGCGATCGCGCTTGCGGTCTGATCCACCCGCGCGGTCACGTCCTGCTGCATGAAACCGTAGGAGAAGGTGCCGACGAAGCTGAACACGTCATCGAGGGATCCGGCCTTGGCCGCCGTCACCTTCTGGTAATGCTGGATATCAGAAACGGCGGTGATCGAGGCGGTGCCCGCGGAAATCGCCCCCTCAGTGAGGTCGAGATCGCGGCCGGTCGGGATGTCCGACACGCTGCCACCGATGAGCGCGGTGACGGTGGTGTCCGTTCGATCCGCGTTGACGGCGATGGCGAAGGACAGCGACTTCTTGGCCTTGTCCTCCTTGTCGTCGTCGCCCGGATCGCCGGTGCCGTCGTCCCCGGCGGCGCGTTCCTCGGCGGTCTCGCTCGCCTTCTCGGTCGTGTTGTCGGCGATGTTGGCCATCGCCCCGGCGAGTGCGCTGCTGTCTTCCGCGGTGCCGCCCTCTTCGCCCGGCGTCTCGGCCTTGTCGCGCTTGCCGAACGGCGTTTTTGGCTTGTCGCCGCCGCCATCTGCCTCGATCGACTCGTCGAGTTCCTCGTCGGTCAGGGAGCCGGTGGTGACAATGGCCTCGGCCGCGTAATGCGTGGTCGTATCGCTGGCACTGACCCCGACGGTACCGGCGGACGCGAGGGAGCCGCCGACATAGGTCGCAGTGTCGGCATCGCCGAGCGAGACGATACCGGACCCCGCGAAGACGAGCTTGGTGCTGTCGGAGGCGTGCGCCGTGAAGTCGAGGCTGCGAGTGGTCGTCGCAGACACCACCACGTCCATGCCGCCCGAGATGATCGTGCCGGTGTTGGCGCCGCCGTCGATGATGACGCGGTTCACCGACTCGCGCAGCGACAGGATACCCGCGACCTTGACCCGGCTGTCGCTCGCCACCCGTGCCGCGACCTCCTGCACCTCGCCCACGTTGGAGCGGACCGCGACCGACCCGTTGCCGGTGGCGTGGAAGTTGGAGTTCTCGATCAGCGCCTGGGAGTTCGTCTTGGTCAGGGCGAAGCTGAGGCCGATGGTGCCAGCGGTCGCGTCCACCCTGGTGGTGGTCACGGCGCTCGACAGGATGTCGATCTTGCCTTTCGATTCCTGCTGCGCCCGGTCGCGGTCCGCGATGATGAGCGTGTCCACGATGGTGACTTTCGCATCCGCATGAACGACCGAGGGGGCGATGGAGATCGACACCCCCTTGCGCCCCTTGCCGCGATCCTCGTCCGGGTCGGGTGGCGTGCCGTCGCCGGGATCGGGATCGGGGGCCGGGTCCGTTTCGGGCGTCTGGAGTTCGTCATTGTCAGGCTGCTCCGCCTGATTGGCCGCGTCCTCCATCTGCTCGGCCATCTTGTCCATCTGGTTGTCGCCTGAGCTCTCGGCCCCGACGGCATCGCGCGCGGCGAAGACGGTGACGGTACTGACGGGAAGCGCCTCGGCGTGGACTTCGACGAGCCGCCCGACCGCGTTGTCGGAACATACGCCGTCGATGCAGGAGAACCCGCCGTCGCCCTCGCCACCCGGGTCCTCGCCTTCGTAGTACTCCCCCTCGCCTTCATAATATTCGCCCTCGCCCTCACCGCCGCCTTCACCGCCGAAGCCGGTGACGCGGCCATTGGTGATGGTCGAATTGTCGACCTCGACGGAAGCGGCGGATTTGAACTGGTTGAAACTGGCCGAAACGGCGACGCCCCAGGCATCTTCGCTGTGCGCCGCCCGGCCCGTAACCAGCGTATCGAAAACGCTGGAGTCTGTGGCGCGGATACGGGTCGCGCCTTCGCCCTGATCCGCATCATCCTCGTAGACATAGACCGCGCTGTCGAGCACCCGGATGTTCGTATCGTGGTCGATCAGGGACAGTCCGAAGGAGCCGGAGATACCGACCCCATCGACGGCGGAGGCGGTGACGGAGCTGGCCTGACCATACTCGACCTCGGTGGTCGCCGTGATCTCGATCTTTTTCTCGAACTCGGTGGCGACATCCGCGCCGTCGAGCAGCACGTTGGTCGCCACGGTCCCGAATGTCGCGGCGAAGTCGCCCGCGAAGGCGAAGGTCTTGGACTCGTCCCCGCCGCTGTCGCCCGAACCGCCCGGGTCCGGCGCCGGAACAGAGCCGTCGTCGCCGTTGCCCATCGCGGCGGCGACATCGTCGGCCTTGTCTCCGAAGAGGTCCGAGGACAACTCGACCGGCGGCGCATCGTCCTTCTCGTCCGGGATCTCCGGATCGCTTTCGTCCTCGGGCGTATCCGGATCGTCGGGCGCTTCTTCCGCGTCCTCGTCCGGCAGGGAATCGCGGGCCGATGCCGTCCCGGCGGCAAGGATCGACCCGGTGGTGGAGGCCCCGATCTCGATATCCGCATCGACGTTGATATCGCCGGTGAAGGTGGTCGTCGTCTGCCGGTCAGTCAGGTTGACCGCGACGCCGATCGCGAAGCCCTTGTCGGCGTCGAGGCTGCCGGACCCGGCGAGCGTGACGACCGAAGTCTTATCGTCGGCGCGGATCGCGATGCCTTCGGTCCCGCGCCCCTCGTTGTCGCCCGCGTTGATCGATTCCGTTACCGCCGTGTAGTCGGTGATCGCCACGGCGATGTTGAGCCCGGTGCCGCCGTCGTCGTTCTGTGCATGCGCTCGCGCGGTGTTTACGATCAGCAGGTCCTGCTCAGTGCGCTGTTCGAGGTTCTCAAGCGTGATCGTGGCGTCGGAATCGATCTCCGTGCGGGCCGTGCTGTTCACTGTCAGGATGGACAGCGCCCCGCCGTAACCGCCCTTCTCGCCGCCCGTCGAAGTTCCAGATAAGCCCGCGGAAGCGATGATGTCGCCGGCATTGCGCGCGATGAGGAAGGCGCTCGCGTCCTCGTCCTCGCTGCCCGCGTCGGAGGAACGGAAGTAGGTCTCGCGGTCCACCCAGGCGTCGCCGATCTCGGCGTTCGCTTCGAGGTTGAAGTCGGTGAAGAGCACGTTGATACCCGCACCCACCTCGCTCCCGCGCCCGGTGCTTTCAGCGACGAACATGCGGGTGTCGGTGGGAGTCTGGGCCACCGGATCGTCGGCGTCCTCCGGGGCGTCCGGATCGTCGTCGGGATCAGGCGCCGGCGCATCGGGATCGTCAGGCTTGAGACCGGTGACCGTGGCCGCATCGCCGTCGGCCACACCGCCGATCTTGCCGCCGCGCCCGGGCCGGTTCTGACCGCCGCCAGGCAGGCCGCCGCCGCCCGCGTCCGGATCGGGATCGGCGCCGGTATCAGGCGCATCTTCCGGAAGGTCGGCCGGATTGTCGCTCTCGGTCTGTTCCAGCGCCGTGCGGTACTCGCCCCACCAGTCGCCGACCGTGTCGCGCCCCTCGGTCTCGGCAAAGACGTTTTCTGCAATCAGGCCCGCATCCGATGGCATGCGCGTGTCCGCGCCGTACCCATTCTCACTATCGTCATCGAGAAGCACGTCGGCGCCAAGGTTCCAGCGAGACACACCCACGGACACGAGCACGACGTTTTCGCCGCTGGTTTGAAGCTCCTCGGCGGTATCGCCGGTCAGCTCGCCCTCGGGCGGATCGGTCTCGTCCGGGTCCGGTTCGGGCAGCGGGACGGAGCCGACCTGCGTCAGCGTTTCGACCCGGATATCCTTGAGCGTATTGCGCGCGGCGATGGTCAGTTTCGGCTCGGCGTCCAGATCGATTTTTGTCCCGTCCGCCCAGAACTGACCGCCCGGACGGCCATAGCTTCCGTCCGGGGTGGTTTCGAGGAGCGGAGCGATGAGGCCGACGACCGTTCCGTCGGGAGCCTCGTACTCGTGATCCCCGCCCACCTCGGCAATCGACTTGGTATCGTGAACAATGACGGACCCGGCCAGCGCGATGCGGTTCGTCTCGTCATCCCCCGACCCGCCGGTGCCGTCGCCCATCTTGGAGTCCAGAACCGCCGTCACCGCATCCGCAACGGTGAAGGTGCCGAGGATGAGGTCGGTCACATCGGGCGAGAGGGATTCCTGATCCTCCGGATTGACCTCCTGGTTGTCCGGATCGGGGTCGACATTCTCTACCGCCTCGGTCCCGCCGGAGACCCGCGCGCGGCTGGCGAAGCGATCCACGATGGTTTCGGCCCGGATGTCGATCTGCCCGGACTGCGCGGCGATGGCACCGCCGAGATACGTCTCAGTCTTGCTGCTCTCCAGCGAGATGGCGAGGGCGAATCCGGTGGCCTCGTCGCTCGTCACCGCGTCTGACGTCATCATGATGTCGCGCATCGTGAGAGAGGCGACGTCGATGGTGCCGCCCGTGGTCAGGATGGCATACTCCCCCTGCCCCACGTTGGGGTTCCACGGGATGTAGTTCGACGTGTCCGGATCGGTGCTCGCGTATCGATCGAAGCCGAGCACCGGGCGCACGCCGTTCACAATCGTCTCGGACCGCGACCGGCGGAGCGAGGCGGCAACGGCGAGGTTGAAGGCGGTCGGGTCGACGTCCGGATCCTGCACGCCGGACTTGGCAATGAGGGTCTGTTCCTCGTTCGCCACCGATTTCACCTCGATGGAGGTGCCCGCGTCGATGGCGGTGTTGTGCAGCATCGTGCGCGCGACCGTGTTGGACGCGGCGATGGCGAAGGCGGTGGAGCGATTCTCCGGCGCGATCTCGAAATGCGTCGTCGCCTCGGCCTTGACCACCGCATCCGTATCCGCCTGCACATAGCTCCCGTCCATCTGGATGGTCGCGTGGGCGTCGAGGAACATCGGCAGGTTCTCGATGTCGATTTTTTCGAGGAACCGCTGGGCGTCCGACGCGATCCCGTTGGCGAGGTCGATGGCGGTGCGCACCGCTTCGAAATCGTTGAGCGGTCCTGCGAGGTCGGTGAGGTAACTGTCCGAGGCCGACTCCAGATCGACCGTGTTGTCCTTGTAGGTAGTGGCCGTGATCTCCACCGTGTCGCCGCGCAGGACCGAGTCCGTGATCGTGATGCGCGTGGACCCGATGGGGCTCCAGTTCTGGTTGGTGCCGCCCGACGATCCGCCCTGCTCGATATCCCGGTCGTCGAGCCGCGCCTCGAGATGGATACGCGCGCCGGGGTCTACGCCGTTGGTCGCGATGATCTCGACCCCGGGTTCGAGCGTGATGTTCGGCGCCAACAGGTGGACGTCGCCGGCGCTGCCGTTGGACGCGACCGTGTTGATGGTCGACCCGGCAAGGACCGTGATCGAGTTCGTGGCTTCCATGACGAACGTTGTGCCGGAAGTCGTCTCGTCGCTGATGATGATGTCGGCCGGATCAATGTAGATGAGGCCGGGATCGCCGGCTTCCGAGAAGGCTTCGAGGTCGCCCAGCGCCTCGACCACGTTGGTCGCGGAGAACTCCACGAAGCCGCCCGTACCGCTGCCGTAGGCGGCGGCGGAGATCACGGCGCCTTCGTTGAGGAAGGCGGAGCCGTCCGCGTAGATGTCGACGATCCCCGCGTCGCCGGAGCCGGTCGCATCGGAGAGGATGCGCGCCCCGCGCTGGAGCGTGACGTCCTGAGCGGACCGCACCCGGACGGTCCCGCCGGAATTGCCGTTTCGCGCCGTGACGCTCGCATTACCTGTGAAGGTCACACCGTTCTGGCCGTAGATATCGACGGTGCCGTAGCTCGTATCGCTCCCCGCCGTAACCGCGCCGTCTACGGTAACCTGGCCGCCTGCGCGCAGCCGGATGCGTTCGTCCGCGGTGAGGGAGCCGTGGACCGAGACCGAGCCGGGGCCGAGCGGGGCGGTGCCGCCGACGATCTGGCCGATGCCCTGGCCGTTCACCGACCCGCCGGGGCCGAAGAGGTTGTTCACCACCGATTGCGACGGCGTCGAGAGCCCGATGGACCCTGCCCGGATCGAGCCGGCCGGCCCGACCACAACGCCGTTCGGTGCGGCGATGTAGACGTCGCCCCCGACGGCGCCATTCTGCATCCCGCGCACCATGCCGTGGATCTGCGCCTGGCTGCCATTGACGATGTTGACGGTGCCCCGCGTGCCGGTCGGCGCGTGCAGGTTGACCGTGGAACCGGAGCGGACGTTGAACTGGGAGAAAGAGTTGACGCCATGGTTGCCGCTGATCGTGCCCGTGCGGACGTTCGTCGTGGCGCCGTTGCGTGCGATTGAAGTTGCCGTGCGGCCGTCCCCGACGACCTGTGCCTGTGCGAATTCGGGGGTCGCCAACGGCACCGCAACGACAAGAGCTGTCGTGGCGAGCAGGTTGAACCTTGTTGTCGACCCCCGGTTGCGCAACGTGGCGCCTCTCAAATGCTTTGGTTTCTTGTTCGTTAAATGTCGGCGGAAGCCTCTCGATGGGTCAATTGCGCGCTGGGGCCCACGCGTCGCCGGACACCGGATTCAGCGTCTCATTTGCGACTTTTGTCCGAACATACCAAAATTGGTGTATGGTGCCTTTCAGTAACCGAGTGGTGTTTTGGTTTGCAGAACGAGTTTCCGACCTCCGATAGTCTTATCGAATCGATTTATCGCGTAGCTCTCGAGCCAGGCTCGTATGATTCGTTCATGCTCGAGTGGGACGGATACATTTCACAGAGGTTGGAGGCGCTCGATGCGTTGAGGGAGGCCAACCCGACCCTCCAAGCCCCTGAGTATGAAAAGCATTTCGAGTTGGCGTCCCAGTTGATCGAGCGTGCGCCGCAGAGCGTTCCGGGACCCGAAAAGGCGATCGCGCAGTCTTCGGCCCCGCAATTCCTTGTCGACGCCTCTGCCTCCGTGGTGTGGCGCAATGCGGCTGCCGAAACCGCGCTCGGTTTGAACCGGCGCGACAACGTAGGCAAGCTGCCTCTGCCCGACCACCAAGCAGCGGCTTTGAGGGCGCTCGTGAGCGACCTTGCCAGCGACCTGGCCGAAACACGGCCGCCTCTCCTGCTCCAGATTCAGCCCGATCCCGAAAGCAGGCCGATCCATCTGCGCGCCGAGTTGTTTCGCGACCCGGGCGGGAGCGACGTGATCCTTGTCGCAGGACTAGAACCGGTCTGGCCTCCCCTCGCCGGAGAAATGCTGGCGGAAAGTTACGGCCTGTCTGCCTCGGAATGCGAAGTGGCGGGGCTGGTCGCAGACGGGTTGTCACCAGCCGTTGTGGCGAAACGGCGCGGTGCATCGGTCGCGACGGTGCGCACGCAGCTCAAGAAGATCATGGGGAAGACGGGGACAAAATCTCAGGTGGAGTTGACCGCGCTGCTCGCAAACGTCCGGCGCCTCGCCGAACGCCACAACCGAAAACGGGAGGAAACCCTCGGGCCGGAAGGTCGAATCGTCACAGCGCGGATCGGGCCTCGACGTCTGGACGTAGAGTTGCACGGTCCCGAAACAGGCGATCCGGTGATCTTCCTGCACGGAATGCTCGACGGGACGGCCCTCACCCGGACGAGCCAAGAGATTCTCACCGAGCACAACCTGCGCTTCATCTGTCCGCACCGGCCAAGCTTTGGTCACTCGGATCCGGACCCCGGCGATTATGCAGACGCCCCGCAGCGCTTCGCGGCCGACCTCAAACAGCTTTGCAGCCAGTTGGGTGTCGATAACCCGGTCCTGATCGGGCACATGGCCGGGTCTGTATATGCCTTCGCCGCCGCTGCGGTCTGTGCGCCGCGCGCCATCGTGAGCGTGGCCGGAGGGGTGCCGATCACGTCGCGCCAGCAGATCAGCGCAATGACCCGGCGCCAACGGCTCGTCGCCTTTACCGCGCTCCACGCTCCGACGATGTTACCTTACGTGCTGCGCGCCGGAATTCACCAGTTGAAGAACGGCGGCGACAAGCGCTTCATGGCGTCGCTATACGAAAATGCCCCGGTCGATTTCGCCGTGACCCAGAACCCCGAAATCCGGCGGCTTATCCTCGACGGCTACCAGTTCTCGGTGCGGCAGGGGCATTATGCGTTCGAGATCGACAGCCACCAGGTCGTTCGCGACTGGAGCCACCTTGTAGATGCGTCGGAAGTGCCCGTGAAGCTGTTCCACGGTGCGCACGACACCGTCGTGACCGTCGGCTCCGTCCGCGCCTTTGCCGAGCGTCTTGGATCGCGGGCCGAGTTGACCGTTCTGGACGATGCCGGGCAACTCCTGTTCTACCAGGAGCCCCGCGTCGTTCTGCGGGAACTCCGCGCGATCTTCGATCAGCCGCAAGCCTGAGCCTCGTTCCAAGCCCGCGTCACGCCGAGGAGCGAGATCGGGACGATAAGGGGGCGCACACCCGGCAGCGGTTGAAATCCATAGAAAATTCTCGTCCCGCGTTTCAGCCGCTCGATTTCCTCGACACCGAGCGGCGTTGAGGCGAGGCAGGTGCGTTCATTGCAGCTCTGCCAAGTCAAGCCGATCGCCTCCTCCCCACGCGGGTGGGTGTAGGTCAGCGGCTGATTCAGCATCGCGCCAAGGGGCACACGCGCCGTCATGATCGCGGGAAATTCTTCGTCATGCTGCGGCAGGAGCGCGATGGTGAGGAGACCTGAGTCCGCCTCACGCAAACCCACACTGATGATCGCGACACACCCCGCCTCGCCCCTGACCGTCGACCAATCGCGGAAATCCCGCTGCCCGTCCTGCGCTGCCGCGAACGGCGGAAAAAGCATCGCGAGGGCCAAGGCTGCGGGGCGGAATGTCATGCGGCAAGAAGGGCGTCGCCGGCCCAATCTGTCAATCCGCAACAGTCCTGCGCGTCGCGTCGCCTTGTCAAACGACGCAATCCCCGCGACGATTGGTGCCGAAATTCGGGGGAGGGACATGAACTCGGTCGATCGGAAACTGGATGACGCAGCCCGCGCCGCTTGGCTGTCGCATATCGGCGGAATGAAACAGGACGAAATCGCGCAGGTCATGGGAATCTCGCGACAGTCCGCCCAACGGCTGTTGTCGCAGGCCCATGCCGCCGGACTCGTAAAGGTGCGCATCGATCACCCGATTGCACGCTGCATGGGCATCGCCGCCCGTCTTCGCGAGCGATACGGGCTCGACACCTGTGAGGTGGTCCCGTCTTTAGGCGGGCCTGCGGAGACGGGAGCGGCGGTCGCGAGCGCGACCGGTGACATGATCGAGCGCTGGCTTTCGTCTCGGTCGTCGCTGGTCATGGGCCTGGGCACCGGGCGGACGCTTCGAGCCGCGATCGAGCATCTCCCGCATATCGACTGCGCCCAGCATCGGATCGTCTCGCTCACCGGGAACATCGCTCCGGACGGATCCACCGCGCACTACAACGTGCTCTTTACAATCGCGGACAAGGTGAGCGCGACAACCTACCCTATGCCGATGCCCGTCATCTCGGCCTCGCCGGAGGAAAGGGCGGCACTCATCGGGCAAAAAACGCTTGAGACGGCGCGTGGCCTCGCTCAACGCACCGACGTTCGGTTCATAGGCGTCGGCACCATTGCGGATCCCGCGCCGCTCGCCCTCGACGGATTCATCTCGACCGAGGATCAGGACCGGCTGATCGCCAAGGGCGCCGTGGGCGAGCTCATTGGCTGGGTCTTCGACGAACGCGGAAACCTCATCGAGGATTCGGTGAATGCGCGGGTGAGCTCCGCGCCCATGGGGGCCGATCCCAAGGAACCCACGATCGCCTGTGCCTTTGGCCCGGACAAAGTGGCGGCGATTCGTGCAGCTATCCGCGGCCGGCTCGTCAACGGCCTCATCACGGACGAAGATACTGCGGTAGCGCTAACAGAAACGTAACTGTCTTCATTCCTGAATGGTTTCAGCTGCTTGCCCGCCGTTTCTGCGGCGCAGAGATGATTTGCGTTGACGCGAGTCCGGCAGGATGAATAATTGCTCGTGAGCTTGGCAATTGCTCACACAATTCTTGGGAGGACATGATGAACACCATGATTCGCGCCCTTATGGGCGCAACCGCATTGACCGCCGTGGCCTCGTTCGCCACCGCACAGGACACCACTCTGACCATCGCGACCGTGAACAACGGCGACATGATCCGCATGCAGGGTCTGGCTGACGCCTTCACTGACGAAACCGGGATCGCGCTTGAATGGGTCACGCTGGAAGAGAACGTTCTGCGTCAGCGCGTGACGCAGGACATCGCCACCAACGGCGGCCAGTTCGACGTGATGACCATCGGCACTTACGAGGCGCCGATCTGGGGTGCGCAGGGCTGGCTCGTGTCGCTGAACGACCTGCCCGCCGAATACGATGTCGACGACCTGCTGCCCGCGATCCGCGGCGGTCTGACCGTCGATGGCGAGCTCTATGCCGCGCCGTTCTACGGTGAATCCTCGATGGTCATGTACCGGACCGACCTGATGGAAGAAGCCGGCCTCGAAATGCCCGATGCGCCGAGCTGGGACTTTATCAAGGAAGCCGCGGCGGCGATGACCGAAAAGGAAAACGAGATCTACGGCATCTGCCTGCGCGGCAAGGCGGGCTGGGGCGAGAACATGGCGTTCCTGTCGGCGATGGCCAATTCCTATGGCGCGCGCTGGTTCGACATGGACTGGAACCCGCAGTTCGACACCGAGGCCTGGGCGAACACGCTCAACGATTACCTCGAGTTGATGAACAACTATGGCCCTCCGGGCGCGTCGGGCAACGGTTTCAACGAGAACCTCGCGCTGTTCCAGCAGGGCAAGTGCGGAATGTGGATCGACGCGACCGTGGCGGCCTCTTTCGTCTCTAACCCGGAGGATTCCACGGTTGCAGACAGCGTGGGCTACGCGCTGGCCCCCGACAACGGCCTCGGCCCGCGCGGCAACTGGCTGTGGGCCTGGAACCTCGCGATCCCGGCCGGCACCGAACAGGCGGACGCCGCGAAGGAATTCATCGCCTGGGCGACGTCCAAGGAATACACCGAGCTCGTCGCCGAGAACGAAGGTTGGGCGAACGTCCCGCCGGGCACCCGCACCTCGCTTTACGAGAACCAGGACTATCTGGATGCGGCACCATTCGCCCAGATGACGCTGGAATCGATCAACGCTGCCGATCCGAACAATCCGACCGTCGACGAAGTGCCCTATACCGGCGTTCAGTTCGTCGCGATCCCCGAGTTCCAGTCGATCGGCACCGCCGTCGGCCAGACCTTCTCGGCCGCTCTCGCTGGGCAGATGTCGGCGGAAGACGCGCTGGCACAGGCTCAGGCGCTCACCGAGCGTGAAATGAAGCGCGCGGGCTACATCGAGTAATCCTCCCGAACGGGGTCGGCCTTCGGGCCGGCCCCGACCCTCCGACGACAGTGTCGTGGCGATGACCCCGTGGGGTCATTCCTTCGGAACTGTTCCAATCGGCGAGGGCAGAACATGGCCACCAAGGCATCCAGAACCGCGGCCCGGGCGATGATCTCGCCCTCGGTCATCCTGCTTTTGGGCTGGATGCTGATCCCGCTGGGCCTGACGATCTATTTCTCGCTGTTGCGCTACAACCTGCTCATGCCGGGCGCGCGGCCGTTCGTCGGGTGGGAGAACTACGAGTTCTTCATCACCAATCCGGCCTTTACCGAGGCGCTCGTGAACACACTGCTCCTCGTCGGGGGCGTGCTGCTCATCACAGTGATCGGGGGTGTGCTGCTGGCGCTGCTGCTCAATCTGGAGATGTGGGGGCAAGGGATCGTCCGCATCCTCGTCATCGCGCCCTTCTTTGTCATGCCGACCGTTTCGGCGCTGGTGTGGAAGAACATGTTCATGAACCCGGTGAACGGCTTGTTCGGATACATGGCGAAAGGGCTCGGCTTAGAGCCTTTCGATTTTCTTAGCCAGGCCCCCTTGGCCTCGATCATCGGAATCGTGAGCTGGCAATGGCTTCCTTTCGCGACCCTGATCCTGCTGACCGCGATCCAGTCGCTCGACAGTGAACAGCTGGAAGCCGCCGAGATGGACGGGGCCGGGCCGTTCAGCCGGTTCTTCTATATCACCCTGCCCCACCTTGCCCGTGCGATCACGGTCGTGGTGCTGATCCAGACGATCTTCCTGCTGTCGATCTTCGCCGAGATTTTCGTAACGACGCAGGGCGGCCCGGGCAATGCCTCCACCAACCTGACCTTCCTCATCTACAAAGAGAGCCTTTTGAGCTTCGACGTGGGTGCGGGCTCCGCCGGTGGCGTCATCGCCATCATCCTCGCCAACATCGTCGCGATCTTCCTCATGCGGATGATCGGCAAGAACCTCGACGCCTGAGGGGGGACACATGGCACGCGCAGTCACCACGCAACGCAAGGCGATCAACACCGTGATCGCATGGATCGTCGGGCTTCTGATCTTCTTCCCGATCCTGTGGATCTTCATCCTGTCGTTCCACTCGGAGGGCGACGCGATCAAGTCGCCGCTCGAAGTCATAACCTCGACCTGGACGTTCGAAAGCTACGCGACGGTGCAGGAGCGGTCGAACTACTTCCGTCACTTCTGGAACTCGGTCGTGATCTCGGTCGGCTCCACCGTTCTGGGCCTCATCATCGCCGTGCCCAGCGCATGGGCGATGGCCTTCGTGCCCGGAAAGCGCACCAAGGACGTTCTCATGTGGATGCTGTCCACCAAGATGCTGCCGCCGGTGGGCGTGCTGCTGCCGATCTATCTGATCTGTCAGAACCTCGGTTTGCTCGACACCCGCATCGCGCTCGTCTTCATCCTCATGATGATCAACCTGCCGATCATCATCTGGATGCTCTACACCTACTTCCGCGAAATCCCGGGCGAGATCCTCGAAGCCGCACGGATGGACGGGGCGAGCCTGCGCGAAGAGGTGATCTACGTGCTCCTGCCAATGGCGGTGCCGGGCATCGCGTCCACTCTGCTTCTCAACATCATCCTCGCCTGGAACGAGGCGTTCTGGACGCTCACGCTGACCGCCGCCAAGGCCGCTCCTCTGACCGCGTTCATCGCCAGCTATTCGTCCCCCGAGGGGCTGTTCTACGCGAAACTCTCGGCGGCCTCGATCATGGCCATCGCGCCGATCCTCATCATGGGCTGGTTCAGCCAGAAACAACTCGTCCGGGGCCTGACCTTCGGCGCGGTGAAATAAGGAAAGACCATGGGACGCATCACGCTCGATAAAGTGACCAAGGCGTTCGGCGAAGTGGAGGTGATCCCGCCGCTGGACCTGACCATCGACGACGGGGAATTCGTCGTCTTCGTCGGCCCTTCGGGTTGCGGGAAATCGACCCTGTTACGGCTTATTGCGGGCCTGGAGGATGTGACCTCGGGCGAGATTCGCATCGACAAGCAGCCGGCGACACACCTGCCGCCTGCCAAGCGTGGCCTCGCGATGGTGTTCCAGTCCTATGCGCTCTACCCGCATATGTCGGTGCGCAAGAACATCGCGTTCCCGATGAAGATGGCGGGCATCCCGGAAGCCGAACAGAAGCGCAAGATCGAGGATGCGGCGCGTGTGCTGAACCTGACCGACTACCTCGACCGTCGGCCCGGCCAGCTGTCGGGCGGTCAGCGTCAGCGCGTCGCCATCGGCCGCGCCATCGTGCGCGAACCTGCCGCGTTCCTGTTTGACGAGCCGCTCTCAAACCTCGACGCGGCCCTGCGCGTGGGAATGCGGCTGGAGATCTCCGAGCTGCACGAGCGGCTCAAGACCACGATGATCTACGTCACCCACGACCAGGTCGAAGCCATGACCATGGCCGACAAGATCGTCGTGCTGCAGAAAGGCGTGATCGAGCAGGTGGGAAGCCCGCTGGAGCTCTATAACACCCCGCGCAACATCTTCGTCGCCGGGTTCATCGGCTCGCCCAAGATGAACATGATTGAGGGCACCGAGGCGGCAAAGCATAACGCGCATACCATCGGCATTCGGCCTGAGCACCTGTCGGCCTCGAAAGAGAGCGGGGAATGGTCCGGCACGGTGATGGTGTCCGAGCATCTCGGCTCAGACACTTTCCTCCACGTGGCCGAGACCGGGCTGGCCGAGACGATGACGGTGCGGGTCGGCGGGGAATTCGGCGTGCGTCATGGGGATACCGTCTACCTCTCGCCCGACACGACCAAGCTGCACAAGTTCGACGCGGAAGGGTTGCGCCTTGGCTGATTGTCGACCGGAATGACCATGAAACTGTCTCTAAGGAACCTCGAAATGCTCCCCGAAGGCGTCGGTCGCCCCCGTTACGCGCGGGCCGATCTCTCGGCGGGCATCCTTCATTTCGGAGTCGGAAATTTTCATCGCGCCCACCAGGCGGAATATCTGGACCGGTTGTTCTCGAGCGGGGAAAGCCTGGACTGGGCCATCGTTGGTGCAGGGGTCATGGTCGGAGAGCGCGAGGGACATGCGCTGCTCGCCGAGCAGGACTGGCTCACCACCCTCGTCGAGCAGGAGGCGGACAGGAGCGAAGCCCGCGTGATCGGCTCGATGATCGACTATGTAGAGCCTGCAGATACCGAGGCCATCATTGCGCGCCTTGCCAACCCAGAGATTCGGATCGTGTCCCTGACGATTACCGAGGGCGGTTATTTCCTCGATTCGCAGGATCGGTTTGATCCGAGCCATCCTGCGATCCGCGCGGACGGGGCAAACCCCGAGCAGCCCCGGACTGTCTTCGGCCTCATACTCGCCGGTCTGAAATCCCGGATCGCCGCGGGCTCAAGTCCCTTCACGGTGATGTCCTGCGACAACATCCCCCACAATGGTACCGTCACCCGCAATGCACTTGTCGGCCTCGCAGAGCTGTTAGATCCAAACCTTGCGGAGTGGATCGCTGAGAACGTGGCGTTTCCGAATGGCATGGTAGACCGGATCACGCCGGCGACGAGCGACCGGGAACGTGACATTCTGCGGAAGTCGTTCGGGGTTGAAGACGCATGGCCGGTCTTTTGCGAAGGCTTTACGCAATGGGTTCTTGAAGATCGGTTTCCGCTTGGCCGGCCCGCTTTCGAGAAGGCCGGCGTTCAGTTCGTCGACGACGTATCACCCTTCGAGTTGATGAAACTTCGCGTCCTGAACGGAGGGCACGCCACTATCGCCTACCCGGCGGGGTTGCTGGGCATCCATTACGTGCATGAGGCAATGGAACATCCTCTGATCCGGTCTTTCCTCCGCAAGCTCGAAGAGTCAGAGATCATCCCGATGGTGCCGCCGGTGCCCGACACGGACATCGGAACATATTTCGATCTCATAGAGGCGCGGTTCTCGAATCCGAAGATCGGGGACACCGTGCGCCGGCTTTGCCTCGATGGGTCGAACCGTCAGCCAAAATTTATCGTGCCGGTGATACGCGACGCGCTCATGCAGGGCGCCTCGATCACGGGTCTGGCACTCGAGAGCGCGCTTTGGTGCCGGTACTGCGCGGGCGTGGACGAAGAGGGGCTCGAGATCGCCCCGAACGATCCGAATTGGACTGAACTCGTGCAAGTCGCTCGGGCTGCTCGGAATACGCCGGGCGCGTGGCTCGAACAACGAGGAATTTATGGAGCCGTCGGACAGGACGACAGGTTCCGCGATGCCTTCGACCGCTGGCTGCGCACGCTCTGGTCCGAGGGGACTGCCGCCACTCTCGAAGCCTATCTCGGCGGCGCCGGCCCATGACCGCGATCCCGACACCCCGGCTCATTATTTTCGATTGCGACGGTGTCCTCGTCGACAGTGAGCGGATTGCCTTGAGCGTGTTGCTCGACTTCATCGCGGCACGGGGGACCTTGATCGACGAGGTGGAAGGCTATCGTCACCTGCTCGGCCGATCCATCGCGTCCAATGCCGAATGGTTACGCGAGACGCACGGCGTAGATTTGGACGCGGCCGCCCAGACAGATCTGCGGCATACACTGTTTGAGCGTTTTGAGGCCGAACTAGAGCCTGTTCTTGGTGTTGTGGAGCTTCTCGATGGTCTTGGCGGCCCCTACTGCGTCGCCTCATCGAGCCAACCTGATCGCATCCGCGTCGCACTGTCACTAACGGGCCTGATCGGGAGGTTTGAACCAAACATCTTCTCAGCCTCGATGGTAAAAGAAGGCAAGCCGGCGCCCGACCTGTTTCTCCACACGGCGCGAGAGATGGGTGCGCCACCCGCGCAATGCCTCGTGATCGAAGACAGTCCGGCGGGAGTGATGGCGGCCAAAGCCGCAGGTATGAGCGTGTTCGGCTTCACCGGCGCGAGCCACGCCAGACCGGCCGACTTGAAGACGACGGTTGCACTGGCTGGTCCGGATGCAATGATCGACTCGATGCAGGAGCTCGGCGCACTCTTGCATGCGATGGCCTGACTCCGGGGAGCCCATGTCTCGTTTCGTTTGTGCAGTGGATGTCGGCACCCGTTCGGCACGGGCCGCCCTGTTCGACAGCGACGGCAGGATGTTGCCGCGCAAGGCGGAACCATTCACGCTTCATTCGACCGCCACGGATCGCGGAGAATACCGCAGCGCCGACATCTGGTCCGCGGTTTGCCGCGTCGTGAAGCGGGCAAGACTGGCAGCGGGCGCAGGGCCGGACGACGTGGCCGGCCTCGCATTCGATGCCACATGCTCGCTCGTCCTCACTGGAGCGGATGGCGGTAGCCTGGCACTTGGCCCGGGCGGGCAGGACACGTTGGCATGGTTCGACCGGCGCGCCGAAGCCGCCGCGATGCGCGCGACCAAAGCGGGTGGTGCGGTGGTGGAGCGTTTGGCGGGCGCCATGTCGCCGGAGATGCAGGTTCCTCGGCTCATGTGGCTGCGGGAAGAGCGGCCCGATTTGTGGACTCGCCTTGGCGGGGCTTTCGATCTGACCGACTGGCTGACCTCAAAGGCTGTAGGATCGCGTGTCCATGCCCATGCTTGTCTCGCGACCAAGTGGCCGTATCAGGCCGAAAACGGTGGTTGGCAAAGAAGTTTCCTGGACAGGGTGGGGCTGTCCGATCTGCCCGATCGGCTTGCTCTCCCCCAGGAAGGGGTTCCGGTGGGACGACCCGTCGGCTTCTTGACCGCGCCGGCTGCAGAGGCAATGGGCCTGAGCGAGACTGTTCGTGTCGGAGCAGGGCTGGTCGACGGGTATGCAGGAGCGCTCGCGGGTCGCGCAATAGCCGCGCGGCACGGCGTGAAAGGGGCGGCATCCCTGATCCTCGGGACTTCGGCGAGCGTCATCGCCATTTCAAAATCGGAAATTCGTCCCAGGTCCATATGGGGACCTTTCCAAAGCGTGATCGGCGACGATGCGTGGAGCGTCGAAGGCGGGTTGAGCGAAGCTGGCGCACTCCTGGACCGCGTGATCGCCCAGTGTCAGAGAAACGGCGCGGTTCATGCTGACCATGAGTTCGTGCTAGGCGAGATCGAACGGCACTTGTGCCGCAAGGGATACCAATTCGCAGACGATCTTCACGTCATACCGAACCCTGTCGGGACGCGTGGCTTGCCACTTCCGGGGCGGAAGGGCGGCAGCGTCGAGGGTCTTCGCCCCGATACGACCGATGCCGGCCTCGCTGCATTGTACTGGCGGACGGCCGTTGCCGTCGCACTCAATGTGGCTGAGGTCGTCGCACGCATGCCGACGGGAACTGTGCCGGGCAGGACGCTTGTCGCGTCTGGCGGGCTGACCAGCAACCCGATGCTGGCGCAACTCTTTGCGAATGCGACCGGGTGCTCGCTTTTCCTTCCCGTGGAAACCGACGGAATTCTGATGGGCACGGCAATGGCAGCGCGTGTTGCCGCCGGATTTGACGTCACGCTCGAGGAAGCTGGACGGCGCCTCGCCCCCCAGGCGCGGGTTCTTACGCCAGACCCGTCCGCGCAGCGCGCACTCGCTCTGGCCCGCCAAACGAAACGTCGGTTAGAAACAGGAACCGCGACGCTGTCGCGGACCTAGGTGTCGCGTTTCTCCAGGAACGTGAGGATCGATTCCACGATCATCTCGCACATCATTCTCTGGCCTTCGTCGGTGAAGAGCTCGTTACCGAACTTGGTCGAGAAACTCGGGCGGTTCGAGACATTGTAGAAGCACTGTGCCTGAATCTGCCAATGCAGGAACATCGGGGTGACATCCTCGCGGAACACACCCTCTTCCTGACCGCGGGTCAGAACGCGTTCGACCCGCTGCAATGTGCGGAGGTTCAAATCGCGAACGAAGTCCGACTGTTTGAGGTAAACCGCGTGGTTGACGTTTTCGTTCATCACCATGCGAACCAGGTCCGGCTGCGACTTATGGTGTGCGAAGGTGAATCGCACGAGCGCCTCCATGGCGTCGCGTGGACCGAAGCCTTCAAGGTCGATGTTCTCTTCGCCTGAACGCACCTTTGCATAAGCGGCTTCGAGCGCCGCGAGGTAAAGACCCTCTTTGTCGCCGAAGTAATAGTAGATCATGCGCTTGGATGTCTTGGTCTTCTCGGCGATTTCGTCGATTCGCGCGCCGGCAAGGCCATGTTGCGCAAACTCCGCCATCGCGACCATCAGGATGTCATGCTTGACGCCTTCGGCATCTTGCTTCCAGGTCCTGCGCAGCTGTTCGTCTTTCATTGTATCGCTCGCGTATACCCAAATTGCTCTGCCCTCTGTTCGTAATGGTTAACGTCTTAAAGATTTTCCACAAGGTAGGGTTTCCCTCTTTTTTCAAATTCAATCAATTGAAACAAAGGCTTATATCGATCCCATTCGCGATGCGTAAACTGTCAGGCTTTCAAGCATTAACAAAGGGTTAACAGGCCGATCTGTATCTTTGCGTTCTGCAAAACGGGTGCAAAGCATAGTTGCAAGAAATCCACAACGTGAGGCGCCTTATGACCCAAGCATCGCCGCGGCTGACGCTGCCTTTCATCCAACCCGCTCAGGCCCAGAAACATGTGTCGCACAACGAGGCGCTGCGGCGCCTTGATACCGTTGTCCAGCTTACCTTCGATACGATCGGCGCGACGACGCCCCCCGCCACACCGTCCGACGGCGAAACGCATGCCGTGGGGACGGGCGCGACGGGAGACTGGGCCGGGGCGGACCGAGCCATCGCCACATGGCTCGACTCTGCCTGGACGTTTCAGACTCCTCAGGAAGGGTGGCTGGCCACGGTCGTGGGCAGCACCGATATTCACGTCCATGACGGGACGGATTGGACGCCGGCGACAGCCGTGGTCGATCTGGACAACCTCCCGGGCGTCGGGATCAACGCGTCAGCCGACACCACGAACCGGCTCGCGGTTTCGTCGCCCGCGACCCTGTTTTCGCATGAAGGGTCCGGGCATCAACTCAAGATCAACAAGGCGGGCGTCTCCGACACTGCATCCCTGTTGTTCCAGTCGAACTGGTCCGGGCGCGCTGAAATGGGGCTGGCCGGCAATGATCGCTTCTCCATCAAGGTGAGCGCGGACGGGTCTTCCTGGGACGACGCGCTGAACGTCGGGGCGGGTGAGAGCGTCGTCACGACCGCGAACATGGTCGGAACGGTCTCATCCATGCCGGGCGTCGGCTCCGCCGTGATCGAGGAAGGGAGCAATGCGCATGGCTCATTCACGAAATTCGCGGACGGGACCCTGATCTGCCGAACGAACGGTTTCTCGACCGCATCCGGCTCGGCGGCGACTTGGTCCCTCCCAGACTCGATGGTGGACGCCACTTTTGCCGTATCCGCCACGGTGATCGGCAGCACTCCTGCACTTGTCACGGTGTCCGCACAAACCGCCGTTTCCGTGGATGTCGAGAGTTTCGACCTCTCCGGAGCGGATACGGCGACGCCCGACGTCACACTTGTTGCCATTGGTCGTTGGTTCTGACGAAAACGCCACGGATGAGGGAAATTCGCTTCGCCCGTCTCACCTTCCTCCGAAAGCCATGCTAATCGAACAGCAAACGAAGGGCGGAGCGCATGGCGAGAACCATTCATATTCTGAACGGACCCAACCTGAACCTGCTGGGCAAGCGGCAGCCGGACATTTACGGCGCTGACACGCTGGCGGATGTTGAGGCGAATTGCGCTGCGCTCGGCAAGGAGCTCGGCCTCGAAACCGCCCTGTTCCAGTCCAACCACGAAGGTGAAATCGTCGAGATGATCCACCGTGCGCGTGACGAGGCCGCCGGGATCGTCATCAACGCTGGCGCATATACCCATACCTCCGTCGCGATCCTCGATGCGCTCAACACCTTCGACGGGCCGGTGATCGAGGTGCATATCTCAAACGTCCATGCGCGCGAAGCGTTCCGGCATCACTCCTACATCTCGGCACGGGCAGAAGGGGTAATCGTGGGGTGCGGCATCGAAGGCTACGAGTTCGCCTTGCGCAGGCTGGCCTCGCTGCTAGCATGACCGATCGCTACGCGGTGTTCGGCCACCCAATCGGCCATTCAAAGTCCCCGTTTATCCACGGCGAATTCGCGCGCCAGTTCGGCGAGGACATGACCTACGAGGCCATCGAGGCGCCGCTGGACGGGTTTGCGGACACACTGCGCCGGTTCATCGACGAGGGTGGCGTGGGTGCGAATGTCACGGTGCCGTTCAAACTCGAAGCCTTCGACCTCGCGGACGATGCGAAGGACGCCGCGCGAATCTGCGGAGCCTCGAACACGCTCCGGATCGCGGGCGGACGCATCGAGGCTGACAATACCGATGGCGTGGGATTGGTGCGCGATATCACCGAGAACCTCGGCGTTCCGCTCTCCGGCTCACGCGTTCTGTTCGCCGGGGCGGGCGGCGCGGCGCGGGGGGCCGTGGCGCCTTTCCTCGCTGCCGGCGCCGAGGTGACCATCGCGAACCGCAGCGTGCACAAGGCCGAGGCCATTGTGGAGCTGCTCGGGGATCGCGGGCCGTTGGGTGCCGTCGCCTACGACGAGTTGGACGGGTTCTTCGATATCGTGCTGAACGCGACGACCCTGAGCCTGACGGGCGACAAACCTCCGCTGCCGCCAACCGTGTTCGAGGGCGCGCGGCTGGCCTACGACCTCGTTTACGGCAAGGGCCTCACCCCGTTTCTCGCCCAGGCCGAAGCGCGGGGCGCGCAGGTCGCGGACGGGGTCGGGATGCTCGTGGAACAAGCGGCCGAAGCGTTTACGTGGTGGCGCGGCAAGCGGCCCGACACAGGGCCCGTGATCGATGCGATGACCATTCCGCTCGAGTGAGCGGTCAGACGAGTCCCTTGAAGAAGCCCTGGAACCACGAAATCGGGAGGTGCTGGCCGACCGTGAACAGCCACGAGAAGGGGCGCGGAAAGCTGTAGCTGAAGGTGCGCTTGTCGATCGCGCGCATCACGTGATCCGCGGCCTCCTCCGGCTCAATTAGCTGCGGCATGTTGAATTCGTTCTTCTCGGTCAGGCGCGTCTTGATGAAACCCGGGTTCATTCGTTGCACGAGGATGTCGGTCTTGTACAGGTCGATACGCAGGTTCTCGGCCGTATGCATGACAGCGTTCTTAGACAGGCCGTAGCCCACCGCCCCCGGAAGGCCGCGGAAGCCCGAGAGCGACCCGATGAGGGCGATGTGCCCGGTGTTGTTCTCGACGAAGCGCGGCACCACCTCGCCCAGCACGTTGAGGCAGCCGGTGATGTTCGTCGCCACCATGAGCCGTGCGGCGCCACCGTCCCACTGGGTCGCCTTCATCGGCTCATAAGCGCCCGCAGAGTAGATGAAGCCGTCGAAATCGCCGGCTTCTTTGGCTGCATTAGACACTGATTCCGGGTCCGTGACATCCATCGGCACGGCCTTGGCATCCTTCAGGGTCTCGGCAAGCTCCTTCAGCCGGTCTTCGCTGCGCGCCGACAGGATGAGGGACGCGCCACGCTTGTCGAGCGCTTCGGCCAGCGACCGGCCAAGGCCTTCGCTCGCCCCGACGATCCAGTAGCGTTTTGCGGGTAGCGGTTTGGTCACTCAGGTCACCTCGTGCACCGGGGGCTCCGGGCGCTTGCGGAACGTCGCCCCCTTGATCTTCAGTTTCGCCGCCTGCCACAGGATCAGCGCCATGACGCGAAGCGCACCGGCGGGGCGGCGCACGGCCATCTTCGCCACTGAACCGGCGGTGAGCGGAGCCAGCGGACCCGTCAACGTCGCGACGAGCCCCTTGTTCCCGTCGACGAGGTCGATGGTGATGTCGATCCGGTCTTGGGTCACGCTGAAGCGGAACCTGTAATCGCCGGAGACTTCCTGGAACGGCGACACGTGGAATACCTTGCGAGAGGTGAGCACGTCCTTCTTGCCGATCGGCGCGAAATCCGGCTTGGCGCTCAAGTAGCTGTGCCGGTCGCCCATCGTGTTGTTCACCTCGGCGATCACGGCGACGAGGTCCTCCCCCCGCATCGCGAGCCAGAAGGCCACGGGATTGAACCAGAAACCGGCAAAGCGCGGCTGTGCGAGGAGCAGGATCTTGACCCCCTCCATCTGCATACCGGCGTTGGCGAAGACCTTCTCGGCCCAGACCACGCCATCACCGTCGCCCCGCGTCCCGCCATGATCGCGGTCGTGGAACGAGAACAGCCCGGCCGAATTGCGGGTGAACAGCGGCGGAACGTCCCGCGTATCCTCGGGGTCGATCAGGAGGTAGTCGACCCCGTAGCGGAACTTGTTCCGGATCGCGTCCTTTCGAGCATGCATCGTCTCGCCACGCATATGCCGGGGGGCAAGGGTCATGCGGCGATCACCTGTTCCGCCCGGCCCATCGCTTCGGCAATCGCAACGGCGGAGGCGAACCCGTCCTCGTGGAACCCGTGACGTGTATATGCACCTGCGAACCACGTCCCGTTGTCCCCTTGGATCGCCTTCAATTCCTGCTGCGCCCGGAGCGCCGCCCGGTCGAACACGGGGTGGCGGAAAGTCACCTCGTCATAGATCAGCTCTTCCCTGATCTCGCTCGACGGGTTCAGCGAGATGAAGAGTGGGTCGCTCTCGGGAATATTCTGAAGCCGGTTCATCCAGTACGTCACTCCGATCTGCGTGTGGTCCCCGGCCGTGTCGGCCTTGTAGGTCCAGGACGACCAGCACCGGCGGCGGCGCGGCATCTGGCCGGGATCACAATGCAGGAACGCGCGGTTATCCTGATAGTTCAGGTTGCCCAGCGCAGAACGCTCGGCAGGCGTGGGATCTGCGAGCAGGTGGCGCGTCACGTCGGAATGCGTGGCAAAGATCACCTGGTCGTATGATTCCGGCACGGCGCCCTCGGCAACGACGCGCACGGCACCTGGCCGACGCGTGACCGAGTTGACCGGCGTTCCCGTGCGCAGCTTGACCCCGCGCATCATGAGGTCGTCAGTCAGGCGACGCACATATTCGATGGAGCCGCCGTCGATGGTCATCCACTGGTGCTGTTTCCAGCCGAGGAGTGAGTGATTCTTGAAGAAATTCACCAACGTCCGCGCGGGGAAGGCCCCTACGTCCATCGTCGGGGTCGACCAGATCGCCCCGCATATCGGCATTAGATAGTATTTCGAGAACCAGTCGCCGAGCCCGAGGCGCGTCACCAGTTCCGCGATTGTGATATCGTCGCTGTCGGCCGCGGCCTCGGCTTCGTTGTTGAAGCGGACCAGATCGCGGATCATTTTCACGAAGGCCGGGCGGGCGGCATTGCGTCTTTGCCCGAAGATCGTGTTCAGGGTCTGCAACGAATACTCGACCTTGCCACCGTCGATCGTTGCACCAAAGCTCATGTTCGACTTCGCCACCGGCACGTCAAGCTTGGTCAGCATGTCTGAAAAGTGCGGGTACGTCTCGTAGTTGAAAACGATGAAACCAGTGTCCACAGGCTGATCGCCACCCTTGCCCGCCGTCACGGTGCGTGCGTGGCCCCCCAGGCGCGGCTCGGATTCATAGAGCGTAACGTCGTTCTGAGGGGAGAGCAGCCATGCGGCAGCGAGGCCGGATACGCCGCCTCCGATAACGGCGATACGTTGCGGCCTGATGGGTGGTGCGTCGAATGACATGCGATTTCCTTCTTAGTTCCAGCATGTTTACGGTTTGAAAAAAGATACGGATCATTGGTGATCCAAGTTTCATGTGACGCCGTAACTTGGGTATGCTGCGCCTTGACGATACTGTTTCAAACGAAGACACCGGCCCGGGAGCGGGGGTGCTCCTCGCACGTGACACGGGAAGAAAGAGCCGCCGCATGGCGACATCAGATGGTCCCAATGGGAAGGCGCAGCCATTTTCGGAGCAGACACTCTGGATGCTCGCGATCCGTGACAGGCGTGACAAGTCGGCATTCGGCAAGCTGTTCGACCATTTCGCGCCACGGCTGAAAGGGTTCGTCATCCGGTCGGGTGCGCCGGCCGGGCAGGCCGAGGATATCGTGCAGGACGTTATGATGTCGGTCTGGCGCAAGGCACACATGTTCGACCCGGAGCGCGCCCAGGTGTCGAGCTGGATTTATCAGATCGCGCGCAACAGGCAGATCGACATCCTCCGCAAGGAGGGACGCCCGATGCCCGAAGCGCTGAAGGCCGAAGAAAACGATACCGAGCCCGATGCCGGCCAGGTGTTGGCGCTGGAACAGGAAACCGATGTTCTGCGTGAAGCGTTGAACAGGTTGAATCCGGACCAACGGGAGATGATCGAGAAGGCCTACCTCGGTGAGCTCTCCCACAGCGACATCGCGGATGCCACTGGGCTTCCGCTCGGAACAATCAAATCCCGCATACGGCTGGGCCTCGACCGCCTGCGGCACGAACTGAAAGACCTGAGGTAGAGATGAGCGAACAGATCTCACACCATATTCCCGACGCGCTGATCGCGGCCTATGCGGCCGGATCGCTGTCGAAGGCATATTCCCTGGTTGTGGCGACACATGTTTCCATGTGCGACACTTGCCGCGCCACGCTTCTGGCGCACGAAGCCGCTGGGGGAGCAGTCCTCGACTCCTTCGCCGAGGAGCCCCTCTCGGGTTCGCTTCGTGCAAAGGTAATGGACCGGCTCGACGATCCGATCGAGGTGGAAACCGTTGAAAACACCCGCGACGGTATCTATCCCGGCCCGTTGGCCGCTGCGCTGCGCGCCAAGAAGCCGAAGTGGAAGAAGCTCGGCGGTGGCGTTAGTCAGTGCATCATCGACATGGATCGCGAGGGGTCCGCACGTCTTCTGCACATTCCAGCCGGCAAACCGGTGCCGGAACACAGCCATGGCGGCCTGGAACTGACCCTTGTCCTGCAGGGCGGTTTTTCGGACGAAACCGGACATTTCGACATCGGCGATGTCGAGGTCGCGGATGGCGAACTCGAGCATATCCCGACGGCCGACCCCGGAGAGGACTGCATCTGCTTGGCCGCAACGGACGCGCCGCTGCGATTCTCGGGACTGGTTCCACGCATCCTTCAGCCGTTCTTCGCAATCTGATTGATCGCATGCCCTAGCGTCAGCCTACGTGAATTCCCGTAGGCTGCACGAAAAACACGCCCCCGTGCGACGAATTTAACCGCGTCGTTCGGGGGTTTTCGTTTGAATATCCACAACTTCCGGATAGGGTGAGGCAGGCTGCGGGACAGAGGACCCGCACCCAAAAACACGAAAAGACAAGACGTCTTATTGGAGGAGGAACCATGGAACGTCGTAAGTTTCTGAAGGGCGCCGCGCTTGGCGCCACCGGGACCGTGTTGGCCGCACCCGCCGTGGCGCAGGCGAACGCCAAGACCATGACCATCGTGTCGACCTGGCCCCGTGACTTCCCGGGTCTCGGTGTGTCCGCGCAGCGCCTTGCGTCGCGCATCACCGAACTGTCGGAAGGTGCGATCCAGACCGAATACTTCGCCGCGGGCGAACGTGTGGGCGCGCTGGACGTGTTCGACGAAGTGGCCAGCGGCAACTCGCAGGCCTACATCGGTGCCGACTACTACTGGACCGGCAAGCACCCGGCCCTGGCCTATTTCACCGCAGTGCCGTTCGGCATGACCTTCGCAGAAATCAACGCCTGGTGCCTCTACGGCGAAGGCCGCGCTCTCTGGGACGAGCTGCAGGACGAATTCGGCCTCTACGGCCTTCCCGCCGGCAACACCGGCACGCAGGCCGGCGGCTGGTTCAACAAGGAAATCGAGAGCGCTGACGACCTCAAGGGTCTGAAGATGCGCATCCCGGGCCTTGGCGGTCAGGTTCTGTCGAAACTCGGCGCGTCGACCGTGTCGCTCCCGGGTGGTCAGATCTACGAGAACCTCGTGTCCGGCTCGATCGAAGCGACCGAGTGGGTGGGTCCGTACAACGACTACTTCATGAAGTTCTACGAAGCCGCGCAATTCTACTACACCGGTGGTATGCACGAGCCGGGCGCGCAGCTTTCGCTCACCTCGAACAAGTCGTGGTGGTCGGGTCTGTCCGACACCGAGCGGGCGATCATCACCGCCGCCGCGCTGGAAGAGAACGCCAACAGCTACTACGAAGCCACCGCGCTCAACGGCGAATACCTGAACCGTCTGCAGGACGAGCAGGGCGTCGAGGTCCGGTCGTTCAACGAGGACGTCTGGGACGCGATGGGCGAGGCCGCGATGGAGGTCTTCGAAGAGACCGCCGCGCATTCCGATCTCGCTGCCCGCATCAACGACTCGATGCAGAGCGCCATGCGGAACTACGGTACCGGTATCGCGCTGTTCGAAGGCCAGTTCGTCGAGAACCGCAACCGGATCTTCGACATCGGGTAATCGCTTTGCAGAAGTGAACAAAAATGTGAAAAGCGGGGCTTTGGTCCCGCTTTTTTTCTGCTAAACGGGCGCGCATTCACCAAGAGTGGGAGCGATTGGGAGGACCCATGACCGAGATCTTCGACCATACCGAGATTCCGCGCCACGGACGGCCAGCAGTGCTGCAACGTCTGTTCGGCTGGATCAGCCTCGGTGCCCTCGTGGCATTTCTCATAAACAACATCCTGGTCGTCTATCTGGATTTCCCGGGGCTGGCGGGGTTCGGCACAGAAAGCAGCGGACTCGCCTGGATTCAGGCCGCGATCTACGCGGCGGGCGTGGTGATCGCGGCCGGTTTCGTGCTCTCGACACAGGACCGTGCGATCCGGTGGGACGCCCTGCGCATCCACAAGTTCAACGTCTACCTGATCCGCGCCCTGTTCTGGGGTGTCTTCTTTGTCGGGGTCGTCGACGCCGGTATCGCCTTCATGCGGGTCGAAGACATGATCGAGCCGATCTTCGGGCAGGACATTTCACGCGGCTTTGCCCGCGCGAACTGGGTCGGCCCCTGGATTCACGGCCCGCTCGTCGTGCTCGGTTTTATCGTGGCGCTCTTTACCCGCACGCTCGGCTTCACTTGGCTCGCACTCCTGATCGTGGCCGCGGAACTTCTCATCGTGATTTCCCGCTTCGTCTTCTCCTATGAACAGGCTCTGATGGGCGACCTCGTGCGCTACTGGTACGCCGCGCTGTTCCTGTTCGCTTCGGCCTACACCCTGTTCGACGAGGGGCACGTCCGCGTGGACATCCTCTATGCTGGCTTCGGGCGCACCGCGAAAGGCTACGCCAATGCCTTCGGGACCATCCTGCTCGGCATGACGACGGTCTGGGTGATCCTGATCATCGGGTTTGGCGGGCCGCAGTCGATCATCAACGCGCCGCTTGCCAACTACGAGGTGAGCCAGGCGGGCCCGTTCGGCATGTTCGTGAAATACCAGATGGCCGCGTTCATCGGGCTATTCGGGATCACCATGCTGATCCAATTCGTAAGCTATTTCTTCGACGCCGTCGCCGACGCGCGCGACGAGCCGGGTCATCGTGAACCCGCGCAAGACACCGGACACTAAGGGGCGACGGACACATGGAACTATTCTTCCTTCTCCTTCTCGTCGGCATCATGGCCGCCGCGCTGGGCTCGGGCTATCCCGTCGCCTTCGCGCTCCCCGGTGCCGCAATCATCACGATCGGTCTCGCGGCCGGGACCGGCTACCTGTTCGAAGGGAACACCGACGCGTTCTTCCATTCCGGCGGCCCGTCGCAATGGCTCACCGCAGGGGTGACGAACCTCCGAGGGGTCTATTGGGAGGTGGAGCGAGATACGCTCATAGCCATTCCATTGTTCATCTTCATGGGCATCATGCTACAGCGCTCGAAGATCGCCGAGGACCTGCTGGTCACGATGGCTCAACTCTTCGGACCGGTGCCGGGCGGCCTGGGCATTTCGGTCGTCTTCGTCGGTGCCCTGCTCGCCGCCACGACGGGCATCGTGGGTGCGACCGTGGTCGCGATGGGCATGATTTCGCTCCCGGCCATGCTCCGGTCGAACTACTCGACCCCGCTCGCCACTGGTACGATCGCGGCCTCGGGCACACTCGGGCAGATCATCCCCCCGTCGATCGTGCTCATCATCCTCGCCGACCAGTTGGCCTCCGCCGCCGACCAGGCGTCGACCCTGCGCAAGAACCTCTACACCGAAGCGACCGGCGACATTCAGATGCCGTCGATCTTCGACGTGTCGGGCACGTCCGCGGGCGAAATGTTCCTGGGCGCTTTGATCCCGGGCATCGTCCTTGTGGGCATCTACATGGTCTACATCCTGATCTATGCGATCATCCGGCCCAAAGCCGCGCCAGCGGTTCATGACAAGTCGACGAAATGGGACCTGGCTTTCTGGGGCAAGGTCTTCCTCGCCCTCGTGCCGCCGCTCGCGTTGATCTTCCTCGTGCTCGGATCGATCATCGGCGGCATCGCGACGGTGAACCAAGCGGGTGCCATCGGTGCCGCGGGCGCACTGATCATGGCGTCCTACCGCCTCGCACCCGCCGGAACGCGCATGGTCTTCGGCCCCGCGCTCGTCGCCATCGCCGGGCTCGTGCTGATCGGATTCGCGCTCGGCGGCTTTGAAATGAACGTGAAAGCGGTCGACAGTGCCAACGACCAGCTCGGCATAGCCATCGGCGCGGTCGCCACGATCCTGATCGTCATCGCGCTCATCTGGTCCGCCGCGCGCGCGATCAAGAACAACCACACGCTTCAGAGCGTGATGCTGGAGACGGCCAAGACCACGTCGCTCGTTTTCATCATTCTCCTGGGCGCCGCCATGCTTACAGCTGCGTTCCGCGGGTTCGGTGGCGAGGAGCTGGTGCGGGAGTTCCTCAACTCCCTCCCCGGCGGGTTCTGGACCCAGTTCGTCATCGTCATGGCGGTGATCTTCGTCCTCGGCTTCTTCCTCGACTTCATCGAGATCGCCGTGGTCGTGGTGCCCATCGTGGCGCCGATCCTGCTGTCCGATCCCGGCGCAAACGTCACCGCCGTCTGGCTTGGCGTGATGATCGGTCTGAACATCCAGACCTCGTTCCTGACGCCACCTTTCGGCTTCGCGCTGTTCTATTTGCGCGGTGTCGCTCCGGCCGTGGTCAAGACGCTCCAGATCTATCGCGGGGTGATTCCGTTCATCGTGCTCCAGCTCATTGCGCTGGGCATCGTGGGCGCCTACCCGCCGCTGGTGAACTACCTCCCCAACCGGGTGAGTCTGCTCAGCGAAACGGCACCGCCGCCGCGCAACCCCAAGCTCCAGCTCTGTCTCGAGGACTACGTCGGGCAGCAACTGGCCAGCAGCCCGGAAACCTCGGAAGCCATCGAGTCCGCGCGTGCGCTCGACCTGAGCCCGCTACCCGACGATCTCGCCGAGGACTTCTCTGAAGGCGTGGAGTCGGCGGATGAGGCCATCGCCCGGATGGAAGACATCCGGCAGGCCGAGGAAGCCGTGGAAGTGGCCGCCGTCGATTATCGCCCGCAGCAAAAGGTTGTGCGCGATATCGAGAAAGAGCTGCGTCGCTTGCGCGAAGAGCGTGATGTGGACGCCACCACGCTCGGCCGTATTGCGGAGGATTCCGTCCAGCGGCCGGAGATCGAGGCCCGCGTCGCCGAGTACGACGAGGAGATCGAGGCGCTCGAAGCGGAGATCCCGGAAGGGTGGGATGCCGTGCACGACGAGTTCGCCGAGCTGACCCAGGCCGAGGACGCGGCGCGCAATCAGTATCGCCGTGCGGCCGACAATGCCTACAGCGGTCCGGCGGAAGTGCTGGCCGTGCTCGAGAGCAACGCGGTATTCGCCGAACTCGAGGACGAACTCAACGGTCTGCGCGACCTGATGGAGAACGGCCAGGGCGAAGCGGATGCTGCGGCCGTCGAAGCGGTCGAGGACATGTTCGACGAGGTTGAAGGGGCTGGTGACGTGCAGTCCGCCATCGCGAGCGCGCGTCGCGAGATCGACGAGGACAATCCCGATCGGGAAGACATCCTCGCCGACTACGAGGAGGCGCTTCAGGAGTACGCCGCGCAAAAGCAATGGCGCGCCGACTCCGAGTCGCTCATCCCCGGCATCCGGGCCTATGTCGAATCCGTGGAAGGCACGTTCGGCATCCGGTCGCAGGAACGCTTCACGCGGGAACAGGCGCTCGCGATGGCGTCGTGCAACGCCCGGCACAGGGACGTCTCCCTGAGCTTCTGATCCTGTCTGGATCGGCATTGACCGGCGCGGGTCCGCCCCGCGCCGGTTTTTCTTTGGTCATGGGCCGGAATGCATGCATGATCCGGCCATGCTGATTTTTCTCAACGGATTCCCCGGGACCGGGAAGCTCACCATCGGACAGGCGCTCATGGACCAGATCGGCGGGCGCCTTCTCGACGTACACACGCAGATGAACCTCGCCTACGCGCTCACGGATTTCAAAAGTCCGGCATTCTACGATACCGTTCGGGCGGTCTGGAAGATCGCGGACGAGCGCATCGCGGAACTCCCGGACGACGTGCCACTCATCATGTCGGATGCGCTGCGCGAAGGATCGGACTGGTCCGCCGAAGCCTGGGCCCGGATCGAACGGCTGGCCGAAACGCGCGGGCCGCTCTACGTCGTCCACGTCCACTGCGACCCCGACGAGAACGCGCGCCGGATCGGGTCTGCGGGCCGCGACGCGATGCGCAAGTCGCGCAAACGGGCGCTCGCGCTGCAGTATCACGAAGAGGGGCGCATCCTGATCGGGGGAGACGCGAACAACGTCCTCGAACTCGACACCACGGAGCTTACCGCTGCGGAATGTGCCGAGGCCATCATGGACTGGATCGCAACCCGCTGATCTCAGTGGGTGCGGTGGAAGCGCAGGGGCTTCATCGTTCCCGCCACCCAGATGCTCATATTCTGATCGTCGACGTATTCTATGGCGGCGCAGCGTTGCTCTTCGCCGTCCCATGACACGAGCTGGAACGCCATTTGCCCCTCATGCGCGCTGTCGCAGCCCCATTGGTAGAACATGAAGGCGGCAGGGTCGGGGTGGCCCGCATAATATTCCTCGAACATCGACCCGAAGATCGCGACTTCGTAGCTCGGATCGTCGAGCGAGGTCCACCAGCCGCGCATCAGGTCGCGTTCGACCGAGAAGGCATCGGGATTGCCGGAAGCATATTCCCGGATCGTGACGTTCGCCTGCTGCCCGACGTAGTCCATCAGGTCGCCAGCCACCCGGATCGGGCGATTCTCGCCCGCGTTCAGCAGGTCTTCGAGGAGCGGCAGGGGCGTCGGGGCATAGCTGTCGGCGACGTAGATCCAGCCGTCCGCGAGGATCGTGCACTGGATGCCCGCATCGAGCACATCGCAATGGCTGAGAATACCGCTGATCGAATAGGGCTCGCCATGCGTGCCGATGGGGTCCGTCACGACGTCGGAGGCCGCGCTGTCGTAAGGCGCGGGCCGCTCGTCCGGATAAACGATGTCTTCCTCCGGATCGCGCCCGCCGCTCTGGTTGTCCCTGCGCCCGTCTCCCTCGTTCGTGAGGTTCATGGTGAAGGACGTGTACCCGGTCATCTCGATTTCGTTGAACCCGACACGGTCATAGCCGCGCGCGGCGCAGTCCTCGTCCCCGACGATGGTGAACGCTTCGTCGCTCGTGCAGAACATGTAGTTCGCGTGGGACCAAGACAGTTCGGAGCTTTCGGCGCGCCAGTAGTAGTGGCTCAGGCTCAGGTCACGGGAAATCACCGTCTTGCAGCTTCCCGCATCGACATTCCACCAGCCCTCCGACACCCAGCCGCCCGACCCCTTGTAGCCGATGGCGACCGAGGCGTTCGCGCCGGTCTGGTTGCAGAACTCCAGCCCGGCCTGGGCGGCACCCGGCACACCGAGTGCGAGCGCGAGAGTGATGATCCCTGTCCTCAAACCGTTCCCCGTTCCTGTCCGCGTTTCACCGCTCACATCAGGCCCGCCGTGTAGCATTGCGTCAAGCCTAGCGCCGCTTGCGGTAGGACAGGCTGATCGGTGCCCGTCCGCCGCCTGTCGTGTCGACATAGAGCAGGTCCATTTCCTGGCCGTCGACATAGGAGAGGAAGAAGCACTGGTCCGAGTCCGCGGGATCGTCCGGGGTCAGGCGCACCGACACACCGTCGCCCTGCGATCCGAGACATCCGTTCCCGAAGTGCATCATGCCGACCTCCCGCGCGCCGTCGGGATAGATCTGGGTGAAGAAACTGCCGTGAACCACTACGCCGAGGGACGGATCCTCGATCCCGACCCAGTCGCCCTGCATCGCGGCGCGGTCCGACGCGAACTCGTCCGGGGCCGTCACCATGTAATCGGTCAGCGCCATGAGCGCGCGGCCGCCATATTGTTCGAACACGTCACCCGAGAACATCATCGGCGTGTTCACGGGCCGCGCTTCGAGGTCCGCGATGATCGCCTCGTGCGTCGGGCCGTTTCCGTCCACGCCGATCACCCAGCCCTGCGTCGTGAAGAAACAGACCTTGTTCGCGTCGAACGTGTCGCAATGGCTGAATATGCCTTGCAGGGTCATGTAGTCGCCATGGGTGCCCGGCGGATCCGTTTCGACCTGCGGCGAGGTGTCAAGCAGGTCGTTGAACAGCGCCGGCAACTCGTCCTGTTCCTGGCTCCGGCCCCCGATCTCGATCGTGAACGCCCTGCGCCCCTCCATCGCGATCTCGTTGAACCCCTCGCGATCGTAACCCCGCGCGGCGCAGTTCGTATCGCCCACGATGGTGAAGACGCTCCGCGAAGTGCAGAACATGTAGCTCTCGTGATCGAAGGTCCAGGTGGGCGAGATCACGCGGTAATAGTAGTGGCTGAGGGGCAGGTCGCCCCGGATCGCCACGGTACAGGCGCCGGGATCCACATTCCACCACCCTTCCGATGTCCAGCCTTGCGGGCCCTTGTAGCCGATGGCGACGGACGCGACATCGTCGGTCGAATTGCAGAACTCCAACTCGGCGAGGGCAGCGCCCGGAGCGCTCGCGAGCATGGCAAAGAGGATCAGGCGCACGTTCATGGCTCCCCCGGAATGCACTTTGATCGAAATACCTTTCTGGCCGGGAATGGTCGGCGCAGGCGTCCCGTCTACCACATCCTTTTGGTTTTTTCACCTTCGTGCAGTGTCCGACGAATAACGCCGCCGGCGTGGGGAGCGCACGCCAGCGGCGAAAGACCGTCGTATCGCAGTCAGACTTACAGGGAAATGCGCGACCGGAGCCGGAGGTGCAGCTCCTCCCTCGCCTCGTCCCGCGCGATGCGGTCAGCGTTGCGAATGCGATTTTCCCGCTCGAATCCGGTTTCCTTGCGCGACTCGGCGCCGGTTGCGGTGCGGATGACGGTGTTCATGATACCCAGCATGGCGTGTCTCCTTTGCGTCTTGCTGAGGCCAAACTGCGGGATTCGGCGGCGTGACGCGAGTTTCTAAACTTTCAAAGCTGTAAGTTTGGCTTACAGTACACGCATGGACTGGTCCCGAATCCCTTCCCTCGCCGCCCTGCGCGCCTTCGAGGCGCTGTCGCGTCACGGCTCCCTCTCGGCCGCCGCGCGCGACCTGAACGTGACGCATGCCGCCATCGCGCAGCATCTTCGCGCCCTCGAAGCCTTTTTCGGCGAAAACCTGGCCAACAGGGACGGCCAATCCATGCGACTGACGGAAACGGGTCGAGAACTGGCGGAGTCGCTGGGCGAGGGATTCGCCCGAATATCCGAAGGGGTGGGCGCAATCCTCGACCGCAACGCCTTGCGCCCGATCACGGTGACATTGACACCGTCCTTCGCCGAGGTCTGGCTCATGCCGCGCATCGGGCAATTCTGGTCGAAGCATCCGGAGGTCGAAGTACGCCTCGTTCCCTCCGTCGCGCTCACCGACCTGCGGCGTGACGGCATTGACCTCGCCATTCGCTTTGGCACCGGGGACTGGCCGGAATACGATGTGGAGCCCTTGGCCGTCAGCCGGTTCGTCGTCGTGGCGGCACCGGACTACACTAAGGCGCGCACGCTGGAGGAGCTGGGCCGGCTCGGAGCACATGATTGGTATTTCTCGCTCGCGTCCAACGAGCAGCGGGTCTGGGGCGGCACGATCGGTGTGGACTTCGACCGGGTCGGGGCGCAGGAGATGGCGAACAACGGCATGGTTCTCTCCGCAGTGCGCGCGGGTCTGGGCCTTTCGATCCAGTCGCTTGCTCTGGTCGAACCCGACATCGCTTCCGGCCAGCTTGCAACGCTCTATGAAGGCGATCCTGAGGGTTTGGGCTACTACATCCTGTCTCGCCCCGGCGTGTTGTCGCCAGGAGCGCGAACCTTTCGGGCCTGGCTGCGCCGAATGGCTCAGGCGCAGGTCTGACCGGCGCGCGCGCCACCTGTTGACCAGCCTACGAACCGCTCATCAGAGAACGTAAGGACAAGGTCGTCCCATGCCAGCTGCTGCACCACGCCCACCGGGCACCCCGCAAGCGCCACGGTCCTGCCCTTGCCGAGTTCCCGGTTCAGAACGGTAATGGTGCCTTGCGGCGAACGGCCGAAATCGATGCGTTGGACAGACCCCATGACCGCCAGCCCGCGTTCATCCGGCACGAATACAGCACCGATCCTCTCGGCAGGCTCAGGCGTCGGCGAACCACCCGATGCGCAGGCCGTCAGCAGTAAGGCGAGTGCGGCAGGCCCCGCCCTCATTTCGGCGAGCGTTTGGCCAGAATGCGCTGCAAGGTCCGCCGGTGCATGTTGAGCCGCCGCGCGGTCTCGGACACGTTCCGGTCGCAGAGCTCATAGACCCGCTGGATATGCTCCCACCGCACGCGGTCCGCGCTCATGGGATTGTCGGGCGGTGGCGGAAGATCGTCGTCCTTGGCGAGCAATGCCTTCACCACGTCATCGGCGTCGGCAGGCTTGGAGAGGTAGTCGGTCGCACCGATCTTGACTGCCGCAACGGCGGTGGCGATAGCCCCATAGCCGGTAAGCACGACGATGCGGGATTCCGGTCGCCGCTCGCGCAGAGTCTCAACGACATCGAGTCCATTGCCGTCGCCCAGCCGTAGGTCCACGACCGCGTATGCCGGGGGGCGCCCGGTCGCGATCGCCTTGCCGCCCGCGACGCTGTCGGCCGTCGCGACCTCGAACCCCCGCTTTTCCATCGCGCGGGCCAGCCGTTTCAGGAACGGTTCGTCGTCGTCGACCAAAAGGATCGTTCGGTCTTCTCCAAGTTCATATGCAACGCTCTCGGACATCTGCTGCCCTCCACCTGTTCGCATTCACGAAACCTTATGCATCAAACGACCCCGTGTCGAATTGATGCATATCAAAAGAAACTAACCTTTCTACGGCTCAGGACGATGCGTCGATGAAACAGGACATCGTGTCGGCAATTTGCTCCGGCGTATCGTCACGCTTGAAGAACTCGACAAAGCCGGTTTCGGGAAGAACAAGATAGGTGAAGGTGGAGTGATCGACGAGATAGTATTCGTCGTCCCCTTCGTCCTGCCGCTTGTAGTAAGTCTTGTAGGCTTGGCTCGCCGCCTTGATCTGCTCGGACGACCCGGTGAGGCCGATCATGTCCTCGTGCAGGTAGGAGGTGAAATCCTTCATCTGCTCGGGCGTGTCGCGCTCCGGGTCAATCGTGATCATGGCCATTTGCGCGTCATAGCCGCGCTCCTGCACGAGGTCGAGCGCCTCGGCGTTGCGGGAATTGTCGAGCGGGCAGACATCCGGGCAGAAGGTGTAACCGAAGTAGAGCAGCGTCGGCTTGGTGAAGACGTCCTGATCCGTTACCGTCTCCCCATCCTCGCTGACGAGGGTGAAGGGCCCGCCGATGGACCCCGCCCCGCCGCCGATAGCGGTCTCCCGGCACGCGGCGAAAGCGTCGTCGCCCGGACGGGTGAACCACCACGTCGCGCCCACGAGAGCGATGATGGCCGCGGCGGAAACGGTCGCGATGATCCGGGTCATGGAGTTCTCCTGCGCAATTCGGGCGCATTGATCGGTCAAGCCGCCCCGACTAACAAGGGGAGAATTTGACGCAACCAGTCACAACCGCGGGACGACATGCCTGATCCAAGCGCCGATCTGTTCGAGGCAAACCCCGGCAAGAGCTGGATCAGGCTTCAGACACTCAACATCCTGCGCTGGGTCGCCGTGGCCGGCCAGATCGGCGCCATCGGCGTCGGGGATCAGGTCTTCGGTATCCGGATCGAGCTGGGGTTCTGCGCCGCAGTGATCGGCGTTTCGATCATCGCGAACCTCGTGTTTCACTTCGTCTACCCGGAGAACAAGCGTCTGACCGAGCGTGAAGCGGTCGGCATGCTGCTGTTCGATACGCTTCAGCTCGGCCTGCTCATCCTGCTTACCGGCGGCCTCAATAACCCGTTCGCGGTCCTGATCGCCGCCCCCGTTACGGTCGCGGCAACGGCCCTCTCCCTTCGTTCGACACTTCTCGTGGGAGCGGCGGCCGTCGCGGTCACCTCTCTCGCGGCGGACCTCCACGTGCCTCTGCGCACCGCAGTCGGAGATATCCTGCACCTTCCGGATGTGTTCGTCTTCGGTTCATGGGTCGCGATCGTCGTCGCCGTCGGCTTCATCGCGGCCTATACCCGCCGGATTTCCACCGAGACCCAGGCGATGAGCCAAGCCCTCCTCGCTGCGCAAATGGCCCTCGCCCGCGAGCAGAAGCTCACCGATCTCGGCGGCGTCGTCGCCGCGGCAGCACATGAGCTCGGCACGCCCCTCGCCACGATCAAGCTTGTCTCCTCCGAGATGGTTTCAGAACTGGCCGAAGGGTCCGACCTTCGCGAGGATGCGGAACTGATCCGCGACCAGGCCGACCGTTGCCGCGACATTCTGCGTTCGATGGGGCATTCCGGTAAGGACGACCTCCACCTGCGCCAGGCCCCACTCGTCGCGGTTGTCGAAGAAGCGGCGGACCCGCATCGCGACAGGGGAAAATCCATTCTGATCGACACGGACGACGTTGGGCAGCCTATGGTCCTTCGACGCCCAGAGCTTGTCCACGGTTTACGGAACCTCGTTCAGAACGCGGTCGATTTTTCAGCCACGACGGTGTGGATCGACGTCCACTGGGACGAGACCACGCTCACGGTACGAATCGTGGATGACGGCACCGGATACCCGCCTCACCTTCTTGGACGGATCGGGGACCCTTTCATTAGGCGGCGGCGCACTGTACCGGATCGGCACCGCCCAGAGTACGAAGGCATGGGATTGGGCCTCTTCATCGCAAAGACGTTGCTGGAACGCACCGGCGCAGAGTTGACCTTCGCAAACGGGCAGGAACCGTATTCAGGCATCGCACGTCCCGGCGAACCCAGCGGCGCCATCGTCGAGGTGGTGTGGCCCCGTCGTCCGGGCGGAATAGAGGCCTCTGAACGACTTCCCGCTTTGGGTGAAAACGTGAATTTCCCCCGCTGACACAGCACTTAAACATTCATTAACCATCGCAATCATAGGATGAGGCGACTTTCACGACCGGGTCATTCGCATGACAACTCTGCTTGCCTTCGCACTCGTCTGTATCGCCTTTCTTGTCGCTTTCGCCACGTTGCTCCTGCTTGGGTTCTTCGAACGGACGCGCAGCGGCGGATTGCGCCGAACGGTTCTCACCGAACGTGGGACAATCACCTTCCTGTTCGAGAACGAAACACTCTTGGACGCTACGGCGCCTGCACGCGATCTCATGGCCACGGCTCCACGCCGAGGGAGCGACTGGTCGCGGCTCGCCGCCCTGCTGGAGCCGCGCTTTCCGGGGCTCGAAGAGTGGGTATTCGAACTCGCGGACCTCGGCGAGATGGAGCGGGCGTCCAAAGACGGCACGAGCGCCCTGCATGCCGAATGGCACGACGGCATTGCGCGCCTGACGCTGACGTCTTCGGGGTCCGACGAGGAGGCATCCGAAACGGACCGCTACACGTTGGCGGCCCTCAGCCGGGAGGTCGAAACGCTTCGCGCCGCAACCGACCGTACCCCTTTTCCGATCTGGGAAGAGGATAACGAGGGGCGGATCACGTGGTGCAACCGGGCCTATCTCGACCTGCTCGAGGATCTGCAAGGGAATCCGGGCCAAGGCTGGCCCCCCGCACCTCTCTTCGACCTCCCTGTCGACGACACTGGCGCCCCGGCGCCGGGACGCAGCCGTGTGGCGCTGGGCGCAGAAGGTGAAGACAGGCGTCACTGGTTCGAGGTTCACCTGCAAGAGATCGACTCGGGCCGCCTCTGCACGGCGACTCCGCTCGACGACCTCGTCAAAGCCGAAACCTCGTTAAGCGAATTCGTCACGACATTATCCAAGACCTTCGCGGCCCTGCCGATCGGTCTCGCGATCTTCAACCGGTCGCGCGAGCTCGCCATGTTCAACCCGGCGCTCGTCGACCTGATGACATTACCGGTCGATTTCCTGATCTCGAAGCCCACGCTCGCCTCGTTCCTCGACCGGCTGCGGGAAATGCAGATGATGCCGGAGCCGAAGGATTACAAATCCTGGCGGCAGCGCGTGTCCGATCTGGTCGCGGAAGCCCGCAACGGTACGTATGAGGATAAATGGACCCTCCCCGGCGGCCAGACATACCGGGTCACAGGGCGTCCTCACCCCGATGGCGCAGTCGCCTTCCTGTTCGAGGATATTTCGACCGAGATCGGCCTCGCCCGGCAGCATCGGGCAGAGATAGAAACGGCGCAGGCGGCGCTGGACGCGATGCCCTCGGCCGTGGCGGTTTTCTCGACCGCAGGCGTACTTACGCTCTCGAATGCACCTTACCGGCAGCTCTGGTCGTCGCGCGATGGGTCCGATGTCACGAACATGTCAGTCTACGATGCTATAGATACATGGCGCGCTGCATCGGCACCCAGCGTCGTGTGGGATGACATTCGCGCCGCCGTCGGACATGCAGGTGCCCGCGACGCGACGCAATCGCACATTACCCTTCAGGACGGTCGCGCGCTCGCCTGCCGGATCGTTCCCTTGCCCCGCGGCTTCACTCTCATCGAGTTCGACCATATCCGGACAGCTGACGACAGCGCGCCAGAAACGACGAGCGACCAGCTAGAGGCCCAAGAGAAACGGCTGCTCGGCGTCGGGTCGTAAATCCGCTTGCCCAGCCTCCGTCGCACACTACAAACGGGGGCATGTCTGTCACCGCGCCTTTGAACCTGTCTCTCCCATCGCCCGAGGCGACGGGGTCATTGGCTCAGGCGTTTGCAGAGGCGGTCCAAGCCAGCGATGTCATCCTGCTCACAGGGCCGATCGGCGCGGGAAAAACGCACTTTGCGCGCGCCCTTATCCAGGCTCACATGGCAGAGGCCGGGCAGCCGGTCGAGGATGTTCCGTCTCCGACCTTCACTCTAGTTCAGACCTATCAGTCTGGTCAGGACGAAATCTGGCATGCCGACCTCTATCGTCTCACGCATCCAGACGAGGTTGAAGAACTCGGTCTCGTCGACGCCTTCGAGAGCGCGGTCTGCCTGGTGGAGTGGCCCGATCGACTCGGCGACCTCCGCCCCACACGGGCGATTTCCATCGAGTTTCGCCAGGGCGACACCGACGACGGCCGCATCGCCGTAATCACAGGTTTGCCGCCGCGCATCCTCCACGCAATCAACGAGGCGACCCTTGCTTGAGCGTCGGGACCTCATATCAGATTTCGTCACCGACGCCGGCTGGGGTGCTGCAAAGCGCAGTCTCCTTGCCGGAGACGCTTCGAACCGTCGCTATGAACGCCTTCATCTCGGCAATGAAACCGCCGTACTGATGGATGCGCCGCCTGAAAAGGGCGAGGATGTGCGGCCCTTCGTCGACATCGCACGACACCTTGCAAGCTGCGGGCTTTCATCGCCAAAAATCCTCGCAGCCGACCCCGAGAACGGCTTCCTGCTTTTGGAGGATCTGGGCGACACGCTTTATTCAAACTGTGTCCGCGACAATCCTGACGAAGAGGAAAGGCTCTATCTCGCCGCAACGGACGCCCTTCTGGCCCTGCAATCCAGGCCGCCTCCCGCCGCGCCGGACTATGGCCCGGCCACGATGTCCACGCTCGCCTCGCTCTCTAATGACTGGTTCGCGTTTGGCGCGACGGGGACCCGTGACCCGGAGGGCAAGCGGGCGCTGGAGGCCGCAATGACCGACGCTTTCGATGCGCTTGAACCTTGGTCTCCGGTACTTGTTCTCAGGGATTTCCATGCCGAGAACCTGATCTGGCTTTCGGGCCGGCCAGCGCCGGCGAACGTCGGTCTGCTGGATTTCCAGGACGCGGGAATCGGTCACCCGGCTTATGACCTGATGTCACTAGCGCGCGACGCCCGGCGGGACGTGTCCGATCCCACGCGGCGCGCTATGGTCGCCCATTTCGCACGCGAAACCGGGCAGGACACCAACGCGCTGGAACAAGCCTGCGCCACCGTTTCGGCCCAGCGCAACCTGCGCATCCTAGGGGTCTTCGCGCGCCTGTCGCTCCATTTCGGCAAGCCGCATTACGTGGATCTGATCCCAAGGGTATGGCGCAACCTCTCGGCCGACTTGTCCCATCCGGCGCTCGCTCCGCTTGGTCATGTGGTCGCCCGAACGCTCCCCGATCCGACCCCCGAAATTCTGGCAACACTGAAGGCGAAATGCGCGACCGTCCCGACGCTCTGATGATTTTCGCGGCCGGATTCGGCACCCGCATGGGTGCGCTGACCGCGGACCGCCCAAAGCCGCTGATCGAAGTGGCGGGAAAACCGCTGATCGACCATGCGCTCGACATCGCCGACGCTGCCGGTGTGGCCGCGGTGGTCGCCAACCTTCACTACCGGCCCGAACCACTCGCCGCACATCTCGAACCGCGCGGGGTGAAGTTGTCGCACGAGCCCGACGAAATCCTCGAGACCGGCGGAGGATTGCGCCACGCCCTGCCGCTCCTCGGCCCTGGCCCGGTGATGACGCTCAATTCCGACGCGGTGTGGACCGGTGCCAACCCGCTCGACGAGCTCCGCGCGGCGTGGGATCCGGACCGAATGGACGGGCTCCTGCTGCTCCTGCCCCCCGACCTTGCGTCCGGGCACAAGGGTCAAGGGGACTTCACCCTTGAGGACGGGACGCTCCGGCGCGGTCCCGGCTACGTCTATTCCGGGGCGCAGATCGTCAAACCTGAAGGCCTCGCACAGTTCGCCGAAAGCGCGTTCTCCATCAACCTGCTCTGGGACCGCATGATCGCCGAAGGGCGGCTCGCCGGGATCGTGCATGAGGGCGGGTGGTGCGACGTTGGCCATCCGGAAGGGATTGCCGAGGCCGAAGCTCTCCTCGACTATGGCCGGGATGTTTGAGCCCAGCGACACCCCCCGCATTTTCGCCCAGGCCCCCGGGGTCGACTTCCCCCGCGCCGTGATCGACGGCCTGCGCGCCCGGCTCGAGGGTCAGCCACCCGAAGCGATGGCGCGGGTCACGCTGTTCGTAAACACGATGCGGATGAAACGCCGGATTGCAGAGCTTTTCGACGAAGGGCCGGCGGCGCTTCTCCCCCGGATACGGCTCGTCACCGACCTCGGCCACGATGCTGCGATGGCCGACCTGCCGCCCGCCGTGTCACCGCTCCGGCGCAGACTGGAACTGGCGAGCCTGATCTCTGACCTGTTGGAAAGCCAGCCGGACCTCGCCCCCCGCCACGCGATCTATGCGCTAGCCGACAGCCTCGCCGCGCTCATGGACGAGATGCAGGGGGAAGGTGTCGGGCCCGAAGCGCTCCATGCGCTCGACGTGGGAGGACACTCGGAATACTGGGCGCGCAGCCTAGCCTTCGTCTCCTTGGTCGAGAAGTTCTTCGGCGCTGCAAGCAGCGAACCGCCCGATCTGGAGGCGCGGCAAAGGCAGGTGATCGAACGGATCACGCGGGAGTGGCAGACCAACCCGCCCCCGGGCCCCGTCATCGTCGCCGGCTCAACCGGGTCGCGCGGGGCGACCGCGATGCTGATGGAGACGGTCGCACGCTTGTCGGAGGGCGCAATCATCCTCCCCGGTTTCGACTTCGACATGCCCGCGCAGGGCTGGACCGGCATGGACAATCAGATGGTGGCCGAGGATCACCCGCAGTACCGTTTCCGGCGGCTGCTCGATGCGCTCGGAAGCGGGCCGGGCGATGTCCGGCGTTGGCACGCGATCGAGGCGCCCGCGCCCCGGCGAAACGCGCTCGTCTCGCTCGCCTTGCGCCCCGCCCCGGTCACCGATCAGTGGCAGGCGGAGGGTCCCGGGTTCACCGACGTCAGCGCTGCGATGGCGAACGTCGCCCTCGTCGAGGCGCAATCACCGCGGGAAGAAGCCGCCGCAGTCTCGGTCATCCTCCGTGATGCCGCAGAGCGAGGGATGTCCGCAGCCCTCATCACCCCCGACCGCGTTCTGACCCGGCAGGTGACCGCCGCACTCGACCGATGGGATATCATTCCGGACGACAGTGCGGGGCAGCCGCTACCCCTGACGGCGCCCGGAAGACTGCTGCGCCATATCGCGGACTTGAGGGGCAAGAGATTGACCGGCGTCGACCTCCTGACCTTGCTCAAGCACCCGCTGGCACACAGGGGTTCGGACCGCAACGAACACCTCCGCCTTGCGCGGGAGCTCGAACTCACCGCCTTGCGCCGGGACATGCCGTTTCCCGACGTCGAAGGCCTCGCCAAATGGGCCACGGACAAGAAACAAGACCCTGTTTGGGCCGAATGGGCCGGACGCCTGGCGCTGGACCTGCAGGACGCGGACACCGCACCGCTGGCGGATCACGTCGCCGCGACGCTTGCGCTGGCGGAGCGTGTCGTCTCCGGGTCCGGCGGTGGCGGGCCGGACGAGCTCTGGGCGCGGGAAGCGGGACGGGAAGCGCGCCGCGTGGTCGGTGAACTGGAACGCGAGGCAGAGCACGGGGGCACGATGTCCGCTTCGGACTTCCGCGACCTGTTCGCTGCGGTTCTGAACACGGGATCGGTGCGCAATCCGGACACGCCCTATCCCGGCATCCGGATCTGGGGGACGCTCGAGGCGCGGGTCGGCGGCGCGGACCTCGTCATCCTTGCCGGTCTGAACGAGGGCGTCTGGCCCGAACGGCCCGCCCCGGACCCCTGGATGAACCGGGATATGCGCAAGAAACTGGGTCTATTGCTGCCCGAACGGCGCATCGGGCTCTCCGCCCACGACTTCCAGCAGGGGATCGGCGCGCCGCAGGTCGTCCTCACAAGGGCGATCCGCGACGACGAAGCCGAAACGGTGCCTTCGCGCTGGATCAACCGGATGACCAACCTGATGTCGGGCATGTCGGAGAAGGGGGCACGGACACTCAAGGACATGAAAGAGCGGGGCTCCGCATGGCTCCATGTCGCGCGGGAGCTGGACCGACCGCAACGGGACCGTCATTGCGCCGTGCCCGCGCCGCGCCCGTCCCCGCGTCCGCCGGTCGATGTGCGACCCACGGAACTCTCCTTCACCCGCATCAGCACGCTGATCCGCGACCCATATGCCATCTACGGGCAGAAGATCCTGCGCCTCCACGCGCTCGACCCGCTGCACCAGTCACCGGACGCCCCGCTGCGGGGCACAGCGATCCACGACGTGATGGAACGGTTCATCAAGGAACGGCCTGTGGATGAATCCCATGCCGAAGGTCGCGCACGCTTGTTGTCCATCGCGGCGGAGGAGTTCGAGGCGAAAGCGCCGTGGCCCGCGACCCGCCTTTTGTGGCTCGCCAAGCTTGAGCGCGTAGCGGACTGGTTCATTGAGGGCGAGGGCGACCGGCAGGCGGGAGTCACGCATATCCATACCGAGGTCGAGGGTAGCGCGACCTTTGGCGTCCCGCCCTTCCGCCTCTATGGCAAGGCGGACCGCATCGACCTTCACGACGACGGGCGCATCTCGATCTATGACTACAAGACGGGCGCGCCGCCCACGGACAAGCAACAGCGTGCCTACGACAAGCAACTCCTGCTGGAGGCGCTCGTCGCCCGCGCCGGGGGGTTCGAAGGATTGGGACGGCTGGAGACGGCGCATGTCGCCTATATCGGTCTCGGGGCGTCGCCCAAGGTCGTCCCGGTGGAGATCGGGCCGGGCGATCTGGAGCGTGCTCAGGATGAATTAGAGTCTATTCTGGAGGATTTCAGGGGTCGTGACCGGGGCTACACCTCGCGCCGGGTTGTCGAAAGCTCGGCCCGGTTCGGCGGCGACTACGACCACCTCGCCCGCTACGGCGAATGGGATCACACGGCCGATCCCGAAGGAATGGAGGTGGGCGAATGAGCCGGGACGAGGCCACTCAACGGCAGATCGAGGCGGCGGATCCCGGAGGCAATACCTGGCTGTCCGCGAATGCCGGTTCCGGCAAGACCCGCGTTCTGACCGACCGCGTCGCGCGGCTCCTCCTCGAGGATGTTCCGCCGCAGAACATCCTCTGCTTGACCTACACCAAGGCCGCGGCGAGCGAGATGCAGAACCGCCTGTTCAAACGGCTTGGTGCCTGGGCGATGCTGGATGACGCGTTCCTCCGGGCGGAACTCGACGCGCTCGGCGTAACGGGATCGCCGGACCTGCGAAAAGCGCGCCGCCTGTTCGCACGGGCGATCGAGACGCCCGGCGGGTTGAAGATCCAGACAATCCATGCGTTCTGCGCCACGATCCTGCGCCGTTTTCCGATGGAGGCCGGTGTATCGCCCGACTTCAAGGAGATGGATGAGCGCACCGCGCAACTTTTGCAGGAGGAGATCGTGGAGGAAATGGCGGTGGACGCCCACCGCCCGCTCGTCGAGGAGCTGGCACGTCACTATAGCGGTGCTGAACTCGACAAGCTGACTGGTGAGATCGTCGGGAATCGGCTCCACTTCATCGAACCTACGAACCGGGAAACTGTCTGGGGCTGGTTCGACCTGCCCCCGACGCTCGACCGGCAAGCCGTTGCAGACGATGCCTTCGCTCCCGGCGATGGTCCGATGCTCAGCGAGCTGATCCCGATCCTTGCCGGGGGTAGCAAGACCGAGAGCGATGCGGCCGAGAAGCTGTCAGTGGTCGACACGAACTATCTGTCCTTCGCCCACCTCGAGGTTCTCGAGTCCGTTTTCCTGACCGGGAAAGGGGCGAAACAGCCCTTTTCGGCAAAGATAGGGTCTTTTCCGACCAAGGGAACTCGGAACGGCGCAGCAATGCACCTGGTGGATGCGCTCGACGGGCTGATGGCTCGCATAGAAGGCAGCCGGGACCGGCGCCTGACCCTCCTCACGGCGGAACGAACCCACGCCCTTCACGCCTTCGCCCACCCGTTCGTACACGCCTACGAAGAGCGCAAGGCGATGAACGGCTGGCTGGATTTCGACGACCTGATCCTTCGCGCCTCGGCTCTGCTCAATACGTCGGATGTCGCGCAATGGGTGCTCTATCGGCTGGACGGAGGAATCGACCATATCCTCGTTGACGAGGCACAGGATACCAGCCCGTCCCAATGGCGCGTCATCGACAGCCTCGCGCGGGAGTTCATGTCCGGCGAGGGGACGCACGCGGACAAGACCTGGTCGATCTTCGTCGTCGGCGACCCCAAGCAGTCCATCTATTCCTTCCAGGGGGCCGACCCGCGGGAGTTCTCGGGCATGCGGAAGCGGTTCAAGGAAGGGCTCGGCCAGATGGGCCGTCCGCTTCAGCAAATGCCGCTGGAGTATTCCTTCCGCTCTGCGCCCGCGATCCTGAAGGCCGTGGACAGCACGCTGGAAAATGCTCCGGGGCTCGGGGAGGATACGACCCGTCACAAAGCGTTCCACGGCACCCGTCCCGGTCGTGTCGACCTCTGGCCGGCGATCGAGCCGGTGAAGCCCGACGACATGCGCCCGTGGGACGATCCGCTGGACGTCGCCGCGCCGACGGACCACGCGGTCATACTGGCGGACAGCATCGCAAGCGAGATCGACCGGATGATCCGGGAGGAGAGGATCCCCACGACCGAGCCGGGCGAGACAGGGTTCAGGCCCGTGACAGCGGGGGACATCCTGATCCTCGTTCAACGGCGCTCGGACCTGTTCAAACACATTATTCGGGCTTGCAAGACGCGGGGGCTGCCCATTGCGGGGGCGGATCGCCTGCGCATCGGTGGGGAGATGGCGGTGCGCGACCTGACCGCGCTCCTGTCCTTCCTCGCGACGCAGGAGGACGACCTTTCGCTCGCCGCCGTCCTGCGCTCCCCCTTGTTCGACCTGTCGGAAGGCGCGCTCTTTCGCCTCGCCAACCCGCGACCGAAGGGGCAATACCTGTGGCGCGCGCTTTACGAGAGCGAGCATCGGGACACCGTCGCGATCCTGCAGGACCTGCGCGAACGCGCCGACTTCCTCCGCCCCTACGACCTGATCGACCGGGTGCTGACCCGGCACGACGGACGGCGCAGGCTCCTCGGTCGGCTCGGGGCCGAGGCGGAGGACGGCATCGACGCGATGCTGGCGCAGGCGCTGGCCTACGAGCGGTTGGAGGTGCCCAGCCTGACCGGCTTCCTGACGTGGCTCGACACCGAGGATGTCGAGATCAAGCGGCAGATGGACGCGAAGGCGAAGGAGATCCGGGTGATGACGGTGCACGGGGCAAAGGGCCTGGAGTCGCCGGTGGTCATCCTCCCGGACACGGCCAAACGCGATCTGCGCGGCCGTGGAGACCTTGTCACCGATGACGACAGGAATCTTGTCTGGAAACCCCGTGCCGACGACATGCCACGCTCCCTCACAGCCGTGAACGAGCAAGCAAAGGACAAGGAGCGGGAGGAACGGATGCGCCTGCTTTACGTCGCGATGACGCGGGCCGAGAGCTGGCTCATCGTCGCAGCGGCAGGCGATATCGGCAAGGAAGCCAGCGATTCCTGGCACGGGCTGGTACGTCATGGGCTGAGCGACCTTGAGGCGGTACCGCGCGGGTTTCCGTCCGGTGTGGGCGGATTGCGGTATCAGGACGGGGAGTGGCCTGAGCCCGAGGAACAGGATGTCGAGATCGCGGCCCACCGCGAGCCCGATCCGCCCGACTGGACCGAACGCGCCGCCCCGGTGCGGGAGGCGCCCCCGCGCCCCATCTCACCGTCCAAGCTGGACGGGGCCAAGACGATGGCGCGCGCCCGCGAGAGCGCCACGGATGCCGACAGCGACGCCGCCAAGCGTCGCGGACGGCAGGTTCACCGCCTGCTCGAGTTCCTTCCGGACTATCCGCAGGCCGACTGGCCCCATCACGCCGGTGCCCTGCTCGCGTTCGGCGGGGACGCCGCGACGGGTGCGGAAGTGGCGGAGCTTTTGGACGAGGTGACCCGCGTTCTCACGACGCCCGCGCTCGCCCCGCTGTTTTCGGGCAATGCGCTCGCCGAAGTCGAAATTTCGGCGCCGTTCGAACCAGGCGGGGAGCGAATCCACGGCATTATCGACCGGCTCGTCATCGAACCCGACAGGGTGACCGCCATCGACTTCAAATCGAACCAGACCGTCCCGGCTTCACCGGAGGAAATTCCCACCGGAATCCTGCAGCAGATGGGTGCCTATGAAACCGCACTGGCCCCCCTCTACCCGGGGCGCGAGATCGGGAGCGCGGTACTCTGGACGCGGACCGCAACCCTCATGGATGTGCCCCCCGGTGTGGCATTACGCACATTTCGGTCGCTTGACGGGATCGGACGCGATACCTAGTTTCCTCCCAACGCATCATGCAAGGAGCATTCCAATGACCACCGTCGCCGTGACCGACGCCACCTTCGAAGAAGAAGTCCTGAAATCCGATGTTCCGGTCGTCGTCGACTTCTGGGCCGAGTGGTGCGGCCCGTGCAAGATGATCGGCCCCGCTCTTGAAGAGCTTTCCGCCGAGTACGGCGACAAGGTCAAGATCGCCAAAGTGAACGTGGACGAGAACCCGAATTCGCCGGCCCAGCTGGGTGTGCGTGGTATCCCGGCGCTGTTCATGTTCAAGGACGGTCAACCGATCTCGAACAAGGTCGGCGCGGCCCCCAAAGCGGCGCTTCAGAGCTGGATCGACGAATCGATCTGAGCCTGGCCCGAACGGCAGAAATACGAAGGCCCGGTCGCTTCGACCGGGCCTTTTCGTTTGCCGAATTGAAGGAACCTCTCATCCGGCCAAATGAAAACCCCGCCGCAAGCGACGGGGTTTCCAAATTCCGTTCCGGGCGAGTGCCCGGCGCGTGTCATTAGCAGGGGGTCGCAACCACCGCACAGAACACGCCCACGCCGACGAGGGCGAGGAAGATGAGCGGAACGATGATGCCGGCGTTCGACGACGACGACGACTGTTCCACGATGATTTCCGGCTCGACGATCGGATCGACGAGGGTGCCGGCCTGAGCGGCGGTGGCGGCGAGAGCGGCGACGGCCGCAACAAGCATGACTTTTTTCATTTCAATCTCCAATTGTCCTTCCGACACTCGCGCGCCGGAACAAGGGTAGTTCTGTACCTCGTAGTTTGCAGAAAACAGTATCGCCGAAAAAATGCAACAGGTTTCCGGCGAAACCGACCTTTGGTGTCAGATAAGCAACACCTGAGTTCCGACCTTCGCGAGGCCGAAAAGTTCTGCAATATTCTCATTGTAGAGACCGATGCAGCCATTGGAGGAGCGGCGCCCGATCTTGCGCGTGTCGTGCGTGCCGTGGATCCGGTAGTACTGCCAGCTGAGGTAGAGCGCATGGGTGCCGAGCGGGTTGTCGGGCCCCGGCGGGATGTGCTCGGGCCACTCGGGATTCCGCTTGCGCATCGCTGGCGTCGGGCGCCAATCTGGCCCCTCGACCTTGCGGATCACCGACGTCCGGCCCCGCCGCGTCAGATCCTCGGTCAGCGGCACCGATGTCGGGTAGAGCTTGTACAGCCCTGCCTCGTTCCAGAAGTGCAGGGCCCGCGACGTGATGTCGACGAGGATCGCGCCGTTGTTCAGGTTGTCGAAATACGGTCGCCAGTCCAGCGAGCGGAAGCTCGAGATATTGCGGCGCACCACTTCCGAAAGGTCACGCTCGACCTCTGTAGAGTTCGCGGTGGCGGTTTGAGAGAATGCGGGGGCAACCGCAAGAGAGCCGAATGCGGCCGCGCCGGTCGCCAGGAAACCACGCCGCCCCATGTGAGGTTTGCGAAAGTCACTCATCGCCGATCTCGTCCTCGATGACTGTAGGAATGAGCGCCTGTATACGGCGGAGAATTGCCTGCCGCAATTCAATCCACCGTGCTCACGCCGAATTTTGCCGATGCCGAATTGATCGCGGGAGCGTTTGCCGCTAAGGCGTTCAGGCCCAAAATCTCGAGATTGGATACACCCTCGCCATGACCCGTGCTGCGCTCCTCGTTTCCGCACTCCTGTTCACGCTGGCGGCGTGCGATACCGGTCAGCCGATGCGCATGGGTCCGGACGGTCGGCCGATGCCATCGGTCTACAACATCTCGGGCGCGCAGGAGGACCAGATCCAGTTCCGTGTCCTGGATTCCGTGAACGAGCTTCGTGCGGTCGCAGGCGTGCAGCCGGTCGAGTTGAATGCACAGCTCAATGCGGCAGCCGCCACACATTCCCGCGACATGGCGGTGCAAAATCGCCCTTGGCATTTTGGCTCTGACGGTTCCTCCCCGATCGACCGTGTGCGGCGTGCGGGCTATTCCGGTCCCATGCTGGGCGAAAACATTTCGGAGACGTTCGAGACCGAGCTCGAAACCCTCGCGGCTTGGATGGAACAGCCGGATACGCGGAACGTGATCTTGGACAGCAGGGGCCGGAATCTGGGCATCGCGTTCTACCAGGAACAGAATGGCAAGATTTGGTGGACGCTCCTCATGGGCGGCTGACACGGCCCAACAGACCAAAACGAAAACGGGCGCCCGGAGGCGCCCTTTTCTTTGTCGTGTGACGCGAATCTCAGTTGGCGACGCTGTTCGACGTGACAAGCACCTCGTCACCGGGCACCTGCGCCTGCCACAGGAGCGGGTCCATCGGCATCACCGGCTCACGCCCGTGGGCGATAAGGATTTCCGGCGCGAGCTCGTCCAGCGGTTTGGGCGTGCCGGGGCGAGGATTCAGGAGCGGCGGCTGTTTGGCGGGGACGATGTGGATCGGCGTCCCGTCGCGCACCATCGCGTAGATGTCCTCGATCTCCTTGTTCGTCACGGCGATGCAGCCGGCAGTCCAGTCCGGCTTGCCCTTGTCGCGCTTCTCCGTCGGCCCGCCATGGATGAAGATGTCGCCACCCGGGCTCACCCCCGCCTCCTTGGCGATCTTGCGGTCCGTATCGTTCGGATAGTCGATTCCGACGGACAGGTGATAGGCGCTGTCGGGATTGCGACGGTTCACGCGGTAGGTGCCCTCCGGCGTGCGCCCGTCCCCTTTTTGCTGCTTGTGTCCGTAAGGCGCGAAGCCCAGCTCGACATCGTACTCCGCAAGCGCCGTCTGATGGTGCATCAGGTACATCTTGCGGTTTTCCTTGAATACGAAGATCTCGGTCACTTCCGGACCGTTGTACGTCTTGAACTTGGAGCAGGCGCTCAGGACCGCAAAGGCCGCCGTCGACGCCAGCATCATCCGTCTGTTCATCATTGTCTTGGTCCCAGAATTCTGCCCGAGCCATGTTTTACCCGATTTCCCCGATCCGGGGAAGATCGTCAGCGTGCGAAACACGCCGCCAGCTCGACATGCGGGGACCAGCGAAACTGATCCACGACGACGAGCCAATCGAGCGTGTATCCCGCATCGGTTAATATTTTCGCATCGCGCGCGAAAGTCACGGGATTGCAGGACACCGCAGCGATGCGCGGAACATCGCTCGCCGCGAGCTCGGCCACCTGCGCCTCGGCCCCGGCGCGCGGCGGATCGATCACGACCGCCCCGGCCTTCAGCTCGTCGGGAAGGAGCGGACGCCGGAACAGGTCGCGGGCCTCGGTCGTCACGGCATGTAGTCCGTGGTGGTGGCGCCACCCAGCGTCGAGCGCGTCAAGCATCGCGCGATCTCCCTCGACCGCGTGAACCTCGGCCTTGGCCGCGAGCGGCAGCGCGAAGGTCCCGCTTCCCGCGAACAGATCGATGATACGGTCGGCCTCCCCCACCGCTTCCTGCACGGCGGCGGTCAGCGCCAACTCGCCTTCCTTCGTTGCCTGAAGGAAGGCGCCGGGCGGCGGGACCACTGCGACCGATCCGAACCGCTGCGCAGGCGGCTGGGCCATCGCCACCACCTCACCATCCCAGGCCAGCCGCGCGATCGGATGCACACCGACCAGGGCCGCCAGCGCCTCTTCGAGCGCGAGGTCGAGCGGCTTTCCTCCGGTGACGGCGATGTCCAACCCGGCCTCGCTCGCGGTCAGCGCAACCTTGAGTTCGCCTTTGCGCGATCCGCCGACCTGTGCAATCTCCTCGCACAAGGGAAGCGCCGCCATGAGTTGAGGGGCCAGAAGATGACAGTCCGGGATCGACGTGATCACGTCGGATTTCGGCGCATGAAACCCGACCAACGCTCCCTTCTTGGTCCGGCGCACCGCGAGGGTCGCCCGTCGGCGCGCGTTCGGCGGCGACGTGGCGATCCCGCGAATCTCGGTGTTGAGCCCTTGGGCGGTGAGCGCCTGTTCCACCACGCCGACCTTCCATCCCGCGACGAAAGTGTCGCTCGCGTGCTGCAACGCGCAACCGCCACAGGATTTGTAGTGCGGACAGGGCGGCCGGAGCCGATCCGGCGAGGGCGTGACGATCCGCGGGGCGTCGATCCGGTCGTCGTCAGGGTCGCCTTCGACGACCTCTCCCGGCAGCGTCCGGGGCACGAAGACCGGTCCGGGTGCGATCCCGTCGCCCTGATGACCCAGCCGCTCGATCCTGTATTCGCTCATGCGTCCCTCAAGAGTTCATCGCGGGTCAGCTGGAACCCGGACGCGATCCAGCGCGCTTCGAGATCCGCCAGCTTCGCGCCCAGTACGGCGCCTTCATACCGGGGAATCAGGTCGCCGGCCACGACGGGGAAAGTGGCTTCGACCCCTGCCCGTATGTCGCGCGCGACCGTGGGATCCGGCGGCGTCTCAAGAAGAGCCGCGTTGACGAGAACGACGTCCAACGCGGCATCCGCACCGAGGCGATAGCCCAGCGCGGCCGGCGAAGCCTGCGTCCCGCGGTGGTCGAGGAGCGTTCGCAATTGCCGGTCCTCGGCTTTCGACAGCCGGAACGACTCTTTGTGATCACACCCGCCAAGCACCGCCATGCGCCGGATCGGGTCGGGATTGGCGTGATGCAACTGTTCAAAATGGACCAGAACAGGCAGAGCCTTCGGATCGAGCCCCGCCAGAACATGGTGCAGCACGCCGGTCTGGGTCATCGCCGCGATCGCCGGGGCCGGGTCCGGCGCGGCCAGCAGTTTGCGCATCTCCGACCCCACCCGTTCGCGTGAAAGGGTCTCTATTCCAGCTGAAAGTTCGGAAATTGCAGCGAGCGCGTCGGCATCCAGTCCGGTGTCCGGATCGCCGTACCAGGCATGGAAGCGGAAGAACCGAAGGATACGCAGATAATCCTCCCTGATCCGTGCCCCGGCGTCTTCGATGAACCGGATACGACGCGCATGCAGGTCCGCGAGGCCGCCGAGCGGGTCCACCACCGTCCCGTCCGGCGCAGCATAGAGCGCGTTTATAGTGAAGTCGCGCCGGCGGGCGTCGTCCTCGATCCGGTCGGCATAAGCCACGACTGCCCGCCGACCGTCGGTCTCCACGTCCCGGCGCCAGGTCGTGATCTCGAACGGCATTTTATCCCGGATGACCGTGACGGTGCCGTGGTCGATCCCTGTCGGCACGACGTCAAATCCGGCGTTTTCCGCCAGACTAGTGACTGTTTGCGGATGCGCATTGGTCGCAATATCGAGGTCCGTGATCGGCGCATCGATCAGGGCGTTGCGCACGCAGCCACCCACGAAATGTGCCTGGTATCCAGCTTCGGTAAGCATCGCGCAAACCGCCTGAGCTGCCGGAGCGCGGATCCAGTCGCCCGTGATCCGCGTGCCGGTCATGCGATCCGATCCGCAAGAACGCGCAGCATCCGCGCCGTCGCGCCCCAGATGTAATACGGACCCCACGGCACGGTGTAATATTGACGGAACTGACCGCGGAAATGTCGCCCCTCAGGGACGTATTTGGCGGGATTAGAGACATGTTCGAAGGGAACGGTGAAGACCTCGGCGACTTCGCCGGGCTCGGGCCGAAAGTCGAACGGCGCCTTCACACGTGCGAGGACAGGCGTGACCTGAAAGGCCGTGATCGTCTCGTGAAACGGCAGCGTTCCGATGACCTCGACGTTGTCGCGGGCAAGGCCGATCTCCTCCTCCGCCTCGCGCAGGGCCGCCGCAACTTCGTCCGCGTCGCCGGGATCGACTTTGCCGCCCGGAAACGCGATCTGTCCGGGGTGGTGTTTCAGAGCGGAGGAGCGCTGCGTGAGGATCAGTTGAACGCCACGCTGCGTCTCAATGAACGGAACGAGGACACCCGCCAGGCGCAGGTTGCGCGTCGGCGGACGGAATTCGGGGTTCAGATCGAAGTCGGACGACCCGGTGCCTGCAGGGTCGCAGGCCCGGGTCAGTGCCGCGAAGATGTCAGGCGCTTCCATCGGCGTCCTTGCCGAGCACCCGGGGATCGAATTCGTAATGCGCCCCGCAGAACTGGCAATCGGCCGTGACGATCCCGTCTTCGGTCGTCATGTGCGCAATGTCCTTGGCGGAGTAGATCGACAGGCTCTCGACCACACGTTCCGCCGAACATGTGCACCCAAATTCGACCGGCTGCGGATCAAAAACACGCGGACCCTCCTCGTGGAACAGCCGCGCCAGCATCTCGGTCGGCTGTACCGTCGGCCCGATCATCTCGTCCGGCTGTACCGTGTCGAGCAGGATGTTCGCGCGGCTCCAGTTCTCGCGATCGTCCTCGCCCGGAAGGATGTCCTCGGCCGCGAGCAGCCCGTTTTCGCCAGATCCACCCTCGCCTTTCGCGAAGGGCGAGGCTTTCGGCATATGCTGGAGCATCACTCCGCCTGCACGCCATGTTTCATGCGTCTTCTGGAAGCTCAGGATGAACCGCGTAGGTAACTGCTCGGACTGCGCGAAATAGGTTTGCGCACAGTCGGACAGCGACCCCCCGGCGATCGGGGTCAGCCCGGAGTAGGGTGTCGTCCCTTCGCCCTGGTCGATCAGGAGAGCGAAGTAACCTTTTCCGATCTGATCGAAAGGCGCGCCTTCGGGTGACAGACGCTCCTCATCGAAACTCGCATATGCCCGGATGCGACCCGGTTCCCCGGGTTTGGCCGGGGCGTAATAATCTGTGGCGATAAGGCGTGCAGGACCATCCCCACGGACCTGCAGCGAGAGCTTCCAACGCAGTTTTATGGTCTGGCCGATCAATGCGGTGAGCAAGGCTGCCTCAGCCACCAATGCTTCGATGGCGGAGGGATAGGTGTGCTGCTCGAGCACCTTGTCGAGCGTGCCGTCAAGACGGACCACCCGACCGCGGACGTCCGCTTCGTCGAGTTGAAAGGGCAGGATCGTGTCATCCCAGGCGATTTGAGACCCAAGGCTCATGCGCGGTTTTCCTTTGTCAGCGGGCGTGGCATACCGCGAACGCATGTAGGGGGCAACCGAGCGGAAAGCCAGCGATGCGGCGGTATGGTGAAACCATCGTGAAGGACAAGCGGTATCGCCCCAGGCCCGGTGCCTATGCGATCCTTCCCCGCAAAGGTCGAATTCTCCTGACGTTTCAGCACCAACCAAAGCCCGAGTTCCAGCTTCCCGGCGGAGGAATCGACCCGGGGGAAACTCCGCTGCGCGCACTCCACAGGGAAGTTTTGGAAGAGACGGGGTGGCGGATCGGTGACCCGATGCGATTGGGTGCCTTTCGCCGGTTCGCCTATATGCCGGAATACGACCTCTGGGCCGAGAAGATCTGCCATATTTTTGTGGCTTTGCCGGTCCGTCCGCTCCACGAGCCGACCGAGGCCGGTCACGAAGCCGTCTGGGTCGATGCCGATCGTGCGACAGGGCTCCTTGCCAATACGGGCGACCGCGCCTTTCTCGCCCGCTACTTGTCCACTCTGGCCCCCCGATAATCCAGGAGCGCGCATGAAAGGTCATCGGGAAGTTCGCGCCCCTCGACGAACTGATCGAGATCCCAGGTAAGCGCTTCAAAGAACTCTGGAGCCCGCAGTCCTGCGTTATGGCGCAGCATTCGCGCAAGACCTTCCTCTTCCAGCTCCTTGTCCCCGAGGTCCCGTGACTCCGTGAAACCGTCGGAATAGAGCATGAGCCGGTCACCGGGTGCGAGCTGGACCGTGAATGTGTCGTAGGACGCGTCCGTAAAAAGGCCGATCGGCAAGCCGCCATGGCCGTGGAAGCTTACCACCCCATCCTCGCGGATGACCGCCGGGTTCGGATGGCCACATTGCGTAACCTCGACCGTTCCCGTCGCCTCATCGACGTATGCGAGCGTCATCGTGAAATAGAGGTCCGATTTGACCTCCGAAACCATTAATCTGTTCAGGGCGCTTGCCACCGCGTTCGGAGGCCGGGCGACGAAACCATCTCCGAAAGGCTCGAGAGCGATGTTTTGCGCGGGTGCGCCGTCCGACAGATACCCGGCAATCCGCGCAGTGAGAAGCGCCGAGGCTATTCCATGCCCAGACACGTCGATCGCATAGATCGCCACCTTGCCGGGTCCCGCGGAGAAAGCTCCGACGAGATCTCCGCCGACATGCCCGCAAGGCTTCAGCAAGAGGGCGACTTGGCAGGCCTCGAAGTCCCTCACAAGGTCCCGGACGAGTGCCTGCTGCATCTTGCGAGCTTCGATCAGATCTCGGTCAAGCGCATCGTAGAGCTGCGAAATCTCGTCCAGTGTCGCGACCACGAGCCGGTTTTTCTCGTTCAACTCTCGCTCCATCCGGAGAATCCGGTCGCCGGCCGCAATGCGGGCCCGCAATTCTTCGGGATTCACCGGTTTGCTGAGGAAGTCATCCGCGCCGATGTCGAGTCCGCGGGCCACCGCGCCCTTTTCGCTCTTGGCGGTTAGCAGGATAAAATATCCATATCGGTCGCGTGGAATGTCCCGGAAACGTTTGCAGAGCGTCAGACCGTCCATCCCCGGCATCATCCAATCGGATATGACGAGGTCGATTTCGCTCGCCTGAAGAATATCGAGCGCGGCCCTGCCGCTCTCCGCCTCGATCACCTCGAACCCATACCGCGTCAGCGTGGACACCAGAACACGGCGTTGCGCACGACTGTCGTCCACGACGAGGACATGCCGAATGACGGGCGCTTCCGTCTCTGGCACCGGCGACGCGGTCTGCAAGAACTCGGATGTCAAAACGACCTCATCAAGTGACGCGAAATATGCTGCGCCCGGAGGTTTAACCGGCGGCCCATTAACGCGGGATGAAGGCTAAAATTCGAGGTTCTGGACGGCGCCTTCCAACGGAATGTTAATCCGTTTTGCGGATGGTCATAGCCCAAGCGGAGGCCCGGATGATCGATTGGACACGCGTGCAGACCCTAAAGGACGAACTCGGGGCCGAGGACTTCGTCGAAGTGGTGGGCATGTTCCTTGCCGAGGTCGAGGAAGTGATCGCGCGCCTTCGGACGAACGTGAATCACGACAATCTCGAGGCGGACCTGCATTTCCTCAAATCCTCGGCACTGAACCTCGGCTTTTCGAACTTCTCCGAGCTGTGCGGATCGGGCGAAGTCGCTGCCGCGGCCGGGAAACAGGTCGACGTTGCCCGCATCCTCGCCGCGTATGCCGAATCCCGCGATGCGTTCAAGCGCACAGCGGACTGAGCCGCTCTCACATGCCGCCAATGGCCCTTGCCCGCCCCTGCCCTTGCCGATAAACCGCGCCGGACAGTTAAAAGGAGCCTTGCATGTCCGCGCCGAAGAAAGTCGTGCTTGCCTATTCCGGCGGTCTCGATACCTCGATCATCCTCAAGTGGCTGCAAACCGAGTACGGCTGCGAGGTTGTGACCTTCACCGCCGACCTGGGCCAGGGGGAAGAGCTTGAACCCGCGCGCGAGAAGGCGATCATGCTCGGGATCAAACCCGAGAACATCTACATCGAAGACCTCCGTGAGGAATTCGTGCGCGACTACGTGAACCCGATGTTCCGTGCAAACACGATCTACGAGGGTCAGTACCTCCTTGGGACCTCCATCGCGCGGCCGCTGATCTCCAAGCGACTGGTGGAAATCGCCGAGGCCACCGGGGCTGACGCAGTGGCCCACGGCGCGACCGGCAAGGGCAACGACCAGGTTCGCTTCGAGTTGGCCTGTTACGCACTGAACCCCGACATCAAGGTCATCGCGCCTTGGCGGGAATGGGACCTGACCTCGCGCACGAAGCTCATCGACTTCGCGGAGAAGAACCAGATTCCCATCGCCAAGGACAAGCGCGGCGAAGCACCGTTCTCCGTTGACGCGAACCTCCTGCACACCTCGTCCGAGGGCAAGGTCCTGGAAGACCCGGCGGAAATGGCCCCCGATTACGTCTACCAGCGCACCAACGACCCCGAGAACGCGCCGGACGAAGCGCAGTTCGTCGAGATCACGTTCGAAAAGGGCGACGCAGTCGCCATCGACGGCGCCGCGGTTTCCCCCGCCGAAATGCTCACCAAACTCAACGAACTGGGCAAGACGCACGGCATTGGGCGGCTCGACTTCGTGGAGAACCGGTTTGTCGGGATGAAATCGCGCGGGATTTACGAAACGCCCGGCGGCACGATCCTTCTGGAAGCGCACCGCGGGATCGAGCAGATCACGCTCGACAGCGGCGCAGGCCACCTGAAGGACTCGCTCATGCCGCGCTACGCCGAGCTCATCTACAACGGCTTCTGGTTCTCACCTGAACGCGAGATGCTGCAGGCTGCCATCGACAAGAGCCAGGAACTCGTCACCGGGACCGTTCGCCTCAAACTCTACAAGGGTTCGGTGTTCTGCGTCGGGCGCTGGTCGGATGCCTCGCTCTACTCCGAGGCCCATGTCACGTTCGAGGATGACGCGGGCGCCTACGACCAGAAGGACGCGGCGGGCTTCATCAATCTGAACGCCCTGCGGCTCAAGCTCTTGGCGGCGCGCAAACGCCGCTTGTCCAAATAGACCCTACGTGGGGAGGCAACGTCAGCGTTGCGTCCCCGCGCCTCTTCGCTCACACCGTCCTCGCATAACCGGAGACACCGCATGAGCGACTTGCCAGAAATCGCCGCCCGCCTGAACGACGCGCTCGCCGACAATCCGCTCGAGAATTCGATCAAGTTCGATTGCGGTGACGACGGGGCGATCACCCTGTCCGGACACACGGCGCTTCTCGCGGATGAACCGGCCGATTGCACGATCCGGATTTCCGAGAAGAGCCTCGTCAAGCTTTTGACCGGTAAACTCAATCCGATGACCGCCTTCGCCATGGGCAAGATCAAGGTCTCCGGTGACATGAGCGTCGCGATGAAACTGAGCCAACTCGTGAAGTGAGCGGGACGACCCGAAGGCCGCCCCTTAACAGAACACTCGTTAACAGCACTACCTCGCTTGCTCCGCACTCGTCAGGACCCAACTGTAAGTCCGGTCGCGTTCGCGCAGGGCATGTCAGTGCTCGCCGTTAAACACGTTCGCCGAGCCGAATAGTTCTTAGCTCCCGATCACGGATGATCACGGACGTGTGATTCACTGGGCTGAGAGAAACCGCTCGATCTCTTCGAGGCGTGGCATGGCCCGTGCTGCGCCATGGCGAGTCACCTGCACAGCGGCCGCCGCGGCGGCGAAACGCAGAGCCTTTGCGGCGGACATACCTTGGTCAAGTCCGGCCACGAGGCTACCGATAAAACAATCCCCGGCACCTGTCGTGTCCACCGGATCCACGCGAAAAGCGGCCTGCCTGATCGTTTCCGACCCATACCATGTCGCACCGTCGGACCCCTCGGTGACGACCAAGTTTAGCACGCTGATCTCGTCGACGGCAGTGCCGAGCGCCTCGGACATCTGGCGTGCTTCAACGGCATTCATGGCGATCAGATCCACATGTGGGCGCATGGCCGCCGCCGCAACCGGATCGAAAGGTGCGGCCGAATAGACCACGAAACACCCATTTGCCCGCGCGAACTCGGCGGCTTCGCGAACCAGGGTCGTTTCATTCTGCAGCAGAAGGTAATCGCCCGGCCCCACCCCGCCCAGCGCGGCCCGCACCGAGTCAAAAGACTGCTCATGATTCGCACCGGGCAAGACGACAATCATGTTCTCGCCTGTGGGATCGACATGGATGTTGGCATGACCCGTGATCGTGCCCGCCCGCCCGACATGCGCGACATCAACACCAAATCCGGCCAGTGCCTCTCGCCCTGCCCCGTCAGGGCCGACCATGCCGATGTGCACAACGTGCGACCCGGCGAGGGCGGCGGCCACCGACTGGTTCGCGCCCTTTCCTCCAAGCCCGCTGTCGTGGCCGGTGGCCGACAGGGTCTCACCCGGCCCCGGGAGATGTGGAACCCGGTAGAAATGATCGATGTTGATCGAGCCGAAGTTGTAGATCGTCATCAGCCGACCTTGCAGGCCGCGAGCACCGCCATGTTCAGAATGTCATTCGCGGTGGAGGTCGTGGAGGCGATCTGGATGGGTTTCGAGACCCCCGTGAGAATAGGACCGATGACAGTCGCTCCGGCCAACTCCTGCATCATCTTGACCGAAATCGAGGCGGAGTGGCGCGCCGGCACGACCAGGATGTTGGCCGGCCCGGACAGGTTGCAGAACGGGTATTGTGCCAGCACGTCGGCGTTCAGCGCCACGTCCACCGCCATCTCGCCATCGTATTCGAAATCCACCCCGCGCGCTTCGAGTATCGCGGGCGCCTCGTGCATCTTTTCCGCCCGCTCCGACACAGGGTAGCCGAAGGTCGAGAAGGACACGAAGGCAACGCGCGGCTCTAGGCCCAGGTCACGGGCGACGGCCGCCGCACCCTCGGCGATATTCGCGAGGTCCTCGGTCTCCGGCCATTCGTGGACAAGCGTATCTGCCACCAACACGATGCGCCCCTTGTGGAGTAGCGCGGTCACCCCAACCGCACCGTCCTGCGGCTTGGCATCGAACACGTGGTTGATGAGCTCCATGACATGCGCGGATTTCCGGGTCGCACCGGTGACCAGCGCATCACCGTGACCATGTGCGAGCATAAGGGACGCAAAGACGTGACGATCGCGCGCCGCGAGCCTGTGAATATCCTTTCGGTCATGGCCCGACCGCTGCAACCGCTCGTACAGGAACGCCTTGTAAGTTGCGAGGTGATGGGTGTTCGCCGCGTTGACGACTTCGAGCTCCGGCACCGCGTCTCCCAGCCCCGCGCTCTCCAGCTTCTCCTTCACATCGGACTCCCGCCCGACGACGAGCGCCTTGCCGAAGCCATTGCGTTGATAGGCAACGGCGGCCCGCAGAACGTGTGGATCATCCCCCTCGGCGAAGATCATCGTGGCCTGTGCCGCCCGCGCCCGGGCGTTCAGGGAGCGCAAAATGGACGCAGTCGGGTCCATCCGCGCCTTGAGTTGGTTCTCGTAGCCGTGAAGGTCGATGATCGGACGCCGCGCCACGCCGCTGTCCGCCCCCGCCTTCGCGACCGCGGGAGGGATTGTATAGATGAGCCGCGGATCGAACGGCGTAGGGATGATGTAGTCACGCCCGAAAGTCAGTTTCTTGCCATAGGCCATCGCGACCTCGTCCGGCACGTCTTCGCGCGCAAGCCTGGCGAGCGCTTCGGCGCAGGCAATCTTCATTTCGTCGTTGATCGCCCGCGCGTGGATATCGAGCGCACCCCGGAAAAGGTAGGGAAAGCCCAAGACGTTGTTGACCTGGTTCGGGTAGTCCGACCGTCCGGTCGCGACGATCACGTCCTCGCGGATCTCGTGGACCTCCTCTGGCGTGACCTCCGGATCAGGGTTGGCCATTGCGAAGATCACGGCATTTTCGGCCATGTTAGAGACCATTTCCTGTGTCACTGCGCCCTTCACCGATACGCCGAGGAACACGTCGGCCCCTACCATCGCCTCTTCGAGCGTGCGCAACTCCGTGTTCACGGCATGGGCCGATTTCCACTGGTTCATCCCTGTCTGCCGACCCTGGTAGATCACGCCCTTGGTGTCACAGACGATGCAGTTGTCATGCCGAGCGCCCATCGCCTTCAAGAGCTCGATGCAGGCGATACCGGCGGCGCCGGCACCGTTGAGCACGATGCGGCAATCTTCGATCTTCTTACCCGAGAGGTGCAGCGCGTTGATAAGCCCGGCGGCACAGATCACTGCGGTCCCGTGCTGATCGTCGTGGAACACTGGAATATCCATCAACTCCTTGAGCCGCTGCTCGATGATGAAACATTCCGGTGCCTTGATATCTTCCAGATTGATACCCCCAAAGGTCGGACCCATCAGCCGCACCGCGTTGACGATTTCATCCGGATCCTCGGTGTCGAGTTCTATGTCGATGGAGTTCACGTCGGCGAACCGCTTGAACAGCACCGCTTTCCCTTCCATCACCGGCTTGGATGCCAGCGCACCGAGATTGCCGAGGCCAAGCACCGCCGTCCCATTCGACACGACAGCGACGAGATTACCCTTGTTCGTGTAATCGTAAGCGGTTTCCGGATTCTCATGGATCGCCTCACACGGAACGGCGACGCCGGGTGAATAGGCGAGCGACAAGTCGCGCTGGGTGGTCATCGGAACAGAGGGTGAGATGTCGAACTTGCCCGGACGCGGTTCGATGTGAAACGCGAGCGCCTCCTCGCGGGTGATTTTGGGCTTAGTCGCCATACGGTCTGTCCTCCCATCCATCCGGTGGCTCTGTAGACGGGCCGACCAGCCCGCTCAACTGCTTTTCCGGTCTTGAAATGATGTGATCGGGCAGCCGTGCGACATTTTCGTAAATGTTTAGCGCATGCAAGCGCAATTTTTGTTCGGCCGCCAAACGGAGCACCTTCGGTCTTTCTGGCGTGAATTTCCGGCCTATCCGCACTAGATTTGCGTCGAATCAAAGGGATGGCTTATGGGACGGATCCTTCTGACCGGCGGCGCGGGCTATATCGGATCGCACACTTATGTCGAGCTGATCGCGGCTGGGCACGACGTCGTCATTGTCGACGATTTCTCCAACGCGCGCCACGATGTGATCGACAGGCTCGTGACGATTACCGACGCTCCGGTCGTGGTCCACGAAGGCAGTGTCCTGGATCCGGTCTTCCTGAGCCGGGTTTTCGCGTCTCATGATTTCGACGCGGTTATCCATTTCGCGGCAAAAAAGGCGGTTGGCGAAAGCGTTGAACAGCCGCTCTCGTATTTTCACGTCAATTGCACCGGGTTCGCAACGCTTCTTCAGGCGATGGCGGATGCGAGCGTGTTTCGGGTGGTCTTTTCCTCTACCGCTACGGTTTATGGGGAGCCTGTATCCCTGCCCTACACCGAGCAGCACCGGATCGCGCCCGTTTCACCTTATGCCCAGTCGAAGGTAACCTGCGAAACGCTTCTAAGACACTTGAAGGCGTCAGATGATCGCTGGTCCTACGGCATTCTGCGGTATTTCAATCCGGCCGGTGCCCACGATTCCGCTCTGATCGGCGAAGATCCGAACGACATTCCAAACAACCTGATGCCCTACATCGCAAAGGTCGCCACAGGCGAGCTGCCGCATCTAAACGTCTTCGGCGACGACTACGACACACCGGACGGAACAGGTGTCCGGGACTATATCCATGTTGTCGATCTCGCACGCGGCCATGTGCAATCGGTGAACAAGTTGGTCGGAGAGGACGACAGCCACGTCCTGAATCTCGGGACCGGGACCGGCTACTCTGTAATGGATATGCTTCGCAGCTACGAGCGGGCATGCGGAAAAACCCTTCCGTATGATATTGCCCCGCGCCGTGCAGGTGACATCGACTGTTTCTACGCCGACCCGTCGACGGCCCGCGACTATCTCGGGTTCGAGGCAAAGCGCGGGCTGGACGACATGTGCCGCACGTCCTGGAACTGGGTCTCGCGCCTGCGTAACCGCTAGGGGTTTCACCCCCTCGTCGGCCCCGATAGATTCGGACGAAACCTGTCGGTCGGGGGACCTGCGTGAACACTGCCAATGCCGCTGTAACGCCTATGATGGCGCAGTACCTGGAAATCAAATCCGGGTACCCGGATGCGCTTCTGTTCTATCGAATGGGCGATTTCTATGAGCTGTTTTTCGACGACGCCGCGGCGGCGGCCGAGGCGCTGGACATCGCACTGACCAAGCGCGGCAAGCACTTGGGCGAGGACATCCCCATGTGCGGCGTCCCGGTTCACTCCGCCGAAGGGTATCTTCTGACCCTCATCCGTAAAGGGTTCCGGGTCGCGGTCTGCGAGCAGATGGAGGATCCGGCGGAAGCGAAGAAGCGCGGGTCCAAATCGGTGGTGAAGCGCGACGTGGTCCGGCTCGTCACACCCGGCACGCTGACCGAGGATTCGCTGCTCGAGGCACGGCGCCACAACTTCCTCGCCGCCTACGCCGAGGTCCGCGACGAAGGGGCTATCGCCTGGGTCGATATCTCCACCGGTGCGCTGCGTGTCATGCCCTGTCCCCGGAGTCGCTTGGGCCCTGAACTCGCCCGCATCGCGCCGCGTGAGGTGGTTCTGAGCGAGACGCTGGAGCACGAACTGGCTGAATTAGTCTCTGATATCGGTGCATCGGCCACCCCCATCGGCCGCGCGGCGTTCGATAGCACGGGAGGGCAGAAGCGGCTATGCGAGTTGTTCAACGTGTCCACGCTGGACGCGTTTGGCACTTTTGCGCGGGCCGACATCTGCGCTCTGGGGGCCATCGTCGAGTACCTCGACATCACCCAGAAGGGCAAACTTCCGCTCCTCCGTCCCCCCGTCCTCGAAAACGCCCGCGCCACGATGCAGATCGACGCGGCGACCCGGCGCAACCTCGAGCTGACGCACTCGCTATCCGGGGGGCGCGACGGGTCGCTGCTGTCCACCATCGACCGCACGGTGACGGCGGGCGGAGGGCGCTTGCTGGAACGGCGGATTTCGTCTCCGTCCAGAACGCTGGACACGATCCACGAAAGGCTGGCTTCGGTTGATTTTTTGCTGAACGAGAGCCTGTTTCGCGCCGATCTGCGCGACGCCCTGCGCAAGGTGCCGGATATCGACCGGGCGCTCTCCCGGCTTGCGCTCGACCGCGGGGGCCCGCGGGATCTGAGCGCCATCCGGGATGGGCTTGGGGCCGCCGAAGATATCGCGAAGATGATCGACAGTGGCGAGACGCCCGAGCTCCTCACTTCTGCTCGCAAAGCGCTGGTCGGACACGATGCCCTCGTCGCTCTTCTCGACCGGGCGCTCGTCGCAGATCCCCCGCTGCTTGCCCGCGACGGCGGTTTCATCGCCCCCGGTTTCGATGCGGACCTGGACGAGGCACGGACGCTGCGTGACGAGGGGCGCGGCGTCATCGCGTCGATGCAGGCCGAGTACGCGGAAAAGGCCGGAATCGGGTCCCTGAAGATCAAGCACAACAACGTCTTGGGCTACTTTATCGAAGCAACGGCGACCCACGCGGAGAAGATGTTTTCCGCCCCGCTGTCAGAGACCTTTATCCATCGTCAGACGACGGCGAACGCCGTGCGGTTCACCACGGTGGACTTGTCGGAACTCGAAACCCGGATTCACAACGCGGGGAGTCGGGCGCTGGAGATCGAAAAGCGGCTCTATGACAGCCTGAAAGCCGAGATTCTGGCCCATGCCGGCCCGCTCGGTGAAGCGGCGCGCGGGCTTGCCGACCTTGATGTCGCGTCCGCATTCGCCGAGCTGGCCGGGACCGAGGACTGGTGTCTGCCGACCGTCGACGACTCTCGCGCTTTCGACGTCAAGGGTGGTCGCCACCCCGTCGTGGAGCGTGCGCTGCGCGCGCAGGGCGGCGATCCGTTCATCGCGAACGACTGCGCCCTCGCCGACGGGTCGGACGGAGCAGATATCTGGCTCATCACCGGCCCGAACATGGCCGGCAAATCAACCTTCCTCCGCCAGAACGCCCTTATCGCCCTCCTCGCGCAGGCCGGGAGTTTCGTGCCCGCCAGTTCCGCACGGATCGGGATCGTGAGCCAGCTTTTCTCCCGCGTCGGGGCCGCGGACGACCTCGCCCGCGGCCGGTCAACATTCATGGTGGAGATGGTCGAAACCGCTGCGATCCTGAACCAAGCCGACGACCGGGCCCTCGTCATACTCGATGAAATCGGGCGCGGCACTGCCACGTATGACGGGCTGTCCATCGCCTGGGCGACGCTCGAACACCTGCACGACGTGAACCAGAGCCGCGCCCTGTTCGCGACGCATTATCACGAGCTAACCCAGCTGGCCGGGAAACTCGACGGCGTCGACAACGCCACAATCGCGGTTAAGGAGTGGGACGGCGAAGTCATTTTCCTGCACGAAGTTGTTCGCGGTGCCGCCGACCGGTCCTATGGTGTGCAGGTCGCGAAACTTGCCGGGCTTCCCGGACCCGTCGTTGAACGGGCGCGGATCGTGCTCGACGCTCTGGAGAGGGGCGAGCGTGAGGGCGGCGCTGCGCAGAAGGCGCTTATAGACGACCTGCCCCTGTTCTCCGCCGTCGCTGCGCAACCGGCACCCGCACGGTCGGCACCCTCACCGCTCAAGGAAAAGCTCGCCGGAATTCATCCCGACGAGCTCAGCCCGCGCGAGGCGCTGGACCTGATTTACCAGTTGAAGGACCTAGCGGGGAACTGAAGATCAGTCCGGGTTGGACGATACACCGACCTGGGCCGCGCGCAGCAAGCGGTCGTGGAGCATGAAGCCCTCGGCCATCACCTGAATGATCTCGCCCTTCTTCGTGCCAGGCACCGGTGCCTCGAACATCGCCTCGTGCTCAGCCGGATCGAACTTGTCACCGACTTCGGGCGCAAGAATGCGAATGCCGTGTTTGGAGAAGATGTTGAGCAGCTCGCGCATGGTCAGCTCGAGTCCCTCGGTCAGGCCGGACGCCTGTTCACGAAGCTGGTCGTCGATCGCCTCCATCGCTCGTTTCATGTTGTCGTAGACCGGCAGCATGTCACGGGCGAGCTTTGAGCCGCCGTAGTTTTCGGCTTCGCGCCGATCCCGCTCGGACCGCTTGCGGGAATTCTCGGCATCTGCGAGCGCCCGCATGAACTTGTCCTTGAGCTGGTCGCGTTCGATGCGCAGGGCCTCGACTTCATCCACCTCGGTGGCATCCGGTTCGGGCGCGACGGCGGGCTCTTCGGGCGCGGCCTCGGTCTCGTCCGGAAGATCGGTCTTGCCCTGATCCGCCATGATTTCCTCGATCGCAGCCTCAATATCTTCGATCGGTTCTTTCTTCTTCGGGTCGGCCATTCTTTTCCTCATTACCCCCGGTCGGAGATCAGTTTCCCAACCAGTTGCGCAGTGTAGTCAACGATCGGCACGATCCGCCCGTAGTTGAGCCGCGTGGGTCCGATGACCCCAACCGCGCCGACGATCTTTCGGTCAGCGTTCATATATGGAGAAACCACCAGAGAGGAACCGGAAAGTGAGAAAAGTTTGTTCTCAGAGCCAATAAAAATGCGGACACCCTCGCCGTCCTCGGCCAGTTCGAGAAACTCGGCAATGTCCTGCTTACGCTCGAGGTCGTCGAACAGGCTCTTGATACGGTGAAGCTCCGCCTCGTCCGCCGGATCCGTGATGAGATTCGCGCGTCCCTGCACGATCAGGCGGTCGGTCCCGCCACCATCCTTATTCCAGACGGCAAGCCCGCTTTCCACGAGCTGCCCCGCCAGCGCGTCGATTTCGCGGCGGCGGCGGTCAACCTCTTTCAGGATGACAGCGCGCAGTTCGGAGAGGGTCCGCCCCTCCGCAAGTGAGTTCAGGAAATTCGCCGCCTCCCGCATCGAGCTGGGCGTATGGCCCGCCGGCGGCGTGAACAGCCGGTTTTCGACCTGCCCGTCCGCGAAAACGAGCACGGTAAGCGCGCGGTCCGGAGCGAGGCTCACGAATTCGATATGCTTGATCGGCGCCTCGGTCTTGGGCGTCATGACGAGGCTCGCGCCCGAAGTGATACCGGAAAGCGCCTTGCCCACCGAACTCATCAGCGCGGGAACATCGGTCGGCCCGTCCCCCAGCGTCTGCTCAATCTTGTCGCGGTCGGCATCGGTGAGCTCACCGACCTGGAGGAAGCCGTCAACGAACATCCGCAGGCCAAGCTCGGTCGGCACCCGTCCTGCCGAAACATGCGGCGAGTCCAGCAGGCCCATGTATTCGAGGTCCTGCATCACGTTGCGGATCGTCGCCGCCGAAACCTTTTCGGTCAACGCGCGGGTCAGCGTCCGTGAACCCACGGGATCGCCGGATTCCAAGTACGCCTCGACCAGCCGCCGGAAGACCTCGCGGGAACGATCGTTCAGCAGATTGTGTTGCGACGACCCGTCGGTCATGGCCCTCTCCAAACGGCGCATCCTCTTGCTTTTTCACCGGAGGCGTGAGACCCACGCCAGCGTCGAAATGAGGAAGGACACGCCATGCGCCCATCTGGCAGGAATGTAGATGAACTGCGCCCGATTTCAATTGAAACGGGGGTCACGAAACATGCCGAAGGGTCCTGCCTCATCAAGGTCGGCGACACTCACGTGCTGTGCACCGCGTCGCTCGAAGAGCGTGTGCCGCCGTGGATGCGCAACACCGGCATGGGCTGGGTGACCGCCGAGTACGGAATGCTGCCGCGCTCCACCACCTCGCGGATGCGGCGCGAGGCATCCGCGGGAAAGCAGGGTGGAAGAACTGTTGAAATTCAAAGGCTTATTGGTCGATCCCTGCGCGCCGGCGTCGATCGTCAGGCGCTCGGCGAACGGCAGATCACCGTCGACTGCGATGTGATTCAGGCCGACGGCGGCACGAGGTGCGCCTCGATCACAGGCGGTTGGGTCGCGCTCCGCCTTGCCGTCAATAAACTGATGAAGACCGGCGACATAATATCGGACCCGCTGGTCGACCCTGTCGCAGCCGTGTCCTGCGGGATCTATGCCGGTCAGCCGGTGCTCGACCTCGACTATCCTGAGGACAGCGAGGCCGGAGTGGACGGCAACTTCGTCATGACCGGTACGGGCCGTTTGATCGAGGTGCAGATGTCCGCAGAAGGCTCGACCTTTTCGCGCGGTCAGATGGATGACCTTATGGGTCTCGCAGAGAAAGGCGTCGCCGAACTAGTCGCCGCTCAGAAGGCCGCGACAGCATGACACGCCGGTTCACCGGCGACACTTTGGTGATCGCCTCTCACAACAAGGGAAAACTGCGAGAGATCGGCGATCTCCTCTTGCCCTTCGGTGTGAACTGCAGGTCTGCCGGTGACTTCGGCCTCGTCGAACCGGATGAAACCGAGGACAGTTTCGCAGGAAACGCGCGGATCAAGGCGCATTTTGCAGCAAAGGCAACGGGACTTCCGGCCCTCTCCGATGACAGCGGGATCATGGTCGACGCCCTCGACGGCGCTCCGGGGGTTTACACTGCGGATTGGGCGGAAACGCCCAACGGTCGGGATTTTCCGATGGCGATGAAGAAGACGTGGGACTTGTTGGATCAAAAAGGTGCACCCGAACCGCGCACGGCTTCATTCAACTGCACGCTCTGCCTCGCCTGGCCGGACGGGCACGACGAAGTCTTCACCGGACAAATCCCCGGTCGATTAACCTGGCCCATGCGTGGCGAACACGGTTTCGGCTACGATCCGATCTTCATTCCACAAGGGTTCGAGCTCACCTTTGGCGAAATGGAGCCGGCACAGAAACATGCGATGAGTCACCGCGCAGTAGCTTTCACAAAGCTGGTTGAGGGTTGCTTTGCGTGACGATTGGCGCGCAGGAGGGTTCGGGCTTTATGTTCACTGGCCGTTCTGTGCTGCCAAGTGCCCCTACTGCGACTTCAACAGCCATGTCAGCTCCGCCGTGGACATGGACGCCTGGCAACGGGCGCTCGTGTCCGAAGTGCGGCGGTTTGGTGAGGAACTGCCGGGACGAATTCTGAATTCGGTCTATTTTGGCGGCGGCACCCCATCGCTGATGGATCCTTCTGTTGTCGAAGCTGTCTTGCATACTGCGACAGATGTCTGGACGCCCGCGAATGATATGGAAGTCACGCTGGAGGCCAATCCAAGCTCCGTGGAAGCCAAACGCTTTGAAGGCTACCGGGTAGCCGGGGTCAATCGCGTTTCCATGGGGTTTCAGGCCTTGAACGACGGTGATCTGCGGGCCCTTGGGAGGTTGCACGACGTTTCGGAAGCGCTGCAGGCTCTGGATGTCGCGCGTTCCACATTTGATCGGTTCAGTTTCGATCTGATCTATGCCCGGCAAAACCAATCGCTGGCCGATTGGGATGCCGAACTGAAGCGGGCATTGGATTTCGACCCGGATCATTTGTCGCTCTATCAACTCACGATTGAGTCCGGCACTGCCTTCGGTGACCGTTTTGCGCGCGGAGGCCTGCGTGGTCTACCGGATGAGGACCTTGCGGCGGATATGTATTTCCACACGCAGGAACTATGCGAAGCCGCCGGTCTTCCCGCATACGAAGTCTCTAATCACGCCAAACCCGGTCAGGAGTCCAGGCACAACCTTATCTACTGGTCCGGGGGAGACTATGTCGGCATCGGGCCTGGTGCACACGGCCGGGTCACGACCGACCGGCGTTACGCTACGACGACTCCGCTTTCCCCTGAGAATTGGCTCGCAATGGCTGAAGCCGGACGCGGCGAACTTGACCGGGAAGCGCTTTCGGCAATCGATCAGGCGGGCGAATACCTGATGATGGGGCTCCGCACGGTACAAGGCATAGATTTGCAGCGTTACGGTGCCCTCTCAGGCCAAGAGATGCCGGATGGCCCCTTGAATGACCTGATCGCCGCGGGCTTGCTCATTCAGAGTGGCGACCAGCTTGCCACGACGGCCAAAGGACGCGCCGTGCTGAATGCCATCGTGACAGAGCTATTGCCGGACTAGACGTCCCCGCCGAGCATGCGGCATAGGTCATCGAACTCGTCCAACGTGGCGTAACGGATTGTCACGCTTCCCTTGTCGTCGCCCGGCTTGTGATCGATCGAAACCTTCATTCCGGATGAAGACGAGAGCGACTGTTCGAGCGCCACCGTGTCGGCGTCTTTTTCAGCTTTCCTGGACGACGGCGCCGCCGGTGTATCGCCTTTGGCAGGCGCCTTTGCGAGTCGTTCGATTTCCCGGACCGACAACCCCTGCGCCACCGCCTTCTTCGCCAAGGCCAGCGGGTCTTCCGCAGTGATAATCGCCCGAGCGGCGCCGGCGGACAGTTTGCCGTCACGCAGATACTCAAGAACTTCGGCAGGCAAACCAAGAAGTCGCATCATGTTCGCGATATGGGAGCGCGACTTGCCCAAAGCCGATGCGAGTTTTTCCTGCGTATGGCCGAATTTCTCCATAAGGTCCTTGTATCCCGCCGCCTCTTCCACGGGGTTCAGGTCAGACCTTTGGATGTTCTCGATGATCGCTACCTCGAGCGACTCAGTATCGTCGTAGTTCCTGACCAGGGCTGGCACTTCGTGCAACCGTGCGACCTGTGCGGCGCGCCACCGGCGTTCGCCCGCGACGATCTGGAAACTATCGGGCTTGTCAGGATGCGGCCGAACGATAAGAGGCTGGATAATCCCCTTTTCCCTGATGGAGTTGGCAAGGTCATCGAGTCGCTCTTTCGAGAACTGTCGACGTGGTTGGTCAGGATTTGCCTCCACCCGGTCAATTGGAATCAACATGTCGGGCTTCCGAGGGGTAGAAACACCTACATCTTCCGTCGCGGTCTCCGGCTGGACATCCGCCATCAGTGCCGACAACCCGCGCCCGAGGCCCCTGTTCTGTTTCTTTGTCGCCATCGCTGCCTCCTACCCGGCCTTCTTGACCAGTTCTTGCGCCAAGGCGAGGTACGCCTGGCTTCCTTTCGAATTCGGATCGTATGTGATGACCGGCATCGCGAAGGACGGGGCTTCGCTGACCCGGACATTTCGGGGGACTACCGTCTTGAAGACGAGTTCACCCAGAGTTTCGCGGGCATCCGCTTCAACCTGCTGCGCCAGATTGTTCCGCAGATCGTGCATGGTGAGAACCACGCCTTCTATCCGCAATGACGGATTGGCCGCTTCCCGCACTTCCCGGATCGTCAGCATGAGTTGGCTCAGGCCCTCCAATGCGAAGAACTCGGACTGGAGAGGAATAAGCACAGAATGCGCGGCAACGAGCGCGTTCACGGTGAGCAGGTTCAGCGATGGCGGACAATCGATGAGAACGTAATCGTATCTGCTCCCGGTTGGAGGGCGCAGAGCGTCGTGCAGAAGGTGAGAGCGTTTCTCGTTAGCCACGAGCTCGATATCGGCAGACGACAAATCGGTCGTGGCGGGAGCTATCCAGAGACGGTCGATCGCCGTCGCTACTACTACATCTTGGAGCGGCGTCTCCTCCAACAACAAGTCATAGGTTGTGAGTGTGCGGTTTGTCGGTTCGATTCCCAGCCCTGTCGATGCGTTCCCCTGAGGATCGAGATCCACGATTAGGACCGAATATCCATCCGCAGAGAGGGCCGCCGCTAGGTTTATGGCGGTCGTTGTCTTACCGACGCCACCTTTTTGGTTGGTCACCGCGATGATTTTTGTTTCAGGCACGGCGAATCTCTCCGATCTTGAGGATTACGGCGTTGGCATCAGTCACGCTGGGGTATGTATCCGCCTGAAACGACCAGTATTCAAGAGCTTCGACGAGCTCCAGACGTGCATTGGCACCTTTTGGAAACAGAGCATGTCCCTCTGGGGCCAGGTGTTGATCAGCGAACCCCAGCAACTCGCGCAGCGGAGCCAAGGCGCGGGCAGACAGAACGTTTGCTCTCAGCGGGGAGAGATCCTCGATCCGCTTGCTTTCAACACGGCCCTGGATTCCGGTTTCGCGTATCACCGTTTTCAAGAAGGCTGCTTTACGCTGGTCGCTCTCTACACACGTTACAATGAGGTTTGGTCGAACCTCAGCGGCCAGGATGGCTATGATCATTCCTGGAAAGCCACCTCCCGATCCGATGTCCACCCAATTTCGGGCGTTGGGTTCTGCAAGGTCAATCAATTGTGCAGAGTCGGAAAAATGGCGTGTCCACAATTGTGGCAGAGTGCTACTGGATACCAGATTGATCTTGGAATTCCATTGGACGAGCTTGTCCGCATAGAGCTTCAGTCGATCGAGTGTTTCACGTGAAACATTTCTCGTTCTGGCAAATTCATCAGACGTCATGCGGTGCGCGCCCGCGCAGTCTTCCTGATCTTGGCCAAAATCAGCGTAAGCGCTGCTGGCGTCATTCCTTCGATTCGCCCGGCCTGCGCCAAGGTCTCCGGCCGACTCGCCGCTAGCTTTGCCTTCAGCTCGCCGGTCAACCCATCTAATCGTCCGTAATCAAAATCAGCGGGTATCACGTGGTGTTCGTCACGCCGCAAAGCTTCCACTTCCCGTTTCTGCCGCTCAACGTACCTGTCATAAAGGGCATCTTTGGAAATTTGAACGCGCGTTTCTTCATCAATGGCGTCAAACGAACCGTCCAATGCCACCAAACACTCGAAATCGATATCCGGCAACGAAAGGAGGTCAAACGCTGTCCGTTTTGTTCCGTCTTCCCGGACCTTCCCACCAACTGAGTTCACTTGCTTCGGAGTGAACTGTCGCGCGTTCAACGCCGCCTTTGCGGAACCAAGACGCTCCATTTTGTCGAGGAAAACGGTACGCCGAGCTTCCGAGACGGCACCAAGTTCTGCTGCAATCGGCGTCAATCGCTGATCTGCGTTGTCTGCCCTTAACGACAAACGAAACTCTGCCCGGGAGGTGAACATCCGGTAAGGTTCCGTTACCCCTCTTGTAACCAAGTCGTCGATCATGACGCCGATATAGGAGTGGGACCGTGAGAAAACCTGCTCGCGTCGATCAGTCGCCGACAACGCCGCATTAAATCCCGCAACAACACCCTGTGCTGCTGCCTCTTCGTATCCCGTTGTGCCGTTAATCTGACCGGCAAGGAATAGCCCTGAAACATCGCGAAGTTCCAATGTGCTACTCAATGCGCGCGGGTCGACGTAATCATATTCGATCGCATAACCAGGTTGAAGAACCACTGCCGATTCGAGACCCGCAATCGACCGGACGTAGGCCTCTTGAACTTCAACAGGAAGTGACGTCGAAATGCCGTTTGGATACACCGTATTATCGTCAAGGCCTTCCGGTTCCAGAAAGATCTGGTGCGACGACTTTTCAGCGAAGCGCACCACCTTATCCTCGATGGACGGACAGTAGCGGGGCCCGACACCATCGATCATCCCGCCGTACATCGCGGAACGATCAAGATTCTCCCGAATGATCTCGTGAGTTCGTTCGTTGGTGTGAGTAATGCCGCAAGCGACCTGCCGGACAACTGGCTTCCGATTCAGGAACGAAAAGACTTCGGGACACTCATCCCCAGGCTGAAGGGCCAGAGCGGTCCAGTCGATCGTGCGCCCGTCAATGCGAGGCGGAGTGCCCGTCTTGAGTCGTCCGAGTGGCAACCCAAATCCGTCTATCTGTTCTGCAAGCTTTACGGACGGGCGGTCGCCCATACGTCCCGCCTGATGCCTCTGATCACCAATATGAATGACGCCCCGCAGGAAAGTTCCTGTGGTCAGCACGACAGAACGCGCATGAACGGGCGTGCCGTCTTCGAGCCGCACGCCCGAAATCCGCTCGTTCCGCTCCAGTAATTCCGTGACCTCCCCTTCCAGGATGGTCAAGTTCATCTGGTGTGCCAAAAGCTCAACCACCGCAGCACGATACAGTTTGCGGTCAGCCTGGGCACGCGGCCCTTGAACCGCAGGACCTTTCGACCTGTTCAGCAGCCTAAATTGAATGCCAGCCATATCTGCCGCGCGGCCCATGATCCCGTCAAGCGCGTCAATTTCCCGGACCAAGTGGCCCTTTCCCAAACCCCCGATTGCCGGGTTGCACGACATGACACCGAGATCGCTCTGCCGAAGGGTCACGAGCGCGGTGCGGGCTCCAAGGCGTGCGGATGCGGCCGCGGCATCGACACCCGCGTGGCCGCCTCCGACGACAACGACATCAAATTCCGAATGTTTCACGTGAAACACCCCTTTCTCAAAGCCTACTTGCCGAGGCAGAAACTGGAGAAGATTTCATCCAGTATCATTTCGACGTCGACGCGTCCAACAAGAGAATCCAGTGCTCTAATCGCTGACCACAACTCTTCGGCAGCCAACTCAGTCCTGTGCGTATTGCCTCGTACCTCGATTCGCGCATTCTCCAAACACGCCAGTGCGCGATCCATGGCGATCCTGTGCCGTTCTCGGATCCCGGTCCCAGATCCAGCAGCACGCTGCCCTAGAATCGACGTAACCTGCCGAACAAGATCATCCAAACCAAAACCGGTCTTTCCAGAAACACCGGTTCCGGTAAGGTCGCCCTTCCCCTGCACAACGATGTCGTCCGACCTAGGATCAAGCTCTAGCGGCTCGTCAGACATCAGAAAGACGCGCAGATCGGCTTGCTTTGCGCGTTCAAGCGCCCGCTCAATTCCAAGCCTCTCAACAGCATCATCCGAAGTCCGCAGACCAGCGGTATCCAACATCGTCACTGGCAAGCCGCCCAGATCCATTCGAACCTCAATGACGTCCCGGGTCGTGCCGGCGATGTCCGATGTAATCGCTGCATCCCGCCCCGCCAGTGCATTGAGCAACGTCGACTTGCCTGCGTTTGGGGCGCCAACAATGGCAACCTCGAAGCCGTCACGTATACGCTCGGAAATGGCAGCGCCGCGGCTCTCCTCAAAGAGGGTTTGCTCGGTCATTTCAATCAGCGACAGGACCTCGGGTGACACATCCTCCGGAATCTCTTCGTCCGCAAAATCGATCGTCGCTTCTAGAAGCGCCGCAGCCCGGATCAGGTCGCTGCGCCAGGCTTCAGCTTTCGTGCCCAATGCCCCGGACAGGACGCGCAGAGCTTGGCGGCGTTGCGCCTCGGTCTCGCTGTCGATCAGATCCGCCAGCCCTTCGACCTGCGTCAGATCGAGGCATTCGTTTTCTAAAGCACGACGCGTGAATTCGCCCGCCTCCGCAATCCTTAAGTCCGGAAGTTGATCCAGCTCGGACAGGACGGCCTGGACCACCGCCGTGGACCCGTGAAGGTGGAATTCAACAACATCCTCGCCCGTGAAGCTGTGCCCGGCTTCAAATGCGAGTACGAGCGCTTCATCTAGCGCTCCGTTTCTGCCTCGGAGCACACGAACCGCCGATCTGCGCGGGAGTGGTAGCGAACCCGCAAGTGCCCTCCCAGCCCCGAACGCACCTGGGCCGGATACACGGACAACCGCAACACCCGATTTGCCCCGCGCTGTGGCGAGTGCGTAGATCGTATCCATAGCTAACCTGTTGTTTTAAAACAGGGATCAGGCGTTCATCGAGTCGAAGAACTCGTCGTTCGTCTTGGTCTGTTTGAGCTTCGAGATCAAGAATTCGATCGCATCCGTGGTCCCCATCGGGTTCAGAATACGCCGCAGGACATATGTCTTCTGCAGGTCTTTTGCATCCACAAGTAGCTCCTCTTTCCGCGTCCCGGACTTGAGAATGTCCATTGCCGGGAAGATGCGCTTGTCAGAGACCTTGCGGTCGAGGACCAGTTCGGAGTTACCCGTACCCTTGAACTCCTCGAAGATAACCTCGTCCATTCGGCTGCCCGTATCGATCAGGGCGGTCGCGATGATGGTGAGCGAACCGCCCTCCTCGATGTTGCGTGCAGCACCAAAGAACCGCTTGGGCCGTTGCAGCGCGTTGGCGTCGACACCCCCGGTCAGGACTTTGCCCGAGGACGGCACCGTCGTGTTGAACGCGCGACCCAGGCGCGTGATGGAATCCAGCAGGATGACGACGTCCCGTTTGTGTTCGACGAGCCGCTTTGCCTTTTCAATCACCATCTCCGACACGGCCACGTGACGGGACGCAGGCTCGTCGAAGGTGGAAGCGACAACCTCCCCCTTCACGGAACGCTTCATGTCGGTGACTTCCTCCGGCCGTTCGTCGATCAGAAGAACGATGAGGTAGACCTCGGGATGATTGACCGAGATGGAATGCGCGATGTTCTGCATCAGCACTGTCTTACCAGTCCGCGGCGGCGCAACGATCAGGGACCGCTGCCCCTTCCCGATGGGCGCGACGAGGTCGATGATCCGGGCCGAGCGATCCTTGATCGTCGGATCCTCGATTTCCATCTTCAGCCGCTCATCCGGGTGCAACGGCGTCAGGTTGTCGAACGCCACCTTGTGCCGCGCAGTTTCCGGATCGGTGAAGTTGATCTTCTCCACCTCGGTGATCGCGAAGTAGTTCTCGTTCTCGCCCGGCGCGGAAATCACACCTTCGACAGTATCCCCGGTGCGCAGCGAGTGCTTCCGGATCATGTCGGGCGACATATAGATGTCATCGGGACCCGGGAGATAGTTCGCCTCGGGCGAACGGAGGAACCCGAAACCGTCCTGCAGTACCTCGAGCACACCGTCACCGGCGATTTCCCAGCCATCCTCGGCCCGGGCCTGAAGGATCTGGAACATCATCTCGCCCTTGCGCATGGTCGAGGCGTTCTCGATCTCGAGCTCTTCGGCGAGGGAAAGGAGATCCTTGGGGCTTTGCGCCTTGAGATCGGACAGGTTCAAACGTTGAGTCATTGGGAAACACCAATTCGACGGCGCAGGGCGCGGTCAGGTCTTGTGACAGGGAAACGACGGACCGGACGGCCCTCGGTTGTCGCGGATATAGGGAACCGGACCTTCCAAGTCAATCTTGCCCTTCCAGGCAGGATTTTGGCGCCAGTCCGGTCATCCCTTTCCAATAAAAAGAAAAGAAGAAAAAGAGTTGAAGAGTGATGTAGGCCCTGTGCGCATTGGGGATTAAGCGGTTATCCGCATGATGGTCCGCAAGATCCGCGGGACCGGGATAAAACGGTTCACGGATGTATCGGTTGATACTTTACTAAACTAAAACAATAACTTACCAAGTGAACCGCCTGTGCATAAGGTCGTGGACCTTTCTGTTCACGTGCAACTTCTCCGACAGGTTCGGCACGTTCTTCGTCCCGTGTGGAGCGATGAAAGAACGGAATGTCGGAAACCCGCCGGAACCCGGGAGACGCGGAATTGCACACATCGGCGCACAATCGCATAAGGAGGAACAAACAGAGATTTTCCACAGGGTTCCCAACATGAGCGCGCCTCTGATCCTCGCCTCCGGCTCCGAAATCCGGGCCACGTTGCTCGCCAATGCCCGGCTGGATTTCGAGGTTCTCCCGGCGCGGATCGACGAATCGGCACTACGGGCCGGGTTGGAAGCGGAGGAGGCGACGCCGCGGGACGTCGCCGATGCCCTTGCCGAGTACAAGGCGCGCAAGGTCGGAGGGAAGCGACCGGAGGCCCTCGTCCTGGGATGCGACCAGGTCGCCGCGTTCAAGGGCACGATCCTGAGCAAGCCGGAAACGCCCGAGGTTGCCTGCGAACAACTCGCGCTGCTCTCCGGCCAGACACATCACCTCATGTCCGCGGCGGTCATCTATCACCACAACGAACCGATCTGGCGGCACGTCGGCCTTGTCCGCATGACGATGCGCAGTCTCTCTGCCGGCTACATCGAGAGTTACGTCGCCCGGAACTGGGACAGCATCCGCCATTCGGTCGGCGCCTACAAACTCGAGGAAGAAGGCGTTCGCCTCTTCACCCAGATCGAAGGCTCCTATTTCAACGTTCTCGGCTTGCCGCTGACCGAGTTGATATCCTATCTCATCCTCAAGGGGGATCTGGAGTCATGACCGACGCGCCCATGCCGATTGCAGCGGTGATGCTTGCCCCGGGTGAGGTGAGCCGGCTGCCGGCGCTGTTCGATCACTGGCTCTGGGCCATGCAGCTCCCCGGTCGCTACCTTCCGCTCGCGGTGGAGGAACAGCATATCGGCGAGATCATCTCGGCGCTGCCCAAGGCGGGCTTCGTCGGGCTGCACGTATCGCAGACTTACCAGAAAACCGTCCTGGACCATGCCGACATCATCACCGATCGCGCAGCGCTCATGTCCGGAGCGAACACGCTCATCTTCCGGCGGGACGGCAAGATTCACGCTGACAACACGGATGGTTACGGGTTCATCGAGAACATTCGGCAGACCATGCCGCACTGGGATCCGCGCGTGGGACCGGCGGCGATATATGGTGCCGGACGTGCGGCACGTGTGGTGATCTCCGCGCTGATCGAGGTGGGCGTGACCCAGATCCGCCTGACCTCCCGCACCCGGCCCAAGGCCGAGCAGTTGCGCAACGAGTTCGGGACACGGATCGAGGTCATCGACTGGCTCAAGGCCGGGAACATGGCCGAGGGCGCCGCGACGGTGGTGAACGCGACGCCGCTCGGCAGCGTGGGACATTCCGAATTCCGCGTTCCCCTCGACGGGCTGACGACTGGCGCGGTGGCCTGTGACCTGACCGTCGATCCCCCCAACACCCGGTTTCTTCAGCAGGCGGCGGCCTATGGCTGTTATGTCGCAGATGGCGTGGGAATGCTCATCTGCCAGGCGACGCCGAGTTTCGAGCGGTGGTTCGGATACCGCCCCCCGAACGACGAAGCGGCGCGGATCGCGGCGGCATCATGACGTTCATCATCGGACTGACCGGCTCCATCGGTATGGGCAAGAGCACGACGGCGAAAATGTTCGCCGAGGCGGGCGTTCCGGTCTGGGACGCCGACGCGGCCGTTCACCGGCTCTACGCACCCGGAGGCCTCGCCGTGGACCCGATCGGGGCCATCCATCCAGCGGCGATCGTCGACGGCGGGGTCAGCCGGGACGCGTTGAAGGCTTGGATCGCTTCTGATCCCGAGGCGTTGGGCCGGATCGAGGCCATCGTTCACCCGCTTGTCGCGAAAGACCGGCAGGATTTCCTTCGCGACACCGAGGCCGACATCGTGCTCTTCGACATTCCGCTCTTGTTTGAGACGGGCGGGGACAAGGCGATGGACGCGGTCGTCGTTGTCTCCGCTCCGGAACACGTTCAGCGCGAGCGGGTGCTCGCCCGCGGCACGATGGACGAAGCGGCGTTCGAGGCGATCAAGGCCAAGCAAACGCCGGACGCGGAAAAGCGGAAACGCGCGGACTACGTCATCGAAACGCTCACCCTTGAAGGCGCGCGGGCTCAGGTCCACGATGTGCTGGCACGGATACGGAAGGATATCGGCAATGCGTGAGGTCGTGCTCGACACCGAAACGACGGGGTTCGACCCAAAGACCGGCGACCGGATGGTCGAGATCGGCGCGGTGGAGCTGCTCAACCACATGCCGACCGGCCGGACCTACCACCAGTACATCAACCCCGAACGGGACATGCCTGAGGGTGCGTTCCAGGTACACGGATTGTCCGAGGAATTCCTGCGCGACTATCCCGTTTTCAAGGATATCGCGGACGCGTTTCTGGACTTCATCGGAGACGCCAAGCTGGTCATCCACAACGCGGGCTTTGACGTCCCTTTCCTCAATGCCGAGCTCGGGTGGTGCAACCGTCCGCGGATTCCGATGGAGCAGGCGGTCGATACCCTCTTGATCGCGCGCAAGAAATTTCCGGGCGCCGGTAATTCCCTGGACGCGCTCTGCCGGCGGTTCGGCATCGACAACTCGCACCGGACCCTGCACGGCGCGCTCCTCGACTCCGAGATCCTGGCGGAGGTGTATCTGGAGCTCATCGGTGGCCGGCAGCCCGGCCTTGTGCTGGGCGGTCTGGAAACCACTTCGACCGAGACCGGGCCGAGCGAGGCGTGGCGCCCGCGGCCCCGGACCGAACCCCTGCCCTCACGTCTCACGGAAGAAGAACGTGTTGCCCACGCAGCTTTCGTCGAGACCCTCGGGGATGGTGCGCTCTGGTCGAAGCTGGGTTAACGCCCGCGCCGGAGATAAACGTAGTAAGCGCCCATCCCGCCATGCTTGTGATGCGCTTCGGAAAGCTGGAGCACGTGCGAGCGCATCGGGGGTGAATGGAGCCAATGCGGCACCTGGTGGCGCAGGACCCCGTGTCGTTCGGGGATCGGACCTGGATGATCACGCGTCTTGCCCTTGCCGGTGATGACGAGGACGAGCCGCCGCCCTTGCGACACGGAGTCCATGATGAACCGCAACAGCGCGGGGTGGGCCTGCGCCATGGTCATCCCGTGGAGGTCGAGCCGCGCCTCGGGCCGCATCTTGCCGCGCTTCATCTGCTGGAACCGTTTGCGATCCATCTCGACGGGACGGCCCGCGACGGTTTCGCGGATCGAGGGGGCAACGTCATGCGGGGGAAGCGCGGTCTGGGATCGGTCGCCGACGCGGAAATCCTCGAATTTCTCGCGCTTCGGCGCGGGCTTCGATTCCGGGATCAGCGCGTCTTCGGCGCTTTGGACCGGCTTTTCGGGGCGCATCGGCTGCGTGCGGCGCGCGACCTCGTCCCACAGCGCCCGCTCTTCGGCGCTCAGATGCCTCGGCCGCCGCGCCATCCTACTGTTCCGGGACGAGCGAATAGGCCCGCTGGATCGGGAGGAGCACGACAAGCCGTCCGGGATCCTTGATCCGACCGGCCGCCTTGCCCGCCTCGTCGCCAGTGCCCCAGAAAATATCGGCCCGCTGCGCACCCTTGATCCGCGAACCCGTGTCCTGTGCGACCATCAGGCGCGAAAACGGCTCGGCTCCACCCTTTTCGATCCAGACAGGAGCGCCGAGAGGCGTGTAGACCGGATCTACGGCAAGCGTACGACCGGCCGAGATCGAGCGCGCCATCGCACCGATGGGCCCCGAGGACGGCGGAAGATGCTCCAACTCAGTGAAGAACACGTAGGATGTGTTGTGGCTCAGAAGGTCGCGGCCTTCGATCGGGTTGCGGGCGACCCAGTTCTTGATGACCTCGGCGGACACCTGGTGGATTGAATAGACCCCGCGCCGCACGAGTTCGTCACCGAGCGAGCGGAAACTGTGGCCGTTGTGCCCGCCGAAGCCGAGTCGGATGGATGAACCGTCTGAAAGCCGGATACGGCCCGATCCTTGGATCTGGAGAAACTGGAGCTCCACCGGGTCTTCGACCCACGCGATCTCCAGTCCGCGTCCAGACAGCACGCCCTCTTCCTCGATCTCGCGGCGGGTGTAGTTGGCGGTGCCCGCGGCGATTTCAGGGGGGCGGCGATAGACTGGAACGTCGAACCGGCCCGAACGCCGCGTTGCGCCCCGTATCTCCGGCTCGTAGTAGGCGGTGAAGAGACCGTCCTGGCCGTCCTCGATCATCACGGGGCGAAAAAAGAGCTCGAAGAAATCGCGCGGCGGCCCCGTGAAGTCGAACCCGACCGCGCAGATCGGGTCCCACTGGGGGTCGTCGAGCAATTCGCAGGTGTGAAGAAACGCGTTGAAGGCCGCTTCGTGATCGTCCGTTTCCCAACCGGCGAGTTCGGAAAAGGACAGAAGCGTGATCTCGGCCTCGTCTAGAGCCGCCCGCGCCGGTGAGGCGAAGGCGATCAGCCCTGCGAGCGCGAGGCCGACCCATCGCGCCATGTCAGCCGCCCGTTGCGACGAGCTGCCAGTTCGGGTCTTCCGAGCCCATGATCCGGGCAAAGGTCCAGATGTCCTTTTGCCGTTTCACTTCCTTCGGGTTGCCCTCGATGATTTCGCCGGACTTGTCGCGCACGACCGAGGTCAGCTCACCTATGAAGCGGATCGTGATCTCGCCTTCGTTGGTGTCCGGGTCGAACTCGGCATCCACCAGCTTCAGCTCACGCAGACCCACGAAATTCGCCTCGATCTTGTAGCCATCCTTTTCGCGCTGCTCCACGACAGTGGCAAAACTCTCATAGACCTCATCCGACAGGAACGGCTTGATCTTGGCCAGGTCTCCCGCCTCGAAGGCCATGAGGATCATCTCGTAGGCGCCGCGTGCGCCGCCGAGGAAATCGCTCACGCCGAAAGAAGGCTCAGCTTTCTTCATCTGGGTGAGCGCTTCGACACTGTCGGGATCATCGATATGGTCCGTGATGTCTGTATCGGGACCGCCCTCGATCACCTCGAACCGGTTGCGGTTATCGATCCGTTCGGACTCGTTGCGCGAAACCGCCGGCTTTTCGAATCCTTCTCGCGTCCCAAGGACATCTCGCAAGCGCAGGATCAGGAAAATCGCGATGGCGGCGAGAACGATCAGCTGGATGATCGGTGAAGACATTCGAACCTCATTTCAGGGCGCGGTTTGATTTTCCGCGTTCGAAACATATGTAGGCGCTGGGCAGGGGCAAGTCTACCAGCCCCCAGTCAACATATGAGGAAGCCATGTGGCTCTTGCTTGCATTCATCGCAGTCCCGTTGATCGAGATCGCACTGTTCATCCAGGTCGGCGGACTTATCGGGCTTTGGCCAACACTCCTCATCGTTCTGGTGACCGCGATCATTGGCTCCTACATGGTGCGCGCCCAGGGGGCGATGGCGTTGGGCCAGGTGCGCGACAGCTTCAACGAATTGTCGGACCCGTCCGAACCGCTCGCACACGGTGCGATGATCCTGTTTTCCGGCGCGTTGCTCCTGACCCCGGGCTTCTTCACGGATGCCGTAGGGTTCCTGTTACTCGTACCGGGCGTTCGGCGTTGGGCGTTCCGCGAAATCGCGCGCCGCGTGAAGGTGCAGAAGAGCTTTACCGTTCATACCGGCGGCACGACGCGCCGCTACACTCGCGATGACGTCATCGACGGCGATTACGAAGAAGTGACACCGCCCAAGCAGCCGACGCACGAGCCGTCGCGCGGCCCGTCAGGCTGGACCAAACACTGACAGTTTGTGTTCAGCGAGATAAATTCGCAGCCATGGCGTGAACCGGTCGGGATGGTTTGCGACTTCTCTCTCCAAGTCCGATAGTGAGATCCACCTCACGCCATCCACCTCGTCCGGATCTAGGCGCAGGACCGGACGGTCCTGGGTCAGGACTAGGAACAGATCCACGACTTCGTGCTCGATAAGCCCATTGCCGACGTCCGCACGGTATTCGATTTGGTCCTTCCACTCCGGCGTGACGCCGGTGATCCCGAGTTCCTCGCCCAACCGACGGGTCGCACAGTCGAGTGGCGCTTCGTCCCAGTGCGGATGGGTGCAGCAGGTGTTCGCCCATAGGCCCGGCGTGTGATATTTCCCCGCCGCGCGCTGCTGGATCAGGATCACGTCGTCATGGATCAGAAATACCGAGACCGCCCGGTGCCGCAGGCCTTCCAGATGGGCCGTGAGCTTTTCGACAGGTTGAAGGGTGCCGTCGACCCAAGCCGGGATCATGATCTCCATACCGTGTTGATACCGTCGCCGTCCCGACCTTGAAAGGGTTTGCGTTGAGACCCCGGGCGCTTCTTGGTAGAAAGCCGCGAATTTGGATTTCATGGAGAAACACACAATGGCGGACGAAGCCAACGCAGGCGCACCGCAACAGCCGCAGCAACCGCAACAGCCGGTCCAACCGCAGATGCGCATCCTCGGCCAGTACATTCGTGACATGTCGTTCGAGAACATCCTCGTCCAGAAGGGCGCTACGGGTGAGGTTCAGCCGGAGCTGAAGGTCGAGGTCGCTCTTGACGCAAAGAAACGTCAGGCCGAGAACCAGTACGAGGTGCTGACCAAGTTCAAGGTGATGTCCACCAACAAGGGCACCGGCACAGAGCTGTTCATCCTGGAGCTGGACTATGCCGGCCTCTTCCACGTGGAGAATGTGCCGGAGGACCAGCTTCATCCCTTCCTCCTGATCGAGTGCCCGCGTCAGATCTTCCCGTTCGTGCGCCGGATCGTATCTGATGTGACCCGCGATGGAGGCTTCCCGCCCGTGAACCTCGACAACGTCGATTTCGTCGCGCTCTACCGCCAGGAAATCACGCGCCGTCAGCAGGCTCAGGCCGAAGGCGCCAAGACGAACTGATCGTCTCGCTGTTTCGACAAAAGGCCGCTCCGCTTCGGGGCGGCTTTTTTCGTGGGCCGTTCAGCTCTGCGCGTCGAACTTCGCGCGCATCTCGCGCAGGACTGGTAGCACCGCGCGCACGTTGTCCGGCCCGATGGAGCGTACCACGTCCGAGATAATCGGCGTGATCGCGGCGAGCGCTGCATCACGCGCCTTGCGTCCGGCGGGCGAAATCGTGACCTGCTTGCGCCGGGCGTCGTCCCAGTCGGGATGGATATGAATATGCCCGGCCCATTCCAGCTTTGCGAGCGTGTTGGTCATCGCCCCGCGTGTCACGTGAAACGACTTGGCGAGCTGGGCGGGGCTGCGCGCGTCGCCCACCCGGGCGAGGTGGTTCAGCACCGAAAAGTGGCTGAGCTCCATGCCCTTGGGCATCGCTTTCGACAGCGCGGTCCGGGCCAGTTGATCGGCCATGAACATCTCGCTGAACAGCGCGACCGAAAGGCTGTCCGTCTGGGCGTCGGTCATCTGGGGCTTTCGTAGCTGCGGTCGTGGAAGACCGAGGGAACACGTTGGCGCGACTTTTCCACAAGCGACAGGTCGAGATCAACCAAGGTGACGCAGGGTTCCGTGCCCGCGTCCGCCAATACCTCGCCCCAAGGCGCGACGGCGAGCGAGTGACCGTAGGTGGCGCGCTTGTCCGTGTTCTGCCCGGCCTGCGCCGGGGCCAGCACGAAACACCCAGTTTCGATCGCACGGGCGCGCAGCAGCACTTCCCAGTGATCGGGGCCAGTTCCCGGTGAGAATGCCGAGGGGATGGTGAGCACCTCGGCCCCCGCCTGCGCCAGTGCGCGATACAAATGCGGAAATCGCAGATCGTAACAGACGGTCATCCCCAGAGTCGCATGATCGGTCCGGGCGAGAACGGCGCGGGTCCCGGGACGATACCCGGCGCTCTCCCGGTAACTCTCGGTCTCGGAGACATCCACGTCGAACATGTGAATCTTGTCATACCGCGCGGTGACTTCGCCCGAGGGCGCGACGAGGAAGGACCGGTTCGCGAACCGGCCGTCCGGATCGTCGGTCTTCACCGCAAGGGAACCGATCAGGATCCAGACGCCGTGCTCCTTCGCGGCCTTGCGGATCGCGGCGAGCGTGATGTCGTCATCCTCTCGCTGAAGCACGTCGTTCTGACGACTGCGCGAAGTCGACACGCAGTTCGTCACCTCGGGCGTCAGGACGAGCTCCGCCCCGCCCTTCGCTGCCTCCGCCACGCGGGTGAGCGTGTCCGGCAGGTTCGCTTCCGGAACGTCACCGGCGCACAGTTGAACCAGCCCCGCGCGCATCAGTTCGCGAGGAGGGGGTCGAGCTTGCCGCGCCGCTCCAGCGCGTTGAGTTCGTCGAAGCCGCCGACATGCGTTTCGCCGACCCAGATCTGCGGCACGGTATGACGCCCGGCGCGGGTCATCATCTCCTGCTTCAGCTCCGGATCGCGGCTTACGTCGAATTCCTCGAACTCGACGCCCTTCTTGGAGAGCAGCCGTTTCGCGGCGTGACAGAAACCGCAGAACGGCGTGGTGTAGATCGTGACAGGTTGCATTTCGAGTCCTTCATCGGGTCTTGCCCATTGAAGGATATCTAGGGATCGCGGGCAACGCGTGCCAGTGTCGCGATCTTCACGTCGGCCGCACCCGCGGCAAAGGCGGCTTCGGTCGACGCGGCGAGCGTGGCGCCCGAGGTCATCACATCGTCGACGATCAGAATGTCGCGCTCGGCGAGCGCCGGGCCGCGTCGGGGATGCGGGCGGATCGCGCCCTGGAGGTTCGCGAAACGCTGATCGAAGGTCTTTCCACCCTGGGTCTCGCCGCCACGGGCACGGATCAGTGCGGTCGCCAGCACCGCGAGCCCGGTTTCCCGGCCCAGCGCCCGCGCGATCTCGGCGGCCTGGTTGTAGCGGCGGCGGTAGAGCCGGGTCCAATTCGCGGGCACCGGAACGATCACGGTTTCTGCCGTCACGATCGAGGCGGCCGCCCCGGCGATCCAGCGTGCGGCGGGAACCGCGATGTCCGGCCGGTCCGCGTGTTTCAGGGCGAGCACGAGTCGCCGACCGTTTCCCGAGTAGGCTAACGCCGTCCGCCCCCGCGACCAAGGGCGTGCGATGGACATGCAGTCGTCGCACAGGTCGACCGCCCCGTCCCCCTGCCCCGGCAGGCCGATCCCGCATCGGTCGCAGACGTGACCCGTCATGAAACGTGTCTCGCGCCAGCATGGGCCGCACAGTCCGCCGTCACCCTCCACGATGTCACCGCAGGAGGCGCATTGCGCGGGATAGATCGCGCGGAGCAGCGATTGCATTCCGTGGCCCTCCATCTATGGTGCCGCGCCATGTCGAGACTGACCGATCCCCATCGTCTGACCCTGACCCGCGCGCGCTCCAGCGCGACCGGGATGTTTCTGCAGGAGGAAGCGGCATTCGAAGTTCAGGATCGGCTGGAAGAGGTTAACAGAACCTTTACGGCACCCGCCGTGGTCACCGGATTCCCCGAGGTTTGGAAAAAATTCTTTCCCGACGCGCGGGTCGTGCCGGATGACGAAACGCTCGCGCTCGAACCCGGCGCGCACGACCTCGTTATCCATGGGCTGTCGCTCCACTGGGCGAACGACCCGGTCGGACAGTTGATCCAGTGCCACCGGGCGCTGAAGCCTGACGGCTTCTTCATCGCGGTCCTTTTCGGGGGCGAAACCCTGATTGAACTGCGCGCTGCCCTCACCGCGGCGGAAGTGGCTCAGACCGGCGGGTTGTCCCCGCGTCTCCTGCCGATGGGCGAGCTTCGCGATCTGGGCGCCCTGCTCCAACGTGCGGGCTTCGCGCTCCCGGTGGCAGACAGCTCCCAGCGCGACGTGTCCTATTCCGATGCGCTGGCGCTGATGCGTGACCTGCGCGCGATGGGCGAGGGCAACGCGATGGCGAACCGGGCCGGCCCGACCTCGCGCCACCTGTTCGCCGAGGCCGCCGCGCGCTACGCCGAACAGGCGGATGCGGACGGGCGCATCCACGCGACCTTCGAATTCGTCTTTCTGGTTGGCTGGGCGCCGCATGAAAGTCAGCAGAAACCGCTGCGCCCCGGTTCGGCGCAGGCGCGCCTTGCGGATGCGCTGGGCACAGATGAAACCAGTGCGGGCGAAAAGCCGTAACAGCTTGGTCAGAACGGGACGGAACACATGAACGCGCATCTGCCGAAGGATCACCCCCGGGTGCTCGCCCCCAAGGTGGGGGTCCTTTTCGCCAACCTGGGAACGCCGGACAACTACGATTACTGGTCCATGCGGCGCTACCTGAACGAGTTCCTGTCGGACAAGCGGGTGATCGATTACCCGAACTGGAAATGGCAGCCGATCCTGCAGGGTCCGATCCTGACGATCCGCCCGTTCCGTTCTGGCGCGAACTACAAGATGATCTGGAACCACGAGGCGGGGGAAAGCCCGCTCATGACGATCACGAAGCAGCAGGTGGCAAAGCTCGAGACGAGCCTGACGCAGCGGTTCGGTGACCGTGTGGTGGTCGATTTCTGCATGCGTTACGGTAACCCGTCGACCAAATCCAAGGTCCGCGCGATGGTCGAAGCGGGGTGTACCAAGATTCTCTTCTTCCCGCTCTACCCGCACTATTCCGCGACCACGAGCGGGACGGCCAACGATCAGTTCTTCCGCGCCCTGATGGGCGAGAACCGGATGCCGGCCGTGCGCACGGCGCCGGAATACTTCGACCGCGAGGATTACATCGAGGCGCTCGCGGCCTCGGTCCTGCGTGTCTATCCCAGCGAAAAGGACGCGCCGGAGCGGATCATTTGCTCCTACCACGGGATGCCGGAACGCTACCTGACGGAAGGTGATCCGTATCACTGTCAGTGCCAGAAGACGACGCGGCTCCTTACCGAACGGCTGGGTTGGTCGCCGGACCGGATCGTCACGACGTTCCAATCGGTGTTCGGACCGGAGGAGTGGCTCAAGCCCTACACCGTCGACGAGGTCGCGCGCCTGGTGAAAGAGGACGGGGTGAAGTCGCTCGCCGTTCTGGCGCCTGCCTTCTCCGCCGACTGCATCGAGACGTTGGAAGAGATTAACGGCGAGATTCGCGAGAGCTTCGAACACGCGGGGGGCGAGGATTTCACCTATATTCCCTGCCTGAACGACGATGACGAACACATCGCGGCGTTGACCAACGTGGCCGTCGAAAACCTGCGCGGCTGGCTGGATTAGAGACTAGATCTGCCAGCCATACTGCGCGCATGTGTCGAGGATTCTGCGCTCAGCGACCCCTTCCTCATCCGCCTTGATCGCGTTGAGATAGATAAACCAGTAAAGGTACTTGGCGTAATCGGGCTCGGCCCTTTCGAGGCGACGCCATGCCTCGTTCACGCCCAGTTCGGATACGCGCGGCATCTGGTGGTGAAAGTCGCTTTCGGCAAAGAGCATCGCCGGCTTGCCGAAGAAGAACCCGGACAGAGCGGCCGCACTGTTCTGCGTGATCACAAAATCGCAGTTCCGGAGCGCCGCCTCCATACCACCCGTCTCCACCGCGATGCGACTGTCGCCTTCGCGGATCGTGTCGAGGGCGGCGAGCTCTTCGTCCGAATAGGTCTCGCCGGGATGAAGGCCGATGAGGATATGGCGCGATCCGGCGCGCGCCTGCACTTCGGCCACCATGTCGAGCGGTGACATCGTCTGGAACGACCGATGTTCGGTCAGCTTTCCCTGCAAAGGAACATAGATCATCCCGCTGCGCTCCGCTTGGGCGGGGCCGGAACCAAACAGCCACTTGCGCCAGTTTCCATACCAGTGCGCGGCCAGATCAGTGTCTACTTCAGCCGGATCATAAGTTTTTCGGGCAACGGCAAACTCCCACCGTTTCGCCGTTGCCTCGATCCGCCAATAGGGGAAGTAATAGCTCTTTCGCATGGTGAGCGATTTCGGATGAAAGGGGTCGTCCATGTGGAACAGCGAATAGCCGTGGCGCGCGCCCGACTTCAGACGTTCGGCGAGCGAGTTGCGCCGAAGCTCCACCCTGAACCCCACCTCCTCGAACCCCTTCGTCACCCGCGCGACGAAGCCGAATTCGCCACGCTGCGCCATGTCGAACATGACGTCGTCGAGGTAGATGCGCAGGACACGGGCTTCGATCATTCCGGCACGCTAGCCTTCCCTCGGGTCTGGTCAAGCCGGGTGGTTGTCGCGGGCAAACGAGGGGTCCATATAGCCTTGGACACGAACGGAGGCGAGATATGAGCGATGGTCCCGGCTGGCACGGCACGACGATCTGTGCGGTGCGAAAAGGCGGCGAGGTTGTGATCGCGGGCGACGGGCAGGTGAGCCTGGGCGACACGGTCATCAAGGGCACGGCGCGCAAGGTGCGCAAGCTGAGCCCGGGCGGCTACGACATCATCGCGGGGTTCGCCGGTTCGACCGCCGATGCCTTCACCCTGCTCGAAAGGCTGGAAAGCAAGCTCGAGGCGACGCCCGGCCAACTCGCGCGCGCCTGTGTCGAGCTCGCCAAGGACTGGCGCACCGACAAGTATCTCCAGAAACTCGAGGCGATGCTGATCGTGTCGGATGGCAAGGATCTTTTTGTCATCACCGGCGCGGGCGACGTGCTCGAACCCGAATTCGACGTGACCGCGATCGGGTCCGGCGGGAACTACGCCCTCGCCGCGGCGCGCGCGATGATGGACACGGACAAGACGGCGGAAGACATCGCGCGCACCGCGATGGCCATTGCCGCCGATATCTGTGTCTACACGAACGGCAACCTGACCGTCGAAACCCTGTCCAAGTAAGGGACCCGCATGACCGATCTTACCCCCCGCGAAATTGTCTCGGAACTCGACCGTTTCATCATCGGTCAGAAGGACGCGAAACGCGCGGTCGCCGTGGCGCTTCGCAACCGCTGGCGGCGCAAGCAGTTGTCGGACGACCTGCGTGAGGAGGTCTATCCGAAGAACATCCTGATGATCGGGCCCACCGGCGTCGGCAAGACCGAGATTTCCCGCCGGCTTGCCAAGCTGGCGCGTGCGCCGTTCATCAAGGTCGAGGCGACCAAGTTCACCGAGGTCGGCTATGTCGGTCGCGATGTCGAGCAGATCGTGCGTGACCTCGTGGACGCCGCGATCATCCAGACCCGCGACTACATGCGTGAGGACGTGAAGACCGCGGCGGAGCACAACGCCGAGGAACGGGTGATCGAGGCGCTGGCCGGCGAAGGCGCCCGCGAACAGACGCGCGAGATGTTCCGCAAAAAGCTTCGGTCCGGCGAGCTCGACGATACGGTGATCGAGCTCGACGTGCAGGACACGGGCGGCGGAATGCCCATGTTCGACATGCCAGGCCAACCCGGTGCGGGCGGCATGGGCATGATCAACCTGGGAGACATGTTCGGTAAGGCTTTCGGCGGGCGGACAGTGCGCAAGAAGCTCACCGTCGCCGACAGCTATGACGTGCTCATGGGCGAGGAGGCTGACAAACTGCTCGACGACGAGACGGTCAACAAGCGTGCGCTCGAAACCGTGGAACAGAACGGCATCGTGTTTATCGATGAGATCGACAAGGTCTGCGCCCGTGCCGACGTGCGCGGCGGCGACGTGAGCCGTGAGGGCGTGCAGCGCGACCTCCTCCCGCTGATCGAAGGCACCACGGTGTCCACCAAGTACGGGCCGGTCAAGACCGACCATATCCTTTTCATCGCATCGGGCGCGTTCCATATCGCCAAGCCTTCCGACCTGCTGCCCGAGTTGCAGGGTCGCCTGCCGATCCGCGTGGAACTGCGCGCGCTGACCGAGGAAGATTTCGTGCGGATTCTGACGGAAACGGACAACGCCCTCACCCGCCAATACACCGCGCTCATGGGGACCGAGGACGTCACCGTCAGCTTCACGGAAGACGGCATCGCTGCCCTCGCCCGCATTGCCGCGGAGGTGAACACGACCGTCGAGAACATCGGTGCGCGGCGTCTCTACACCGTCATGGAGCGGGTGTTCGAGGAGTTGAGCTACACCGCCCCCGACAAGACCGGGGAGGAAATCACGGTCGATGCAACGTTCGTCGAGGCCAATCTCGGCGAATTGATGCAGAGCGCGGACATGGGCCGCTATATGCTCTAGGCGCACATATCTGGCACGGCTAACCTTCCGGAAACGAGGGGTCGCCGTGCATTTTACCCGCCAGCTTTCCGGTCTTTTCCTGCTGCTTCTCGCGGCCTGTACAGAGCCGACGCACACCCCCGTCACCACGGGTCCCGCGCTGGGCGAAGAACAGGCGGTCTTCGTGGCCACCACCCGTGCCGAGAACGCCGAAGGAGAGTTTTCTGCCGGGCGCGGCAATACGACCGCGTTCCTCACGGTTCCTGTGCGCTTTCCGGTTGGATACAGCCCCGGCGACCGCGCGCGAATCCGGGAGCGTCCGGACCCGGTGCGCGATTTCTCGGTCGGCTCGGTCGGGCATCTCGACCGAGCGGCATTCCGGGAGTCGCTGGCGCGGGCGGTGTCGGTCGAACCCGCGGGCAAGCGCGATGTCACGATCTACGTCCACGGCTATTTCAACGCGTTCTACAACGGCGTCTTCCGCTCGGCCCAGTTGAAGCACGACTTCGCCCTGCCCGGTCCGGTGGTTCATTTCGCCTGGCCCAGTCGCGGATCGAATACCGCCTATGCCTATGATCGCGAAAGTGTCCTGTTCTCGCGCGACTCGCTCGAAACCCTGATCCGTGATGCGGCGCAGGTGGGGGCGGAACGGGTGATGATCATTGCCCATTCCCTCGGTGCCATGCTCACCATGGAGGCCCTGCGCCAGATCGAGATTTCTCAACCCGGCTGGGTTAACGAAAACCTCGACGGACTCGCACTCGTCTCACCGGACATCGACCTTGCGGTTTTCCGGTCGCAGGCCGCGCGCTTCAAGCGCCTGCCGGAGGACTTTGTTATCTTCGTCTCGGATCGCGATCAGGTCCTCATGCTCGCGTCCCGGCTACAGGGAGTAGAGAGGCGGCTGGGCAACTCGCGTGAAGTTGCGGTCACGACCGACGGCGACCTGACGATCGTGGATGTGACACAGTTGACCGGGGATGCACGGTCAGGGCATTTCATCCCGGCGACGTCGCCGACCGCGATCCGCATCCTTCGCAACAGCGATGCGTTCAGGGCGCTTTTCCCGCGCGAGGGCTCGGGGCGGTCGGTCGGCGCGCACGTCCGTTTCTTGCAGATCGGAAGGAACTAGACGGGCTTCACGCTCGCCGTGACGTAGTTCACCGACAGGTCGCGGGACGAGATCGACCAGCTCCACAGCACCGGGTTGAAGACGAATCCCTGCTTGTCGACCATCCGCAGGCCCGCGTCGGTGACGAGCTTTTAAAGCTCGTCCGGCGTGATGAACTTTTACCATTCATGCGTGCCCTTGGGCAGCCAGCGCATCACGTGCTCGGCGCCGACGATGGCGACCATGAAACTCTTGGGATTGCGATTGATCGTGGAGGCGACCATCAGCCCGCCGGGCTTCAGCAGCTTCTGGCAGGCGGTGAGGTAGGACAATGGGTCCGCGACGTGCTCGACCACCTCCATGTTCAGAACGGCATCGAATTGTTCGCCCGCTTCAGCCAGCGCTTCGGCGGTCGTGAAGCGGTAATCTATGTCGAGCCCGGACTGCTCCGCGTGAACCTGCGCCACCGGAATGTTGCGCTCTGCCGCATCCGCGCCGACCACATCGGCGCCGAGCCGCGCCATCGGCTCGGACAACAGACCGCCGCCGCAACCGATATCGAGGATGCGGAGTCCCTTCAACGGCGCGGGGTCGGACAGGTCGCGTCCGAATTCGGCCGCGATTTGTGACGTGATGTAATCGAGACGCACGGGATTCATCATGTGAAGCGGCTTGAATTTCCCCGTCGGGTCCCACCATTCTGCCGCCATCGCCTCGAACTTGGCGACTTCGGCGGGATCGACTGTCGTTTGTGCATTCGTCATGCTAGCCTCGTCTTTCATGGCGTCTCGGTCGCCGTTTCTATATAGGGTCCACATGGAGCAGGCCGCAGGAAAAAACACCGCAGGGGGGAAATTGTATCCCCCGATCGAGCCGTTCGACCGTCGAATGCTCGATGTCGGTGACGGCCATACGATTTACGTGGAGCAATGCGGGGCGCGCGACGGGATTCCCATCGTGGTGTTCCATGGCGGTCCCGGCGGCGGGTGTTCTCCCGCGATGCGTCGGTTTTTCGACCCCAAGAAATACCGCATCCTCCTTTTCGACCAGCGCGGCTGCGGGCGTTCGCGGCCCCATGCGAGTGTCGTGGCCAATACCACGTGGCACCTGATCCGCGACATCGAACTCATCCGGGATACGTTCGGCATCGACCGGTGGATCGTCTTCGGCGGCAGCTGGGGGGCCACGCTCGCCCTTGTTTATGCCCAGACCCACCCGGACCGCGTCGCCTGGCTGGTCCTGCGCGGCGTCTTCCTCGCCACCGAGCGGGAGTTCGACTGGTTCTATGGCGGCGGCGCCGGCCAGTTCTGGCCTGATCTCTGGCACCGATTCACAGATCCGATCCCTGAAGAGGAGCGCGGCGACCTGATCGCCGCCTATCACGAGCGTCTGTTCTCGGGCGACCGGGGCGAGGAGCTGCGCCATGCCCGTGTCTGGGCCGCCTGGGAAAACGCGCTCGCCAGTATCGAGAACGACGGCGCGATGATCGACAGCCCGGCCGACTACGCACTCGCCTTCGCGCGGCTGGAGAACCACTATTTCCGCAACAGGGCGTTTCTGTCGGACGATCAGCAGATCCTCGCGAACATGACCCGGATCGCGCATGTGCCGGGTACTATCGTGCAGGGACGTCACGACATGATCTGCCCCCCGCAGGCGGCCTGGTCCCTGCATAAAGCGTGGCCGACGAGCGAGTTCCGGATGATCCCGCGCGCCGGTCACGCGGTGAGCGAACCGGGAATTGCGGCCGAACTGGTGCGCACCACCGACAAGCTTGCGCGGCAACGGGAGACCTTGGGGCTATGACGGACCAGGCGCGGGTTTGGGATCGCTTCGCGAAGAAATATGTGGCCTCCCCGATCAGCGACGTTCCGACCTACGAACGCAAGCTGGAGCTGACCCGCAAATACCTGCGCCCCGACATGGACGTGCTGGAGTTCGGCTGCGGCTCCGGCAACACCGCCCGGCTTCACGCGCCTCGTGTCGCGAGTTACACGGCAATGGATATCTCCGCGAAGATGATCGAGCACGGACGGGCCGAGGGTCCGGTCCCGGAAAACATGCACTACGAGGTCGGCGACTTCGCGACGGCCGAGGTGGCACCCGAAAGCTACGACATGATTCTCGCCCTGTCCGTCCTCCACGTCCTGCCTGACCCGGCGGCGGTGGTGCGCAAGGTGGCGGGTGCGCTCAAACCCGGCGGGTATTTCGTGAGTTCCACCGTTCCGGTCGGGGAGTTCGGCCTACTGAGCATCCTCGCCCCAGTTGGTGGCGCGCTGGGCATCATCCCGAAACTGTCGCGCCTGTCGTCCGACGGCATCCGAGCGCTGATGACGGACAACGGTCTCACCATCCTCGAGGACTGGCGCCCGGACCCCAAGGCGGCACTGTTCCTCGTCGCCCAGAAACCGGCCTGACGCATTTTACTTGCAGACTCACCGTCACTTCCCTATATCCCCGTCAACAGCGGTGCGCTGGGGTCCAAACCCAACGCTCCACCGGAACACGCAACGGGCCGCTGGCCCGTTTTTTTGTGTCCGCATGCCAGACCCCGAAAGGAACTCATGACCGACCTCGTCGCCAAGACCGCCATCGACAGCCGGATCGCCGATATCGTGCGCCCGGTGATCGAGGATATGGGGTTCGAGCTCGTGCGCCTGCGCCTCATGGGTGGCAAGACCGCGACACTGCAGATCATGGCGGACAAGCCGGAGGGCGGGATCGAGGTCGATGACCTCGCCCAGATCACCACGGCGGTGAGTGCCACGCTCGACGTCGAGGATCCGATCGAGGACGAATACACGCTCGAGGTTTCTTCACCGGGCATCGACCGGCCGCTCACCCGGTTCAAGGATTTCGACACTTGGGAAGGCTACCTTGCCAAGGTCGAGACCAGCGAACTCATCAGCGGGCGCAAGCGGTTCAAGGGCACGCTGCAGGGGACCGAGAACGGTGAAATCTTGATCGAGATCGAGGAGAACGGGGAGCCGGTTTCGATTGGCCTGACCTTCGATCTGCTCGCCGATGCCAAACTCGTCCTCACGGACGACCTGATTGCCGAGATGCTCAAGGCGCGCAAGGACGCGGGGCTGATCGACGAAACCCAGTACGACGAAGTCATCACGGACGAAGGGTCCGAGGAGGAATAAGACATGGCGATTACCTCTGCCAACCAGCTCGAACTGCTCCAGACCGCCGAAGCGGTCGCGCGCGAGAAGATGATCGACCCGGGCCTCGTGATCGAGGCGATGGAAGAGAGCCTCGCCCGCGCGGCGAAGTCCCGCTACGGCGCCGAGATGGATATCCGCGTGTCGATCGACCGCAAGACCGGTCGCGCGACCTTCACCCGCGTGCGCACCGTCGTCGAGGATGAAGAGCTCGAGAACTACCAGGCCGAGCTGACGGTCGAGCAGGCCAAGCAGTATTTCGAACCGGCCCGCTCCGGGCGCGAGGAATACTGGTACCGCGACGGCCAGCTCATCGACATGAACGAGGTGAAGACCCCGGGGATCGGCGACGAGTTCCGGGAAATCGTGCCGCCGGTCGACATGGGCCGGATCGCCGCGCAATCGGCCAAGCAGGTCATCCTGCAAAAGGTTCGCGAAGCCGAGCGTGATCGTCAGTACGAGGAATTCAAGGATCGTGCGGGCACCATCATCAACGGTGTGGTGAAGCGCGAGGAATACGGCAACGTCATCGTCGACGTGGGTGCCGGCGAAGCGATCCTGCGCCGCAATGAAAAGATCGGTCGTGAAAGCTACCGCCCGAACGACCGCATCCGCTGCTACGTGAAAGACGTGCGGCGCGAGACGCGGGGGCCGCAGATCTTCCTTTCGCGCACCGCGCCGGAATTCATGGCCGAGCTGTTCAAGATGGAAGTGCCGGAAATCTACGACGGCATCATCGAGATCAAGGCCGTGGCCCGCGACCCCGGTTCGCGCGCCAAGATCGGCGTCGTGTCCTATGACGGGTCCATCGACCCGGTCGGTGCCTGTGTCGGTATGCGCGGTTCCCGCGTGCAGGCCGTCGTGAACGAGCTGCAGGGCGAGAAAATCGACATTATCCCGTGGAACGAGGATATGCCGACCTTCCTCGTGAACGCGCTTCAGCCCGCTGAAGTGGCGAAGGTTGTGCTCGACGAAGACGCCGAGCGCATCGAAGTCGTGGTTCCGGACGATCAGCTGTCGCTGGCCATCGGTCGCCGCGGTCAGAACGTGCGCCTGGCCAGCCAGCTCACCGGTCTCGACATCGACATTCTGACCGAGGAAGAGGAAAGCGCGCGCCGCCAGGCCGAGTTCGCCGAACGGACCAAGCTGTTCATGGACACGCTGGACCTCGACGAGTTCTTCGCCCAGCTGCTCGTCTCCGAAGGCTTCACCAACCTCGAGGAGGTGGCCTATGTCGAGCTTGACGAGCTTCTCGTCATCGACGGTGTTGACGAAGCGACCGCCGAAGAGTTGCAGGCCCGCGCCCGCGACTACCTCGACGCCCTGAACCGCAAGGCACTCGAAAACGCCAAGGCGCTGGGCGTGCAGGACAGCCTGATCAGCTTCGAGGGTCTCACCCCGCAGATGATCGAGGCGCTGGCGAAGGACGGCGTGCTGACGCTCGAAGACTTCGCGACCTGCGCCGACTGGGAACTGGCCGGTGGCTGGACCACGGTCGACGGCGAGCGGAGCAAGGACGACGGCGTGCTCGAACCCTTTGATGTGGGTCTCGAGGAAGCGCAGAATATGGTGATGACCGCGCGCATCCAGCTTGGCTGGGTCGATCCTGCCGATCTCGTCTCGGAAGAGGACGAAGACGAGACCGGTGAAGAAGAAACCGAGGAGGCCGGAGCCTGATCCCAGGCTCCGGGAGCGGCACTTGACGCGCGGAGGCCGGGACAAGGACCGGACGGGCGAGCCGGAGCGACGGTGCATCGCCACGGGCGAGGTCAAATCGACCTCGTACATGGTGCGTTTCGTCGTCGGACCGGATGGCACGGTCGTGCCCGACCTGCTTGGCAAGCTGCCGGGCCGGGGCCTCTGGCTGACCCCTTCGCCCAAGGGGTTCGCACTCGCCGCGAAGAAGGGTGCGTTTGCGCGGGCGGCCAAGGCGCAGGTCACCGTTCCGGATGATCTGGCCGTGCGCGTGGAGGCGGGTCTTGCAGAACGCGTGATCCACCTTATCTCTCTAGCGCGCAAGGCGGGCGCGTCCGTTGCCGGTTTCGAGAAGGTGAAGGATTGGCTCGCCAAGGATCAGGCCGAAGTGCTTTTGCAGGCTTCCGATGGGTCCGAACGCGGGAAATCGAAACTGCGCGCACCCCGTGGCAAAGGCAGCCTGATAACCTGTTTGACAGCCGATGAATTGGGTTTGGCTTTCGGACGTGAACATGTGATACATGCCGCACTCGCGGGTGGCGGACTCACGAAACGTGTAGTAGACGAAGCCGCGAAGCTATCTAGCATGCGCGACGATAACGACGGTGGGACCGCCCGCCGGAAAGGTACGAAGACCAGATGAGCGATACGGACGGCAAAAAGCCCCTTGGCCTGCGTGGCGGACCCCGGTCGGGTTCCGTGAAGCAGTCCTTCAGCCACGGACGCACGAAGAACGTGGTGGTGGAGACCAAGCGCAAGCGGGTCGTCGTGCCAAAGCCCGGATCGGGTGGGTCTGGCGGCAGCGGCTCCGGTTCGCCCGCCACGGATCCGTCGAAGCGCCCCGCAGGCATCTCCGACGCCGAACTCGAGCGCCGGATGAAAGCGCTTGCCGCTGCCAAGGCCAACGAGGCCGAGGAAGCGAAGAAGCGCGAGGAAGAAGAGAAGGCCCGCGAGGAGGAGCGTGAGCGCCGCCGTCGCGAAGCGGAGGAAAAGGAGCGCGAAGAGAAAGAACGCGCCGAAGCCGCCCGCAAGAAGGCCGAGGAAGACGAGCGCCGCCAGCGCGAGAAAGCCGAAGCCAAGGCCAAGCCGGAGCCGGCTGCCGCCGATCCTGCCGCCGCGCAGGCCGCCGAGGCCCGTGGTGCCAAGTCGGGCGCCCGCAAGACCGAGCGTGACCGTGCGCCGTCCAACGACGACCGCGCGAACCGTGGCAAGGGCCGTGACGACTCCGGCCGCCGCTCGGGCAAGCTGACCGTGAACCAGGCGCTGACCGGTGGCGAAGGCGGGCGTCAACGCTCCATGGCCGCCATGAAGCGCAAGCAGGAACGCATGCGCCAGAAGGCGATGGGTAATGCCGAGCCGCGCGAAAAGGTCGTGCGCGACGTGCGTGTGCCTGATGCCATCGTGGTGCAGGAACTTGCCAACCGGATGGCCGAGCGGGCCGCCGACGTGGTCAAGAGCCTCATGCAGATGGGCATGATGGTCACGCAGAACCAGTCGATCGACCAGGACACCGCCGAACTCATCATCGAGGAATTCGGCCACCGCATCGTGCGCGTGTCGGATGCCGACGTCGAAGACGTGATCGAAACGACCGAGGACAAGGCCGAAGACCTTCAGCCGCGCCCGCCGGTCATCACGATCATGGGCCACGTCGACCACGGCAAGACCTCGCTTCTCGACGCGATCCGCAATGCCAAGGTGACCGCAGGCGAAGCAGGCGGGATCACGCAGCACATCGGCGCCTACCAGGTGACGACCGACAGCGGCGCGACGCTGAGCTTCCTCGATACGCCCGGCCACGCCGCGTTCACGTCGATGCGGGCCCGCGGTGCGCAGGTGACGGACATCGTCGTGCTCGTGGTCGCTGCCGATGACGCGGTCATGCCGCAGACGGTCGAAGCTATCAATCACGCCAAGGCCGCCGAAGTGCCGATGATCATCGCGATCAACAAGTGCGACAAGCCCGACGCGAACCCGGACAAGGTGCGCACCGACCTGCTTCAGCATGAGGTGATCGTCGAAGGTCTCTCCGGCGAGGTTCAGGATGTCGAGGTATCGGCCCACACCGGCCAGGGCCTCGACGAACTGCTGGAAGCCATCGCGCTCCAGTCGGAAATCCTCGAGCTCAAGGCGAACCCGAACCGCGCCGCCCAGGGTGCCGTCATCGAGGCGCAACTCGACGTGGGCCGTGGCCCGGTCGCGACCGTGCTGGTCCAGAACGGCACGCTGCGCCAGGGCGACATTTTCGTCGTCGGCGAACAGTGGGGCAAGGTCCGCGCGATGGAGAATGACCGCGGCGAGCGTGTGAAGGAAGCCGGTCCGTCGGTGCCCGTCGAGGTGCTCGGCTTGAACGGCACGCCGGAAGCGGGCGACGTTCTGAACGTGGTCGAGACCGAGGCGCAGGCGCGCGAGATCGCGGAATACCGCGAGCAGGCCGCCAAGGACAAACGCGCAGCTGCCGGTGCCGCCACGACGCTCGAACAGATGATGCAGAAGGCGAAGGACGACAAGGACGTCGCCGAACTGCCCATCCTCGTGAAAGCGGACGTCCAGGGCTCCGCCGAAGCCATCGTTCAGGCGATGGAGAAGATCGGCAACGACGAGGTCCGTGTGCGCGTTCTGCACTACGGCGTCGGCGCGATCACCGAGACGGACATCGGCCTCGCCGAAGCGTCCGGTGCTCCGGTCATTGGCTTTAACGTCCGCGCCAACGCGCCGGCCCGCAACAGCGCCAACCAGAAGGGCGTGGAAATCCGCTACTACAGCGTGATCTACGACCTCGTGGACGACGTGAAAGCGGCCGCTTCCGGCCTGCTCTCTGCAGAGGTGCGCGAGAACTTCATCGGCTACGCCGAGATCAAGGAGGTCTTCAAGGTCTCCAATGTCGGCAAGGTCGCGGGTTGTCTCGTCACCGAGGGTGTCGCCCGCCGGTCCGCCGGTGTCCGCCTCCTGCGCGACAACGTCGTGATCCACGAAGGCACGCTGAAGACGCTCAAACGCTTCAAGGACGAGGTGGCCGAGGTCATCTCGGGTCAGGAATGCGGCATGGCCTTCGAGAACTACGAGGACATCCGCCCGCAGGACGTTATCGAGATCTTCGAACGCGAAGAAGTCGAGCGGTCGCTGGAGTGATCCGGACGGAAATATCGAACGAAGGGCGGCCCTAGAGCCGCCCTTTTTCGTTTTGTCAGAGCATGTCTCGCATCATCGCGATCAGGGGGATGTCGGCGGGCGGCATCGGGTAGTTGCGAAGCTCGTTCACCCGCGCCCACTTGAGGGTCTGCCCCTCCTTCGGCTGCGGTGTCCCCTCCCACTTCCGGCAGACGAACACCGGCATGAGAAGGTGAAAATCAGGATAGCTGTGCGATGCGAAGGTCAGCGGCGCGAGGCAGCTTTGCCAGGTGTCGATCCCGAGCTCTTCGTGAAGTTCTCGGATCAGCGCGGCCTCGGGCGTCTCGCCCGCCTCGACCTTGCCGCCGGGAAACTCCCACAGGCCGGCCATCGACTTGCCCTCCGGGCGCTGGGCCAGAAGCACGCGCCCGTCCCGGTCGATGAGCGCAACGGCGCTGACGAGAATGACTTTCATTGGCGCAGTTCCGGACGGAAAACCGGTTTCCACTTTTCCTGTGATTGCGTGCCTCTCAAGACCGGTAATCCGCGTTGATCTGGATGTAGGCGTGGGTGAGGTCGCAGGTCCAGACGGTTGCCTTCCCCCGCCCCACGCCGAGGTCGACGCCGATCACGATCTCATCGCCGAGCATGTAGTTTGCGCCGAGGTCCTCTCGGTAATCGGGGGAAACCCAGCCGTTCTCGGCCACGACGATCTCGCCGAACTTGATGGTGAGCTTGTCGCGGTCCGCCTCGGCCCCGGATTTCCCGATGGCAGCGACGATGCGGCCCCAGTTCGGGTCTTCTCCTGCGATGGCGGTCTTGATCAGCGGCGAGTTGGCGATGGACATGCCGTGCGTGCGCGCCTGCTTGTCGGATTTGGCGCCCGTCACCCGGATCTCGACGAACTTCGTCGCACCTTCGCCGTCGCGCACGACCTGGTGGGCGAGGTCCATCATCACGCTGCGCAGACCGTCACGGAACGTCGTGTTCCCGGCATCGACCTCGGCCCCGCTGGCCCCGGTCGCGGCGAGGATCAGCGTGTCCGAGGTGGAAGTGTCGCTGTCCACGGTGATGGAATTGAAGGTCTCGTCGATCAGGCCGGAAAGGTGGCCCTGCAGAACGCCCTGGTCCACCTTCGCGTCGGTGAAGATGTAGACGAGCATCGTGGCCATGTCCGGCGCGATCATGCCGGAGCCCTTGGCGATCCCCGCAATCTTCACCGGCTTTCCGTCGATCTCGATCTCGGCCACCGATCCTTTAGGGAAAGTGTCTGTTGTCATGATCGCCCGTGCGGCGAATTCGATCCCCGCCGGATCTAGCGCGTCATTCAACTCGCCGATCTTTGCCGTGATCCGGTCGTAGGGAAGCCGCTCGCCGATCACGCCCGTCGAGGCGGTATAGACCCTACTTTCAGCCACACCCGTGACCTCTGCCACGGTGCGGGAGATGTTGGCGACCGCATCCTCCCCGGACGATCCGGTAAAGGCGTTGGAGTTGCCGGAGTTCACGATGATCGCCGCCCCACCCTTGGGATCGGAGCCCAGCTTGGCTTCGCAGTCGAGCACGTTGGCCGACCGTGTTGCCGAGCGGGTGAAGACGCCGGCGATGGTCGTGCCGGGATCGCAGAGCGCCAGCATCACGTCGTAGCGCCCTGCGTAGCGAACCCCCGCCTGAACGGCGGAGAAGCGCACGCCGTCGATCACGGGCAAGACCGGAAAACCGACGGGCGGCGCGAGCGGCGCCACCGCGTGCTTGTGGTTCTTCGCTGCGGCCAAGGCCGATTTCAGCGATTTCACCTCATTCTTAAGCTTCCGGATTTTCTTTTTCTTGCCCATGGCCGTCCCCGTTCAGATCGTCACTCGTCGAGAAGCGACATATCGGAAAGCACGGCGGGGTCGAGACCGGAAATATCCGTCTGTTCGATCTCGGCCTCCTCCATCAGCGCGGCGAGCGCCTCTTCAACCGCCGAGGTCTGAAGCTGCCCGACGATCTCGTCGCGCACTTCGTCCAGCGCGGGAGCGCCGGCTTCACGGGTTTCGTTGAGCTTGATGACGTGCCAGCCGAACTGAGTTTCGATCGGACCGGCCACTTCGCCGGCTTCCATGTCCTGCACGGCCAGTTCGAAGGGCTCGACCATCATGCCGGAGGAAAACCACCCCAACTCACCGCCATTCGGACCGGAAGGACCGGTGGAGAATTCCTTGGCTAGCGCGGCGAAGTCCGCGTCGTCGGCCTGCGCCTGTTCGAGGATGTCCGCCGCTTCTTCCTCGGTTTCCACGAGGATGTGCGAGGCATTCCATTCGAGCGTCGGCTCGGCGTCGGCATATTGCTCGTCATAAGCGGCCTGGATCGCTTCCTCGTCCACGGCCTCGGTAATGACGTCGTCGATCTTCGCGGCGGCGACCAGTGTGCGGCGTTCGTTGGCGAGCCGGATTTCGACGTTTTGGCCCACCTCGTCGATGGCTTGGCTCAGAACCGTCTGCTGGACGAGCTGCTCGACCAGCCCGGGCAAAAGAACCTCGTTCGGGAGCTGTTGATACTGCTGCGGGAGCTGTTCCCGGGCAGCGATGACGTGACCAAGCGTGATCTCCTCGCCGTTCACTGTAGCTACCACTGTCGTCGCGGTCGCTTCCATCGTCGGCGTAGTCTCGCCGGTCTCGGCCTCCGTTTCCGGGGCCGCATCCTGGGCCCAGCTCGGCAAAGCAAGCGAAACGGACAGCAGCGTCGCCGCGAAAAGCGACGCGCGATTGGGCGAATGGGTCATGAATCCTCCTGGTGGTCGTGCCGGATTCCCCGGCATCGTTGACTATCCCGGCCCCCAGCCTTACATCGCAAGGGTCCTAAAGGGGGGCCGACTTCTCGCCCTTGATATGGGGCCTCGCGGGCACGGGCAAGCATCCCGCGCGATCAAGAGAATGTCAGAGCTCATCGAGCGGAGAGCACATGCTGGGTTTCGGAACCATCGCCAAAAAGGTTTTTGGCACGCCCAATGACCGCAAGATCAAGGCAACCCGACCGATCATCGAGAAGATCAACGCGCTGGAGCCTGAGTTCGAGAAACTCTCGGACGAAGGGCTGATCGAGAAGACGGCCGAGTTTAAGGAGCGGTGGGAGAAGGGCGAGAAACTCGACGACCTTCTTCCCGAGGCTTTTGCCAACTGCCGCGAGGCCGCGCGCCGCGCGCTGGGCCTGCGCGCGTTCGACGTGCAGCTCATGGGCGGTATGTTCCTCCACCAGGGCAACATCGCCGAGATGAAGACCGGTGAGGGCAAGACGCTCGTCGCCACTTTCCCGGCCTACCTGAACGCGCTCACCGGCAAGGGCGTGCATATCGTCACGGTCAACGACTACCTCGCCAAGCGGGACGCGGACTGGATGGGCAAGGTCTATGCCGCGCTGGGCATGACGACGGGCGTGGTCTATCCGCAGCAGCCTGACGCCGAAAAAAAGGGCGCTTATGCCGCCGACATCACCTATGCCACCAACAACGAGCTTGGCTTCGACTACCTGCGCGACAACATGAAGTCGAAGATCGAGGACATGAACCAGCGTCCGCATCATTTCGCCATCGTCGACGAGGTGGATTCGATCCTGATCGACGAGGCGCGCACGCCGCTCATCATCTCGGGTCCGTCCGACGACAAGTCGGAGCTCTATGTCTCCATCGACAAGATAATCCCCGAACTGACCGAAGAGCACTACGTCCTCGACGAAAAGGCGCGCTCGGTCACGTTCACGGACGAGGGCAACGATTTCCTCGAAACGCGTCTGCACCAGATCGGTGTGCTGCCGGAGGAACAGACCCTTTACGACCCCGAATCCACCACCGTGGTCCACCATGTGAACCAGGGTCTGCGCGCCCACAAGATGTTCACGAAGGACAAGGACTACATCGTGCGCGGTGACGAAGTCGTCCTGATCGACGAGTTTACGGGGCGCATGATGGCCGGCCGCCGGTTGTCGGAAGGACTGCACCAGGCCATCGAAGCCAAGGAAGGCGTCCCGATCCAGCCGGAAAACGTGACCATGGCCTCGGTCACCTTCCAGAATTACTTCCGTCTCTATGAAAAGCTTGCCGGCATGACCGGTACCGCGCTGACCGAGGCTGAGGAATTCGCCGACATCTATGGCCTCGGCGTCGTCGAGGTTCCCACCAACAAGCCGATCGCTCGCGAGGACGAGCATGACGCGGTGTACCGCACCACGGGCGAGAAATACGCGGCCATCGTCGAAGAGATCCAGAAAGCCAACGAAAAGGGTCAGCCCGTCCTCGTCGGTACGACCTCGATCGAGAAATCCGAAATGCTGAGCCAACTCCTTAAGAAGGAGGGCATAACGCATAACGTGCTCAACGCTCGCCAGCATGAGCAAGAGGCCCAGATTATCGCGGATGCAGGCCGTCTGGGTGCCGTGACCATCGCGACCAACATGGCGGGCCGCGGCACCGACATCCAGCTTGGCGGTAACGTCGAGATGAAAGTGCTTCAGGGCCTCGCCGCCGATCCCGAAGCGGATCCCGAGGCACTGCGCAAGCAGATGGAGGCCGAGGTTGCAGACGAGAAAGCCAAGGTGCTTGAGGCCGGCGGTCTGTTCGTCCTCGCCACCGAGCGTCATGAGAGCCGCCGAATCGACAACCAGTTGCGCGGGCGCTCCGGGCGTCAGGGCGACCCGGGCCGTTCGTCCTTCTTCCTATCGCTGGAAGACGATCTCATGCGTATCTTCGGCTCTGAGCGGCTCGACAAGGTGCTCTCCGGCCTTGGCATGAAAGAAGGCGAAGCCATCGTCCACCCGTGGGTAAACAAGTCGCTCGAACGCGCGCAGGCCAAGGTCGAGGGGCGCAACTTCGACATCCGCAAGCAACTCCTGAAGTTCGACGACGTGATGAACGATCAGCGCAAGGTGATCTTCAACCAACGCCGCGATATCATGGAATCCGATGACTTGTCCGACGTGGTGCAGGACATGCGCCACCAGGTGATCGACGACTTGGTCACGCAGTACATGCCGCCGAAGTCTTATGCCGACCAATGGAACACCGAGGGCCTGTATGCCGCGATACTCGAGAACCTCAATCTCGACGTGCCGGTCATGGAATGGGCGGCTGAGGAAGGCGCGGATGACGACACCGTGCGCGAGCAGCTCTATGCCGCGTCCGACGGGCAGATGGCCGAAAAGGCCGAGGCCTTCGGCGAAGAGACGATGCGCAACATCGAAAAGCAGATCCTGCTTCAGACCATCGACGGCAAGTGGCGCGAGCACCTCCTGACGCTCGAACACCTGCGGTCGGTTGTCGGTTTCCGCGGCTATGCTCAACGCGATCCGCTCAACGAGTACAAGACCGAGAGCTTCCAGCTCTTCGAGAACATGCTCGACAGCCTGCGCGCAGAGGTGAGCCAGAAACTCGGTCAGGTCCGTCCCATGACGGAAGATGAGCAAAAAGCGATGATGGAGCAGCTTCAGGCCCAGCAGGCAGCGCTTGCAGAACAGGCGAAGCAGGCCGAAGCTTCGGGTCCTTCCGAACCAGGCACCGCGCGCGAAGGGTTCGACGAGAACGATCCTTCGACCTGGGGCAATCCGGGCCGCAACGAATCCTGCCCCTGTGGATCAGGCAAGAAGTTCAAGCATTGCCACGGCAAGATCTGAGGCCCGGAATCGGGCGAAGTTTTGACGAAAGGGGCCTGCGGGCCCCTTTTTCTCTTTTGACTCAATGTAGAACGGAAAACGAAACGATCCGTTTCCGGTCACCTTTTATTCATTCTATCGGCCTATTGGATTGCGAATGTTCCCCCGGAACGTGGGAAAGGACATCTCGCCATGCTGGACAAAATCCAGAATTTCTCGACGCGGCTCGACAAGAAACGGGTCTATACGGCCATCGGTGCCCTCGTCGTGGCCTTGGCCACCGGGCACGTGATGCAGCGCACGGTAGGCGGACCGAATGTCGTCGCGAACACTCCGGCGCAACAGGCTGTCCTGTCCCAGGGCGTGATGCAGGCACCATCCGTCCCGGTGGAGGTTTCAGAGTCGGCGCCCGAGCTGCTTGCCGAACCGCGGGAGGCTTCAGAACTCGGCGATGTCACGAAGGCTGACGCCACGCCGGCCACCGAACCCCTTGCGCCCCTCGCAGAGCCCGAGGTGTCTACCCCGCCTGCCGCACTCGCCGCGAACGCCTCGATCCCACAGGATGCGGGCGAGCCCGAGGCGGTCGCGCAAGGCGAACCGGCCGAAATCCCGTCCCCGAATACAGAGATCGCGACCGATATCGCAAATTTCATCCCGGATGAGCCTGAGACTGTTGCAGAAGATGAGGTTCTCCTCGCCGAAGTGACGCGCGCTGCATCGGACGAAGACCTACCGATGCCCCAGCTGTCGCAACCCGTCTACGATCTGTCTCCCGCCGACGTAACGCCGTCGCCCGTTGGACCGGTCATGGCGGAAGATGATTGCGCACCAGCTTTCGATGTCAGCGTGCTCCCTGGCGCGATGATCTATGTGGAGGTAACGGCACCCTGCGCAAGCGGCGCGGAAATCACGTTCGACCATTCCGGGCTTCGGTTCACCGAAACCTTGGACGAAACCGGCGCATTGAACGTGATGGTCCCGGCGATGACGGCAGACGCGTCGCTCATGGCCGAGATTGCCGGACGCGAAGCGCCCCTCACAGCAGAGATCAGCGTGCCGGATATGGCTGAATACGATCGGATCGCGCTCGTCTGGCAAGGCGGCACGGGTCTTCAGCTTCATGCGTTGGAAGACGGCGCCACCTATGGTGACGCGGGCCACATCTGGGCGGAAGAGCCTGGCTTGCCTAACCGTGCATCCGATGGCGAGGGCGGGTACGTAACCGTGCTGGGCTCCACGATGGGCGGATATGCGGCCGACGTCTATACCTATCCCATCGCGATGCCGACGGCCCCCAAGGTGTCCATTGAAGCTCAGGTACTGGAAACCACATGTGGTGGCCCGATCCTTGGTGAATACCTTCGCTCGGCCATCGATGGCCAGCCCACGGTCACGCAGGTTGGGATGATCGTGCCCGATTGCGAAGCCATCGGTGAATATCTCGTGTTGAAAAATCTGCCCCAAGACCTGACAATCGCCCGAAACTGACAGCGGGCGATGATGCCCGCGCGAGGCGAGCGCGAACGTTGGGTGCGGGGCAGACACCATGAAGAACCTGTGTGCGGCGATATGCGCCGCACTTTTCCTGTTTCTCCCTGTTACCGCGACCGCCGACGACGTGACGCTTACCTCGCGCGACGGGTCTGTCGAAATATCCGGCGTTCTCCTTGGATATGACGGCCAATTCTACCGGGTCGACACCGAATACGGTGTTCTGACGGTCGACGGGACCGGGGTCAGCTGTGCCGGGCCAGCCTGCCCCAACCTCATTTCATACACTGCGGAGATCACGATCTCCGGTGAGGCAGAGATCGGGGCCACTCTGATGGCCGCCCTGATTGAGTCCTTCGGAATGTCGGAGAACTATGCCGTCACGCGGGAGGAAAGCGCGGGCACCGGCCTCGTCTACGCGTTCTACGACGCCGACAACCCGGTGCCCGCAGCCCGCTTCACGATCCGTCAAACCACGTCGGCCGAAGGGTTCGCAGACCTTTTGAGCGAGGAGGCGGACATGGTGCTGTCCCTTCGGGAGCCGACGCGTGCCGAACGACTCATGGCGCGGGATGCAGGTCTGGGCGATCTCGACGCCGTACGCCAGTCGCGGGTGATCGGGCTCGATGCGTTGGTTCCTATTGTGAACCCTGACAACCCCGTTCGTCGGCTGGGTATTGAAACGCTCGCGCGTCTTTATGCGGGCGAGATCGAACGATGGTCCGAACTTGGTGGCGAGGACGCACCTATCACGCTTTACTTGCGGGATCCCGATGCCGGGTTCGGCATGGTCTTTGCTCGTGATGTGGTCTTGGCACAGGAGCGCGAGATTTCCGGCCAGGTCCTGACCAAGGCCTCAAACGAAGGGGTCACGATGGCGGTTGAAGAGGATCCCTTCGGTCTCGGAATCGCCAGCTTCTCGCGCCCCGGACTGACCGAAGTGCTCACACTGACGGGGGAGTGCGCGTTTGAAATCGCGCCGAGCCAACAGGCGATCAAGGCCGGGGATTACCCGCTTTCGGCGCCAATCTATCTCTATCGTCCCGCCATCAGGCTGCCGCAGGTCGGACGGGACTTCATGCGCTACCTGCGTTCGGCAAGTGCAGGGCGCGTGATCCAACGCGTCGGTCTCGTCGATCAGGAGATCGACGAAATACCGTTCTCGGTGCAAGGGACGCGGCTTGCCAACGCCATTGCCCAGGCCGGAGCGGAAGTCGGGCTGGAGGAGTTGCAGCGGATGGTCGCGGCGATGGACGGGATGCGCCGACTCACGCTGACATACCGGTTCAAAGGAGGCTCGACCGCGCTCGACGCACCGTCACGCTCCAATGTCGCGCTTCTTGCGGATGCGCTCGAGGCGGGGAGTTTCGACGGACGACGGCTCACCTTCGTCGGTTTTTCAGACGGACAGGGCGCCGCCGCGTTGAACAAACGACTTGCTGCACGGCGTGCCGACGCCGTGCGCCGCGCGGTCATCGACGCGGCTGAGACTTTCGATCCGGACCGAGTCGTGCTGGCAACCGAGGCTTTCGGCGAAGCGCTCCCCATGGCCTGCGATGACACGGACTGGGGACGTCGTATCAACCGGCGTGTCGAAGTCTGGGTGGAATAGACTCTTGTTTCAGCGCAGATAGCCGTCGGAGCGGAAACTTACCTCCCGCGACTTTCCGATGACGATGTGGTCGTGAAGCGAAATTTCAAGCGCGCTGGCCGCGACGCGCACCCGTTCGGTCATCTGGATGTCGTCCTGCGACGGTGTCGGGTCACCGGACGGATGATTGTGAACGAGAATGATGGCCGAGGCACCAAGCTCGAGCGCCCGTTTCACGACCTCGCGTGGGTAGACCGGGACATGCCCCACCGTGCCTTCCGCCACCGCCTCATCCGCGATCAGCGTGTTCTTCCGGTCAAGGTATAGGATGCGGAATTGCTCGGTCTCCCGATGGCTCATGGTGGCGTGGCAATAGTCGAGGAGCTGCTGCCAAGAAGAGACCACCCGCCGCCCCATCACGCGGGCGCGCGACAAGCGGTGCGCCGCGGCTTCCACGATCTTGAGCTCCTGGATGACAGCATCCCCGACGCCGTGCATTTCCTTCAGCCGTGCCGGGCTGGCCGACAGCACGCCGTTGAAGTCACCGAACCGGTCGAGGAGACGTCGCGCCAGGGGCTTTACGTCCTGCCGCGGGATCGCCCGGAACAGCACGAGCTCGAGCATCTCGTAGTCGGGAAGAGCCCCCGCGCCACCCGACATGAACCGTTCACGTAGCCGCGCGCGATGGTCCTTGATATAGGACGGCAGGCGCGCCTTGGTGCCCGTGACCGGCTCCGGCTGCGCTTCGTCCGGTTCGAAAAGGGGGAGGGCCATCTCGGCCATGTGCGACGCAGGCTGTGACATGTCGACAGCCTGCGCCGAGTCGATGAATCAATCGTTAACGAAAGCCGGGATCAGCCCTTCATGCTGTCCCAGAAGCTCTTCACCTTGTTGAAGAAGCTGTGGCTTTCTGGATTGTTTTCTTCCGACAGTTTCTCGAACTCCCGCAGCAGATCCTTCTGCTTGCCGGTTAGGTTCACGGGCGTTTCGACGGCAAGCTCGATATACATGTCGCCGTGTCCGCCACCGCGCAGCGCAGGCATCCCCTTGCTGCGAAGGCGCATCTGCCGACCGGACTGCGAGCCGGCCGGGATCTTCACCCGCGAGCGCCCGCCGTCGATGGTCGGCACCTCGATGTCGCCACCCAGCGCGGCCGAGGTCATGGAGACCGGGACGCGGCAGTGCAAATGCACACCGTCACGTTCGAACAGCGGGTGTTCGGTGACCTGGATGAAGATGTAGAGGTCGCCGGACGGCCCGCCGCGCATCCCAGCCTCGCCTTCGCCGGCGAGCCGGATACGGGTGCCGGTTTCGACGCCCGCCGGGATGTTGACCGACAGCGCGCGCTCTTTCTCGACGCGACCCTGGCCGTGGCAGGTCTTGCACGGGTTCTTGATCATCTGGCCCATGCCCTGACAAGTCGGGCAGGTGCGTTCCACGGTGAAGAAGCCCTGCTGCGCGCGCACCTTGCCCATGCCGGAGCAGGTGGGGCAGGCGGTCGGCTCGGCCCCGGATTCGGCGCCCGTGCCGTCGCAGGTGTCGCACATCACGGAGGTGGGCACGTTGATCGTCTTCTGGAGGCCCTCGTAGGCCTCCTCCAGCGTCACACGCATGTTGTAGCGCAGGTCGGAGCCGCGCGTGGCCCGGCTTCGCCCGGCACCGGCGCGGCCACCCATGAAGTCGCCGAACAGATCGTCGAACACGTCCGAGAACGCGCTGGCGAAGTCACCCTGCTGGCCGTAGCCGCCGCCGGGGCGCGGCCCGCCGCCCATTCCACCCTCGAACGCGGCATGACCGAACCGATCGTAGGCCGCTTTCTTTTCCGGGTCTTTCAGGACGTCGTAGGCCTCGTTCGCTTCCTTGAACTGGGCTTCCGCATCGGGATTGTCGGCGTTCCGGTCGGGGTGGAGTTCCTTGGCCTTGGTGCGATAGGCCTTCTTGATCTCATCCGCCGATGCGCCTTTCGCGATTCCGAGAATCTCGTAGTAATCACGTTTCGACATGGATCGTATTCCCCTGGTCAGGAACGCGAAGGCCGGTCCGCCCGTGAGAGACGGACCGGCCCGTTCGCGTCATGGGTCTTACGACCGCTTGTCGTCGTCGAGGTCTTCGAAGTCGGCATCGACGATGTCATCGTCCACGCTCGACGGGCCGTCCTCGGGTTCGCCTTCGCCCGATTCCTCGGACTGCTGCGACTTGTAGATCGCCTCGCCAAGCTTCATCGACGCTTCGGTGACGTTCTGGATGCCCGACTTGATCTTGTCGGGATTGTCGCCCTCCAGTTCGTCCTTGAGCGCAGCGATGGCCAGCTCGATCGCCTCGACCGTGGTCGGGTCGACCTTGTCGGAGTGCTCTTCGAGCGCCTTCTCGGTCGAGTGGATCAGGCTCTCCGCCTGGTTCTTGGCTTCGACCAGTTCGCGACGGCCCTTGTCGGCCTCGGCGTTCTCCTCGGCGTCCTTGACCATCTGGTTGATCTCGTCATCCGAGAGACCGCCCGACGCCTGGATCGTGATCTTCTGTTCCTTGTTGGTGCCTTTGTCCTTGGCCCCAACCGACACGATGCCGTTGGCGTCGATGTCGAAGGTCACTTCGATCTGCGGCATGCCGCGCGGTGCCGGCGGGATGTCTTCCAGATTGAACTGGCCGAGCATCTTGTTGTCCGACGCCATCTCACGCTCGCCCTGGAACACGCGAATGGTCACGGCATTCTGGTTGTCTTCCGCGGTGGAGAAGATCTGCGACTTCTTGGTGGGGATCGTCGTGTTGCGGTCGATCAGGCGGGTGAACACGCCGCCGAGCGTTTCGATACCGAGCGACAGCGGGGTCACGTCGAGCAGGACGACGTCTTTCACGTCACCTTGCAGAACGCCGGCCTGAATGGCGGCGCCCATCGCGACCACTTCGTCAGGGTTGACGCCCTTGTGCGGCTCTTTCCCGAAGAACTTGGTCACCTCTTCGATGACTTTCGGCATACGGGTCTGACCGCCGACGAGGATGACTTCGTCGATCTCGTCCTTGGACACGCCAGCGTCCTTCAGCGCTGCCTGGCAGGGCTTCAGCGAGTTCTTGATGAGATCGCCGACGAGGCTTTCCAGCTTCGCGCGGGTCAGCTTCATAACCATGTGGAGCGGCTGACCGTCCGAGCCCATCGAGATGAACGGCTGGTTGATCTCGGTCTGGCTGGCCGAGGACAGTTCGATCTTGGCTTTCTCCGCGGCCTCCTTGAGACGCTGGAGGGCCATCTTGTCCTTGGTCAGGTCGACGTTGTTCTCTTTCTTGAACTCGTCCGCGAGGTAATTGACGATCCGCATGTCGAAGTCTTCACCGCCGAGGAACGTGTCGCCGTTGGTGGATTTCACTTCGAACAGGCCATCGTCGATCTCGAGGATCGTGACGTCGAACGTGCCGCCGCCGAGGTCGTAGACGGCGATCGTCTTGGACTCTTTCTTGTCGAGGCCATAGGCCAGCGCGGCCGCGGTGGGTTCGTTGATGATCCGCAGAACTTCCAGACCGGCGATCTTGCCGGCGTCCTTGGTGGCCTGACGCTGCGCGTCGTTGAAGTAGGCCGGAACGGTGATGACGGCCTGTTCGACCTTCTCACCGAGGTAGCTTTCCGCGGTTTCCTTCATTTTCTGCAGGATGAAGGCCGAGATTTGCGACGGCGAGTACTTTTCGCCCGCAGCTTCGACCCACGCGTCGCCATTGCCACCGTCGATGATGGCGTAGGGGACGAGTTTCTTGTCCTTCTCGACGGCAGCGTCGCCCACGCGACGACCGATGAGACGTTTCACTGCGAAAACGGTGTTGTCGGGGTTGGTGACAGCCTGGCGTTTCGCCGGCTGGCCCACGAGTCGTTCGTCATCCTTGAAGGCGACGATGGAGGGCGTCGTGCGCGCGCCTTCCGAGTTTTCGATGACCCGCGCTTGCGAGCCGTCCATGATGGCGACACAGGAGTTGGTGGTCCCCAGGTCGATACCAATAACTTTGCCCATGCTCTTTTCCTCTCTTTGGCGATGTGTTGGGCTCCGGCCCGAACGGCACCTTCGCCCGATCCCATAGGGTGAGCCGGCAAGAGTGAACCCCTCGCCAGCGTCTGGGCGTATATAAGGAGGGGAAATCGGGGCTGCAAGGCGGCGAAATCCGCCTTTGCCCGTAAAAAATCGACTCGTTTTCAGGGTTTTGGCAATGGATGCGAAAGGAAACCGGGGGACACCGGATCTGGAGGTCGGCGGCGCGGCCGTGTTTCGCGACTGCCTGACGCCCGACGCGCAGCTTTCGGTGGTCGGCGATTTGCGCGACGTGGTCGCGGCGGCGCCCCTGTTCTCCCCTGAAACACGCTGGGGAAAACCGATGTCGGTGCGGATGACCTCGGCGGGGAAATACGGCTGGTACTCAGACCGGCGCGGCTACCGGTACGAGCGGCGCCACCCGTCCGGCATCGACTGGCCGCCGATCCCCGCGTCCATCCTCGAGCTGTGGCACGGGGTGACCGGCCTCAACCGCGAACCCGACTGCTGCCTTGTCAATTTCTACGGCGAAGGCGCGCGGATGGGGTTGCACCAGGATCGGGACGAGGGCGACTTCGGCTGGCCCGTCGTGTCGGTGAGCCTCGGGGACGACGGGCTGTTCCGGATCGGGGGCACCGAGCGAAAGGGCAAGACGCAGTCGGTCTGGCTCACCTCCGGCGACGTCCTCGTCCTCGGCGGCGATGCCCGGCTTGCCTATCACGGGGTGGACCGCATTCGGTACGGGTCATCGCGCCTTCTCAAGGAAGGCGGCCGGATCAACCTGACGATGCGGGTGGTCGATTAGGGCTGGAGCGAGCAGCAGCCGGAGAACATGAAATGCCCGCCGTTGCCGGAGCGCAGGAAATCGATGCGCCAGCCATACTGACGATCCGACATTCCGTCCGAACACGCCTCGCGCGAGATGAAGCCGGTGATATCTCCGGCGACGATCGCGCCCCGCGGGCTCCACGGCACCGACCCCTCGTATTCCGTCTGCTGCACCAGCGCATCGGAATCCATGCCGGGATCGGTGAAGCTGACCTGCCCCTGCCCGATCTCGAGCGACCAGAACGGCTCGGTCCCGAGGCAGAAGAGCGGCTTGGGCAGTTTGGCGACCGGGTTCTGTCCGGGCTGGCGCGACATGTAGGCCATGGAGACCCAGCCCGCGCCCTCGCCAATGTTGATGCGACCCCAGCTCCGATCCTCGTTGAACGCGAGCACTTCGATCCCGTCGCGCTCCGGTCCGAGTTCGTCGAGGACCGGTGCGTTCACGGTCGGGCCCGCGCGGACGTTCAGCGTGTCGTCAGCGGCCACGCCGGCCACATCGTAGAGTGCGGGAAGTTCATAGGTCTCCTGCGCGGTGGCGGCCAGCGGCAGCAGGAGTGCGAGAACGAGGGGAAGGAATTTCATCGACGTGCGTTCCAGGAAATCGAGGCGTGCTTGCGCGTATAGCTCTCGCCCATGAACCCGATGACCAGAAGGACGGTCGAGACGATGAGCGGATAGAGCCAGTTCGAATAATGCGGGTTGTAATTGATGAACATGAACCCGCGCGCTTGGTCGATGATGTGGAACAGCGGGTTCCACGAGAACAGTGCGAGCAGGTGGAAGGGCAGGGTATTGGCGACGAACATCTTGCCGGACGCGATCATGTTCGCCCGCGCGTAGATCGTCGAGCCCACGGTCGCGAACTGCGGAAACCACGGCTTGAGCGCGTAGAACACCATGCCGATCCCGATCCCCGAGAACCACGCGAGCAGGAGCATCATGAACACGCCCGCCATGTTCTGGATCTCAACCGGGTTGAAGGCGATGTGGTAGATGTAGACGACCACGACCACCGAGAGGATCTGGATGTAGAGCGCACCGAAGGAATTGGCGGCGATCGACACGAAGGTCGACATCGGTGCGTGCTGCATCATCGGCGACGCGGGACCATCCGCGCCGACCACGGCCCCCATCGTCTTGGTCTGCGTCATGTAGAGAAAAATCCCGGACATGATGTAGAGCAGGAAATCGCCCCGGATCATCGCCCCGCGCAGGCCGAGCACCGAGTACATCACGTAAAAGACCGCGACCAGCATCATGGTCTGAAGCATGTTGATGAACAGGCCCATGAGCGCGTTGGAATGCGTCTTGCGGACGTTGTGGACCGTCGCGTGATAGATACGCTCCAGCATCCCGCTGATCGCGGCCAGACGACTTGGCTGAGACTCTACTCTGAACATCGGTCGGTCCTGTGCCTGCCCGGGGTTTTTCGCAGGGAAATCTTGCCGTTCCCTTGATGCGGAAGCATAAGGGGACGCGTGATTTTTTTCAACGATGCCGGTGGACCCGGCGAAAGGAGCCGTCTTGGATCATGAAAAGCTCATGGGCGTGATGCGCCGGCTTGCCATCGAGGCGGGCGAGAAGATCATGGAAATCTACGACGCCGACGATTTCGAAGTCCGCTCCAAATCCGACGACAGCCCCGTGACCGCCGCCGATGAAGCCGCCGACGCGCTCATCTCGGCGGGGCTGAAAAAGTCGTTTCCCCACGTGCTCGTCGTGACCGAGGAGCAGGCCGAGAGCCATTCCGAAACTGCCGATGCGTTCCTCATCGTCGACCCGCTCGACGGCACCAAGGAGTTCGTGAACCGGCGCGGCGATTTCACTGTGAACATCGCCTATGTCGAGAACGGCGTGCCGATCCGTGGCGTCGTCTATGCCCCCGCGCGCGGTCGCATGTTCTACACGATGGAAGATGGCTCTTCCGTAGAGGAGAAGGGGGATCTGCACCCCGACACGCCCGGCCATTGCAACCCCATCCGCGTGTCGCATCCGGACAATTCCGCGCTGATGATCGTGGCGTCCAAGTCCCACCGGGATCAGGCGACGGACGACTACATCAACAAGTACGGCGTGAAGGACATGACCAGCGCGGGGTCGAGCCTGAAGTTCTGTCTCGTCGCCACCGGGGAGGCCGATCTCTATCCCCGTCTCGGACGCACGATGGAGTGGGATACCGCCGCCGGACATGCCGTGCTCAAAGGTGCCGGGGGCGAGGTCGTGCGTTTCGACGATCACACGCCGTTGACCTACGGCAAGGCGGGGTATGAGAACCCGTTCTTCATCGCCTATGCGCCCGGGGTCGAGCTTCAGTCCGCTTGACAGGATGCGCGCCGCAGGTCCAGACAATTGTTCGCTCGGGCCTGATCTGGCCGCTTCTATTGCAATCTTGAGCAGTTCGGACGATGACTGAGCCGCTCTCCGTTTCGGTCATCGTGGTCAGCCGGGGGCGTCCGGCCCTCCTCCAACGCTGCCTCACCGGACTGGGCCAGCTCTTCCATCCAAAGTTCGAAATCGTCGTCGTCGCCGATCCTCCCGGTTGCGAATCCGTGACCCAAATGGGCTGGGCAGATCGCATCAAGCTGATCGAGTTCGATGAGGCCAACATTTCCAAGGCGCGTAACCTCGGAATCGCTGCCTCGGGCGGCGAGGTCGTCGCCTTCATCGACGATGACGCAGTCCCGGAGCCGACCTGGCTCACCTACCTGGCAGAGCCCTTTGCGGCCCCTGATGTTGCCCAGACCGGGGGCACGGTCCTCGGCCGCAACGGCATCACGCGCCAATGGCCGGTTCGCGCAGTCGACGCGTTGGGCGCGACCCGCACGCTCGAAGAGCCTGGCCGGCTTCCTTTCCGCCCCGACGTGGCGGTGGGAGAAGCAGTCAAGACCGAGGGCACCAATATGGCATTTCGGCGCGATGTGATCACACGTAGCGGAGGCTTCGATTCCGCCTTCGCTTTCTACCTTGACGAGACGGACGTGAACTATCGCCTTCGCGATCACGAGACTGTCGTCGTGCCGCTTGCCCAGGTCCACCACGGCTTTGCCGGCTCTGCTCGAAGACAAGCCCATCGAGGGCCCACCGACCTCACCCAGATCGGCGCCTCGACTGCGATCTACCTGCGAAAACATACAGCCCCAGAATCTCACGAATTCGGCAAGAACAGAGCCTATTCGGAACAGAAACGGCGCCTTCTGTCCCACATGATACAAGGGACTCTCTCACCGGATCGGATTCGACCGCTCATGCGAACTTTGGAACAGGGTTTCGTGCAGGGCGAAGCCATCGACCTCCGAGACCCTAGGCCCATCACCGATGCCGTTCCTTTCCAACAGTTCGAAGCCAGAACGGATGGTGCGTCGATTTGGTTTGCCGGGCGACCGTGGCGCCTCAATGCGCTGAGGGAAAATGCCAGGCGGGCGGCGTCAGGCAATCGGGTTGCCACCGTGATTTGCCTGTCTCCAACGGTTCTGGCGCACCGTGTCGCCTTCCACCCAGCGGGCTATTGGGAGCAGCGGGGCGGCCTGTTCGGGCGGTCCGTGCGCTCCCAGCCTTTGTTCCGGTGGACAACCTTTCCGAGCCGCGTGCGCGAAGAACAGGCACGCGTATCAGAAGTGCGTAATCATTGGGCAGATCGTCCAATAGACGGGTGACGTTGAGGCGCGACAGACATATGGTTGTCACGCGGCGGACCCAACATTCCCGCTAGCGCGTTCAGTTGCTAGGCACGGATCGCGGAATTGAATTCAAAGGGTGAACTCCAGATGACGAACAAGGTGACGAAGGCGATTTTTCCGGTGGCAGGACTGGGAACCCGGTTTCTTCCGGCGACCAAGTCGATCCCGAAGGAAATCATGACGTTGGTCGACCGCCCGCTCATTCAGTACGCCATCGACGAGGCCCGTGCGGCGGGTATTGAGGAGTTCATTTTCGTCACGTCGCGCGGCAAAGGATCGCTCGAGGACTATTTCGACCGGGCGCCGACGCTTGAGGAGGACCTCAAGGCCAAGAACAAAGACAAGCTCCTCGACATTCTCAACGGCACGAACATGGAATCCGGCGCCATCGCCTATATCCGTCAGCATCAGGCGCTCGGTCTTGGGCATGCCATATGGTGCGCGCGCAGACTCATTGGCGACGAGCCCTTTGCGGTGATCCTGACCGACGACCTCATCGCCTCCGAGACGCCATGCCTTCAGCAAATGGTCGAAGCCTATGAAAAAACCGGTGGTTCCATGGTTGCGGCGATGGAAGTGCCGGCGGACAAGGTGTCGGCCTATGGCGTGCTCGACGTCGAGAGCGAGGATGGTCGCATCCTCAAGGTGAAGGGGATGGTCGAAAAGCCCACGCCGGGGACCGAACCCTCCAACCTTGCTGTGATCGGTCGCTACATCCTTACTCCCCATGTTCTGCGCAATCTCGAGAACTTCAAGAAGGGTGCTGGAGGCGAAATCCAATTGACCGACGCGATCGCCGACGAGATCACGCAGGGGCGCGATGTCTACGGGTATTGTTTCGAGGGCGAACGCTTCGATTGCGGCTCCAAGGCCGGTTACCTGCAAGCGACCGTTTCGTTCGGACTGGAGCGCGAGGAATTGCGCGATGAGCTGATGGCGCATCTGGAGCAGATCGTCGCCATGAAGCAGGCTGCCGAGTAAGGGCCGCGCTTGTCACGGCCCGTGCCGGGTGAGGCCCGTCTTCTCGACCTGTCCCGCCTTGTATCGCGGGTCGGTCGCGGGGCTTGGACGGGCATCGACCGGGTTGAGGCGGCCTATCTCGACCGGCTTCTGCGCGAAGACGTGCCGCTTTTCGCGCTCGTTCGATCCTCCATCGGTTTCACGCTTCTCGACCGGGCCGGCACCCAAGCGCTTGCCGACCGGCTGAACGGAATTGAGGGTTGGGGGGGCACTGATTTTCGTTCCCGACTGTTGCGAAAGGCGCACCCTCTCAAGCGGCGGGCCGAGGCTGACCTGCGCCGGCTAGGCCTCGGACGCGCCCGGCAGCGCGGGCTTTCCGGTTTACTCGCCGCAAATCTGCCTGCCAACACCACCTGGATTAATGTGGGGCACTCCAATCTGCGCGCGTGTAACTTCGATGCCGTTCACGCTCTTGGGGGCCGGTCAGTCGTCATGGTTCACGACACGATACCCCTCGACCATCCGGAGTGGCAGAGAGACGGCACTGTGGAGAGTTTCGAGGCACGGATGACGCAGGTCGCGCGCGGGGCCGACCTCGTGATCCATACGGCGCAAGCTACCCGGCGGGTGACAGAGCGGCAGTTCGCGCGGTTGGGGCGGGTCCCGGAGGCGATCGTCGCACATCTCGGGATTTCGGTGCCGAAGCCCGATCAAAGCGCGGTGCCGCCCGAGTTGCGCTTGAACAGACCCTATTTCGTCGCCCTTGGCACCATCGAGCCGCGCAAGAACCATGCCCTTTTGCTCGACATCTGGTCCGAGCTCGCGACGGAGGTCGTGAATGAAGAAATGCCGGATCTCTATGTCGTCGGAGCGCGGGGCTGGAAGAATGCCGACGTTTTCGCCCGGCTGGATGGGGGTCCACCCCACGTCCACGAACTTGGCCCATTGTCCGACGGTGCCGTTGCGGCGCTCGTCGAGGGAGCCCGGGCATTGCTCATGCCGAGCCTTGTCGAAGGCTTCGGTCTCCCCCCCGGCGAAGCGTGCGCCTTGGGGTGCCCGGTGATCGCCAGCGACCTCCCCGTTTACCGTGAAGTGTTTGGAAACAATCTCGTTTACCTCGATCCGCACGATATGTATCCTTGGGCAACAGAGATAAAACATTTCGCGCGATCTGAACGCGAGGCACAGGCAGGGCCCAAACCGCTTCCGGATTGGGAGGATCACTTCAACCTTGTCTTAAAGTGCCTATGATACGGGCAATTGAGCCAGCGCGGCGTAGAAGGGGCGACATTGGGCATCGTGCGGACATACAGGTTACGTCTGCTGCGAAAGCGGTGGCGCATCCGTGCTTTTCGCAAACGCCGCCAGCTTAACCCTGTCGTCAACAGAACAGACACAATCAGATCACGCGATATCCTCGTGTTCTGCACCGCCCGCAACGAACGCGTGCGGCTTCCATATTTCCTCAAGTATTACCGTGATATGGGCGTGAACCACTTCGTTTTCGTGGAAAACGAAAGTGATGACGGCACGCGCGAATACCTGCAGGAGCAGCCGGACGTCTCGCTTTGGTCCGCGCAGGGCAGCTACAAGCGTGCGCGGTTCGGGATGGACTGGCTGAACTGGCTCATGCGGCGTCACGCACATGGACATTGGTGCCTGACCGTCGATCCCGACGAATTCTTCGTGTTCCCGTTCTGCGATACGCGCGGATTGCGTGCCCTCACGGACTGGCTTGACGCCTCCTCGATCAAGAGCTTCGGGGCGATGCTGCTCGACATGTATCCCAAGGGTCCGATTGGTAGCCGTCCTTACGTCGAGGGGCAGGACCCATTCGAGATCGCGAACTGGTTCGATTCCGGCAACTACATGATCGAGAAGAACAAGAAATTCGGAAACCTCTGGATTCAGGGCGGGCCGCGGGCGCGCATGTTCTTCCCGGACAATCCCGCACGCGCTCCCGCCTTGAACAAGATTCCTTTGGTCCGATGGCACCGGAGCTACACCTACGTCTCGTCGACACATAACCTGCTCCCGCGGGGTCTGAACCTCGTTTACGACGAGTGGGGGGGTGAAAAGGCCTCCGGCGCGCTTCTCCACGCCAAATTCCTGCACACATTCCGGGACAAGGCGGCGGAGGAACTCGAGCGGCGGCAGCACTACGCCGCGAGCCATGAGTACCGCGCCTATGCCGAAAAGCTGGAGGATGACCCGGATCTCTGGTGCAAGTGGTCCGAAAAATACATCAACTGGCGACAGCTCGAAATTCTCGGGATCATGTCGAAGGGGAACTGGGCGTGAGCGTCGGTTTCGCAATGCTCGTCCACAACGAGTTGGGGCGTGCGGCGCAAGTTGCTCGTCATTGGGCGAACCAGGACTGTCCCGTCGTCATCCACGTCGACAAGAAGGTCGGTCGGCGTAAATACCTCGAATTCACGGCGAGCCTCTCGGACCTCGACAATGTCCGTTTCTGCCGCCGCCACAACTGCGAGTGGGGGACGTGGAGCCTCGTGGCAGCGAGCCAATCGGCCTCAGAGATGCTGCTGGCGGATTTCCCGGACGTGCGGCACGTCTACCTCGCCTCCGGGTCTTGCCTTCCGCTGCGTCCCGTGGCCGAACTCAAGGAATACCTGGCCGAACGGCCAATGACGAATTTCATTGAAAGCGTGACGACCGAAGATGTTCCGTGGACCGTCGGCGGGCTGGACATCGAGCGATTCATCCTTCGCTTCCCCTTCTCCTGGAAAAAACAGAGGCGGGCTTTCGACGCATATGTCCGATTCCAAAGGCGGATCAAGTTCAAGCGTCGGATCCCAGAGGGGGTCGTCCCGCATTTGGGGAGCCAGTGGTGGTGCCTGACGCGTCAGACGCTTACCGCGATTCTCGAAGACCCGCGGCGAGCCGAATTCGACCGATATTTCAGCAAGGTCTGGATTCCGGACGAAAGCTATTTCCAGACGCTCGCGCGGCTCTACTCCTCGAATATCGAAAGCCGGTCGCTGACACTCTCCAAGTTCGATTTCCAGGGCAAGCCGCACATCTTCTACGACGACCACATGCAACTCCTGCGCAGGTCCGACTGTTTTGTCGCACGCAAGATCTGGCCCCATGCCGAGAAACTTTATGCCGGCTTCCTTTCAGAAGACGGAGAGATCTTCACGGGCGCCGAGCCGAATCCAGGCAAGATCGACCGCATCTTCTCAAAGGCCGTGGAGCGGCGCACCAAGGGGCGCCCGGGGCTATATATGCAAAGCCGCTTCCCGAACGAAGACTGGGAAAACGGCCTGACGTCGTCGCGCTATTCGATCTTCGAGGGCTTCACCGAACTCTTCGAGGATTACGAGGAATGGCTTGCGCGTGTGACCGGCACGCGGGTCCACGGGCATATCTTCGGCCCCAGCAGGGTCGAGTTCGCCGGTGACCAAAAGGTGTTCGCCGGCGCGCTCACGGACAGCGCCGCGCTGCGCGACTACAATCCGCGCGCGTTTCTCACCAGCTTGATCTGGAACACCCGGGGCGAGCACCAGTGTTTCATGTACGGACCGGCGGACAACCAGGACATTTCCTGGGACGTGGCCAAGGATCCCAACGCCCAGATCAGCGTCATATCGGGCGCATGGGCCGTGCCGCTCTTTTACTCGAACGCCAATTTTTCCGACATTCGACGCGAAGCGGCACGGTTGCAGCGGATCGAGGCCGAGCATCTGGAAGTGCTCAGGTCGGTCTGGACCAAGGCCCGCGTGCGAATCTGGACATTGGCGGATTTCATCGAGAACCCTATGGAACCGCTCCAGACGATCATCGACGAGGTCGGATCGCGGCAGGCCCACAGGTTGACCGAGGCGCCGCGCATGAAATCGCTTGAGGGCTTCGGCCAGTTCCTCCAGAACCTGAAGAATCAGGGGATGCAGCCACACCTCATGGGCGACTTCCCCACCAACTCCGCGCTGGGCCAGACCCGGCAGAAACCGCGCAAACCCTACCTCGTGAAATAGGACCCGCATGGACCGCCCTTTCGACTACTTTGTCATCCTCGCGGAGATGCGCACGGGGTCGAACTTCCTCGAGTCCAACCTGAACCAGTTTCCGGGGATCACTTGCTACGGCGAGGCGTTCAATCCCTACCTTATCGTCGACCCGGACCGGACAGAGCTGTTCGGGATCACCATGGCGCATCGGGACGCCGACCCCATCGGGCTGATCGAGGCGATGAAGAAGAATACCGAGGGTGTTCCCGGTTTCCGCCTGTTCCACGATCACGATCCGCGGGTCTACGAGCACGTGATGGGAGACCGGCGTTGTGCGAAGATCATCCTCAATCGCAACCTCGTCGACGCATGGGTCAGCCAGCGCATCGCGTGGTCAACAAAGCAATGGCAGCTCGGCGATCATGCGGATGCGAAGAAGTGGAAGGTCAAGTTCGACCCCAAGGACTTCAAGCATTTCTATTTCACGGTGAAAGAGCGCCAGCGCAACATCGCCCGGCGGCTCCAGGTCGAGGGACAGGCGGGATATTACATCGACTACGACGACATTCAGGACCTGAAGGTCGTGAACGGACTTGCCACCTACCTTGGGGAAACGGAGGCGCTCAAGCAACTGTCCGGCAAGTTCAAGAAGCAGAACCCCGAGCCACTCGCCGACAAGGTGCGGAACTTCGAGCTGATCGAGCAGACGGTGAACGAGATCGACCGATACGACCTCGGCAGTCTCCCGAACTTCGAACCCCCGCGCGGCCCCTCGGTCCCGAGCTACGTCACCGCGCACAAGGCGCCGCTGTGTTTCATGCCGATCCCCGGCGCGCTGGACCAGGAGATCCGCGATTGGCTCGGCGCGGTTGACGACGTGCATCGCGACGTCCTGGACACCGGGTTCAGCCAGAAAGAGCTGCGCCAGTGGAAGAACCAGAACAAGGGGCACCGCACCTTCACCGTCTTGCGACACCCGGTGGAGCGTGCACACAGCGTATTCTGTCGCTACGTTCTCAACCACACGCCGTGGACAAAGTGGGAGCTCAGGCACGGTCTGATCGAGCGCTATGACCTCGACATCCCGTGGGATACGCCCATCGGGGAGGGCTACGACCGCGTTCGTCACCGCAAGGCGTTTCTGAGGTTCCTCCATTTCATCCAGGGTTCGCTGGGCGGGTCCAGCGTGCACGGGGTCGAACCGATCTGGGCCACGCAAGACAACCTCCTGCGCGGGTTTTCCGAGTTCGTGGCGCCGGACCATGTTCTGCGCGAACAGCAGATCAACGAGGGTCTCGCCGTCATCGCGATGGAAGTGGGGATCGAGCCGCCCCCGCTGGGCGATGCCATTCCCGACGAACCCTTTTCGCTCGCCTCCATCTACGACGATGAGGTGGAGAAGGCCGTGCGCGACGCTTACGGGCGCGACTACATGGCCTTCGGTTTCAGAAAATGGGGGCGGGAAGACGCCTGATCACGCAGCGCGCGTTGACTGCGATTCCGTAAGGATCGTATGCAGCGTTTCGGGATCGGCATTCGCGCGCAGCTTGGCCGTGACCGCCGGATCCCGCATCGTGCGCGAGACGAGTGCGAGCGCTTTGAGATGGTCGACCCCACCACCATCGGGGGCGAACAGAGCGAAGACGAGGTCGACGGGCTGCCGATCGACCGAGTCGAAATCGACGCTCTTTTCAAGCCGAAAGAACGCTCCGACCACACGGTCGAGGCCTTCGATACGGGCATGGGGGAGTGCGATACCGTGACCGACACCGGTCGGCCCCAGCGTCTCACGCTCCTGCAGCGCGGTGAAGGCCGCGCTGCTGTCGATGCCATAGGTCGACGACACGACCTCGCCCAGGTCCTGGAACAGACGCTTCTTTGAAGAAACGCTCGCCACCACCTTCACGGCGGCGGGCCGGAGGATATCCGAAAGTGCCATAAATCCCACTCGTTGACCGGGGCAGCGACCGCGTTCAGGCCACGTTGCCGGGGTCGATCCAACCGATGTTTCCATCTTCACGGCGATACACGACGTTCACGCCATTCGATTTGTCATTCCGGAACACAAGCACCGGGGCGTGTGCAAGTTCCATCTGCATCACCGCTTCGCCGACGGACAATGCGGGAATCCGCGTTTCCATCTCGGCGATGATCATTGGTTCCATGCCCTCGGGCTCGGGCGAGTCGCCCGCTTCTTCCGCGGCGAGGATATACGAGGCACCGCCGAAAACTTCAACAGGGTCCGGGCGCGCCTTGTGATGGTCCTTCAGGCGACGCTTGTAACGGCGCAACTGCTTTTCCATCTTGTCCGCACACTGGTCGAATGAGGCGTGGATATCATGGGCGTGAGCCGACGCCTGAGCAGTCAGGCCGGTCGACAGGTGGACGATCGCCTCGCAGACAAACTCGCTGCCGTTTTTCGAGAAGATCACATGCGCGTCCGTCGGTCGCTCGGCGTATTTCTCGACGACGGTGCCAAGACCGTCCTTGACGTAGACCTGAAGCGCCTCGCCGATGTCGATTTGTTTGCCGCTGATCTGATACTGCATGGGGTCTCCTCTCTAGTAGAATGTCGATTTCGCACGGGCCCTAGCGCGGACGCCAGACGAAAACGGACCGGATATCAGGGAGTTGTGCGAAGCGCGCCGCCCGGTTTCCCTGGGCGCAGGCTGTGTGGCGAAGCGGGGCTTCGCTGCACGCGACGGAATGCGCAGCTTCATGCATCTCGGGTATTGAGCGCCTGAATCGGGATCATGTCAATGGACATAAGATGCTGCGTTCGCAGCCTTCAATGCGCGAAAATGTCCGTCTCGGGCCAGCCGGCGAGGTCGAGTTGCGCGCGCGTCGGCAGGAACTCGAAACAGGCCTGGGCAAGCGCCGTGCGACCCTCGCGCGCCAGCCGTGCGTCGAGTTTCTCGCGCAGGCGGTGAAGGTAGAGGACGTCGGATGCCGCGTAGTCCAACTGCGCCTCGGTCAGCTCGGCCGCACCCCAGTCGGTTTGTTGCTGTTGCTTGGAAATGTCGATGCGCAAGATCTCCTCCAGCAGGTTCTTGAGTCCGTGGCGATCCGTGTAGGTACGCACCAGCTTGGAGGCGATCTTGGTGCAGTAGACCGGCGCGGTCAGCGCACCGAAGGCATTGTAGAGCGCAGCGATGTCGAAACGCCCGAAATGGAACAGTTTCAACACGTTGGGGTTGGTCAGCATCGCAGTCAGGTTCGGCGCCTCGGTCTGGCCGATATCCACCTGCACGAGATGCGCATGGCCGTCACCGCCCGACATCTGCACGACGCAGAGCCGGTCGCGGTGCGGGTTGAGCCCCATGGTTTCGCAGTCGATCGCCACGACCGGGCCGAGGTCGAGCCCGTCGGGCAGGTCGCGCTTGTAGAAATGGTTCGCCATTGGGGCCTCCGTTTTCGTCCTGATAGTGCGCGGCCGGACCGGGATCAACCGGTGCCGCAGTGCTGGCGCATGCCCAAATGAGAACGGGCGGGGAAAGCCCCCGCCCGCAGCTTTCAAGGCAGAAGGTTCACAGGGTGATGCGGAACCGCGCGAAGCCGTCCGGCCCGTCGCCGGCCGGTTCGATATCGACGCCTTCGACATTCGAGGCATATTCGGCGGCCTTGGGGCCCGTGTCGAAGAGCACCGTGGTCCCGTCCATCGGCGCGAAGGTCCAGTTGGCATCCGCGCTCGGGTTGATGGTGCCCTGTTCCACGATATAGCGCACGATCACGTCCCGGTTGGTATCCGGCCCTTCGAAGATGATCGTGTCTCCCTTTGCACCCGGGAAATCGCCGCCCCCGCCCGCACGGTAGTTGTTGGTCGCAACAATGAACTCCATGTCGTCGGTCACCGGCGCACCGTCGAACATCAGGTTCACGATCCGGCTCGCTTCCGAATTGATTTCGTTCCCGATCCGGTCGAACCTCGACGGTTGGCTCAGGTCGATCTGGTAAGCCACGCCGTCGATCACGTCGAAGTTGTAGGACGGGAAATCGGGGTTGAGGAGGACCTGATCCGCCTCGCCAGGCGTGATCTGGTTGAACATACCCGCCGACCGCTCCAGCCAGCCCTTCACCTGCGCCCCGGTCACTTTCACCGCGCGCACGGTGTTGGGGTAGAGGTAGAGGTCGGCCACGTTCTTGATCGCCACCGGACCCTCGGGCACGTCGGTGTAATATTCTGGCCCGCCACGGCCCCCGGCCTTGAACGGTGCAGCGGCTGAGAGGATCGGAAGACCCTCGTACTCGGTCCCCTGCATCATCTGTTCGATGTACCAAAGCTGCGCGTTCGACACGATCTGAACACTCGGATCGTCCGCCACCAGCGCAAAGTAACTGTGGAGCGGGGCCGAGGTTTCACCCACCGCGCGGCGCACGTATTCGAGCGTTTCGTTGTGCGCCTGTTCGACGCTGGCGAGCACGGCGGGCACATCTTCGACCAGCGCCGTCACGCTGCGGTCTTCGTTGCGCTGCGAGATCGGGCGCGCCTCGGTCTCGGCCATGATGACGCGCCACTCGTTGCCGTCACGTTCGAGCATCAGGTCGATGACCCCGAGGTGCGATCCCCAGAACCCACCCATGACGGCGGGCTTGCCGTGGATTGTGCCGGCCTCGGCGTCGAGGCCTGCGTAATCGGCATAGGTCGGCGAGGGGAAGACGAGGTGGCTGTGGCCGGTCATCAACGCATCGATGCCGTCGACTTCTGCGAGCGGGACCGAGGCATTTTCCATGCCGTCGCTGTGCTGCGCCGACCCGATCCCGGAATGGCTGAGCGCGATGACAATATCCGCACCTTCCTCGCGGATCTGCGGCACCCAGGCGCGTGCCGTTTCCACGATGTCGCGGGTGGTCACGTTCCCTTCGAGGTGGCGACGGTCCCAAGTCATGATCTGCGGCGGCACGAAGCCGATGAGACCGACCCGGATCGGCGCGGTCGTGCCGTCGCCCAGCGTCACCTCGCGTTCGAGGATCACGTAAGGCGGAACGAGTGTCTTGTCCTCACGCGGACTGCCGCCACGTTCGCTCACCACGTTTGCCGAGATCACCGGGAAATCGGCACCGGCCAGAGACTTTGTCAGAAAATCGAGGCCATAGTTGAATTCATGGTTGCCAAGCGTTGAGGCGTCGAAGCCAACGGTATTCATCGCGGTGATGACCGGGTGCATGTCCCCCTCCTTCATCCCCCTCTCATAGGCGACGTAATCGCCCATCGGGTTGCCCTGAAGGAAGTCGCCGTTATCGACCAGGAGGGAGTTGGTGGCTTCTGCCCGGATCTCCTCGATGATCGACGCGGTTCGGCTCAGCCCCACGGTGTCGATGGGACGGTCCGCGTAGTAGTCATAGGGATAGACGTGAACGTGAAGATCCGTTGTCTCCATGATCCTCAGATGGGCCTGCGCGCCCTGCGCCCGGACCGAGAATGGGTGAAGCGCGACGAGCGCGGCCCCGGCGGTGCCGGTCATGAAGCTGCGTCGGGTAAGGGTGAAATCCTGTGACATGGCGTCCTCCTGCTGTCCTGCGAGAACGCTAGGCCCGGTTCGTGACAACCCAAAGACAGGAAACCCATGATCGGCGAGTTTTGGCGCTTTCCCTTTCGGAAGTTCTTGCAGATCCGGGCGCGGTCACACCGGCGCGAAACGTGCCGTGTTGCGGGCGTGCCAAAGTGCCTTTGCCTGCGTCATGGCGTCATCGCGGGAAGAGGCGCGGCCCATCGTTCGCAGGGTGACCGCCAGCGTCGACTGGATGGCCGCCAGTGCATATGGATCGGTGTCGTTTCCGGCCCAAACCGTTTCCAGCCGGGCGACGTCCATTACTTCGTCTGCCGGGGCGTGGCCGTCATCGAGGCTCGCCGGCCATGTGTCGATTTCCGGAGCTTCGCTTCCGTGTGTGGTCCAGACAGGGCAAGGCTTGTTCGGCCGCACCTCGATCTCGCCTCCGTCGCCCCGGAAAACTGCCATGCTGGGGATCTCGAGGATTTGGGCCGCTCCGGAATGGATGTCGAGGAAACCGCGATGGAAAATGCCCTGCATCACGGTGGGCGCGTCAAACGGGTTCAGGAGCCGCGTGAAACTGTTCACCGGCGAACGCAGGCCGAGCACCGGCTTGAGTTCGATGAGGTCGCGGAGCACCGGGGAAAGCGTTTCGAGTGGCATGTAGGTCATGCCCTGCGTCTCGATCTGTTCCGCCGCGTGCTTGAACCCCGTCGCTATGGGCAAGCCGAACCGGGCGAACACATCACGGGTGTAAACCCGTCCGGGCGTGTGACCCTCGGCTCCATGTAACACAACGCGGGTGCCGGACTGGACCAGGGCGAGGAGCGACAGGATGAACCACGGGAGCTGCACGCGTTTGCCAGCGTAACAGGACCAGTCCACGTCGACGCGCGGCAGGGTGTCGGGACGGTCGAACGTCGCGCGCGTCCCTTCGACGAAGCCTGCGATTTCTTCCGGCGTCTCCTCCTTGAGCCGCAGAAGCATGAGGTAAGCGCCGATCTGTTCCGGAAGCGTCTCGCCACGCAGGATCATCGCCATAGAGTCCCGCGCTTCTTCGAAAGTGAATGGCCGCTGCTTGGTCTTGCCGCGCGCGAGGATTGCCACATAGGGCGCAAACGGATGCGGGTTGTCGGCGGTGAAGGGTCGCTGGATGTTCATGCGGGCATCATACGCCGCAACGCAGCGCACGTGTAGGGCCAGAAAACATAGCGTTTCGCGCATTTGACATGGCCGTCGGAAAGCGGGACACGCAAGGTAATCGGATCAGGGATCGGGCTCATGGACTACCTCCCCATCTTTCTCGAAGTCGCGGGCAAGCGGGTCATCGTCGATGGCGGCACCACCGTTGCCGCACGCCGCGTCGAACGGGCGTTGAACGCGGGCGCGTTGGTCGAAGTGTTCGACCCCGATCCGGGAGACGAAGTGCGACGGTTTATCGGGCACGAGCGGCTGACCCATCATGTGCGGGTGCCGGTCGAAGCGGATTTCGAGGGGTGCCTCGTGGCTTACGGCGCGTCGGAAGAACCGGATCGCGACGAACTGCTCCACCGGGCGGCGAAGGCGGCGGGCGCGCTTGTAAACGTGGCGGACGAAAAGACTTTCTGCGATTTCATCACGCCCTCCGTGGTCGAAAGGGAGCCGATCACGATCGCCATCTCGACCGGCGGTGCCGCGCCCGTGATCGCGCGCATCCTTCGGGCGCGGATGGAGGCGATGCTGCCCGCCGCCTATGGCCGGCTCGCCCTGTTCCTCGCGAATTTCCGGGGCCGTATCTACGAAGCCGTGCCCAATGGCCGTAACCGGCGCCGGTTCTGGGAAAACCTGATCGAGGGGCCGGTGGGCGACGCATTTCTCGCGGGAGAAGAGTCCCTGGCCGAGGAACGGCTGGAAGAGGATCTCGCACGCGGATCGGCCGATCTTAAACATGGCGAGGTCTGGCTCGTCGGCGCGGGGCCGGGCGATCCGGACCTGCTGACATTCAAGGCGCTGCGCATGATGCAGCACGCGGATGTCGTGCTCTACGACAGGCTCGTGGGCGATGGGATCGTCGAACTCGTTCGGCGCGACGCCGAGCGCATTTTCGTCGGGAAGAAACCGAACGAACATACTCTGACCCAGCGCGAAATCACCGATTTGATGATCGAGCGCGCAAAACGCGGGGAGCGCGTTCTGCGGCTGAAGGGCGGGGATCCGTTCATATTCGGGCGTGGGGGCGAAGAGCTGGAAGATGTCGCGGCCCAAGGCATTCCGGTTGAAGTCGTGCCGGGCATCACGGCGGCGGCCGGGTGCGGTGCGGCGGCCGGAATACCGCTCACCCATCGCGATCATGCCCAGAGTTGCGTGTTCATTACGGCGCACGGGGCAGGGGGTGTTCTCGACCACGACTGGACTCGCTACGCGCGTAAGGGGCAGACCGTAGTCGTCTACATGGGCCTCAATGCGCTGGGCGAGGTTGCTAGGCGCGCATTGGAACAAGGTGTCGATGCGGACATGCCCGTCGCCGTGATCGACAATGGCACGCGGCTCGAACAGCGTGTCATCATCGGGCGCCTGGACGAGATCGAGGACAAGGTCACCGATGCCGACCTACCCGGGCCCGCGCTCATCGTCATCGGATACGTGGTTACGCTCTACGGAGCTCTGGGCGTGAAGGGCTCGCAATCCGAAGGCTACGCGATGGAATTGCGGGCCGGCGCGACGCTCTGAAGGGCTCTAAACCTGGGCGAGAAGCGTTTCGTGCCGCGCGACGAAGTCCCGGCGCACCTCCACCGGCGGGCGCAGCTCGATCCCGAGATCGGCGATCAGCCCCTCGTCAGGATGGCCGAAGAACTTGTCCGCCTCGGCCATCCGGAACCCCGCGATCTGCGTCGCTTCGAGCCAGGCGGAGACCCTGTCGGCCCGCTTGATCGCTTTCTTGATGTTCGCCGGCACCTTGGCCGGGAGACCGAAGCGAAGGTGAACGGCTGCCATCAGGCGGTCGTCGAGTTCGCCGTAGCCCGGACCGACCGCGGCCTTCACCGGCGAAATCATGTCGCCGATCACGTATTCCGGTGCGTCGTGGAGCAGCGCTGCGAGCCGCCATCTAGCGGGCGCGGCCGGGTTCATCCGTCCGAAGAGTTCTTCGACCAGGAGCGAATGCTCGGCCACCGAATAAGGAAAATCCCCGTAGGTCTGCCCGTTCCAGCGCGCCACGAAAGCGAGGCCGTGGGCGATGTCCTCTATCTCGATGTCGACCGGCGTCGGGTCGAGCAGATCGAGCCGGCGCCCCGACAACATCCTTTGCCATGCGCGCGCCATCAGTCCCCACTCCCACGGAAGACTGATGCGCCTTCGGCGCGACGAAGATAGAACTTTCCGTATTTCGTGTTCGACATGCCCCGACCTTTTCGCCGATGTGTCCCCAACGCGCCGTCGCTGTCAATCCGGCGGCGTTGCGCCCCATAACCAAGGGTGCTAGCTACCCCCAAACGCATCCTGGACGGAGACCTCCCGTGACCAAAGACTATATCGTTAAGGACATTTCGCTCGCCGAGTATGGCCGCAAGGAACTGGACATCGCCGAGACCGAAATGCCGGGCCTCATGGCCCTGCGCGAGGAATACGGCAGCACGAAGCCGCTCAAGGGTGCGCGGATTGCCGGCTCGCTCCACATGACGATCCAGACCGCCGTTCTGATCGAGACGCTTGTGGCCCTCGGGGCCGAGGTGCGTTGGGCGTCCTGCAACATCTTTTCGACGCAGGATCACGCGGCCGCGGCGATCGCCGAAGGTGGCACGCCCGTCTTTGCCGTGAAGGGCGAAACGCTCGAGGAATACTGGGACTACGCCGACCGCATTTTCCAATTCGAGGAGGGCGGCGCAAACATGATCCTCGACGACGGCGGCGACGCCACGCTCTATATCCTGATGGGTGCGCGGGTCGAAGAGGGCGAAACCGACCTCATCGAAACGCCGACGTCGGAAGAAGAGGAATACCTCTTCGCCCAGATCAAGAAGCGTATGAAGGAGAGCCCGGGTTGGTTCACCAAGCAGCGCCACATGATCAAGGGCGTGTCGGAAGAGACCACGACCGGCGTCCACCGTCTGTACAAGATGATGGAAAAGGGCCACCTGCCCTTCCCCGCCATCAACGTGAACGACAGCGTCACCAAGTCGAAGTTCGACAACAAGTACGGCTGCAAGGAATCGCTGGTCGACGGCATCCGCCGTGCCACCGACACGATGATGGCCGGCAAGGTCGCTGTCGTCTGTGGTTACGGCGACGTCGGCAAGGGTTCCGCCGCCTCTCTGAGCGGTGCGGGCGCCCGAGTGAAAGTGACCGAGATCGACCCGATCTGCGCGCTTCAGGCCGCGATGGACGGGTTCGAGGTCGTGCGGCTCGAAGACGTCGTGGACAGCGCGGACATCTTCATTACCACGACCGGCAACAAGGACATCATCCGCATCGAGCACATGCGTGCGATGAAGGACATGGCCATCGTCGGCAACATCGGCCACTTCGACAACGAGATCCAGGTGGCGAGCCTCAAGAACCACAAGTGGACGAACATCAAGGACCAGGTGGACATGATCGAGATGCCCTCGGGCAACCGCATCATCCTCCTCTCCGAGGGGCGTCTCTTGAACCTCGGGAATGCCACGGGCCACCCGTCCTTCGTGATGTCTGCCTCGTTCACCAACCAGGTGCTTGCCCAGATCGAGCTTTGGGAGCGTGGCGAGCAGTACAAGAACGAGGTGTACATCTTGCCCAAGCATCTCGACGAAAAGGTCGCGCGTCTGCATCTCGACCGGATTGGGGTGAAACTGACCGAGCTTCAGCCGGATCAGGCGGATTATATCGGCGTGACCGTTGAAGGACCGTACAAGCCGGAACATTACCGCTACTGATCGCCCGGATGGGGCAAGAAGGGCGGGGGAATCCCCGCGCCCTTTTCCATTGGTTTCAGTCGGTTGCATTAGCCGAAGATATTCAACATTTGAACGACTGGCCGGTTCCCGCCGGCCCGGCGCCGGGCGGTTAGTAGCCGAAGAATGCGCGGCGGATAGGCCAGGAACCGCCATGCCGCGCCGCGGCAGCGCACTTGTGGGGAACTGCCCCACACGCAGTCTTCTTGAGTCCGCGATAAGCGAGCGAAAAGGAGGCACGCTATGAAACTCAAGACCCTGATGATGGGTGCTGGAATCGCGGCCATGGTGGCCGGTGGCGCCCTTGCACAAGACAACTCGATGGAAGAGTCGGCGGACGACTCCATGGCGACCGAGCCGCAGACCGGCATGGAAGAGGGCATGACCGGCGAAATGACCGATACGACGGGCATGGACGGCGAAGTGGCCCAGGCCCCGACCTTCACCTCGCTCGAGGAAATGACTGTCGGTGATGTCGTCGGTTTCGTCGCCTACGACCCCGAAGATAACCGTATCGCCGAGATCGACTACGTGATCGAGGACGGAGACGGCGCCAAGGCGGTTCTGGGCATCGGCGGTTTCCTCGGGCTGGGCGAATACGCAGTCGCCCTTCCACTGACCGACTTCGAGCTTCGCGAGGACGGGATGTCCTTCGTCCTGTCGACGGATAAGGAGACTCTCAAGGAACAGCCCGAGATCGACGAATCGACGATCGAAAGCCTTCCTGACGAAACGCCGGTCGCCGATCTGATCGCGGATGAAGCGCCTGCGGAGGAGGAGCCTGCCGACACGCCGGCGATGGATGACGCGAGCGGCAGCGACGCTGCCGCAGAGGCGGAAACCGACATGGAAGAAGCGCCTGCAGACGAAGGTGAGACGACGACTGAAGCCGATCCCTCCGCCGAAGGAGATGCGACCGCGGAAGAGGAGGCTGACGCCGACGCCGAAGCGGATGCCGAGACCGACACCTCTGCTTCCGAAGACGGCGCTGAGGCCGACGTCGAAACGGAAACGGAGACCTCGACGCAGTAATCGCGTGACGAGTGTCGAGAGAAAGGGGCGCGCTCTCGGGCGCGCCCTTGCATGTGTCGGGGGAATGTCCACGATCCACCACGAAGCAGAACGGAGGGCACATGCGTATCGTCGTATTCGGGACCGGCGCAATCGGAGGCGCTGTCGCTGCCGTACTTCAACGTGCCGGGCAAGATGTGCTTGGAATATCCCGCGGCGCACAGTTCGAGGCAATTCGGAACGAGGGCCTCAGGCTCCTGACACCGACCGTCAGCGAAACGATCCGCTTTCCCGTGGTGCAAAGTCTGGACAAAGCCGCGATCCGGACGGACGACATGATACTCTTGGCGATCAAGGGACAGGACACCCAGGAGGCGCTCGAGGCGCTTCGGTCCGCTGGGGCAGCCAACCAACCAATCTTTTGCCTTCAGAACGGCGTCACAAACGAAGATGCGGCTTTGCGTCTTTTCCCCAATGTTCATGCCGTGACCGTGATGATGCCATCCGTCTTCATCACGCCGGGCGAGGTAGCGGTGCAATCTGCGCCGAAACTGGGTCTGTTCTACACCGGACGTTACCCTCGGGGTTCGGATACGGCCGATACGGCCTTCGCGGAGGCAATGACCAGCGCCGACATCGCCACCTTCGTTAAGGAGGACGTGATGCCGTTCAAATACGGCAAGCTCTTTCTCAACCTGTCCAACATTCTGATCGCCGCGCTGGGCCGGGGCGCGCCGATCGCCGCCCTGCGCGAACGGGTGCGGACCGAAGCGGCGCAGGTTCTGACGGCAGCGGGGATCGGCTGGGAGAACGTGGATCAGGATCATCCTGACCGGTTGAAATACATGAACTTCGCAGACGTCCCGGGTTACGAAGGCACCGGAAGCTCGACCGCGCAAAGCTTCCTGCGCAAGAGCGCGCGGGTCGAGACCGACTGGCTCAATGGCGAGATCGTGCGGCTCGGACGGCTGCACGACACGCCGGTTCCGGTGAATGCCTATCTCACGGCGCTCGCGGCCCGCATGTCGCGTGAGGGGGCTGAACCCGGCAGCCTTTCGCTGGAAGAGGTCGAGGCAGGACTCGCGGCATTCGAGCAGACATAGGACAAGGCATTGAAATTCGTACTCATTCCGCTGATCTCGGTCGGCATATTCTTCGCCATCGCGCTCATTCTCATCCTGTCCAGCAGACCGACGGGGTTCAGCGCGACCAGGACGCTCGATTTCCCCGAGCGCGGCACGGCCGAGACGCCCTCGGACCTCCTGACCTTCACCGCGCGGGACGGGGCGACGCTGGGTTACCGTGACGTGCCGGGTGAGGCGGGGGTGATGGTCCTGGTCCACGGCTCCGGCTGGCATGGCGCACCCTACGAAACCCTCGCACGGCGTATCGCGGAGGAAAGCGGGTATCGCGTGTTCGTGCCTGACCTGCGCGGTCACGGCCCCCTCGCTGATCCGCGCGGCGACATCGACTACGTCGCGCAGATGGAGGATGACCTCGCGGACCTCCTCGACCACCTCGAAATCGACGACGCGGTGTTCGCGGGGCATTCATCGGGCGGGGGCCTGGTTATCCGTCTCGCGGGGGGTGAGCACGCGGGTCGCATGACGCGGGCGGTCCTGATCGCGCCTTTTCTGAAATACAACGCGCCGACCGCGCGCGGGGAATCGGTCTGGGCCCGACCCCTGACGCGCCGGATCATCGGACTCACCATGCTGAACGCGGTGGGCATTCGGGCATTGAACGGCCTGACCGTGATCGAATTCAACATCCCCGAAGCGGTGCGAAATACCGAGCAGGGGCAATTCGCGACGGATGCCTACAGCTACCGGCTCAACACCGGCTACGCGCCCCGTGCGGACTATGAGTCGGATATCGCCGCCCTGCCCGACTTCCTGCTTCTGGCGGGGTCCGAGGACAACGCCTTCCGGCCGCGCGAGTACGAACCGGTGATGAGCGCGGTGACGGACCGGGGAACATACGAGGTGATGGAGGGGCTCGGCCACCTCGGCATCCTCGAGGCGCCCGAAACGACCGAACGGATTTCGCGGTTTCTGTCCAAATGAAAAGGCCCGGTGCGAGACCGGGCCTGATCGGAAATGCGAGTAAGACTCAGGTCGGGATGCGCAGCACCTGCCCCGGATAAATCTTGTCCGGATGCGTGAGCATCGGCTTGTTGGCTTCGAAAATCTCGTTGTAACGCGCGCCATCGCCCAGTGTCTTCTGCGAGATCGCCCAGAGCGTGTCGCCCTTTTCGACGGTGTGAAAGAGAGTCTCGGTCTCGACATCAGCCTCGACCTCGGAAATCCCTTCAACGTTACCGACGGCGAGGATCACCTTCTCCTTCTCCTCGGTCGACATGGAGCCACCGGTCACCTTGACCTTGTCACCCTCGACCTCGATCTCGAGTCCTTCGGTCGACACGCCGAGATCTTCGACTTCTTTCTTCAGCGCCTCCTCGTTCTTCGCGTCCTCGCCGCCGAAGAGCGATTTCCCGGCGCCTTTGACGAAACTCCACAGTCCCATGGTACCCTCCGAATGGTTGCCTAGGCTGTCATGTTGCGTCATCGCGCGCCACTTGGGTAGTGCCAATGAGCAGGGGATAATTTTCTTTGGATTCGGCCCATTTGCGCCTACCCTTCGGCTTGAGGGACGCATCCGCCCTCAGGACAGAACTGGGAGTCGATTCATGGGAAAACGTGACGAAAAGATCGCCAGGTACGCCGACGATCTGAAGAACAAGTGCGGGATGACCCCCGACATGGACCTCTTGACCAAGGTGACGATCGGCTGCGGTCCGGCGATCTACAATCCGGACGCAGAGACGGTGGCGGCGAGCCAGGAGCACGAGCTGGAGACCGTGAAGGACAACTTCCTCGTCAAGAAGCTCGGTCTGACGGACGGTCCGCAACTCATGGATGCAATCAACGCGGTGATCGAAACCTATGGTAAATCGGAGCGCAACAAGTATCGCGCCGTGATCTACTACATGCTCGTGAAGCACTTCGGGAAAGAGTCGGTCTACAGCTGACCCGTGCTGACAGCGGATCCAGGGGCGGCTGTTGGCCGCCCTTTTTGGTTAAGGCTTCGTTGCTGAAACGAATTGAAAGTCAATTACTTGCGCGTTGCGCGACTCGGTCGCGTCGCCTAGGTTCATCTCAACGGCCAGGACGGTCGGACCTGAATTCAAAGACACGTGCGGTGCTGAGGGAGCACGTGGGGTGGATGGAGGGTCCGACGAGGGGTCGGGCCCTCCATGTTTTTTCAGAACAGCATCAGGATCGCGCCGATCAGACCGCAGCCGATCACCGCGTAGCCGCCGTCGATGACCGTCAGCAGGAAGGGCCGGCCCGGATAGGCGTTGTTGATGAGCGTCCAGGGCGTGATGAAGAAGAGCCCGATGCCCAGCCCGGCCGTGAGCCCCTTGCCGATCGTGTCGATCGCCGTCATCGCGAAGATGTGGCGCATGAACCCGGCGACCACGATCATGGCAATCGCCGACAGGATGAACGGCATCGCACCGCCAAGCGGCCGTCCGGTCTCTTCGTCCAGCTTCACGCCCGAAACCCGGATCCACGGTTTCGACAGGGCCATGTACCAGATCGCACCGAAAACCCACGCAGCGGCGGCCGCCACGAGCACGTTGATGATTTCCATGAGTGTCCCTCACTGACTGTTCTTTGTGCAAAAACTATGCCGTGAGTTTCGCGACTCCCCTAGCCTTTTTCACCGGCCAGTTCGAGAACGATGTTCCACTCTTCCTCGGTCACCGGCTGCACCGACAGGCGGGAGTTGTTGACCAGAACCATGTCCGCCAGCCGCGGCTCGTCCTTGATCATGTCGAGCGTCACGGGGTTCTCGATCCCTCGTACCACCTTGATGTCCACACATTCCCAGCGGTCGTCGTCGGTGGTGCTGTCGGGATGGATCTCGGCGCAGACCTCCACGATCCCGACGATGCGCTTCTCGTTCACGGAATGGTAGAAGAAGCCCTGGTCGCCCAGCTTCATCTCACGCATGAAATTGCGGGCCTGGTAGTTGCGGACACCGTCCCATTCCTCGCCCGCATCGCCCTTGGCGACCTGATCCTCCCAACCCCAGGTGTTCGGCTCGGATTTGAACAGCCAGTAACGCATCAGCCGACCACCTTTTTCCATTCCTCGACGCGCACGTGCGAAAAGAGCTCGGCCTTCGCGTAGGGGTCGCCTTTCGCCCAGTCCATCGCCGCCTCCCTCGTGGTGACGGACAGGATGACGAGGGAGCCGCACATGTCGCCGTTATCGTCGAGGAACGGGCCAGCCATGAGGACGACGCCGGTCTCCTCGATATAGGCGAGGTGGGCGTCCCGGTTGGATTTTCTTGTCTCAAGCGAGCCGGGCTTGTCGGTGCAGATTACGGCGAACATTCATTCCTCCTTGAGCGGTCGGGCGAGGAGCAGTTCGCTCGCCTCGTTGATGGTAATATGGCCCGACATGACCGCGACCACCATGTTCGTGATCGGCATGTCGATTCCCAGCTTTTCGGCAGCGTTAGAGACAGCTTTCGCAGTCGCCTTACCTTCGATCGTGACGCCCTCCGCCTGCACCTCGCCCCGACCAAGGGCGAGGCCATAGGCGTAGTTGCGCGACTTGTCCGACGTGCAGGTCAGCGTCAGGTCCCCGAAGCCCGACAGGCCCTGAAGCGTGTCCGCCTCGGCCCCGCGTGCGATGGCGAAGCGGTTCATCTCGGCGAACCCACGGGTCATCAGCGCTGCGCGTGCGGATTCCCCGAGCCCGGCGCCAATGGCGAGGCCGCAGGCAATGGCGATCACGTTCTTCATCGCGCCGCCGGTCTCGACCCCGGCAATGTCGGTCGAGCGATAAAGGCGCAGGTTCCCGCCCGCGAGGGCTTCTTGTAGTGCTACAGGGTCTTTCGCGGCCACCGTGAGGGCCGTCGGGAGCCCCGCGGCGACGTCCACGGCAAAGCTGGGACCGGACAACAGCGCTGGTTCGGCATTCGGGCAGGACTTGCGCATGATCTCCCCCGGCGCATCCCCGGTTTCGAGGTCGATGCCCTTGCAGGTGGCGACGAGGGTCGACCCGGTGAACCGGTCGCAATGATCGGCGAGAAATCCGCGCAGGGTCTGCATCGGTACGGCGAGGAGCACGATCTCCGCGCCGAACGCGCTCATATCCTCCGTGATCACAAGATCATCGGGGAGCTGGACTCCCGGCAGGCGTTTCGCGTTCTCCCGCCGCTCCGCCATGTCGCGCGTATCGCGCGCCCAGAGCGCCACGTCCTTGCCGGCGCGCGACAGGGCGATGGCGAGCGAGGTGCCGAACGCGCCGGCACCGAGGACGGAAATGCTCATGCCTTGGCCCCTTTCTTGCCGGACCCCAGCATGGGCGTGGCCCCTTGGTCGAGCGGCCAGCGCGGGCGCGCCGCGAGGCTCATGTCGTCGCTGTCTCCGGCCCGGAACCGCTCGATCCCGGCCCAGGCGATCATCGCGGCATTGTCCGTGCAGAGCGCGAGGGGCGGGGCGAGAAAGCGCGCACCGCGTTCGGTTGAAACAGTCTCTAACGCAGCCCGAATGGACGTATTCGCCGCAACTCCGCCTGCGACCGCGAAGAGCGGCATGTCGGGTTCGAGTGCCAGATATTCGTCGAGTGCTCGCCTCGATTTCTCGGCCAGCACATCCGTGACCGCCGCCTGGAAAGACGCGCAGAGGTCCGAGCGGTCCTGCACCGTGATCCCGCCCTTCTCGGCGACGATCCGATCCCGTTCGCGTAAGAGTGCGGTCTTGAGGCCAGAGAAACTCATGTCGCAGCCGGGCCGGTCCAAAAGCGGCCGCGGGAGGCGGAACCGCCTTGCATCGCCCTCCAGCGCGGCACGCTCGACAGAAGGCCCGCCGGGTTGCGGCAGGCCGAGCAGGCGGGCCGTCTTGTCGAATGCCTCACCCGGTGCGTCGTCGATCGTCCCGCCGAGGCGGCTGAACGTCCCCGGACCCTGCGCGACGAGGAACTGGCAATGCCCGCCGGACACCAGAAGTATCAGGTATGGGTAGCGCGCCCCGTCCGTCAGGCGGGGGGTCAGAGCATGGCCCGCGAGGTGATTGACACCGACTAGGGGTAGGCCCGTGGCCGCCGACAGGCCCTTGGCCGTCATCACGCCGGCCAGAACGCCGCCGATCAGTCCCGGACCCGCCGTCACAGCGATGGCGTCCACCGCGCGCAGGGTCAGGCCAGCGGCATCGAGCGCCTCTTCGACGCAAAGATCGAGCTTCTCGGTATGCGCGCGGGCTGCGATTTCAGGGACGACGCCGCCGAAATCGGCGTGGAGCGCGGTTTGTCCCGCGACGACGGAAGACAGGATTTCTGGCTGACCACCGCTTTCATGCCGCACGATGGCTGCGGCGGTGTCGTCGCAGCTGCTCTCGAGTCCAAGTATGGTGACGGTGTCGGACATGGTGCGCCGGTTGCTCTGCAGGTTATGCCGGGATACCAAGGCCCACGGCCCCCGTCCATCCCGCGAGACCCCATGACCTCCACACCAACGGTGATCCTGACCCGGCCCGAGGCAGCTTCGGCCCGCGTCGCGCAGGCGCTGAACGGATTGCCCACACTGGTGTCCCCCGTGACCCGGATCGAAGGGACCGGCGCGACGGTCGACCTGGCACCGTACCGCGGTGTGATCCTGACGTCGGCGAATGCCATGTCATTCCTGCCCGACCTCTCGGGCGTCCCCGTCTATTGCGTTGGCGAACGGACGGCACAGGCGTCGGGCGGAGACGTTCAGCTTGTCGCACGGGATGCTGAAGACCTGATCGCACGGATCACGGCGCAGGGTCCGCTGGTGTATGCGCATGGTCGTGAGACGCGCGGCGATGTCGCATCACGGCTGAGTTCAGCTGGAATAGAGACAAATTCTGTCGCCGTATATGCCCAGCAGACTGTCGGTCTGAGTACGGATGCCTGTGATGCCCTCGCGGGAGGCGATCCCGTGATCCTGCCGCTTTGGTCGCCGCGATCCGCTGAACGACTGTTCGCACAGATCGACCGGCTTGGACCCAAAGTGCATCTCATCGCGTTAAGTCCGGCAGTGGCCGAGGTCTGTCGTAGAGCTGTGGGGCAGGAGCCCGAGGTCTGCGACGACCCGGACGGGCAGGAAATGATCGCGCGGATTGTCGCGGCGGCAGGCGGGTGACCCGCCTTGAGGCTCCAGTGACCCACCGCTAAGGTCGGAGCAAATCCCGCGACCAATGGGTCGTTGTGGTAGATTCGAAGAGGTGAAGGCGTGGCGAAGTCCCCGAAATCCCAGAAGGAAACGGCGACCGACGATCCTGAGAAGGAGAACATCGAGGACGCCGAGATCGTCGAGGACGGCGAGCCGACCGACGTCTCGCCCGAGACGGCCGAGGAGGCTGACACCGAACAGGACGAGACGCCCGAAGCGTCGCAGGAAGCGGACACGGGCGACGGGCCAACCGATGCCGGGACGGACGAACCCGTGGAGAACGGCGACGCATCGGAAGACACGACCGAAGAGGCGGCACCTTGGGGCACCTCCGGCGAGAGCGCGTCCGCAGACGACACACCGGCAGATGACGACACGACAGAGGCCGACAACGCAGCGCCGGCCGCCGCCATGCCAGTGGTTACCGAACCGGAGCAGAAACGAACCGGCGGCGCGAGCATGGCGTTCGGCGGCATGGTGCTGGGCGGTCTCGTCGCCGGCCTGATCGGTTTCGGCATCGCGCAATATGCTTCGGGCGGGTGGCCATTCGCCACGACCGAACCCGATCCGATGGCCGACCGGCTCGCCGCGCAGGACGACGAGATCGCGGCACTGCAAGAGCGGCTGGATGCGCAGGCTCAGGACCTCGAAACCCTCGGGGCCGATACGTCCGTCGAGGATCTGGGCGGCGCCGTCAGGTCAGATATCGAAGCCCTGCAGTCGCGGATCGACGAGCTCTCCGCGACCGTGTCGGGGTTCGAGGAGCGGATCACCGCGCTCGAAAAGATGCCGACCGGCGACAGTGCCGAGGCCGCCGAATCCGCGGCCGCAGCCTATGAGCGCGAACTCGCGGACATGCGGGCCATGCTCGAGCGGGAGCTCGAAAACCTCCGCGCCCAGCAGGAGGACGCGGCCGAGCTTCAGGCGAACGCGGCGCAGTCAGCCCAGGCGGCCTCGGCCCGTGCGGCCCTGTCCCGGATCATGGCGGCGTTGGATTCCGGCCAGCCCTTCGACGACGCGCTCTTCGACCTGACCAACGCAACCGGGCGGGAAGCGCCCGAGGGGTTGTCTGCGGTAGCGTCCGAAGGCGTTCCGACCCTCGGTGCGCTTCAGGAAAGCTTTCCCGAAATGGCGCGCGCCGCGTTGGACGACAGCCTGCGCGCGATGGTGGAAGCGGGTGAGATCGGGCGGGGCGAAGCGTTCCTGCGAACTCAGCTCGGCACCCGGTCGCTAGAGCCGCAGGAAGGTGACGATCCCGACGCAATCCTGTCGCGCGCCGAATTTGAACTTCAGAACGGCCGCATCGCTCAGGCTTTGAATGAGCTCGAGGCGATGCCGGAGGCCGCGCAGCCAGCGATGGCGGATTGGATCGAGCGGGCCCGCACACGCCTCGTGGCGCTTGATGCCGGATCCTCGCTGGCCGACACCCTGAACCAATAAGGAAGACGCAATGCTCTGGTCCCTATTCAAGATCGTTCTGTTCGTCGTCCTGATCGGCGCGGCCACGATCGGCGCGGCCTACCTCCTCGAAACCGATGGCGGCATCCGCATCGACGTCGGCACGATGGAATTCAACCTGGGCGCCCTGCAAGCCGTGATCGCGCTCGTCGTGCTCGTCATCGCGCTCTGGCTGCTCCTCAAGCTCGCGGGCCTGATCGTCGCGACCGTGCGCTTCCTGAACGGCGATGAAACCGCGATCTCCCGCCATTTCGACCGCAACCGGGAGCGCAAGGGGTATCAGGCGCTGGCGGAAGGCATGATGGCGCTCGCCTCCGGTGAGGACCGCACAGCGATCACCAAGGCCGCGCGCGCCGAACGGTATCTCCGCCGCCCCGAATTGACCAACCTCATCACCGCGCAGGCTGCCGAGATGGCCGGTGACCGGAAGAAGGCAACCCAAGTCTACAAACGCCTGCTGGCGGATGAGCGCACGAGGTTCGTCGGTGTCCGCGGGCTCATGAAACAGAAGCTGGAAGAGGGCGACACGGATACGGCGATGAAGCTGGCCGAAAAGGCCTTTGCGCTGAAGCCGCAACACGCCGAAACGGGCGATGTGCTTCTGGCGCTGCAGGCCACGCACAACGACTGGGCCGGCGCGCGCGATACGCTGGGAAAGAAGGTCAAGCATGGCGCACTGCCCAAGGACGTGGGCAAGCGACGCGATGCCGTCCTGGCGCTGCAGGAGGCGAAGGGCGTCTTCGACGAGGGCAACTCGATCCGCGCGCGCGAGGCCGCGATCGAAGCGAACAAGCTGTCCCCGGACCTCGTCCCCGCCGCGATCCTCGCCGCGCGCTCCTACATGGAGCAGGACAACCCGCGCTACGCGTCGCGCGTGCTCACCAAGGCCTACAAGGTCACGCCGCATCCGGACATCGCGGCGGCCTTCGCCGAGATCAAGCCGGACGAGAGTGCGGACGAACGGCTCAAGCGTTTCAAGACGCTGACCAAGGAACATCCCGACAGCCCCGAGACCCGGATGCTGCTCGCGGAACTCCATATCGCCGCGGAGAACTACCAGAAGGCGCGGGACGCGCTGGGCGACCTGCCGACCACGAAACCGACACAGCGCGTCCTCACGCTCATGGCGGCGATCGAGCGTGGGCTGCAGGTGCCGGACAGCGAGATCCGGGGATGGCTGGCCAAGGCCGTCGTTGCGCCGCGCGGGCCGCAGTGGGTGTGCGACAAGTGTCACCACATCCACGCAGACTGGACCCCAATCTGCGCCAACTGTGGGGCGTTCGACACGTTGTCGTGGACCGAGCCGACCGAGGGCGACGTGAAGATGCCGGGTGGTGCACGGATGGACACGCTCCTCGTCGGTGCGCCAGAGATCGCGCCGGAACCCGAGATGGTCGTGGAAGCCGATGAGGCCGAGCCGGAGGAAACGCCCGAGTCCGAGACGACGGATCGCGACGGGGATGTTGTCGATGTGACACCGGCCGACACCTCGGAAACCGAGACGAAAAATTAGGGCTACACACCGCGAAACGGTGGTGATAATGACCGCCCACCGAAGCGGTGTGCCGCTGTAGCTCAGCTGGTAGAGCACGTCATTCGTAATGATGGGGTCGGGGGTTCGAGTCCCTTCAGCGGCACCACTTCGGATCCAAGGAAATCAAGGGCATAGCCTTAGTCTCGTGTAGTCTTAGACTACTGGATGGGATCCATTTTGTCACACTTTTTCGCTGTTTGTCACAGTTGTCACAGTGAATCCCATCAATACGAATTGGCTCGTTTCACTCACCCAACTCGCTTCGCAGCGAGGCCGTGCTCTACCAGCTGAGCTACAGCGGAAGTTTTTCTAGTAGAAATCTTTGCTCTCAGCATTGCGAAACGAATGGGAGTTTCCTCGCACAAGAATCTGGTTCAGGTCTGGGTGGCGCACCCACCGTTGCGAGATCGTCTAGACCGACAACGAAAGCTAGCGCTTCAAGAACCGAGCCTGACGCCACGCCCCAGCCCCGCTTGCCCGCCGCCGCCGCGGTGCACGGAGACTACGCCGTTCCGGGCCAGCTCTGTTCCAAGGGGTCAATTTTGGATGCCGATTGTCACTCAATCCACCTTTTAGCTTTCATAGTGAAAAACATACGGTTCGGTCGTCACTTTACCCGCAAAGACCATCCTGCTTGCAGCAAACACATGCAGCGATACTCTGTGACTTAAATCAGTTCGTTTATATGAGGTTTTTCTCGATGTCGGATATGAGCGCTCCGGAAGGTTCCACCGAAGATGTAGATATTTCTTCGGAGCCGATCCTGACTGGTGAATTTGCGGGCAAGGTGACCTTTGCGTCACATCAGAATGATGTGTCCGTTCTCTTGGAATTAAGTGTCGAGAATCCATCTGAGACGGACCTCGAAGACCTTCGGCTGTGCATTTCGGCCGACCCCGCCGTCTTCGGTGCACGAGAGTGGCCCATCGACCGCCTCGATGCCGGGGGAAAGCTGCGGATCTCGGATCGGCGATTGCCACTGGCTGGTGGCATGCTCAACAAGCTTACAGACCGATTGAAAGCTGATGTTCGCCTATCACTTCAAAAAGGCGATGAAATCCTGACTGACAAAACCATTTCCATCGAGGCTCTGGCGCGCAACGAATGGGGTGGCTCGCGATATATGCCCGAACTGCTGGCGGCGTTTGTAACCCCGAATGACGTATTCATTCAGAAGGTTCTGAAAGATGCTTCGCGGATCTTGGTGGAGGGAGGTCGGGATGGATCGATTAACGGCTACCAGGCGAAATCGACCCAACGGTCGTGGGAGTTGATGTCTGCCATCTGGGCTGCGGTCAGTGCGCAAGGGCTAACCTATGCCGTGCCGCCCGCCAGTTTCGAGACGACTGGCCAGAAGATCCGACTGCCCTCGGACATCCGGCAAACGGGACTGTCGACCTGCCTCGACACGGCGCTATTGTTCGCTGCGGCTTTTGAACAGGCCGGGCTGCATCCTGTCGTCGTTTTCACTGAGGGACACGCATTTGCAGGCGCTTGGTTGCAGCCAGCATGGTTTCCGACTCTTACTGTCGATGACCCACTGGTGGTGCGAAAGGCCAAGGATCTGCGCGAACTCGTGCTTTTCGAAACAACGATGGCGACGGCCGGGCACCCGTTGCCTTTCACCAAAGCGATCAACGAGGCCAACCGGAAAATCGCTGAGGAGTACGACCCGGACTTCGTCTACGCACTGGACGTCCATCAGGCTCGGAAACGTGGCATCCAGCCATTGTCCTCTCTGACCGAGGCGGCCGAAGACGGAGACGCGACTGAGCCAACCAGCGCACCACCGCTCGATATTCCGCCAGATGATTTGCCGCCATTTGAACAGCAAGACGAGACAGATCTCGCCGAGAGGACCCCAGAAGAAAGGCTGGCTACTTGGAAGCGCAGCCTGCTTGACCTGTCCCGACGCAATCGTCTGTTGAACATCAAACCGTCATCTACCGCTCTGCCGATCTTCTGCCCTGATCCCGGTAGGCTCGAGGACTTGCTCGCAGGTGGTGCAAAGTTGCGTCTGACACCACCGCCAGAGAAAGGCGCCAAGGGAAGCGAGAGCGACCGAACGCACTTCACCCTGCGAACGGGGGATGATTGGGCCCTTAATCATGCACTTGAGGCATTGGAGCGCAAGGAAGTCATCGCAAATACTGATCCGAAGACGCTGGAGAAGGCCGGGATCAACCTTTACCGAAAGGCGCGCGCCGATATCGAGGAGGGGGGCAGCAACACCCTTTTCCTTGCCCTGGGCATGCTGCGCTGGACGCCAGCCGGGACAAGCGCAGACAGTCGAGCGCCAATGATACTTGTTCCTGTGCGGCTGGAGCGTGCCAGTGCAAGGTCGAAGCCAGTTCTGGTGCGGCACGATGATGACACCGTCTTCAACCTGACGCTGCTGCAGATGCTGAAACAGGATTTTGGCATCGACATGCCAGAACTTGTCGGGGAGTTGCCTCGTGATGAGAGCGGCGTTGACGTTGCAAGAATATGGGACATCGTCCGTCATCGTGTGCGTGACGTGCCTGGATTTGAGGTGACCGAAGAAGTTATCCTCGGTACGTTCTCATTTGCCAAGTATCTGATGTGGAAAGATCTCGCAGATCGAACGGAGCGTCTGAAGGAGGCTCCTCTCGTGCGCCACCTGATCGATACGCCGCGCGAGCCATTCGCCACGCCGTCGTCATTCATTGAGCCACGTGAAATCGACCGCCGCATTGCGCCTTCGGACGTTTTCGCGCCACTCAATGCCGACAGCAGCCAGTTGGTTGCGGTACATGCGTCCGGTCAGGCGGGGGATTTCGTTCTGGAGGGCCCACCTGGCACCGGCAAGTCCGAGACCATCGGTAACATCATCGCCCACAACCTGGCGCTTGGTAACCGGGTCTTGTTCGTGTCTGAGAAGATGGCAGCGCTGGATGTCGTCTATCGGAGGCTAAAAGATGTCGGTCTTGGCGAATTCTGCCTTGAGCTCCATTCTAACAAGGCAAGCAAGAAAGCGGTTCTGGAACAGCTCGATACGGCATGGTCGAGCCATGACACGCTCGACCAAGCGGAGTGGAGCCGCGAGGCCAATCGACTGGCAGACCTACGCGACCGTCTAAACGGTCTGGTGGACGCGCTTCATGCACCTGGGCCGGCTGGTATCAGTGCGCGCGATGCAATGGGCCGAACCCTGCGCTACGGTGACGTTCATCGCGTCGATCTTGACTGGCCCAAGAGACAGGGTCCCGTTGGCTTCGCACCAACCCCGGAAGCTTTCGAGAACCTGTGCACCGCGGCGCGTAGGTTGGGCCAACGGTTCAGCGAAACGGAGTCCGAGGACTTTGAAACCTTTGCGGGGATCGGGACTGAGGAATGGAATTTTGCTTGGCAGGGCCAAGTCGTTGATACCGCGCGGCGGCTCGGGCAAACGGCGCAAGTCCTGCTGACCGCGCGAGCGGAGCTGGCGCAACGCCTCGGTCTGCCCGACGTTGGAGCCGATCGCGAGGAAGCTGAAGCGCTCGCGGAACTCACTCAATGCTTTCCGCAGTGTCTCGCGACCGACCTCAGTTTTGCGACGACCTCCGATGGGCGGGGCACACTCGAGAGTCTTTCCGCGCTATTGCCCCTGCTTGAACAATGGCAGGCGAAGCGCAAGAACGTGCCGCAAGGATACCGTGACGACGCGATTGCCACGGCACCGGTCAACGCTTGGATTGACGAACACGCCCAGGCGCAGGCGCGGAGTTTCCTTACACGTAGCGGCGCTTTGAAAAAGCTGCGCGCAGCCATGGTCAGCCAGATTGGCGCCGGTGGCGATACTCCTGAAAACGACCTCAAGACGCTGGCGGAACTGGCCGACATACAGAAGCAGATGTCTGAAATCGCTGCTACGCTGCCGGACGGTACACCTTGGAAAGGTTTGACCACATCAGCGCAGTCGCTGCGCTCAGCGATCACCGGTGGGGAGGCCTTGCGCGCAGCTATGCTGCGGCTGGGCGATGTCGGGCATGACATCGTGGGCTTGCGCGGGACGTTACGCTTGCGTCTGTGCGAGGGTAGGGATTTGCTGGAGCGGGGCGGAACGACCGACCGGGCAGGGGCCGATCTCCGAGATGCTCTGGAGGCGTTCTTGGCCGTCGAGGCGGAGTGGCATGGGCTGACCATTCCAGCGGGTCAATCGCCGGAGCCACATACGCTGGATCGGTTGATTGAGACGGTTGGGGCGGTTGCCGAACGCGAAAGGCGATTGAATGCGTGGTGCGGCTGGGTCTCGGTCCGCCGTGAAGCCGAGGAAAGGGGGCTGGGTGCCCTCGCGACAGCGTTGGAACGCGGTGCACTGGAGCATGAGCAGACCGTAGAGGCCTTCCGCACCGCGTATTGTCGTTGGGCGGCGCCCGAGTTGATCGACGCCGACCCTTTGCTACGTCGCTTCTCGGCGACGACCCACAGCGCAGACATTGCAGATTTCCGAAAGCTCGATGCCGCCTTTGCCGGATTGACTTCGGCCTACGTACGCGCCCGGCTTTCCGGTGAGATTCCTGATCGGCAGACCACTGCAGACACCGGTCTGGGAGTTCTTGCAAGGCAGTTGCAGCGCGGGGCACGCGCAGCGCCGGTGAGGCAGCTGGTTAAGGACATGGGGACGTCATTGACGCGCTTGACGCCCTGTCTGATGATGAGCCCGCTGTCTGTGGCGCAGTTCTTGCCGGCAGAGGCTGAGTTGTTCGACCTTGTCGTGTTCGATGAAGCCAGCCAAATCACCGTGCCAGATGCCATCGGTGCGATTGCCCGAGGCCGTCGCAGCATCATCGTCGGAGACCCCAAGCAGATGCCACCAACCAACTTCTTCTCGCGCGATGCTGGGGATGATGATGGTGACGGCATGATCATGGCCGACCTTGAGAGCATTCTTGACGAAGCCTTGGCCGCACGTGTGCCCTTGCACCGCTTGACCGGTCACTATCGCAGCCGACACGAAAGCCTGATCGCCTTCTCAAATCACGCCTACTATGAAGGGCAATTAGTTACCTATCCTTCTGCGGATACGCGCGAAACTGCAGTCCGTCTGGAACGGATCAACGGTGTCTACGCTCGCGGAAAGGGGCGGAATAACTCGAAAGAGGCCCAAGCCGTCGTTGCAGAAGTCGTCTCGCACCTGAAAGACCCGGCGCGGAGGCACCTCTCCATCGGTGTGGTTACGTTGAATACGGAGCAGCAACGTCTGGTCGAGAACCTGCTGGACGAAGCTCGCCGTGCCGACCCGTCGCTCGAAAAGTTCTTCGGACCAAACGTGCATGAGCCAGTTTTCGTCAAGAACCTCGAAACAGTGCAGGGCGACCAGCGCGACGTCATTTTGATCTCCATTTGCTACGGTCCGACGGAGCCTGGGGCGCAGACCATCTCGATGAACTTCGGTCCGCTGAACCAAAAGGGTGGTGAGCGGCGGCTGAACGTGGCCATCACCCGCGCGACCAGCGAAGTGGCGATATTTTGCAGCTTCGACCCAGCGATGATCGACTTGACGCGCACTAACTCAGAGGCGGTGCGCGACCTGAAGCACTATCTCGAGTTCGCAGCGCAGGGTCCGACCGCGCTCGGGCGTGCCGTGCAGTATCATGGTCATAGCGACTACGATTCTGATTTTGAGATGGCCGTGGCCGAACGCTTGCGCGCGAAAGGTTGGACGATCCGCACGCAGATTGGTGTCTCGAAGTTCCGCATCGACTTGGGTGTCGTGCATCCCGACAAGCCAGGTGAATTTCTGGCCGGGATCGAATGTGATGGCGCCGCTTATCACTCGTCAGCTTCGGCGAGAGATCGCGACAGGGTGCGCCACATTATCCTTGAGCGCCTGGGATGGCGTTTGTTGCGGGTCTGGTCGACGGACTGGTTCATCGATCCCGGCTCACGGCTGGAGCAGCTCCATCAGGATCTCGAGGCCTTGCTCGAAAAAGTGCGAGAGGAGGATCGGCTCGCAGCCGAGGCTGCTGCCGCGGCCAAGGAAGAGGTCACCGAGGACGCGGAGACAGTATTGGAGCAAGCCCCACCAACTGAAGCAGAGGCGTCCACAGAAGTCGACACGGCGCAAAAGCCGCTGAGTGCGACCAAAACGCAGCCGTCCGAACCGGACTTTCCCCTTTTGGAGCGGGACACTCCGCTTGCGGCCCTTATGGCTGAGACGGGCGGGCCAGACGACCCGGAATTCGATCTCGGCCCCGTGAGCCAACCTGAAATCACTCTCGATCCGGACTCGTTCCACTCACCGGGATACAAGGCGACTCTGCGACGGCTCGCCCAGGCCTATGTTCAAGGAGAAGCGCCAATCACATTCAAACGCCTGAGCGACCTTATCGCCCGGGATCATGGCTTCCAGCGGACTGGTGGGAAAATATCTTCGACTATCTGGCATGCTGTGGAGCGTGTTGCGCCTCGGACGCGGTCAGCAGATGAGCATTGGATCTTCTGGCCCGAAAGCACCGGGCCCGTGGACGTCCTGCCGTTCCGCGGGCTTGAGATAGACGGCCGCCCACGTCAGTGGAAGGAGGTTCCGTTGCCTGAGAAGCTTGGGCTAATTCGGCACACACTGAAAAAGTCCCCTTCTGACTTAGCTGAGGCAGTTGCGGCACAACTCGGCTACGGGCGGGTCACCCAATCATTCCGTTCTGAAATCGCCAAGCTGGTCGGGCTGTTGGGTAACATGGAAACCGATCCCATAGCAGGGGGCGAGCGACCGGATTGAGGTATTTGAGGTTATCACGAGCCTAGCCGCTTAGACGCCGACCGCAAAAGGGCTGCTCAGCAACAGTCTCTTTGGCGTCATGATCCTGGTAACCCTTGCAGTCGGGGTTGAGAGACGAACACCAAGATCCGCCGCGATCTCACGCCATGTGCGTCCGCTCGGCGACACCGACCGAACTGCATTGGGCGTGTGCATCACTCTTCCCTGTCCCTGGCAGAGATTTGGTAGCAGTTCTCGAGGGGATAGCGACCATTACGAAGGACAGGGGCGTCCTATATGCGTCTTTCAAACACGGTGACGAAGAAAGAGAAAAGTCGGGACGCTACTTCAACGATATGAACGAGGAGCTCTTGTCAGAGTTTGTGAAAGAAGAAGTTGCGTTTCACACGCTCAAGTCTTGGAAGATCTCCCGATCAGAGAGCAGGACGAGCTTCCGAAGAGTGGCTCAACTGCCTTCTCGTCAAGAGCAGGGCGAAGCCTGACACAGCGTAGTTTGGCGCCTGTCACACCCACGAATGCTGTGACGGACCGCCTAGTGCTTTGATTTGACTCGTTTACTAGCATCATGGTCATTGATGGAAACTCACTAAATGTACTCACGGCTGCGCCGCATATGCCCCCCCGGGTGTGGGGGGTGGGGCCCAATTCCATGCCTTCAATTCCGCTCAAGATTTTCTCGGCAGAAATTTGACAAATGGTCTTACTTAATCAGGATACAAGCCACTGTCTCACGCGCAGAAAGTGACACGTACAGTGCGGTCTTCTTTGGATCTTGGTCCGGGGCTCTCTCCTATTCGAGTGACATTACATTGGGCTGCGGACAAAACACTGAAATAAAACAATAAAAATCGATAACCGACGGAATCATAAACACAAAAAGGGGGGTGAATTGCCAATAGAAGACCTTGATGATTGGGAAGACAACGATCTTGGTGCTGAAAAGGCGGCCGCACTCAGACTATCGCGCCGTCTTGACGTGCATACCTGGTCAGATCATCCGGAGGTAAACCAATTCGTCGATAGCATATATGAATCCCACTTCTCAGGAGGCAACGAGAGAATCCGAAAGCGACACCTTAAGGTCGTACTCTTGGACCTGTATGTCGCTTGGTGGGAAAACCCAGATCTCAAGATTTCAGTCTCACTGAATCGAAACGATTACAAAAGGGATTCAATCTACAACGAGCTTCACATCTCTGCTCGAACAATCGACGTTGTTTACCGGCTTCATGAAGTGAAATTGATCGAGATGGCAAAGGGATTTTTTGACAGGAATAGAAAGAAGGGTTTCCTCACTCGAATTTGGCCTTCAAATCTTCTGCTTGAAGAGTTTCGCCGGGCAAGATTTGGGTATCTTGATATTTCGTATAGTGCAAAACGTATGCCAATCGTCCTTCGGAATGATCAGGGGGAGAACATTGATTTCTCTCTTCTACCAAACGCTTTCCGTGAAGAGATACAGCAACTCAAGTCTTACAATCACCTGTTGAGTAGGACCTTTATCTCTATTCCTGATATTGGCCGTGGGACAATAGCACTGGACTTTGACAAACACGAGTACCTATTCGTTTCCCAAGCACGGAAGTTTGTCAACCGTGTCTACAATCACTCGTCATTCGATCTTGGTGGACGCTTTTACGGGGGTTGGTGGCAGAACTGCCCCAAGCATCTTCGTGAAAAGATCTTGATTAATGATCAACCGACGATCGAAGTCGATTTCTCCAGCATTCATCCAACTCTGCTTTATGCACAAGTGGGCATCGACTATTGGAGGGACATAGGGGCCGATCCTTATGCAATCGACGCACTTAGCTTTCAGAATGAACCGAGTGAACTTAGGAGACTCGGCAAGGCCTTGTTACTGATTCTACTCAATTCAAATGATCGAAGTGTCGTACCCGGAGCGTTGCGTTTTAATGCAATGAACGGAGATTGGATCAAGTCATTGAAGGATGTACAGGTCGAGGAAGCTATAGAAGCTCTCGAGGCGAAGCACCCGGACATATCGACGTATTTCCATACGGGATCCGCGCTTGAACTCATGCGTCAAGATGCGGAAATCTCAGCGCATATATTATCTCGCTTTCTGGAACTGAACGTCCCAATCCTGCTCATCCACGACAGCTACATTGTTGAGGACAGCATGGGCGAAATTCTTGAGCTTGCAATGCAGGCGGCGTTCACATCGGTCACGGAGACGGACTTTGCGTCGAAATCAAAGTTCGTTGGTCAGACCTATGATGATGTGATGCTGGAGCTTGGCGCGAGATATGACGCAAGACAGAGTCGAGGGTCGGAACAGGAGGAAGAAGAAGATCTTCAGCTCTATAGATCAAAGAACCCAGTTAGGTCTGATCGCTATCTCAAGGAACTAAGAGAGTTCAGGATCTGGTGCCGCGAAGGCGAATCAAGTAGCTCCTTTGAAAAACACAACGAACAAGAACAATCACTTCGGATGCAAGGCTATGTCGGCAAAACGAAGAAGACAAGGAAGGAGAGGTAGGAAGAAGACACGATAATGGTGTAATCCATTACTAATACCTTTTTGGTCGCTGATTTAGGGTGAGTGCGCAAGAGACTATTTCGGGCGGATTTCGGTCGTTCACTGCGTAAGCGGTGTCTGAACCACACGTTGCCGGCCCCGGCGTTGGCTGCGAGGTGATACCCATCTCATGATGGGAGTGCGTTTCGCAATGGAGGCTCAGACTGCGTTTCTCAGATCGCTCGGTGTGGAGATTTTTGAGAG